>NZ_JBATQW010000045.1:0-59116 GCF_049292215.1 Geothrix sp. | reverse complement strand
GTCCACGAGCGGCTGGCCGCCGGGGACGAGGCAGCCCTGGCCGGTTGGCGGCAGGCCCCGGGCGCCGCGGAATCCGTGCCCACCTCTGAGCACCTGGACCCGCTCTTCGTGGCCATGGGCGCCGCTGGGACCCCGCCAGACGTTCTGTTTGCCGGCTGGCAGCTGGGCAGCCTCAGCCTGACGAGCTACGAGTTTCCTTAGACTTCAGCCCGCTTCATGCTGCGGATGGCGACGGTCCAGATGAGGGCGGTGAGGGCCAGCAGCTTCAGCACCTCCGGCCAGAAGGCCTCGAGGCCCACACCACGCAGCACCAGGGCCCGGATGATGATGATGAAGTGGGTGAGCGGCATCAGCTCCCCGATGAGGAAGAAGGGCAGGGGCATGCCTTCGCGGGGGAAGATGTAGCCGCTGAGGAAGACGAAGGGCAGGATCGTCAGCATGCTCATCTGGGCGCTCTGGCCCTGGCTCTGGGCGATGGTGGAGATGCGGATCCCGATGCCGAGCATGGGGACGATAAAGAGGCCCGCCATGGCGTAGAGCAGCAGGACGGAACCTGCCACCGGGACCTTGAAGAAGAGGTGGGCCACGCCGAACAGGACCGTCATCTGGACGTAGGCCATGACGACCACCGGGATCACCTTCCCGGCGAACAGCTCCAGGGGTGTCACCGGCGTCACCAGCACCTGGTCCAGGGTGCCGCGTTCCTTCTCGCGGACGATGGCATTGGACGCGAACATGATGCAGGTCATGGAGAGGATGACGCCCACCAGGCCCGGCACGATGAAGGTGGGGCTGCGGAGGTCCGGGTTGTACCAGGGCCGGATGCGCACCTCGACGGGCATCACGGGCTTGGCCGCGCCACCGTAGCCCATGCGGTCGAAGAGCAGCTGGGTGTTCCGGAGCTGTCCCACCCCCGTGGCAGTGGCCATGGCGCTGGAGGCCGTGGTGGGGCTGGAACCGTCCACGATGATCATCACCTCGCCGGTCTGGCCGGAGCGGATGCGGCGGGCGTAGTCGGGGGGGAACCAGACACCGACCTGGGCCTTGCCGCGGTCGAGGGCCTTTCGGAGGTCCGTTTCGGAGCGTACCTCGGCCTTCACGTCGAAGTACTGGGTGGCCACCAGGCCGTCCACGAAGCTGCGGCTCTCCTGGCTCTGGGACTCGTCCAGGACCACGGCGGGCATGTGCTTGACGTCGTAGTTGATGGCGAGCCCGAAGATGACCAGCTGCATGAGGGGCATGCCCAGGGTGAATGCCAGGGTCAGGCGGTCCCGCCGGAGCTGCAGGAATTCCTTCCAGACCAGGGCCTTGATGCGGTTCCACATGGCTTACCTCAGGCGACTCGGGCGCGCTGGACCAGATCCACAAACAGGTCTTCCAGCGAGGGTGGTTCGGGCGGGAGAGCTTCGAAGGCGAACCCTTCGAGCCGCAGCCGATTTAGCAGGCCTGCAGGTTCCAGACCGGCCGGCAGGGAGAGGCGGACGCTGCGGCCCAGCAGCTCGGCGGCCAGCACCTCGGGATGGGCCCGGGCCGCCGTCTGGAGGGCCCGGAACTGCTCGGTCCGGAGCTCGATCATCTGGCGGCCCAAGGCCTCCTTAAGACTCCGGGGGCGCCCGTAGGCCATGAGCTTCCCCCCGAGGATGAAGGCCAGACGGTCGCACTGGTCGGCTTCGCCGAGGTTGTGGGTGGTGACGAGGATGCTCATGCCCTCGGCCACGAGCTCGTCCATGGCCTCCCAGAACAGCCGCCTTCGCAGCGGGTCCACGCCGCTCGTGGGCTCGTCCAGGAAGAGGATCCGGGGGCGGTGCAGGGTGGCCGAGGCCAGGGCCACCCGTTGCCTCTCGCCGGTGGAGAGGGCAGCCACCAGGAGGTCTCGGTGCTCCCAGACCTGCATCTCGCGTAGCCGGAATTCCACTTCGGAGGCCAAGGCCCGGCCCTCGAGTCCATACAGGCCACCGAAGAACCGGAGGTTCTCGGCCACCGTGAGGTCGGTGAGGAGGCTGGATTTCTGGCTCATGTAGCCCATGTGGACCCGCACCTGGTCGGCTTCGGTGAACAGGTCCCGGCCCAGGGCGCGGGCCTCGCCTGCACTGGGGGCGAGCACGCCGCAGAGCATTCGGATGGTGGTGCTCTTGCCGGCGCCGTTGGGTCCCAGGAAGCCGAAGATCTCCCCCGCCTGGACCTCGAAGCTGAGGTCGGAGACGGCCGTGAACGCGCCGAACCTCCGGGTCAGCCCCTTCACTTTCAGCACGGGCTCAGCCATGGCCGCCTCCGGTGGAGAGCGCGTGCAGGAAGACGTCCTCCAGGTTCGCCTCCGCCTGTCGGACCTGCTCCACGCCCGGCAGGGCCACCAGGCGGGCCAGGAGCGGCACGGGCTCCTGTTGGGGAAACCGGACGCGGAGGACGTCGCCTTCCGCGAACAGGTCCAGGGGCCCAAGCTCGGCGAGGGCCTTCTGCACCTCGCGTCGGCGTGAACTCACCAGCCGGAACACCAGGCCCGGCAGGCTCCTGCGCAAGGCTGTGAGGTCGCCCTCCTCGAGCACGCGGCCCTCGTTCATCAGCAGCATCCGGTGGCCGTACTCGGCCTCGTCCATGTAGGGCGTGGAGAAGAGTATGGCCACGCCCTGGTCGTGGACCGCGTGGAGGAGCTCCCAGAACTCCCGCCGGCTGACAGGATCGACGCCTGTGGTGGGCTCGTCGAGCAGCAGCAGGCGCGGCTGGGTGAGCAGGGCGGCGCAGAGGGCGAGCTTCTGCTTCATGCCGCCAGACAGCGCCCCCGACAGCCGGGTCCGGTAGGCTGCCAGGTCCACGGATTCGAGCAGGGTGGTCATGCGCTCATCCAGGTCCGGCAGACCGTAGAGGCCACCCTGGAAGCGGAGGTTCTCCTCGACCGTGAGGTCCGGGGCGAGGCTGAAGGCCTGGGGGACATAGCTGATGCCCTCCCGGCCCAGGTGGCGATGGAGCTCACCGCCCGTGGGCCGCTGCAGCCCGGCGAACATGCGGAAGGTGGTCGTCTTGCCCGCGCCATCCGGCCCGATGAGGCCGACCAGCTCGCCTTCCGCCAGGGTGAGGTCCAGGCCCTGGACGGCCACCTTCGGGCCAAAGTGGCAGGTGAGGGCGCGGGCCTCCAGGAGGATCATCGCGAAGGGCCGCCCAGACGCACATCCACGGCCGCGCCGGGCACCAGGCCCTTGTCCCAGCCTTGGGGCAGGTTCACGCGGGCCGGATAGACCAGGTTCACGCGCTCTTCACGGCTCTCCACCATCTTCGGGGTGAACTCGGACTCGGAGCCGATCTCGTCGAGGGAGGCTTCCAGAAGTCTCTTGTCGGAGGTGATCACCGTCACCTGGGCGCCCAGGCGCACCTGCCCCTGCAGTGCCTGGGGCAGGTAGACCCGCACCCAGAGCTGGTCGAGGCGGGCCAGGGTGAGCACGGGCTGGCCCGCAGCGATCACGCTGCCCGGCTCCCTCAGGCGGTGGGTCACCACGCCATCGAAGGGGGCGCGCACCTCCGTGAAGCCCGCCTGGAGGCGGCTCTGCTGGAGGATGGCCCGGGCCTTGCGCGCCTCGGCGCCGCCAGCCTGGCGCTGCTCGATGCGGGCCCCGGCCCGGAGTTCCAACAGCGCCTTCGACTGGAGGTTCAGGTTGGCGGCGGCGCGGTCCCGGCTGGCCAGGGCGTTGTCGAGGTCTGCCTGGGACAGCACCTTCTCGCCGAAGAGACGCCGCACGCGGGCCAGGCTGTCTTCGGCCAGTTTCAGGGCCGCCGCGGCATCCTGCACCCGGGCTTCGCCCTGGGCGATGGCCTCAGCTCGGCTGCCCCGGTCCAGCTCCAGGCGCTTGGCATCCGCGCTGTCAAAGCCGGCTTGGTCGCGCTGCACGGCGGCCTCCAATTCCTCGGCCGCGACCCGGGCCAGCAGGTCCCCGGCCTTCACGCGCTGTCCCTCCCGGACGGTCAGTTCCACCAGACGGCCGCCCGACCGGGGTCCCAGGTCGGTGAGGTAGGCCTCCACCCGGCCGTTGAGCAGGGGCCGGTCGTCGCGCCGACAGCCGAGGAGGAGGGGCAGGAGGAGGGGCGGGAGAAGCAGGAGTTTGCGCACAGGAGCCTTTCAGCCGACCGGATCGGGCAGGGGAGGCAAGGGGGCGGATGGATCGAGGGCGATGCCGCGCCATAACAGCTCGAACCAGGCCGTCATGCCGGTCCGAACGGCCTCATCGGGTGGCAGGTCCATGAGGCGGGGCAGCACCACGGGCAGGACATCGAGGATTTCGAGCTGCATCTTCACGAGGAAGAAGGTCACTAGCAGGGGCTGTAGGTCGGGTCGAAGGTCACCGCGGGTCATGCCCTGCTCGACGATCCGCCGAACGCAGGTCGTGATGGGCCGGATCTGCTCTTCGATGAGGTGGGTGAGGCCTTCGGCGCCCCGGACAATCTCGCCACGGATCATCGACCGGATGCCGGGATCGTCCTTCAGGTGGCGGTGGTAAATCAGGAGTACGGCCCAGAGCCGCTCAGAGGTCGGCCGCATATCCCTGGTGTTCGAGAGTTCCTCCACTTCGCGGAGCACGCCGGGGAAGCGGCGCCCGAGCAGTGCGCCGAAGAGCGCCTCCTTGCTGTCGAAGTGGTAGTAGATCAGGGCCGGATCGCAGCCCGCATGGCGGGCGATGGCCCTGAGGCTGGCCGCCCGCAGTCCGTCCTGGGCAAAGACGGCCTGGGCCGCGTCCAGGATCTGGTCGGGATCGATCCGGGTGGGCTTGGGTCCACGGGAGCGTGGGGAAGGTCGGAGGGGCATGGAGTCCAATTCAACAAGTGTTGAATCATCGGTTCTGGAGGGCCCGCCGGCAAGGGATAATTTCACTGCACGTGGAATTACCCCCCAGACAAGGAAAAGCCCCCGGTTGCCGGGGGCTCATCCTGGAAAGGTCCGACCTATTCGCCGGAGATCGGAACCACGGTGGTGTCCTCGATGGTAAGGATCTCGGCCTCCTCAAAGGCGATGCGGTTCTCTTCGACTTCGGCCACAGCCACCTGGCCCCAGAAGGAGGCGAGCTTCGGCGCATCCTGAGCCTGGCCGTGCTTGTTCACGGGCACGACGACCTCGACCTTGGGAAAGGCGCCGCGCTGGAGCTGCTCGCAGCGCTTGCCGGCGATGACGACGAAACGATACTTGTTGGCGATCTCATCCGGTACACGAACAATGGTGCGCTGGGTCATGGGCCACTCCGAACCTGGAAGCATAACATCGGAGCGCTGTTCCGGCAACGGTGGGCCCTGAATCATAGGGTAGGATGGGCTCCCGGAGTCGACCTCATGCAGATCATCCTCGGCATCACTGGCGGCGTGGCCGCCTACAAGTCCGCTGAGCTGGCCCGGTTGCTGGCCAACCAGGGCCACCGGGTGCGCTGCATCCTGACCGAAGCCGGCGCCCGGTTCATCACGCCCCTGACGCTCACGAGCCTGACGGGCGAGCCCTGCTATGGCGCCAACCCTGATCAGGGCGAATGGCGGGCCAATCCCAGCATCGAGCACATCGAGCTGGCCCGCTGGGCGGACCTGGTGGCCGTGGTGCCAGCCACCGCGAACATCCTGGGCAAGGCCGCCAACGGCCTGGCCAGCGACCTGCTCAGCACGGTCCTGCTGGCCACCAGGGCCCCAGTGCTGTGGGCGCCGGCCATGAACACCGGCATGTGGGAACATCCCGCCGTGCAGGCCAACCTACAGCGGCTCCGGGGGTTCGGCCACGCTGTGGTGGAGCCCGGCGAGGGCGTCCTGGCCTGTGGCGAGGAGGGTTCGGGGAAGCTGGCGGAAGTCGCCGCCATCGCCGAGGCCATCCAGGTTCACGGCACCCCCAAGCTGGGCAGCCTATTGGGTCGCAAGGTACTCATCACCGCCGGACCCACCCGGGAGGACCTGGACCCGGTCCGCACCCTGACCAACCGGAGCACGGGAAGCATGGGCATCGAGCTGGCGAGGGCGTTTCGGGATGTGGGGGCCAAGGTGCACCTGGTGCTCGGCGGGGATCTGCCGGAACCCTGGGGGGTGGAAACCGTCCGTGTCCGCAGTGCCCAGCAGATGCTGGAAGCCTGCGAGGCCCGCTGGATGGACTCGGATGGGCTCGTAGCCGTCGCTGCCGTCGCCGACCAGCGCCCCGAATCCGCCGCCACCCAGAAGGTGAAGAAGACCGATGGCATCGAGACCCTGGCGTTGGTGCGAACTCCAGACATTCTGGCCGCCCTTGGTGCCGACCGGAGGCCGGGCCAGTGGGTCATCGGCTTTGCAGCGGAGAGCGAGAATCACCTTGAGCACGCAGGCGAAAAGCTGAAGAAGAAGGGCCTGAACGCCATCCTGGTCAACGATGTTCAGACCGGGCGCGGTTTCGGGGCCCAGGCCAACACCCTCACGCCCCTCACGGCGCAGGGACCGCAGCCGTCCCTGGGTCCCCTGCCGAAAGACCTGCTGGCCCGGGCCGTCGTGCAGTGGTGGGCCGGCCACCTGCAGTCCGAGCGGAGCTGAATCAGAGGGCCGGGTCCATCCAGGGCAGCACCTCACTGGGGCGGCCGGGCACATTGCCCACGCGGACAGCCACGACCACGATCCAGCCCTGGGGCCGCTGCAGCGACTTCAGGTCCATGAGGAGGGCCGAGCCGGGGCCGGGCAGGTCCGGCCGCCGCCGCTCAAGCACCACCTCTCCGCGGCTGAAGACCTCTTCAGGCGTGGGCTTGGCGAGGCCGAGGGGCAGGTAGAGCACCCGCACGACCTCCACGCCCACGAGAGGACCGCCCTTCACATCGGCCGAGGGGAGCACCAGCCTGACCTGGCGGAGTCCCTCCAGGCGCGCCTCCATGGCCTGGGCCGCGGCGCGGGGCCTCGGGATGGGGTCGCCCTTCCGGCCGCATCCGAATATCAGGACGCCGAGGGTGATGGCGAGGAGCGGGTTTGCTAGTCTGAAGGCAATCATCGCCATCCATCATGCCTGAATCCGAGGTCCACCCATGCCCGTGACCAAGATCCTGATTGCCAATAGAGGTGAAATCGCGATTCGCGTGATCCGTACCTGCCGCGAGATGGGCATTCCCACTGTGGCGGTGTACTCGGAGGCCGACCGCGGCGCCCTGCACGTGCGCATGGCCGACGAGGCCTATTTCATAGGCCCTGCCGCGGCGCGGGAGAGCTACCTGGTGGTGGAGAAGATCCTGGACGTCTGCAGACTCAGCGGTGCTGACGCGGTCCATCCCGGCTATGGCTTCCTTTCCGAGAACGCCGGCGCGGCCCGGGCCTTCGCGGCCGCGGGCATCACCTTTATCGGGCCCCGGCCCGAGTCCATCGAGAGCATGGGTTCCAAGACCGCGGCCCGGGTGGTGGCCCTGGAGGCAGGCTGTCCCGTGGTGCCGGGCATCCAGGAGACCATGGCCGACGAGGCCCTGCTGGCCGCCTCCCAGAAGATCGGTTTCCCCGTCATGCTCAAGGCCGCCATGGGTGGTGGCGGCAAGGGCATGCGGCTCGTGCACAAGTCCGAGGAATTCACCGCCTCCCTGGCCCGGGCTCGCGGCGAAGCGCTCTCATCCTTCGGCGACGACAGCGTCTACGTGGAGAAGGCCATCGTCCAGCCGCGCCACATCGAGATCCAGATTTTCGGAGACACCCACGGCAATCACGTCTACCTGCACGAACGGGAATGCTCGGTGCAGCGGCGCCACCAGAAGGTGATCGAGGAGGCGCCGAGTCCGCACGTGACTCCCGAGATGCGCAAGGCCATGGGCGAGGCGGCCCTGAAGGTGGCCAAGGCCGTGGACTACGTCGGCGCGGGCACCGTCGAGTTCCTGGCGGACTCTGATCGCAACTTCTATTTCCTGGAGTTGAACACCCGCCTGCAGGTGGAGCACCCCGTCACCGAGTGGATCACGGGCCTGGACCTGGTGAAGTGGCAGATCCTGGTAGCCCGCGGCGAGAAGCTGCCCATGACCCAGGAGGAGATTCCCCTCAATGGCTGGGCCATGGAGTGCCGCGTCTATGCAGAGGATCCGGACAAGAACTTCATGCCGAGTCCCGGGCGGATCACCTACCTACGTACGCCCAGCGGGCGCAACGTGCGGGACGACAGCGGCGTCTACGAAGGGGCCGAGGTTCCGATGTTCTACGATCCCATGATCAGCAAGCTGAGCACCTGGGGGCCCACGCGGCTGGAGGCCATCGAGCGCATGCGCGCGGCGCTGGGCGAGTACCGCATCGGCGGCATCCGCCACAACATCGCATTCCACGAAGCATTGATGGAACACGAACCCTTCCGCGAAGGCGCTCTGCACACCGGCATGCTCGACAAACCCTTCTGGAAGCGGAAGGAGCAGGGGCCCGATCTCAAATTCGCGGTGGCCGCGGCCCTGCTGCACGAGCTCGAAACGGAACAACGTCGAGCTGCGCAACCCGCCGCCGGTGGTGAAGGCAGGCCGGAGGCATGGAAGCACTGGGGCCGGTTCAACCGGCTGTAGCTGAGGAGACACAGATGAAACGTTCACTCATCCTCGGCAAAGAATCCAAAGAGGTGGAACTGCTCCACCAGGACGGCATGACGACGCTGGTCTGGGAAGGGCAGGGCCACCCCATCGACATCCTCGAACTGGAGCCCGGCTGCTATTCGATCCTCATGGAGGGCCGTTCCGTGGAGGTCCGCCTGGACCAGGCCAAGTCCCCGGATCCCGAAGCCCATGCCTACCGCGCCATGCTGTACGACGGAGCCTATGAATTCTCTCTGGTGGACCCCCGCCGCGCCCTCCTGTCCGGCACCGGTGGGGCAGGGGCAGGCGGAGGACTGCTGGTCTCACCCATGCCCGGCAAGATCGTGAAACTGCTCGTGAAAGTCGGGGATCAGGTCCAGGAAGGCCAGACCCTCCTCGTCATGGAAGCGATGAAAATGCAGAACGAACTGAAGACCAGCACCACCGGGACCGTGGCAACCGTGCATGTTCAGGAGGGCGCCACCGTGGAAACCGGAGCGACCCTTATGACCGTAGTGGCGACCGAACCTCTGTAGTTGAGGCCTTGCGTATAGCCGCAGGCGATACCAAGAGAATGCAGAACGAACTGAAGACCAGCACCACTGGGACCGTGACAACCGTGGATGTCCAGGCGGGTGTCCACCCGGGAGCATTCCAATCAATCTTTAAAGGCCATGGCGTTAAGATAATTCTTCGGTTCTCGCTCAGACTGCCGATGAGATCGGGTGCTCATACACGCGGGACTGCCGTTCCGCCCAAGACGGAGGCAACCATGAGAAGGCTACTCTTTCTGGTTCTGGCTGGATCCACGCTGGTGGTCCAGGCCCAGCAAGGACAGTCCTGGGTCGCAGGACACCTCGGCGGGACCAGGTTCGGGAGGGGGTCGGACCTGAAGGACCAGCTGCATCTGGGCGCTGGAGTCGGGCGCTGGTACACCGACTTGATCGGCCTCGACCTACGGTTATTGCGCACAGACATCCAACCTAAAAATGTCCCAGGGGCCACCAAGAGCCCGGAACTTCATCTCCTGGCCTCAGGCCTCCTCAATCTTCGACGTGGTGCCAACAACTGGTACCCCTACCTGTCCGGTGGCGTGGGAGCCACCAACATCGGTTCCCCCTTCTCCGGAAAGAGCGACAGCACCACCAAGTTCAATTATCACGCTGGTGCCGGGATCATGGGAAAGCTGACTGACAATCTGCTGCTGGATCTGAGTGGCAAGATGGTTCGCATTGGCCCCCACATGGATGCCCGGACCGAGCTCCTGGCGACCCTGGGGCTGGGGTACACCTGGGGTGGCAGAAAGGCCGCCCCGGCGCCCCTTCCTGCACCTGAACCGGCAGCCGCGCCGAAGGTGGAGCCCAAGCCAGAGCCAGTGGCACCGCCACCGCCGCCGCCTCCTCCACCACCGGCTCCAGAACCGCCCAAGGTTGAGGCCAAGCCCGTTCCGCCCCCTCCTCCGCCCCCCCCTCCCGCGAAGATCGTATTGGACGAGGCCGTGCTGCACTTCGCCAATGGCAAGGCCGAACTGGGTCCCGAAGCCAAGGCTGCAGTCCAGAAGGTGGCGAGTGGTCTCAAGGCCTACCAGGGCGACTACTCCCTGGTGGTGAGTGGACACACCTCCTCGGTGGGCGGCAAGGCCATGAACAAGTCACTGTCGAAGCTGCGGGCCGATGCGGTGGCCAATGTCCTGATCGAATCCGGCGTGGTCGCATCGCGGGTGTCCACCGTGGGCATGGGCCCCGACAAGCCCATCGCCGACAACAAGACCAAGGATGGCCAGGCCAAGAACCGGCGCGTTGAGATCGACGTCAAGGTCAATGACGGCAAGACGGAGGTCCGAAAAACCGACACGGGCGTGGTGGAGGCGACCTTGCCTGCGCCCACTCCCCGGAAACCCATCAAAAAGGCCGGAAAGTAGGGAAAGCGGTTGCTTGGAAAGGGGGCCAGGAATTTCCTGGCCCCCTTGTTGTTTTGCCACCTGGAGCACCATTCCCTCGGGCGGCCCTTGTAAGGTTTCAGCGACATTGATTTGCCCTCCCAGAGAATCAGGTTGTGTAACGGGCATGAACCGGCAAATGGTTGTTATGACGATTGGAAAAATGCCAAGGGGATCCTGGCAGGCCATGAGATATCGCAGGGATTTCTGAAGGGTAAGCCGCGTGTTTTCATTTGAATCATTCTGCCGGAAACGCTAGGGTGTGATGGAGGTCACACTTGGCCCCTGGAGGATTGGATGAAGAGAGCCCTGTTGTTCTTGCTTGCCGGAACCACCCTGTCACTTTCTGCCCAGCAGGGGACTGCCTGGGTCGCCGGCCACATCGGTCAGACCCTGTTCGAGAAGGACAAGAACTTCCCGATCTCCTTCGAACTGAAGGACCAGTTCCACCTCGGCATTGGTGCCGGCCACTGGTACACCGATCGCTGGGGCATCGACCTGCGGGCCCTGCGCCACGACCTAAAGGCGGATAAGATTCCGGGCGCCCCCTCCGGAGAAGAGACCCACCTGCTGCTCTCGGGCCTGTACAACTTCCGCCCCGGCGCCGCGAACTGGTATCCCTACCTCGCCGCTGGCCTGGGTGGAACCAAAGTGGACAAGAACTATTCCCCCAGTGGCCAGGAGACCACCCGGCTGAACTACCACGCCGGCCTGGGTCTCATGGGCAAGCCCGCTGAGAACTTCCTACTGGATCTGAGTGCCAAGGCGGTAAGCGTGGAGCTGCCCAAGTCCCGCATGGAATACCTGGTCACACTAGGCCTGGGATACACCTGGGGCGGCGGCCGGAAGGCCGTGCCCGCACCAGCCCCTGCGCCGGTCGTGCCCATGCCTGAGCCGAAGCCCGAGCCCGTGGCTCCTCCTCCCCCGCCGCCGCCCCCTCCGGCTCCCGAGCCGCCGAAGGAGATCGCCAAGCCGGTGCCTCCGCCCCCGCCGCCCCCTCCGCCAGCCAAGATCGTGTTGGACGAGGCCGTGCTCCACTTCGCCAACAACAAGGCCGAGCTCGGCGCTGACGCCACGGCCGCCATCCAGAAGGTTGCTGAAGGTCTGAAGGCCTATCCTGGCGCCTATACGCTCGAGGTCAGTGGTCATACCTCATCGCTGGGCGGCAAGGCCCTCAACAAGGCCTTGGCCAAGCGCCGCGCCGATGCCGTGGCCAAGGTCCTGGTGGACTCGGGCATCCCAGCCTCGAAGATCACCACGACCGGGGTTGGCCCCGACAAGCCCATCGCCGACAACGCCACCAAGGAAGGTCAGGCGAAGAACCGCCGCGTCGAGATTGACGTGAAGGTGAGCGATGGCAAGACCGAGGTGCGCAAGACCGAGACTGGCGTCGTGGATGCCGCCCCCGCGCCAGCGGCCAAGAAACCCGCCAAGAAGGCAACAAAGTAGATCCGAGTCATGAACGGCGGGGCCCCAGGCCCCGCCGCCCATTTGGGGAGGAATGCCATGTCCATGAAAGACGAATTCAAGGCTTTCATCATGAAGGGCAACGTCATCGACCTGGCTGTGGCCGTGGTGGTGGGCGGTGCGTTTGGCAAGATCATCGCGGCGTTCGTGGACGGCATCGTGATGCCGCTAGTCACCTACGTGCTGCCCGCGAACATCAAGTGGGAGGAGTGGGTGCTGGGCAAGTTCCGGGTGGGTGCCGTGCTGGGCGCAACCGTCAACTTCCTCATCATCGCCCTGGTGATCTTCATCGTCCTGATCAAGTTCCTGGGCCGTTTCATCAAGAAGGAAGAGACCCCTGCCGCTCCTGCCACGAAGGAATGCCCAGCCTGTCTGGAGCCGGTGCCCTTGAAGGCCACCCGCTGCAAGCACTGCACCAGCCAACTCTGAGTTGCTTTTTCCCCCTGGAAGGGCCCGGTGATCCGGGCCCTTTCCCTTGTGAGTGCAAGGGTTTCCGTGGTGAACTGGAAGATCAACCCCGGGGCGCTTGGGTGCGCCCCCCGACGCACGAGGGCGCCGATGAGCGAGCAAGCTCCGGTTAAGAAGTATTCCGTTTTCCTTCCCAAGACCGACTTCCCCATGAAGGCGGACCTGCCGCAGCGCGAGCCCAAGCGGCTGGAGCGCTGGAAGGCCGAAAGCCTGTACCGCCGCATCGAGGCCCGGCGCAAGGCCGACAACGCGGCCGGGAAGGGCAAGGGCCGTGAGGTGCTGCATGACGGCCCCCCCTACGCCAACGGCGCCATCCACATGGGCCACGCGCTGAACAAGATCCTCAAGGACGTGGTGGTGAAGTCCCGCTGGATGGAGGGCTACGAGTCGCCCTACGTGCCGGGCTGGGACTGCCACGGCCTGCCCATCGAGCACGCCGTCGAGAAGGACCTGGGTCCCAAGCGCCGCGAGCTGAGCCGCGCCGACTTCCTGCAGCGGTGCCGGGCCTACGCCCAGAAGTGGATCGACACCCAGCGGACAGCGTTCCAGCGCCTGGGCGTGCTGGGCGCCTGGGAGCAGCCCTACGTGACCATGGATCCCGCCTATGAGGCCGAGACCGTGCGCCACCTGGCCAAGCTGTTCGAGAGCGGCAGCGTCACCCGCAAGCTGAAGGTGGTTCACTGGAGCTACGGCGCCCGCACGGCCCTCGCTGAAGCCGAGGTCGAGTACGCCGACAAGACCAGCCCGGCCATCACGGTGGCCTTTCCGGTCACGGATGTCGAGGCTCGGCGCCTGGAACTGCCCACGCCGATGTTCGTGCCCATCTGGACCACCACGCCCTGGACCCTGCCCAGCAACCTGGCGGTGGCCATGCACCCGGACCTGGAATATGCGGTCGTTCGCGCGGGCGACCGTCATTTCATCGTGGCCGTGACGCTGCGCGAGGATTTCGGAAAGAAACTGGGCGTCGAGCTGCACACAGTGGAGATCCGCAAGGGCAAGGAGTTCCAGACCCTCGTGGCGCGGCATCCGTGGGTCGATCGGGTGAGCCCCATTCTGCTGGCGGACTATGTCGTGGCCGACACGGGCACGGGCCTGGTCCACACCGCGCCCGATCACGGCGTGGATGACTTCAACCTGGCCCACCACCTGGGCCTGCTCCAGCTGGTTGGGCCTGACGGCAAGTTCCTGTCCGCGGTGGACGACCAGGAACTGGAAGGGAAAAACATCTTCGAGTGCAACCCGCTGGTGGTGGACAAGCTCCGCCGCATCGGCGCGCTGCTCCACGAGGAGACGCTGACCCACAGCTATCCCCACTGCTGGCGCACCAAGACGCCCATCCTCTTCCGCGCCACGGAGCAATGGTTCATCACCATGGATTCGGAGCTGGCCGGGAAGGGCTGCACGCTGCGCGAGCTGGGCCTCGAAGGCGTCGAACAGACCCAGTGGATTCCCGCCCAGGGTCAGAACCGCATCCATGCCATGATCGCGGGCCGCCCAGACTGGTGCATCAGCCGCCAGCGGGCCTGGGGCACGCCCATCACCGTGCTGCGCTGCGAAGCCTGCGGCGAGCCGCTGGTGGCAGCCTCCATCTTCGAAAAGGCCGCCAGTGCCATCGAGAAGGGCGGAATCGAGGCGTGGTCCGAACTGCCTGTGGAAAGCCTTGTTCCTACCGGCGCGAAATGCCGCTGCGGCTCCACCGTCTTCCTGAAGGAGACGGACATCCTCGACGTGTGGATTGACTCCGGCGTCAGTGCTTCAGTCGTCTGCGAATCCCACCCGGAACTGAGCCGCTCGGACTACAGCCAATTCATCTACCTGGAAGGCTCGGATCAGCATCGGGGCTGGTTCCACAGCTCCCTGCTCTTCAACCTCGCCGCCACGGGCACCAAGCCCTACAAGCAGGTCGTCACCCACGGCTTCGTGCTGGATGGCAAGGGCCAGAAGATGTCCAAGAGCCTGGGCAACGTCATCACGCCCGAGGAGATCCTCAAGACCCTGGGCGCCGACATTCTGCGCTGGTGGGCCGCCAGCTGCGACTACAGCGAGGACATCCGCATCTCCAAGGAGATCCTCGACCGCAGTGCCGACGCCTACCGCAAGATCCGCAACACCCTGCGTTTCCTGCTGGGGGCCCTGGCTGACTTCGATCCCGCGAAGGATGCCGTGGCCGACGCAGAGCTCGCCCCGCTGGATCGCTGGGTGCTTGATGCCTTCGCCCGCACCACCGTCGAGGCCCGGGACGCCTATACCCGCTTCGAGTTCCACCGCGCCACCCAGGCCATCCACGGCTTCTGCCAGCTGGAGCTGTCCGGCCGCTACTTCGAGATCATCAAGGATCGGCTCTACTGTGACGCGCTGGATTCGGCCCGCCGCCGAAGCTGCCGCTCCACCTGCTGGGAACTGGTCAAGGGCCTCTGTACCCTGCTGGCCCCGGTCATGAGCTTCACCGCCGACGAAGCCTGGGAGCAGATACCGGGCGTTGAGGGCAGTGTCCATGAGCAGCGGTTCCCCATGTTTGGCGGCTCCGCCGGTGAGCCTGGAAAAGACAAAGCATGGGAAAAGCTGTGGGAAGTGCGCGGAGCCGTCCAGGCGGCGATGGAGCCCCATCGCGCGGCCAAGACCATCGGCACCAGCCTGGATGCGGCCGTGCAGATCACGCTGCTTAACCAGGCCGAATGGAACCTGCTCGATACGCTCGGCGAATCCCTGGATGACCTGCTGGTGGTCTCCTCCATCGCTCGAAGCGAAGCCTTGAGCGCCGACAGCGACCCCATCGTCGCGGTCACCACCCACGACGGGCAGAAGTGCCCCCGCTGCTGGAACCACAAGGGCGGCCACGGCACGGGCGAGGATGCCGCCCTCTGTGTCCGCTGCGCCAAGGTGGTGGCCTAGTGCGCCGGCTTGCCTGGTTGCTTCTGCCGGTCTCGGCACTCGCCGCCGATCTCGGCTCCAAGGCCTGGGTCCTGCGGACCATCGGGGAGGGGGAATCCCTGCCCGTCATCAAGGGCTTCTTCTACCTGACCCTGGGCTTCAACCGAGGGGCCATCTTCGGCAGCCTGACCTGGCTTCCCGCTACTACGCGATACCTGCTCTTCGCATTGGCCGGGCTGGCGGCCTTGATCTACTTCGGCCGGCTCTTCCTGGCGAAGGAGACCCCAGCCTGGGAGCGTCTGGCGCTCGGGCTCATCCTGGGCGGAGCCCTGGGGAACGGCATCGACCGTATCCTTCGCGGCGCGGTGGTGGACTTCCTCGACTTCGTGTTCGGTACCTGGCACTACTGGACCTTCAACCTCGCCGACAGCTTCATCCTCGTGGGGGCCATCCTCTACGGCCTGCGGATGCTCCTGGCGCCGAAGACTGAGCCGCAAATCACGGAGAACTGATCAACCACGAAGACGGGAAGACCACGAGAACGGGCAAAGATTCCATTCTTCCTGGTCCTGGTGGTCTTCGTAGTGAATGTTCCCCTTACTGCGCCTCGATGGCCTTGAGCAGGGCGGGATCCTTGGGCAGCTGGTCCACGTCGGCAAGCCTGGGTACGAGGCGCTTCCAGAAGGGCTCGGCGGCGAAGACCTGCTTGAAGAGGGGCAGGGCCTCGCTCAGCTTGCCGCTGGAGGCTAGGGCCACGGACTGCCAGAAGGGCATCTCCCAGATGCCGGGGGCCAGCTTGGCGGCGGCCTCGTAGGCGGCCTTGGCCTCGGCCCACTTACCGGCGGTGACGAAGCCGTCGCCTTCATCCATGAGCCGGTAGGCCCGGCGCAGCTGGATGAGGCGGCCCAATTCCTTCAGGGGATCCGGGTGGTCCTCCACCCGTAGGTCGAAGAGCCGGTCGTTCCAAGGCTGCCCGGAGGGCTTGCCCTTCACGATGAGGATGGCCGCACTCTGCTGGCCGCGAATGTCGCCGCCTTCATGCTGGGCCGCGCGGAGGGCCGCCAGCAGGCGGTCCGCGAGGTCGCCTTTGGCGCTGCGGAAGGCCCTGGACATGGCGGGCCAGACCGTGGCCTTGTCCATGAGGTTGGCCTCCACCGTGAAACCCTCGCCCACTTCGTGACCGGCCGCCTGGATGCACTTAGCGCCGGTGTGGGCCGCGGCACGGCCCTGGGCGTCCACCATGGCCACCTGCCGGACCTCCCGATCCGCATCCGCCGAGAGCAGGGCCTTCATGGCCTCGGGCGCGGACTTGCCCGCCTTCATGAGCGCGAGGCCCAGGGGACCGTAGCTGGGTTCCGTGAAGCTCTGGGTGGCCACCGCCCCCACGCCCGGCTCGGCCCAGGGCACGGCCGAGCCGACCGAGAACCAGTGGCTCTGCACCGCCACGCCAAGATCCCCCGTCACCGGATCCCGGGCGACGATGGAATAGGTGTGGACGGGGCGGCGGGGGACTTCAGCCGCACCCAGGTGCAGGGCCAGGACCGGGAGCAGCGTGAGGGCGGCGAGGCGCATGGGGACTCCAACCAGTGGATTCAGCCACCATCCTAGACCGGATCCTCATTCCGGGCGGTCCCCGACGAGGTACGATGGTGCCCATGACTCGCGCATTGCTTCCCGCCCTCGCACTCCTCTGTCTGGCGGCTCCGGCCCAGGACACCTACAAGGCAGCCGTGGACGCCTGGCATGCATCGCGGGAGGTGAGGCTGGCCGCGGAGGATGGCTGGCTGTCCCTCATCGGCCGGGACTGGCTGAACCAGGGCGAGAACACGATTGGCTCGGCCCCGGGTTCCACGGTGCTGCTGCCCGAGTGGGCCGCGCCAGCCAGGGCGGGTCTGTTCCTCCTGGAAGGTACGACGGTGCGCTTCAGGCCGCTCCCAGGCTGCGGCCTGCTGCTCAACGGCAAGCCTGCAGCCGAAGCCGTGCTGAAGTCGGACGCCGATGGAACGCCGGATGTGCTCATGGCCGGGCGGGTGAAGTTCTACCTGATCCGCCGGGGCGCCCGCCTAGGCGTCCGCGTCAAGGATCCCGAGAACCTCGCGCGCAAGGCCTTCCGCGGAGTGCCCCGCTACCCCGTTGATCCGGCCTGGCGCGTGGAGGCGGAGTTCACCCCTTACGCCACGCCGCAGAGCCGGGCCATCCCCACGGTGCTGGGCACTACGGAGCCCATGACCGCACCTGGCCTCCTCAGGTTCAAGGTGGGTGGCCGCGAAGTCACACTGGAGCCCATGCTCGAGGAAGGTGAGCATCCGGAACTCTTCATCATCTTCAAGGACGCCACCAGCGCCCACGGAACCTACCCGGCGGGGCGCTTCCTCTATGCCGACATGCCCAAGGGCGGCAAGGTCGTCCTGGATTTCAACCGGGCCATCAATCCACCATGCGCCTTCACCCTGTTCGCCACCTGCCCGCTGCCGCCCAAACAGAACCACCTGGTGTTCGAGGTGCGGGCTGGCGAGAAGGAGCCCGAAGCCCACTGATCGGGAACAGACAGCGCCGCCCCCCGACCGGTCGCCGGGGTAGGTGAATGACCTCGAACCCACCAAGGCCACACGGCCGTGAGGCTTGCCTGGCGAAGGGGCAGTGCCACCGTTTTGAGCGAGGACGGGGTCGGGGTTGTGGCCGGTTGTCCCGGTGTTCAGGAACCCGGGGCACCCCCAGGCAGTTCCAGCATGAACACGCTGCCCCTGGGCAGGTTCTCCTCCACCCAAATCCGACCCTGGTGGGCTTCGGCCACCAGTTGGCAGAAGGTGAGACCCAGACCCGAACTGGAGTGGTTGTCGTGCTGGCCTTCTTCGAGGCGCACGAATTTTCGGAAGATGTGTTCGCGCATGTGCTCCGGGATGCCAGGCCCCTGATCTCGAACTTCCAGGCGGACACCGCCGGCCATGGGCTGAGCTTCGATGCGGGTGCAGCAGCCCGGGGTGGAGTATTTCAAGGCGTTGTCGAGGAGGTTCAGGAGCAGCCGCCGGAGGAACTCCTGGTCTGCGTTGATCTCGAGGTCGGGGGGACATGCCCAGGCCAGGTCGTGCCCACGGGACTGGGCGAGGGACTCCACTTCCTTGAGGAGGCCGGGAATCCACTGGCGAAGCGGGATCCGCGTCTTGTGCAGCTCCAGGCCGACCTGCTCGGCGCGGCCGATGTCGAGGATGTTCTGGATCATCCGCCCCATGTACTGGGAGGTGTCCCGCAGACGGCGGAGCTGGGTCGGGGGGATGGCGCTGCCGTCCTCCCGCTCATCGAGGAGCTGCAGTCCGGCCTGGATGGCCGAGAGGGGGTTTTTCAGGTCGTGGACGATGAACTCGAAGAGCTGCTCCCGCTGCTTCTGGAGGTCGAGCAGGTTGTCCCGCTCCGCCTGGACCTCGGCCTGGAGCCGCTTGAGGCGCATGAGGCTGCGGATCCGGACGACCAGTTCCGCCGAGAGCACGGGCTTCCGGAGGAAGTCGTCACCCTTGACCTGGAAGGCCTGGGAGTGGATGTCCTGCCGTTCATCCCCGGTCAGGAAGATGACCGGCAGCAGGTCGCCGTTCGGCCGATCGCGGATCCGGCGGCAGACTTCCAAGCCATCCATGTCGGGCATCTGGATGTCGAGGAGGACCAGATCCGGCTTGTAGCTGGAAAGGAGCCCTAGCGCTTCGACACCACCTTCGGCTGTTTCCACCTCATAGTAGGCCCGCTCCAGCATGGCCCGGAGGCTGCGACGCGTCAGGGCGTCGTCGTCGACCACCAGGATGCGGGCCCCAAAATCGGCCCGGCGGATGAAGATGGGTCCTGCGTCCATACCTGCCCTCAGACGATTCCTCGGAAGCCCGGATGGATTCCTTAAATTTCCAAATACTGTCCATGAAAAAGACGATTGGGTTAAAAATGACCACTGCGCCGCTGGGGCAGCCGAAGAGCCTTGGAGACTTGGGTGTTGGGTCGCAGGGGGGCGAGGGGCTACCCCTTCACGACGCCATCCACATACACCCACCGCCCGTTTTCCCGGACGAAGGTGCTGGTCTCGATGTGGAGGGTGCGGCGTCCGTTGGACTGGAGGCTGGCATGGAAGGTCACGATGCCTGAGTCGTCGTCCTTGCCCCCCCTCTCCTTTCCGACGATCTTGAGCCCCACCGCCTGGACGGATTTGCAGTAATTGGCGAGTTCCTCGCGGTTCTCTTCGGCGCGCTTGGCTTCGGGCCGGGTGGCGATGAGGTAGTCCGCCTTGCCCAGGGCGTAGGCTGAGAACCGCGAGCGCATCAGCTGCTCGGCGGTCTCCGGCAGCTTGCCCCCGGAGTGGTAGGGCCCACAGCAGCGGTCATAGGGTTGCTTCGAGGTGCAGGGGCAGGGGCGGGACATGGTCAACCCTTCATGGGGATGTGCAGACCGATGGTCTCGGCATGCTCGCGGGCGGTCTCGTAGCCCGCGTCGGCGTGGCGGAAGACGCCCATGGCGGGATCGTTCCAGAGCACGCGGGCGATGCAGCGGTCGGCCCGTTCGGTGCCATCGGCCACGATGACCACACCGCTGTGCTGGCTGTAGCCCATGCCCACGCCGCCGCCGTGGTGGAAGCTCACCCAGGAGGCGCCGCCGCCCACGGCTGTCATGGCGTTCAGCAGCGGCCAGTCGCTGACGGCGTCCGAGCCGTCCTTCATGGCCTCGGTCTCACGATTCGGGCTCGCCACGCTGCCGCTGTCCAGGTGGTCCCGGCCGATGACGATGGGGGCCTTCACCTTACCGGTGCGCACCAGTTCGTTGAATTTCAGGCCCGCCAAGTGACGCTCGCCGGCGCCGATCCAGCAGATGCGGGCCGGCAGCCCCTGGAAGGCGATCTTCTCCTGGGCGGCCTTGATCCAGCGGATCATGCCTTCGTTCTCCGGGAACAGTTCCATCATGGCGGCGTCCGTGACGGCGATGTCCGCGGGATCTCCCGAGAGCGCGGCCCAGCGGAAGGGGCCGATTCCCTTGCAGAAGAGGGGCCGGATGAAGGCGGGCACGAAGCCCGGGAAGGCGAAGGCATTCTCGCAACCGGCCCGTTGGGCCTGGGCGCGGATGTTGTTGCCGTAGTCAAAGGTGACTGAGCCCCGACGCTGGAACTCGACCATGGCCTCGACATGGGTTCGCATGGAGGTGAGGGCCTGCTGCACATAGACTTCGGGCTCATCCTTGCGCATGACGGCGGCCTGTTCCAACGTCATGCCTGCCGGGATGTAGCCGTTGTATTCGTCGTGGGCCGAGGTCTGGTCCGTGACGAGCTGGGGGAGGTGCCCGCGCTTCAGGATCTCCGGCAGGAGCTCCGCGGCATTGCCCAGCAGGCCGATGCTGCGGGCCTCGTGGGCATCCACATACTGCTCCACCAGGGCCAGGGCTGTGTCCAGGTTGTCGGTCCACTCATCCAGGTAGCGCGTGTCGAGGCGCTTCTGGATGCGCGTCTGGTCCACTTCGATGCAGAGGGCCACGCCGCCGTTCATGGTGACGGCCAGGGGCTGGGCGCCACCCATGCCACCCAGGCCTGCAGTGAGGGTCCAGGTGCCGGCCAGGGTGCCGTTGAAATACTGACGTGCGGCCTCGGCGAAGGTCTCGTAGGTGCCCTGCACGATGCCCTGACTGCCGATGTAGATCCAGCTGCCGGCCGTCATCTGGCCATACATCATGAGACCCTTCTGATCGAGCTCGCGGAAGACCTCCCAGGTGGCCCACTTGGGCACCAGGTTGGAGTTGGCGATGAGCACCCGGGGTGCGTCCGGGTGGGTCTTCACCACGCCCACGGGCTTGCCGCTCTGCACCAGCAGGGTCTCGTCATCGCCCAGGTGCTTGAGCTCTTTCACGATGGCGTGGAAGCAGTCCCAGTTGCGGGCCGCCTTGCCCAGGCCGCCGTAGACCACCAGGTCCTCGGGCCGCTCGGCCACCTCGGGATCCAGGTTGTTCATGAGCATGCGCAGGGCCGCCTCTTGCACCCAGCCCTTGCAGTGCAGGTGCGTGCCGCGGGGGGCGGTGATCACAGGGGAATCGGAGGCGGTGGACATGGAGGCTCCAGCGGAACCTCCAAGTTTCCCACGCCACGCACGTTCCGTCAGTGATGGAGATCAGCGGTAGTCGATGACATCCCTGCCTTCGAAGCGCACCTTGGGGGCGCTGGCATATTTGTCATCCTCAGCCCGGTAGCCCACGGGACAGGCGCTGATGGTGGCGTAGCCCGTGCCCTTGAGGCCCAGGATCTCGTCATACTTGGCCGGCTCGATGCCTTCAAAGGGACAGGCGTCGATGCCGAGCAGGGCGGCCGAGGTGAGCAGGTTGCCCATTGCGATGTAGGTCTGGCGGGCGGCCCACTCGTGGATGACGGCGTGGCGGGCGCCGTTGACGAGGTCACTCATCATGTACCCCTTATAGCCGGCGAGGCTTTCCACGGTGGTGCCGCGCACCTCGGCCGTGCGGGCGATGAAGCGGTCCAGGTCGGCCTCGGTGATGTCCTGCTTGGCGGTGAAGACCACCAGGTGGCTGCAGTCCTCCACCTGGGACTGGTTCCAGGAGGCCGGCCGCAACCTGGCCTTGAGGGTCGGGTCCGTGACCACGATGAACTTCCAGGGCTGGAGGCCGTAGCTAGAGGCTGTGAGGATCAGGGCCTGCTCAAGCACGGCCCAGTCCGCGGCGGAGAGCTTCTTCGTGGCGTCGAATTTCTTGGTGGCGTAGCGCCAGTTCAGCTGCTGGAGCAGGCTCTCGCCTGGGATGGAGCTCATGGGTTCCTCGGAATGTGAAGGTGAAGCGTTCAGATGGCCTGCTGGATGCGGGTTCGGAGCTGCTCGATGGGCAGGGAGCCCACGATCCGATCCGTGGGTTCGCCATCCTTGAAGATCACCAGGGTGGGCATGCTCAGGACGTCGTACTGCTCGGAAAGCGGGGTGAAGTCATCCACGTTCAGCTTGGCGAAGGAGACCTTGCCCTTGAATTCGGCCGCCAGGACCTCCGTGATCGGGGCGATCTCGCGGCAGGGGGCGCACCAGGGCGCCCAGAAATCCACGATGGTGGTGCCATTGGCCACGGCTTCAGCGAAGGTCTTGTCGGTCAAATGGGGAATGAGGTCGGACATGCCGGGACTCCTGTTTCAGAGATCCAGATTAACGGAACCGGGCCGTTTCTCCGTCATGACAATCTCCCGGGTCGTGGATGCCAAGGTCAGGAAACCCTGGCCCAGCGCGCACTGGCGCCGGCGATGCGCTGGCCGAGGCGTTCGGCGCTCTTGCGGTCAGCCGCGTTGGGTTCGACCTCCGGGGCCACCTGGCCGGCCTGGGCCATGACGCCGGTGAAGCTGCCCAGTCGGTTGATGCCCTCTTCGTTGTAGGGCATCTCGGCGTTTCCGACCCACACCATGCCGTGCTGCATGGCGAAAATCATCAGGGACTGCAGCGTGTTCAGCTTGTCACCGCTGGGACTGCCACTGATGGTGAAGCCGGCCGCGAGCTTGTCCTTCCACTTCTGCTCGAGCCATGGTTTGGAACTGGCATCCATGAAGGCCTTGAAGGGGGCACTGACATTGCCCATGTAGGTCGGGCTACCGAAGACGACGGCATCGGCAGCCTCAAGGTCCGTCCAGTGGGCCTCGACTTCCTCGACGGGGATGAGGCTCACCTGGGTGCCCGGGACGGATTCGGCGCCGGACTTCAGGGACTCGGCCATCACCTTGGTGTGCCCGAAGCCGCTGTGGAAGACGATGGCGATCTGGGTCATGCTGCCTCCTCATCGAGCTATTGCATTCGGCTAGCCCGTGACCCAAACTTTAGATGCTTACAATCGAAAAGAAAGTAGGCACTATTTTGGAAGGTAGGCACCCAATGGTTCGCAAAGCATGTTCCCTGGCTCCCAATGTGCTCAGCGCCCAGTGCCCCACGCGCCAGGCCCTGGATCTCATCGCCGACAAGTGGACCACCCTGCTGATCTACCTGCTGTCCCGGGGCAAGCAGCGCTACGGCGACCTGCACCGGCAGGTGGGCGGCATCAGCCAGAAGATGCTCACCCAGACCCTGCGCAAGCTGGAGCGCGATGGCCTGGTCACCCGCCACGTCTATCCCGAAGTCCCCCCGCGCACGGAGTACGAACTGACCAAGCTGGGGCACACCCTCATTGAGCCCATGGGCGCCCTCTGCGAGTGGGCAGGGACGCACCTGTCCGAGCTGGAGCAGGCCCGCAAGCGCTACGACCACCTGCAGAAGAAGGCCACCCTCAGCGCGTGAGGCTCGCCAGATCCTCGGGGGTATCCAAGTCCCGGGTCCCGTCCGGGAAGGGAAGGCCCACGGTGTTTTCGCGGAGGAGGATGGGCTTTGCGCCCTGATCGCCCACCAGGGCCAGCAACTCCGGAAAGAGCCGCGCCGGAAAGATCGCCGGGATGCCTAGGCTGCCTCCGTAGGCACAGGCGACGGGGATCGCACCGTCCTGCGCGGCGTGCAGCAGTAGGAGTCGCCTGAGCAGGTATGCATCCACGGCGGGCTGGTCGATGGCGAGTAGGAGGACGGCAGCAGCAGGCCCGGGCAGGGCGGCGATGCCCGCCCGGATGGAGCTGGCCATGCCTTCGGCGGCTTCGGCGTTCCGGATCACGCGCACCGTCGGATCCAGCGCGCCGGTCTTCCAGTCGCCCACCACGGCGATCACGGGTGAGCAGCCTGCCGCAAGGGCCAGCCTCACGGTCCGCTCGAGCAGGGTCTCCCCCTCGAGGACGAGCAGAGCCTTCGGACCGCCCATGCGCCGACCAGACCCGGCAGCCAGGATGAGTGCCGGGATCATGGCGTGACCTGGGTCCGCGTCCCGCCCAGCGGCAGCCCGGAGCGCTCCGCGGCGAAGGCCTGGACCTCGGCGAGGATGGCCAGGGCGATGCCTTCGGGATCCGTCGCGCCAAGGTCAAGGCCCACGGGCGTATGGAGCCGCGCATCGGGATGCAGACCCTCCGCCGCCAACTCGCCAAGGAGCTTGGCTCCCCGGGCACGGCTGCCCATGAGGCCCAGGTAGCCGGCCTGCGAGGGCAATAGCAGGCGCAGGGCTTCCAGGTCCTTGGCGTAGTGGTGCGTCATGAGCACCACGGCGCTGCGGGCGTCCAGGGGCAGGTTGGGCAGCACTTGGGCGGGATGACCGGCGCGCACCGCGTCGGCTTCGGGAAAGCGCAAAGGCTGGGCGAAGGCTGGTCGGTGGTCCAGCACACCGACGAACCAGCCCAGCGCCTTCGCCAGGTGGACGAGGGGGCGGCTGTCGTCGGCGGCGCCGAGAACCCAGAGCGCCTGGGGGGGATGGATGGTCTCCGTGAAGCCGGGGCCCGGATCTCCAGGCCGGGGCAGGAGGACCCGCTGTCCCAATCGATCCGGATTCAGGTCGGTGTGGAGTACAAGGCCGGTCCTGGAGGCCCAGGCCTGCTCGATCCAGGCCATCCACTCGGGGAAGCCATGCAGCGGCTCAACCAGGATGTCGAGCACGCCCTCGCAGCCGCTGCCGCTGCCCCAGACCAGGTCGAGCTCGCCCCGGAGGTCGTACTGCACCAGCTTCGGCCTGCCCTGGGCCAGCGCTTCCAGCGCCCGGGCCTGGACATCGCCTTCGAGGCAGCCGCCGCTGAGGGAGCCCCGCAGAGGCCCATTGACGTCCAGCAGCAGCCTCGCCCCGGTCCGCCGGTAGCTGGCCCCATCGACGCGCACCAGGGTGGCGAGCGCCAGGGGACCTGGGTGTTCCCGGACCAGGCGGAGGATGTCCTGGAGCTCTTTCACGTGAAGGAACCGGCGCTGATCGGCACCTTGCGGATCCGTGTGCCGGTGGCCGCAAAGACGGCGTTCAGCACGGCCGGGATGGCGAGGGGCACGGGTGGCTCGCCCATGCCGGATGGGGCTTCGGCGCTGGTGACGATGACCGTGTCGATGGCGGGCATGTCGGCGTGGCGCAGCACCGGGAAGTCGTGGTAACCCGTCTGCACTGTGCGCCCCTTGTCCCAGGTGATCTGTGTGAACAGGGCCGACAGGCCGAAGGCGATGCCGCCTTCCACCTGGGCCTCCAGCCCAGACGGGTTGATCACCAGGCCGCAGTCCACGGCGCAGGTGATCTTGTGGATGCGCAGGTGGCCCTTTGACACCGATACCTCGGCCACCTCGGCGGCATAGGTGCGGCCCTCGTAAACATGGCAGGCCAGGCCCAGGCCCCATCCCGGGGGCAGCTTGCGGCCCCAGCCCGCCTTTTCAGCGGCGACCTGGAGGACTCTCTTCAGTCGCTGGAGGTCCGCCTCGTCCTCGCCGAACTTGACCTTGCCCTGAGCCCCCAGGAGGTCCAAGCGGAGCTGCAGAGGATCCCTGTTGGAGGCGTGGGCCACCTCATCCAGGAAGCACTCCCTGGCGAACACATTGGGCACGATCTCAACGCCTCGCAGCCAGCCCAGGGGCGTCGGGGCCTCCACTTCGGAATATTCCACGGAGATGGAAGGGATGGCATAGGGAATGTCCAAGGCGCCGCTGGCCTCTGCCGCGACTTGGTCCGGGGTCTTCTTGCCACCCAGCCAAGAACGGAGGACGGAGGGGCCCGCGATGCGGTGCACCCAGGCGGAGAGAGCTCCGGATGAGGTTAGGCCGGCCCGCATGCGGTGGAGGGTGGCCGGGTGGTGCCGGTCATGGCGGACGTCGTCCTCCCGGTCCCAAACCACCTGGATGGGGCCGCCACCGACCGCCTTGGCCACCTGCGTGGCCTCGGAACTGAAGTCCGAGCCCAGGCGGCGACCGAAACCGCCACCCATGAGCGCCACATTCACTTTCACCTGCTCGGTCTTTAGTCCCAGGAGCGCAGCCGCAGAGGCCTGGACGTCATTGGGGGACTGGCTGCCGGTCCACATCTCGGCCCCCTCAGGCCAAAGGTGCACGGTAGTGTTCAGG
Organism: Geothrix sp.; assembly: GCF_049292215.1. GTDB lineage: Bacteria > Acidobacteriota > Holophagae > Holophagales > Holophagaceae > Geothrix. The sequence continues at coordinate 32,957 of NZ_JBATQW010000045.1, read as the reverse complement.
GGTTCCACCGTGGCATGAGCCTGGTAGGGGAACGCGTATTCGGCTTCCAGCACCCTGGCCGCCGCAGCCAGCGCCTTTTCCGCATCACCCGCCTTGCGGGCAGACTCGGCAGGACCCTTGAGGGCAGTGCGAAGCTGGACCTCCAGCGCGGCGGAGTTGAACTCCCTGCTCGTGCCTTCGTCCCAGGTGGTGCTGGCAGCCAGGGCTTTGCGTCCCTCGAAGGCGGCCCAGGTGCTGCTGGCGACCACCGCCAGGCCCGTGGGTACCTTCACAACGGCCTGCACGCCTTTCACCGCCTTGGCCTTTGCTTCATTCCAGGTCTTGGGCTGGCCGCCGGGAACCTGGCAGCGCAACACGGCCGCGAAGCGCTGGCCAGGACGGCGCACATCCAATCCGAACAAAGCCTTGCCGGTGACGATGGCCGGGCCGTCGAAGCGGGGGGTCCGCTTCCCCAACAGCCGGAAGTCGCCAGCTTTCTTGAGGGGCGGATCCTTGGGGACCGGCAGCTTTGCCGCCGCCTCTGCCAGGGCGCCGTAGCCCAGGCGCTTCCCGCCTGGACCCAGCACGCACCCCTTCTCCGTGCGACATAGATCCACACCCACGTTCCACTGGCTGGCGGCGGCGGCCTTCAGCATTTCCCGGGCCGTGGCCCCGGCTTTCCGAAGGGGCAGCCAGGTGCTGCTCACGCTGGTGCTTCCTCCGGTCTCCATCTCCTTGAAGTCCGGCCCAGGATGGGCATTGACGACCTCGATCTTGGACCAGTCGAGGTCCAGTTCCTCCGCCAGCGCCAGGGGCAGGGCTGTGCGGACGCCCTGGCCCATCTCGGTCTTGGGGACCGTGATCCGCACCGTGCCGTCCGGCCGCACGGCCAGGTAGGCATTGGGCCTGAACTCGGCCTTGGCGGCTTTTCCCGGGGTGGGCCTGGCCTCCAGATGCAGGCCCAGCACGAGGCCGGATCCAGCGGCCCCCGTCACTTTGAGGAAATCACGGCGGCTGGTCACTTCCCACCTCCGGCAGCGCGCAGCAGGGCTTTCCGGATGCGCGGATAGGTGCCGCAGCGGCAGACATGGTCCGCGAAGGCCTCGTCGATGTCGCCGGTGGTGGGATGGGCCTTGTGCTGGAGCAGGGCCGCGGCGGTCATGATCATGCCGGGCTGGCAGTAGCCGCACTGGGCCACGTCCTCGGCGAGCCAGGCCTGCTGCACCGGGTGGGTGCCATCTTTAGAGAGGCCCTCCACGGTAATGACGGTGTGTCCGGCGGTCTCTTTCAGGCTCGTCTGGCAGGACTTCACGGCCTTGCCATCTAGGTGGACGGTGCAGGAGCCGCAGACGCCCTGCCCGCAGCCGAACTTGGTGCCCGTGAGGCTGAGGGTGTCCCTCAGGATCCAGAGCAGTGGCGTGTCGGCATCGGCGTCCACGGTACGGACGCGACCGTTCACGGTGAGCTGGAAGGCGGGCATGGCAGCTCCGTCAAGGATCGTGAGAGGAGGCTTTCACCCTACGCCTAGGGAGACTGCGCCGCAACGGTGCTAGGGTCGTGGTCACTTCCCTGGGGATTGCCATGTCGAAAGTCTGGAGCGTCCTTGCGTGTCTCTTCGTCAGCGCCGGACCGGCCTGCGCCCAGGCGCCTGCCCTGGAGCTGGTGCTCCGGGCCGAGTTGGCCTTCGCCCGGCTGGCCGACGAGAAGGGCATCCGCACCGCCTTCCTGACCTGGCTGACCGAGGATGCCAGCGTCTTCTCCCCGCGGATGACCTCCCGGAAGGAGCAGCACGGGCCCGAGCCCGGCGACCCGGGCCACCTGGTCTGGTACCCCGAGGCCATGGGACTCGCGGCCGCCGGTGACCTAGCCTGGAGTTTCGGTCCCTGGACCTACGCCGTGAAGAAGGGCGGGCCAGCTCTTGTCCATGGCCACTTCCTCTCCGTCTGGCGAAAGCAGGCTGACGGTGGCTGGAAGGCCGTGGCCGATATCGGTGTCCCCCATCCGGCGCCGGAGCGCCCTGTGGAGCCCTTCGCCATCTGGGACGCGGCCCCCGCGGTGAAGACAGCCCCATCGAAGGGGCCGGATGCCACGTCGATCCTGCAACGGAAGGAAGCCGACCTCGCCTCGGCCTGGGCGGCGAAGGGGGGCCTGGCCCTGCTGCCAGAACTGGCGAAGGCGGCCCGGGTGCTGCGCCCGCGACGGATGCCCCTGCGGGAACTTGCCGACATCCAGAAGGCTCTGGAGGCCGACCGGCCCGGACCGCGCTGGGAGCCGGCCCGGCTCCAGGTGGCTGCCAGCGGCGACCTGGCCTGGACCTGCGGCGAGTCCAGCCCTGATGACCGGGGCGCCACGGCCAGCTTTCTCCGGATCTGGGCCCTCGAAGGGGGCGCCTGGAAGGTGCTGTTCGACGTGCGCCTGCCCCACCCCGCTACCCCCAAATAGCCCTGGCATCCCTCTCGCCCCTCTCCCGTACTGTGTCGGGGGTTTGTCGTGGTGCGACGGTGGGTGCTTCTCCTTGGATTGATGGTGGGCCTGGGTCTTGGAGCCCAGGCGCAGGATCGATCCGCTCCTCCGCCCACGGCCTCGGAGAAGGAACTGCAGGCTCCCTTGACGCTGGAGGACGGAAAACCGACGCCTGGCCAGGCAACCGAGGCACCGCCTTCGGGTCTGCGGGCCTTCGGGTCGCTGGTGCTGGTGTTGGGACTGGCGGGCGCGAGCCTCTGGGCCCTCAAGAAATACGGCCGTGGCCGGATCCCCGGCGGAGGTGGCCACAAGCTGCGGGTGGAGGAGACCCTGGCCCTGGGCGACCGGCGCTTCGTCTCCATCCTGGACGTGGAAGGCGAGCGGTTCCTTATCGCGCTGACCCCCCAGGCCATCAGCCTGCTCTCGCGGCTGGATCCCGGGGACCGGGGCGAGCCGGGCACCTTCGATGACGCCCTGAGCCGCCAGGTGGACCTGGGCCGCCCCGTCCCCGTAAAGGAGATGGAGGCGATGCTCAGGCAGGGCGGGGGCGGACAATGAACCGGCTGCTGCGCTGGCTGCCCACGCTCCTCCTGCTGACGGCGGGCCTGAGCCTTTGCGCCCAGCAGGCGGCGCCCCTTCCGTCCGTCACCGTGGACTTCGGCAAGGCGCCCTCCGGCCCGGCCCTCAGCTCCAGCCTCCAGGCCATGCTGCTGCTGACGATCCTGACCCTGGCGCCGACCATCCTCATGACCGCCACCAGCTTCACCCGCATCGTGGTGGTGATGCACTTCCTCCGCCAGGGCCTGGGCACCCAGCAGACGCCCTCGAACCAGGTCCTCATCAGCCTCTCGCTGGTGCTCACCTTCTTCATCATGGCGCCCACGGCCAGGGAGATTAACAGCACGGTCCTCCAGCCCCTGCAGCGCAATGAGCTGACCACCGACCAGGCCCTGGACCGCACCGCAGCGCCCATGAAGGTGTTCATGCTGCGGCATACGCGGAAGAAGGATCTGTCGCTCTTCCTCAAGATCGCCAAGGCCCCGGCGCCGAAGACCAAGGCCGATGTGCCCATGGAATGCCTGCTGCCGGCCTTTCTCATCAGCGAGCTGAAGACCGCCTTCGAGATCGGCTTCATGATCTTCCTGCCCTTCCTGGTGGTGGACATGGTGGTGGCCAGCATCCTGCTCAGCATGGGCATGATGATGTTGCCGCCGGTGGTGATCTCGCTGCCCTTCAAGGTGCTGCTTTTCGTCCTCGTTGATGGCTGGTACCTGATCGTCGGTTCCCTGGTGAGGGGGTACACCGGATGAACGAACTGGTGATCGCCCAACTCGGGAAGGAGGCCTTAAAAACCGCGCTTCTGGTCGCTGGACCCGCCTTGCTGGTGTCGCTCGTGGTGGGCCTGATCATCTCGGTTTTCCAGGTGGTGACGAGCCTCCAGGACCAGACCATCGCCTTCGTGCCCAAGGTCATCGCGGTGATGGTCGTGGTAGCCATCAGCTTTCCTTGGATGATGCAGGTGATGCTCCGGTTCACCACCCGCATGTTCACGGACTTCAACACCGTCGTCCGTCATCTGACCTGAGGCGGTCGTGACTCCCACGCTCATGAACACCTCCGTCTGGGCCATCACGGGTGCCAAGGCGGTGCTCTGGGTGCTGGTGCTCACGCGCATGACGGGGCTGCTGGCGACGCTCCCGCTCCTGGGCTCTGAGCAGTTGCCTTTGCCGCTCAGGGCGGCCTTGGGTGCCCTCCTGACGACGGTCCTGCTGCCCGTCATCCCCGTGCCGGCCAACCTTCCCTCGGGGCTGCCGGAGCTCGCGGGACTGATGGCCTCGGAGCTGGCCATCGGCCTCCTCCTGGGCAGCGTGGTGGCCTGGATCCTCGAGGCGGTGTCCTTCGCCGGGACCCTCATGGACACTCAGATGGGCTTTTCCTTCGTGCAGTTCCTGGACCCCGCCACTTCCCAGAGCACCTCCATCTCCGGCTCCCTGATGATGCAGATCGCGGCCCTCCTGGTGTTCCTCACGGGGCTGCACCACCAGATGATCCTGGCGCTGGTGGACAGCTACCGGATCGCGCCGATGGGGCAGGGTGTGCCGCTCCAGGCCTTTGGCCTGATCACCCTGATCGGACAGATGCTGGCCAAGGGTTTCCAGCTGGCCTTTCCGGTGCTGGCCGTCCTGTTCCTGATCGACCTCATCCTGGGCATCTCCGGGAAGTTCATGCCCCAGCTGCAGCTGCTGCAGCTGAGCTTCCCGCTCAAGATCGCCATGGGCATGACGGTGCTGGGGCTGGTCCTCCGGGAGCTGGGGCCATGGCTGACCCCGCTCCTGGCCTCCGCCCCGAAACTCGCCCTGAAGCTGCTGGGAGGCTGAGGTGGCGCAGGATCCCGGCAAGACCGAAAAGGCAACTCCCAAGCGACGGCAAAAGGCCCGAGAAGAGGGCTCAGTCCCCCGCAGCGCCGACTTCGACGGCGCCATCCTGCTATGGGGGAACTTCTTCCTGTTCCTGGGGCTGGGTGGGGCCACGGTGGCCCTGATGGCCAAGCAGGTGGCCCACTTCCTCGAGCGGGCCCGGCCGGGGGCCCTGGCGGATGCGGGCCAGGTGACCCTCCTCGGGGACGTGTTCATGATCCTGGGTCGGTTGTTGCTGCCCTTCCTGCTCGTCAACCTCCTGGTGGCGCTGATCACCGGTTTCGCCCAGCGAGGATTCACCTTCAGCGCCAAGCCGCTCCTGCCCAAATTCGAGAAGCTGGACCCGGCCAAGGGCTTCCAACGGCTCTTCTCCACGAAAGCCCTGGTGGACCTTCTCAAGAGCCTGGCTAAGTTCGCCCTGATGGCCTGGGTGGCCTATGGCGTGCTGGAGCCGAGGATTCCGGCTTTGCTGGGCACCTTGAAGCTCCCCCTGGGGCAGTCCCTGAGCCTGTTCCAGACCACAGTCTTTGCGCTCTACCGCAATGTGATGCTGGCCATGCTGGTGCTGGCCGTCGCCGACTTCATCTGGCAGCGCACCTCGTGGGAGAAGAGCATCCGGATGACCAAGCAGGAAGTGAAGGACGAGTTCAAGGACGCGGACGGCAGCCCGGAGATCAAGCAGCGGCAGAAGTCCATCATGATGGCGGCGGCGCGCCGTCGCATGCTCTCCGAGGTACCCAAGGCCACTGTTGTGGTGACCAACCCGACCCACGTGGCGGTGGCCCTCCGCTACGACGAGAAGACCCTCGCTCCCGTCTGCGTGGCCAAGGGGCTGGACCATCTTGCCCTCAAGATCCGGGAGAAGGCCAAGGAGGCAGGGGTGCCGATCCTAGAGCGTCCCGAGGTGGCGCGGGCGCTCTACCGGTCAGTGGAGGTGAGCAAGCCCATTCCCCGCGACCTCTATCAGGCTGTGGCCCAGGTGCTGGCCTTCGTCTACCGGTTGCGGGGGGCGGCATGAGACCTGGGCTGGAGTTCCCATTCCCCCCGGCCGAAAGGGTATTGTTAGACCAGCCTGAGGATGCCCCTTGACCCGGCCCATCGTACCGCCCCACCTCCCAGCCCCCAGCCTCTTGCTGGTGGATGACGATCCCATGCCCCGGGAGACCCTCTCGACCCTGCTCTCGGCCGAAGGCTTCCAGGTGGTGACCGCCTCCACGGGCGAAGAGGCTGAAGGAAAGCTCAAGGCGGAACAGCCCCCTTTCGACCTGGTCATCACCGACCTGGTCATGCCCGGCAAGACGGGCATGGATGTCCTGAAGTGCGCCCTGAACCGGAATCCCAGTTGTACCGTGCTGGTGCTCACGGGGTTCGGAAGCGTCCGCGAGGCCACCGAGGCCATGGAACTCGGCGCCTTCGACTTCGTCACCAAGCCGATGCAGATTGACCAGTTCCGGAATACCCTGCGGCGGCTCATGGAGCGGCGCACCCTCACCCATGAGCGCGATGAGCTCCGGGAGAAGGTGAAGGCCCTGACGGAGCGGGCCGAACGGCTCGAGACCACCCTCGGCCGCATGGAGATCCTGGCCAATCAGATGGCCCCGACCGGCGGGCCGGGCCGTTCCGATGCCCTGGCGGACTTGGAGCGCCTCGCCGCCCTGAAGGGGAAGGGGCTCCTCTCCGACGAGGAATTCGATCAGGGAAAGAAGAACCTCCTGGCCCGGTGGTTCGCATGAAAGGCCGGAGGGGCACCGCCGGTTGGCTCGTCCTCCTGGTCGCTCTGCCATTGTCGGCCCAGCATGCCGCGGCGCCTGCCAAGGCCGACCACCGACCGCCCCCGGCGAAGGCGCCCACCGGGCGCATGACCGATGCGGAGGTGGCGGAGTTGGCCAAGGGGGCCCTGACCGCCGAGAATCCGGCCTCCATCCGGGCCGCCCTCAGCCGGCTCAAGGCGCACAGTTTCAAGACCAGCAAGGTCCCCGAACGCGAACTGGTCCTCTATGCCCAAGGCATCCTCGAAGCCCGGCTGGGCAACCTGCCCGGAGCCACGGTGGCGCTGAAGAAACTGGAAAGACAGTGGCCGAAATCCCCCTTCATGGGAGAGGCGCACACCATCCTCGCCGAGGATGCCCTGGCCCATCGGCGGTACAAGGAGGCGGAGGGGCGGCTCCATCAGGCCCTGGCCGCGGACATCCCCTCGGAACTGAAACGGAAGCCCCAGGAACTCCTGATCTGGGCCCTGGTCGAGCAGGAACGTCCCCAGGAGGCGCTGCCCATCGTGCAGTCCCTGCGGCCGCTCGAAGGGCGGGAGAAGCCCAGTGAGCGTGGGCTGGCGGCCATCGTGGAGGTCCTGTGCGCTGTGGGTGAGCGGGAGCAGGCCGAGGGCGCCCGCAAGGACTTCCAGAACCTCTATCCCAAGAGTGAGCTGACCCCGCGGTTGGATCTGGTCTGGGGCCGCCTGCTGGGTCGGGCCGGGCAGGCCCAGGAATCGGCCCAGGTCTTCCGGAAGCTCATCAAGGACCATCCAGCCTCGGCCCAGGCCGACGATGCCCGCTTGGCGCTCGCCAATCTGCTCACCGATGGCAGCCTCCCCGATGCGAAGGACTTGCCCAGTGCGGAGGCCCTGCTGGCCGAGGTGCGGAAGGGGGGCAAAGGACTTCCAAAGCGCACGGCCCAGGTGGTGGAACTGCGCCTACTGATCGGGAAGCTCCTCTGGGACGACGCGCTGAACCTGGTGGACCGCATGGATCCGATGACCCGAGAGACGCTTCCCGAGGTGAAGAAGCTCTGGGCAGAGGCCTGGAACGCCTGGGTGGTCCAGCGCCTCGAGAAAGGATTCCCCGGTGAATTGCTGTCCCGGCTGAAGGCCGGGACCTTCGCCACGCTCGAGCCGGCCTCCCGCAAGGGCGTCGTCGAGCTGCTGGCCGCCCAGGGTCTGCTTGATCTCATTCCCCGCCTTCTGCCAGAGGCACCCGCGGCCGAGCGGGCCGCCCTCCGGAAGGCCGCTCTGGCAAAGGCGCAGCCGGAAGCCCAACCCCAGGCCCTCTTGTCGATGCTGCCTGCGAAGGGGGACACTCCGGACGAAGCGCTGCTGCGGGCCCGGGCGGAAGCTGCACTCTCCCACTGGGCTCCGCTGCGCGCTGCCCTGGGCCGGGCGAGACCTGGACCCGAGCGCATCGCCGGGGTGCTCCGCCTCCTGCAGCGCCCGCTGACCGCTCCGGAAACCGGGGTTCAGCGGCTCCAGGAGGCCGAGGGTTGGCTGAAGCGGAGCACGGAAAAGCCGGAAGCGAAGGAGCCCCTCGCCATCCTGGTGGCGGACCTGCGCTTCCAGCACGGCGACGCCCGCGGGGCTCTGGCCCTGTATCCTGCGAGACCGGTTGCCTCTGAGCAGCGAGGCTGGGTGGCGCTCATGCGGAGCCAGGCGCTGATCAAGCTGGGGCAGCGGGACCAGGCCAAGGGGCTCATCAAGGAGGCCCGGGACGAGCAGGGCTTCAAGGGGCAGCGGGATGCCCTGGCCAGGAGCCTGGGAGCCTACTGAACAGGCTGGAATCCGGTCCGGGTATGCTGGGGTTCCCCCCGGAGATCCTGATGCGCCCCCTGGTCGCCGCCCTTCTGTTCATCGCTGCGCTTGATCTCGGCGCCGCCTCCAAGCCGAAAGTCAAGCTGACCACGAGCCTGGGCGCCATCGTGATGGAACTCGAGCCCGACGTGGCGCCGAAGACCGTGGAGAACTTCCTCAAATACGTGAAGAAGGGCCAATACAAAGGGACCATCTTCCACCGGGTCATCCCAGGTTTCATGATCCAGGGCGGAGGCTATGTGGACTACCTGGGGAAGAAGCGCACCGACGCCTCGATCCCCAATGAGGCCGACCGCTCCGCAGCTGCTGGCCTGAAGAACAAGCGCGGCACCGTGGCCATGGCCCGCACGCCGGATCCGCACAGCGCCGCGGCGGAGTTCTTCATCAATGTGGTGGATAATCCGGCGCTGGATTTCAAGGGCAAAACCAACGACAAGACCTGGGGCTACTGTGTGTTTGGCAAGGTGGTCCAGGGCATGGACGTGGTCGACCGCATCAAGGCCGTCAAGACCAGCAACAAGCGCAGCGACTTCCTGAACCTGCCGGTGAAGCCCGTGCTCATCACGGATGCGGTGCAGCTGCCATGACAGCAAAGGCCTCGGCCGGGGCACCGAGCTTGCGGAGGCTGCGCTCGAGCCTGGCCCGGTAACGCGGCCAGAGGTCTTGTCCGGCAGGCTCGAAACGGGCCCGATCCCAGTCGAGCATCAGGGCACCGCCGTTAGCTGGCAGGATCACGTTGGTGGCGTTCAGGTCAGGTGCCCAGAGGCCCCATTCGCACAGTGATCCGATGAGCCGCCGGATGTCGCCGCCGCGGTCGGTGCTGAGCTCCCAGCGCCGCGGCCAAGCCTCGCCATCGGCCAGCCGGGTGATGAGCACGCCCTCTACGCCGAGACCACTGGCGCGCCACGCGTAGCCGACCGGCTCGACGGTGGGGAATCCCGCCTCCCACAAGCCCCGGTGTATGGCGTGCTCCGCGGCGAACCTGAGGTGCGTCCGGTAGGTCCGCTCGTTGACGTGGCGGAGCAGGCCCCCACGACGGTAGGGCCGCAAGACCAGGTCACCCACGCGGAGGATGCCGCCTCGTCCAAACGCGCCGGAGAGTGGCAGCGGATCGCCGGTGGGGACGATGCCTCCCGGAGTACAGACGCGCCAGCCGCCGCCCATGCCCGGCAGCTCCAGGTTCAGGCGGCATCCGAGCGGACGCAGGGGCACGCCCGGCTCGAAGGGCCAGTCAGGCGGAAGCGGGGGAATGATGTAGGGATCGTGAATCATGGCGCTGGAATACAGCTTGCCGTGCCGACGACCGGAACGCAAAACAAGGAAGCTGGAACGAACCCAGGAGCACTTGTCAACCCGCAGATGTTCCCCAGGCCTGCCACCAAATGTGGGCAGAGACTGAAGTGGCTTGTGCTGAAAGGAATTCGTCGGGTTCACCTGGCGACTTCCCACAATGGATGTGGAAATCGTCCGGGAGGCGGGTTGTCCACCCTGGACCTTCGCCTCGGTTTCTACCGTTCCGGCAGGCCGGGTTCCTGCCCCATCCCACCGACGGACCACTATGCTGAAGGCGTGAGCAACAGAGCGAGCCATCCCGAAATTCCGGCCGAAGCCCTGGCCCGGCGGAGCCGCCTGATGGCCGCGCTGAGGCGCATGGAGATGGCTGGTCCCAACCGGGAACCCGCCTGCTTGCAGGCACTCCGGGACTTGCTCGTGGGCGGTGCCCCCGCCGAACTCGACCTGGTGCTCGAAGCGATCAGCCATGAAGGGCTGGCGGAAGAAGCCGGCGAGCGAATCAGGTCCCTGCGCCCGGAGGTGGAAAACCTGGAGCCGGCCAACATCCTTGCCACGCGACTCGCCCCGCTCGCGACCGCGGCCCGGCTGCGGCGGACCGCACGGTGGCAGCTGGACAACCGCCGAACCCTGATCCGCTTCACCTATGTGAAGGGAGGGGATGCCCTCGACTTCGACGATGGGGATCTGCATGCCTTGTTCCTGCATGCCTTCCGTCTTGAGGGGCTGGGCCTGGCTCTGGATCTCGGCAAGCGGCCCAGGCCGCTCCTGACCATCGGGCTGCCACTCTCCGCGGGCATCGGGAGCCGGGGTGAGTCCATGGACGCGGTCCTGAAGCGTGAACCGGCGGAGGAAGCGGCGGACCTGATGGCCCGGTTGAACCTGCGACTTCCCGAAGGATTGAGGATCGACCAGTGGACGATGCTGCCGGGATACGCGACGGCCCCATCCGATCTGGCCTTGCGATCGCACTGGGTCTGGGCCATGGACCCAGTGCTTCGCGCCCAGGTGGGACCAGGGGTGACGGCCTTCCTGGCGGCAAGCATCTGGCCCTGGGAGCGGGGGCCTGAGAAATCCGAAACACCCTTGGACCTTCGGAGGGTTATCTCCGGAATGGAGTGGACCGACGAAGGACTCTGCTTCGATACCGGCATGGGTCTCCAGAAGGCCGTGAACCCCCTCAAGCTGCTCGGAGCTGTCTTCGGACTGGAGCCGGCCAGCATCACGGGGCTCGTCCGCACGGGCGTGGACTTCGATCCGGATCCCCGGCTTGGCCAGGCCGACCGCTTCGAGCCCAAGCTGAAGAACATGTACGAGGATGCTGTGCTGCTGGGCGGCGGTTCGAACATCGTGCTGGTGGACGAGGATGACGACGAGCCCACGATATTAGGCTGAGACGTCCTTGCTGATGGAGAGCAGCAACCCGAGGCAGATGAGGCTGGTGATGAGGCTGTTCGGGCCGAAGGAAATGAAGGGCAGGGGGATACCCTTGTTCGGAGCCAGCGAGAGCACCACGCTCATGTTCATGAGGGCCTGCACCACCAGCAGGAGCACGAAGCCCATGGCGCAGAGCTTCAGGTAGCCGTCGCCCACCCGCCGGGCGATGCGGTAACCGCGCCAGAGGATGGCGATGAAGAGGGCCAGGATGGCGACCGTCCCGATGAGACCGGCCTCTTCGGCGATGACCGCGTAAATGAAGTCCGTATGGGCTTCCGGCAGGAAGAACAGCTTCTGCTTGCCGCCCCCCAGGCCCACGCCCATGAAGCCGCCGTTGCCCACGGCGACAAGACTCTGGAGGGCCTGGTGGCCCTTGCCGAGAGGATCGGCCTCCGGATTGAGGAAGCTGGTGACGCGGGCCAGACGGTAAGGCGAGAGCACCACGAAGGCCGTGCCCAGCGCGCCCAGGATGGGGATGGCCACGGCGAAGATCCACTTCGGCGCCCCGCCCAGGAAGACCACCATCAGGGCCACGAAGACGATGAGGAAGGTGGTTCCGAAATCCGGTTCGCGCAGGATGAGGGCCAGGGGGACAAGGAGGACGCCGGCGAGCCCGAGCAGCTTTGGCAGCGCGTCCCGGTGATGGGTCCAGGCCTCCCGGTTGCGGATCATCCAGGAGGCGGCGATGAGCACCGACAGGGGCTTGAAGAACTCCGAAGGCTGCAGGCTCATGGGGCCCAGTCGCAGCCACCGGTGGGCGCCGTTGATCTTGGGGCCGAGGAAGAGCACCGCCACGAGGAGCCCGATCAGGACGAAGTAGGCCACCATCAGGGGACGGGGATGGTCCTGCAGGGTGGCGAGATCCACCTGGGAAAGCGCGAGCATGAAGGCGATGCCGATCCCCCCGCCCAGGAGCTGGCGGGTGAGGAAGGCCGTGGCCGCCGTGTGATTCTGGGAAGCCTTGATGGCGGAGGCGGAATAGATCCACACCATGCCCACGGCCACCAGGGCCAGGGCGAAGAGCACCAGCCAGCGATCAACGGGACGGCGAACGTCGGCGGCCATGTCAGGCGATGGTCAGGTCGCGGCGGGCCGCGGCCTCAAGTTCATGGAGGGCCTGATCCACCCAGGCGGCCTCCTGGGCCTCCACCATGAGGCGGAGCTTCGGTTCCGTGCCGGACCAGCGGATCACCTGGCGGGCTCCGTCGCCCCAGCGGGCATCGATGGCGGCCATCGCGGCGAGGAGCGCATCGCAGGTCTCGACGGCCTTGCGATCCTTCGCCACCAGGTTCACGAGCCGCTGGGGCCAGGGCCGGAAGGTCCAGTCCCAGCGGTGTTCCGGGGCGCGGTGGAGCAGGGCGCGCAGGATGGACAACCCAGCGGCGAGTCCATCCCCGCTGGGACCCACACGTTTCTGGATGAGGTGGCCGGAGGCCTCCGCGGCCAAGTCCCAGCCGAGCTTGGCCATCTCGCGCAGCAGGAATTTGTCCCCGACGGCCGTTCGGACGAAGGGGACGCCGGCATGGTGCAGGGCCTGAGCCAGGCCACCGTTTGTCATCAGGGTGCCGACCACGCCCGGCGGGGCATCACCGCAAGCCAGACGGTCCTGGGCGAGGAGCCAGACCATCTGGTCGCCATCCACCACACGGCCCGCGCCATCCACCATCAGGCAGCGGTCGCCGTCGCCGTCGAAGGCGATGCCCAGATCGGCGCCTCGCGCCGCCACGGTGGCCGCCAGGGCATCCAGGTGCGTGGAGCCGACACCCACGTTAATGTTCGACCCATCCGCCGGGACGCCGAGCCAGTGGAGGTCGCCGCCGCGGAAGAGTTCCAGCGCCGCCTCTGCCGTGGCGCCATGGGCGCAGTCGATGACCAGGCGGAAGTCGGGGGGAAGGGTGATGCCTTCGAGGTGGTCCAGGTAGGGCCGCAGCTCCAGGCGGGTCGGTGGCGCTGAGATCGTGGTGGGTTCTGCCAGTTCGTCGAAGGCCGCCTCGATGGCCCGCTCCTGGTCCTCCTCCAGCTTCTCGCCGAGCTCGTTGAAGCCCTTGAGGCCGTTGTCCTCCGGGGGATTGTGGCTGGCGGAGATCATGAGTCCCCAGGTCTTCTCGCCCTCGGCACTCAGCCGCGCCACGTTCCAGGCGATCGCGGGCGTCGGGGCCATGCCCAGCACCAGCACCTTGAGCCCCAGGCCCACGCCCAGGATGAAGGCCTCGGACATCGGGCCCGAGCTGGAGCGGGGGTCCCACCCGATCACCAGCCGCCGGACACCGGCCGTGCGCGCCACCTGGGCCCAGGCCGCCCCCCAGCGGGTCACTTCTTCCAGCGTGAGCGGAGAGCGCAGGGCGACCCCTCGAATGCCATCAGTGCCGAAGTAGCGGAGACTCATCAGGCAAGGTTACCCGATGGCGTGGGTTCTGAAGACCCTGTAGTCCAGCTGCCGCGCCTCGGCGTGGGCCTCGGAGGTGAGTCGGTCGCGCTGGCCTGGCGGCAGGCTCGGCGTTCCGGCGCGGGCGGCGAGGAAGCGCTTGCGCGAGATGCCAAGGCAGAAGCGCTCCAGGGGCCAGGCCAGGGCTTCCGGAAGGCGGGGCAGAGTCTGCCACAGGGCCAGGTCCTCCAGAAAGGTGGTGCCGAACCCGAAACCCGGATCGAGCAGGACGCGGTCTCGCGCTATGCCCGCGTCCAGGAGGCGGTCCCGGACAACGCACAGCTCCCGAATGGCTGCCTCGGCATCCCGGGGCGCGGGGTCGTCGTAGGGCGGCATGTGGAAGTCGGCGCCTTTCCGGCGGCTGCGCATGGCGATGAGGCCGCAGGTCCTGCTGCGGGCCAGCTCCAGCATGCTGGGATCTGAGAAGCCGGTGACGTCGTTGAGCACGGCAACGCCCGCAGACAGTCCGCGGGACGCCACGTCCGCGTGGCGTGTATCCAGGCTGAGGGGGATGGCGGGGAGCTGCTCGCCGAGGACCGCCAGCACGGGCTCCAGGCGTGCCCACTCCATGGCGGCGGAAACGGGTGCCGCACCGGGCCGGGTGCTTTCCGCGCCCAGGTCCAGCATCCCCGCTCCGGCTGCCACTAGGGCGTGGGCCTGGGCCAGGGCCGCTTCCGGCGCCAGGAAGCGACCGCCATCGCTGAAGGAGTCGGGGGTTAGATTGAGGATCCCGATGAACAGGGGCTTGGAAGTGAGCTCAGCCCACATGCGGCATCCATGGTCCAGCGAAGGAGGCCTCGCGTATCGCCGCAGGCGATACCGAGAGATTGAGGATGCCGATGAAAAGGGGACCGCCCTTCAGGAGCGGTCCCCAGTCAAACGGAAACATGGTCACGCGGGCTTGAGGGCCGGGTTGAGTCCGGGGTCCGTCGAGGGACCCTCCTCGACCGTGGCGGGCGCCGTGGGTGTGCTGCCGGCCTTGGGTGGGGGCAGGGTGCCACCCTTCATCAGGATCTCGATGTCGTTGCCGTCAAGCGTCTCGCGCACCAACAGAGCCTCGGCGATGGCCACCAGCTGTTCCCGGTGGCTCTCGATGGCGGCCTTGGCCTTGCGGTAGTTCCGCATGACGAACTCGTGGACTTCGGAATCGATCATGCGGGCCGTATCCTCCGAGATCTCGCGGTGCTGGGTGAAATCCCGGCCCAGGAAGATCTCGTGCTGGCCGCCGCCGAAGTTCAGCGGGCCCAGCTTGTCGCTCATGCCGTACTCCATGACCATGGACTTGGCCATGTCCGTCGCCTGCTGGATGTCGTTGGAAGCGCCGGTGCTGAGCTGGTTGAAGAAGATCTCCTCGGCGATGCGGCCGCCCATGGCGATGGCGATGCGGCTTTCCATGTACTCGCGGGTGGTGTTGTAGCGGTCCTTGAGGGGCAGCTGCCAGGTGACGCCCAGGGCGCGGCCCCGGGGAATGATGGTCACCTTGTGCAGCGGGTCGCTCTGGGGCACCACGGCCGCGACGACCGTGTGGCCGGCCTCATGGTAGGCGGTGATGCGCTTGTCCTCGTCGGTCATGACGAGGCTGCGGCGCTCGGTGCCCATGTAGACCTTGTCCTTCGCCTGCTCGAAGTCATGCATCTCCACCCACTTCTTGTTGCCGCGGGCGGCGGTGAGGGCGGCCTCGTTGCAGAGGTTGGCCAGGTCGGCGCCGGCGAAGCCGGGCGTGCCGCGGGCCAGGACTTCCAGATCCACATCGGGGCTGAGCGGGATCTTGTCATTGGTGTGGACTTTCAGGATCTCGAAGCGGCCCTTCACGTCGGGGCGGTCCACCACCACGCGGCGGTCGAAGCGGCCGGGGCGGAGAAGGGCAGGATCCAAAACATCGGGGCGGTTGGTGGCGGCGACGAGGATGACGCCCTCGTTGCCCTCGAAGCCGTCCATCTCGACCAGCAGCTGGTTCAGGGTCTGCTCGCGCTCGTCGTGGCCGCCGCCCAGGCCGGCGCCGCGATGGCGGCCGACGGCATCTATCTCATCGATGAACACGATGCAGGGGGCGCTCTTCTTGGCCTGCTCGAAGAGGTCGCGCACGCGGCTGGCGCCCACGCCCACGAACATCTCCACGAAGTCGGAACCGGAAATGGAGAAGAACTGCACCTTGGCCTCGCCCGCGATGGCCCGGGCCAACAAGGTCTTACCGGTGCCCGGAGGGCCCATCAGCAGCACGCCCTTGGGGATCTTGCCGCCCAGCTTGAGGAACTTGGCCGGATCCTTCAGGAACTCGACGATCTCCTTCAGCTCCTCTTTCGCCTCGTCGCAGCCTGCGACATCGGCGAAGGTGGTTCGCTTGGCGCTGCCCGAGAGGCCCTTGGCCCGGGCCTTCCCGAAGCTCATGGCCTTGTTGCCGCCCATCTGGGCCTGGCGCATGAAGACGAACCAGAGCACCACGAAGACCAGCAGCGGCGCCCAGAACATCAGCACATAGGCGAAGTTGTTCTCGCTGGGTTTGGCAGCCTTGAACTCCTCGATCTGGCCCTCGGTCTTCCAGCTGAGGATGACCTTGCCCAGGTCCTGCATGGGCGGGGCCACGGTGCGGAACTTCTCGATGATCTCGCCGGTCTTGGCGTTCTTCTCAGGCTGCTTATAGGTGCCCTCGACATCAAAACCGGAAAGGGTCACAGACTTGTACTTGCCCGCCACGCCTTCGGTGTAGAAGGTCGAGAAGGGGACTTCGATCTGCTTGCTGTTCTGGGGGATCTGGCGGAAGGCCAGAACCAAGAGGGCGATGATGCCCAACCAGACCAGCACGCTTTTCATCATGGAATTCAAAGGGTCACTCCTTGGGGCCGAAGCCCAGGTGGCCCTCCAGTTTACTAGGTCCGGGAAGGCAGCGGTCCTTGTCTTAGATGCAGATACCCTGCCAGTGGTTCAGGGTTTAGGTGGAAATTCCCCCAGGATGAGGGCTGGCGGCCCTGGGCGAGGCGCTCTCCAAGCCAGGGTGTGAGGTCCCGCAGCAGGTCGGCTTCTCTCGCCCAACCCAGGCGGCGGAAGGCGGATTCCAGGGTCCACCTCAGGTGGACCTCATCCCAGGCCTCCCGTTTGAAGGCGATGCCGCCATCCTCGATGAACCAGCGGGAGCCCTCCCAGCTGAGGATGAGGCTCCGCGCCAGCCGCTCGGCCTCCTCCGCCTGCCGATGCGTCTCAAAGAGGTGGCGGTCCAGATCGGGGGCCTCCTGTCTCAGTTCGACGAGGAGTTTCCGCCAGCGGTTGCGGGCCGTGAAGGGCTCACCGTTGCTCGCGTCCTCCCGCCAGGGGACCTTCCGCGAGGCCAGGTAGGCCCGCAGGTCCTCACGGCGGAGTTCCGCCAGCGGGGACCAGCGCAGCTCCTGACGTGGCGCCAGGGGATGCAGGCAACCGAGCCCGCCACCCCGCGCGAGCCGGATGAAGACAGTCTCGGTGTGATCGTCCAGCGTGTGCCCCGTGGCCACCGCCGCGGCACCGGCCTGCTCGGCCTCCTGGCGCAGCCAGTCCCAGCGCAGCTCCCGGGCGGCCATCTCCAGGCCGATGCCCTGATCCCGCGCGTGGGTCCTGACGCCGAGGCTCGCTTCGACCAGATCAAGGTCCAGGGCCCGGCAGAGCTGGCGGACGAAATCCGCGTCCTCCGCGGATTCCTGCCGCAGTCCGTGATCGGCATGGGCCACCGACAAGTCGAGGCCCAGGCTCTTGCGGAGCGTCCAGAGCAGGAGCAGCAGGGCCACGGAATCACCCCCGCCCGAGCAGGCCACGAGCATGCGGCCACTCACCCCATCGCCCCGGCGCTGGATCTGCGCGAGGAGGTCGGACTCGAAGCGGTTCACGCAGGCTCTTCCAGGCGGGCGAGAAGGTCGGTCAGGGCCTTGGAAACGGGCCGCTCGCACCAAAGGGCCTCGGCCCAGTCGCACATGCGCAGGGAGCCCCAGTGCATGGCGCGACCCAGGACCCCGCGCCTGAAGGCGGGATGCGCGATGCGCGTGACGGGCTGTAACGGATCCTGATCGAACTGGCTGCCGAAGGCGTCGAAGGCGGCCATGCGGCGCTCCCATACCGTGCTCACATCCACCAGCAGGTCGGGCTGGCCGGGGTTTTCGCCGCCCACCCAGGCCACGGCCTCGGGCCGGTAGGGGGAGCCGGGACAGGGGTAGTTCTTCAGGCCCGCGTAGTAGGCTGCTTCCCGGGCGAGCCGGTGGGCGCGGCGATGATCGGGATGGCGGTCCTCCGGTGCGGGCAGGATCAGGATCCGGGGCCGCAGCCTGCGGAGCTCGGTCATGAGCCGCACCCGGTTGGTCTCCTCCTCGGTGAAGCGGCCATCGGGGAGGTCCAGCACGAGCCTAGTTGCGCCGAGGGTCCGGGCCGCCTCCTTCGCTTCCATTCGGCGGGTGTCCGAGGTGCCGCGCGTGCCGAGATCCCCGCTGGTGAGATCAAGGATGGCGGCCTTCAGGCCCCGCTCCGAGGCTAGGGCCAGGATTCCACCCACGTGGACCTCCACGTCATCCGGGTGGGCTCCGATGGCCAGCAGGTCGCACCCATCGTGGGCAGAAGTGGGGCTCATGGTTCCTCCACCAGGATGACGGGCTGGGCCCCATCCATGCGCTGCAGGATGGCATCGAGCAGGGCCCTGGAACTCAGCCATGGGACGCCCGGAATCACCCGCTCCTGGGGCCGCCCGAAGGGGAAGAGAGACTGCCGGAGGAACTCGGGATCACCGCCCAGCATCCGGGCGGCCGCCTCCCGATGGAGGCGCCGGTCCAGCTTGCCGAGCCGCTCGCGGCTGCGGGCCTGCTCTCGGCGGAAGCGTTCCTGGATGGGCAGGGGCCAGGCCGGGTCCGGCCGAGTCTCCTGGGTCACACCGGTCGGGAATACGCCAGACCAGGAGCCGAGGTTCTCCCAGGCGCCCAGGCGGAGCGCATCAAGCTGGTCAGGGGCCACCCGGTATCCGGGAGGCACCACGAAGACGCTGGGACGCGGCAGGATCTTCGGCGCGGCCAGGCCCACCCGGTCCCACAAGGGCTCGCAGAGCCGCCAGTAGGCCCGCTCGGAGGGCCCCAGCACCACCGCCGCGACCGGGAGCAGCAGGGACTGCATCAGGGGGCGGATGGCGGCGCCGGGGCTCAGCCAGAGCCCCTTGGCGAGGGTCTCGCCGGACTCCAGCCGCAGTCGCCGGCCGGTGCCGGGATCCAGAGAGAACCAGGCGGCCTGGACTTGCGGATCCAGGGGCAAGGGGGCGCCCTGGGCTCTCAGGCGGTCGGCCTGCAGGATCAGCTGGGCCTGGAGATCCAGGCTGCGCCAGCGTTTCAACTCGGACTGGATGGGGTCACGGACCGCGGGATCGGTGGGGGAGAAGGGCCGGAGCCCCCGTTCCCACAGAGGCTTGCCCAGGGCCAGGGCATGTCCCCGCAGCGTGGGAATTGTCGGCTCAGGCAGCGGCCCCCAGAGCTTCGTGGCTTCGGCCTGGTGTTGCGGCGTCCACGGCAGCCAGCCGGTGGCGGTGCCAGGGCGGGTGTCGAAGCGGAATCGGTGGCGCACCAGCCGGGGGCCATCCCAGCCCACCACGGAGGCCACCTCGGCCCGGTCGTGGTCTTCGTCGGCCAGCCAGTAGACGGCCTCTGCCCCGGTGCGGCGGGCCTCGGCCAGAGCCGCCAGGGCCTTGGCGATGGACAGGGCAGGGCTCCAGCCTGCGCCGATCTGCTGGCCGGTGGCGATGACGGGCCTGGGGCTCATGGACGACCCTCGGGGGACCAGACCATTCGGGGCAGCACCCGTTGACGCTCGGTACACATGGGCCCCAGCCTACCCGATATGCGATGCTCGACGGGATGCTGAGCGTCGAACCCTGGATCCCCCCCGCCTCCCCCGATCTCGCCCTGCTTGCCATGGAGGCCGCGGATGAGGCTGGCCTGGCCTCGCTGCGCGCCTGGCCCAGCGCGAACAAGGGCGGCGTCCGTTTCGGAGAGCTGCCGCCATTCCTGTGCTGGTGCGGCAAGGTGGACGGGGCCTGGCACCTCGTCCTGCTCCAGGCCAGGGAAGTGGGAGCCCTCGTTCCCGGGGCCAGAACGGCGTCCCTGCCGCCGGGCTGGCTGGAGGCGCTCGACCTGGAGGCCCTGGCCCGGCCGCTGGCCAGGCACCCGGATTTTGCGAGGGGAGCTTCGGTTCATGTGGTTCACCTTCCCGGAACGGAGGTATTCAGGGTTCGCACCTTCGGAACACCGGCCCCAGACCTGGTGGCCGAGGTGCTGAAACGAACCAGCCACATCCAAATCTGGCACTTGGCCGATTAGCCGTGCAAAGGGGTCCCCATGCCCAGCCTGGACCTGTCCACCTTGAAAGAAGCCGCCATGGCCGTGGCCGTGGGCCTGATGATGGGGCTCGAGCGTGAACGGAGCGGCTTCGAACAAAGCCGGGAGGAGTCCGAGCCCACTCCGTCCCGGCGCGCCTCCGATCGCCTGGAAGCGCCTCACGGCGCCCTGGGAGCGCGCACCTTCGCGCTCCTCACCCTGCTGGGGTGGGTCTCGGTGAAGGTCGGCGGAGGGGGCCTGGCCATGCCCATCGCCGTCATGGCCCTCGCCGCGCTGATGATCGGTCTCTTCTACTACGAAACCAGCTCCTCGGATCGCGGGCTCACCACAGAGATCGCCGCGCTTTCCGCGCCCTTGCTGGGTATGCTCCTCACCCGGGATGCCCTCCTGGCCGTGGCGGTCTCTGTGATCGTCACCCTGCTGCTCCTGTCCAAGCCCTGGATCCGCGCTTGGGTCCCCAAACTGCAGCGGGAAGACCTGACCGCCTCCATCCAGCTGCTCATCGTCTTCGCCATCCTGCTCCCGCTGCTGCCCGAGCGGACCCTCGATCCCTGGGGCGTCCTCTCGCCCCGCCGGGTGGGCTGGATGGTGGCCCTGGTTGCAGCCGTGGATTTTCTCGGCTACGCCCTGAACCGCCTGTTGGGCGCGCGGCGGGGGGCACTGATGACAGGCCTGGTGGGGGGGCTAGTCAGCTCCACTGCGGTGACGGTCGCCATGTCCCGGCAGGCCCGGGAGGACCCATCCCTCAGGGATCCCGGCCAGGTGGCCGTGCTGCTCGCCTGCGCCTTGATGGGCATCCGGGTGACCCTCCTGGCGGGAGTGGTGGGCGGGCCGACCCTGGCCGTGCCACTGCTGCTGCCCCTGGCTGCGATGGTGCTGGTGCTGCTTGGCGCCAGTGTGTGGATTCACCGCGCCGGGGCCATGCAGGCGGCAGGGGAGGAGGTGGCGATCCAGAATCCCTTCCACCTGAAGCGGGCCACGGCCTGGGGCCTGGGGCTGGCGGCCGTCCTGCTGGCCTCTGCCGCCGCCAGGGCCTGGTTAGGCGACCGGGGTCTGCTCCTGGCCGCAGGGCTCTCGGGGCTGGCCGATGTGGATGCCATCACGTTGGCGGTCAGCAGCCAAGTCAAAGCTCTAGGCTTATCAGCACACACAGCGGTGCTGGCCATCATCCTGGCCATCGGGAGCAACACCCTGGCCAAGGCTGGATTCGCCTGGATCTCCGGCGGACGGGCCTTCGGGCAACGCCTGGCCGCGCTGCTGGGGGTTGCCCTCGCGGTGGCCCTGATCGTGGCCTGGATCCAGCCTTAGGACTATTTCCCGCGGTTGCTCATGCGGGTGTGGGTCACACCACTCTTGCCTTGCGGCTTGGTGGACGCCCGGACCGTGGGCTTGGGGCCGGCGGTCGCCTTGGGCTTCCCGGCCGAGGCCGTGGAGGCGGGCTTGTCCGCGGCCTGAACGGACTTCAGGAGGTCGGCGGGGACGAGCGGCTTGGTCATGGGGTACTCCTGCTGACAGTCTAGCCGCTTCCCACCGCGAATCCCCGTTCCACATGATTTTACGGGGTTCCTGGGAGGCCGCGTGGAACGGCGGATATGCTGAAAGGAGCCGGAGAGGCCGGCGGATCTTGATGGTGGGCCATGGTCGCAGAGGGATGGACGGAACTGGCAGAGAACGCGCTGCAGGCCTTCGGCGCGTGGAACGGTGCCTCGAGGCTCGTCCGAAGGCGGCTACTGGAAGCGTGGCTGGAGGACCTGGCGCAGGTCCGTGAACCGCTGGCCCTGGCGATGACCCGGGAGACCGGAAAACCCATCACCCTGGCTCGCGGTGAGGTGGGGCGGGCGGAGGCGACTCTGAGGGCCTCCATTGATGCCGTGGCCTCCTTCGGTGAGGAGAGCGTCCCCTACGACCTGATGGCCGGGGCGGACGACTGCCGGGCCACCTTCCGCCGTTTCCCCCTTGGTCCCGTGCTGGCCATCACGCCCTTCAACTTCCCCGTGAACCTGGCGATGCACAAGCTGGCGCCAGCGCTCGGCGTGGGCTGCAGCGTGATCTGGAAGCCCTGCCCCCAGGCGCCGACCACCTCGCGGCTGCTCTGGGAGAGCTTCGAGGCGGCGCGGGTGCGTGTGTCCGCTCCCGGGAACTTGCTGCAGTTGGCAGGTTCGGATCCAGTCCGGGCCGAGGCCCTGGCGCGGGATCCCCGCATCGCGGCCGTGAGCTTCACGGGTTCCGAGCGGGTGGGCCGCCACCTTGAGCAGGTCCTCGCCGGGAAGCGCCTCCTGCTGGAGCTGGGCGGCAACGGGGCCGTGGTCGTGGACGAGGGCGTGGCTGCCGAGGCCGTGGCGGGGCAGCTCGCGCCAGCTGCCGTGGCTGGGGCCGGGCAGAGCTGCTCCAAGGCCCAGCGGATCTACGTGCATCAGCGCCTCTGGGAAGCCTTTGTGCCCGCCTTCGTCAGTGCCGTGAAGGCCCTGCCTCTGGGTGACCCCATGGATCCCGCCACGGTGGTGGGACCGATGATCGACGAGGTCTCGGCCAGCCGGATGGATGCCAGCCTGGATCGCGCGGTCTCCGCCGGGGCCACACTCCTGCTGCGCGGTGTTCGCCAGGGCGCCCTGCTGCCCCCGGCCATCCTCACGGGCGTGCCCGAGGAGGATCCGCTGCAGGGCGAGGAGGTTTTCGCTCCGGTCACGGTGCTGACCCCTGTCGCCACCTTCGAGGAGGGTCTCGGAAAAGCCGCGGCCACGCGCTTCGGTCTGCGGGCCAGCGCCTACAGCCGGGACCAACGGCACCTCCGGTTGGCGGAATCGAGGCTCCGGGCCGGTGGTGTGCTCCTGAACCTGCCCCCGACCTTCCGACTGGACGCCTCGCCTTTCGGTGGCGTCCAGGCCAGCGGCAACGGTTTCGAGGGACCCCGCTGGGCCATGGAGGGTTTCACGGAAGGCCGCCTCATCGTCGAAGGCCCTGCGCTGTGAGCCCCCGGTGGAGTTCCGACATGCCCCAGACCATGCCCTTCCAACCCGGCGATCTCGTGGTGGTGGTGCTTCAGGCACCCCGGGAGCGGATCTGGGGTGCGCTCCTAGGGCTTGATGCGTCGGGCATCGCCATCCGGGGCCTGGACCTGACACCCTGGGAGGAGGTGCTCTCCCTGGTTCGGACCGGGGAGTCGGACCAGGTGGCCCTCGGCACCCGCTTCCTGCCCATGCACCGTGTGGAGGCGATGTATCTCGACGAGGCCAGCTCGGGTGCGCCGAGCCTGGCCGAGATCTTCCGGAACCGCACGGGCCAGGAGGCTCTCGGTTTCCTTCTTCCAGTCCAGTACCCGAGGGCCTAGGCCCTTCACGGAGGAATCCATGTCCCATGCCAACCACACCCTCTGGATGGAGCGCTTCCGCGCCCGCGCCAGGGAACTGCAGCGCCACATCGTGCTGCCGGAGGGTCGGGAGGATCGCACCCTGCAGGCCGCCCAGCTCCTGCTGGACCAGAGTCTCTGCCGTCTCACCATCCTGGGCGATCCCGCCGCCATGATGGCGCGGGGCGAGGCCCTGGGTCTCTCCCTGAAGGGCGCCACCATGGTGGAGCCCGCCACGAGTCCGCTGCTCCAGGAACTCGCCGGCGCCTACTATGAGCGCCGCAAGGCCAAGGGCATCACCGAGGCCCAGGCCCTGGAGGCCGTCCACAACCCGCTCTGGTTCGGGGCCATGCTCGTGCAGTGCGGCCACTGCGATGGCATGGTGGCCGGCGCCCTGAACACCACCGCCGAAACCGTGCGCGCCTGCCTCCAGGCCATCGGCGCGGCCAAGGGCATCAAGACTGTCTCCAGCTTCTTCCTGATGATCCACCCCGACTCCGCCTTCGGCGAGCAGGGCGCGGTGATCTTCTCCGACTGCGCCGTGGTGCCCGATCCCACACCGGAGCAGCTGGCGGACATCGCCATCGCCGCCGCCGAGAATGCCCGCAGTGTCATGGGCGTGGAGCCCCGCGTGGCCCTGCTCAGCTTCTCCACCCGCGGCTCCGCTGAGCACCCCTGCGTGGACAAGGTCCGTGCGGCCCTGGCCATCGTCAAGGAGCGCCGACCCGACCTCGCCGTGGACGGCGAACTGCAGGCCGACGCCTCCCTGCTGCCCTCCGTGGGCCAGAAGAAGGCGCCCGGCTCCAACGTGGCCGGCCGGGCCAACGTGCTGGTCTTCCCCGACCTCGATGCCGGAAACATCTCCTACAAGATCGCGGAGCGCATGGGCGGCTGCGCGGCCATCGGGCCCTTCCTCCAGGGCCTCGCGAAGCCGGCCAATGACCTCAGCCGGGGCTGCAGCGCCCAGGACATCGCCGACACCGTGGTGCTGACGGCCCTCCAGTGAAGCGGCTCGCCCTCTTCATCTCCGGCACTGGCGGCAATGCCCTGAACCTGCTCCGGGCCTGCCGCGAGGGTCGGGCGGCCGGGCTTCCGGTGCTGGGGCTGGCCTCCTCGGCCAAGGCTGATGGCCTCGCCCGGCTGGAGGCCGAAGGTTTGCCCACTGCGGTGGTGGTCCGCAAGGACTTTGAGTCCGATGAGGCCTTCTCCGAGGCCTGCTATCGGGCCGCAGAAGCGGCTGGCGCCGAGGTCATCTGCCTCTGCGGATGGCTGAAGAAGCTGACGGTGCCGACCCGCTGGGCCGGCCGCATTCTCAACATCCACCCGGGCCTCCTGCCCCGGTACGGGGGGCCGGGCATGTACGGCATGCACGTTCACCGGGCGGTCCTGGCCGCGGGGGAGGCCGAATCCGGCGCCACGGTGCACCTGGTGGACGACGAATACGACCACGGGCAGATCCTCGACCAGCTGCGGGTTCCCGTCCTGCCCGGGGACACGCCCGAGGACCTCCAGAAGCGGGTCTATGCTGCCGAGATGGAACTGTTTCCGAGAGCCCTGGCGGCATACCTCCGGGAACGGGCCTAGACTGATCGGTATGATTCCTCTCCTCACTGCCGACGAGATGCGGGCTGTTGAGCGTCAGGCCATCGAGGTCTGGGGCATCCCATCGCTGCTCCTCCAGGAGCATGCGGCCCTGGGCGCCCTGGCGCTTCTGCCTTCCGGCGAACCTCTGACTGTGCTGGCCGGCCCCGGCAACAACGGCGGCGACGCCCTAGCCCTGGCCCGCCTCGCCAGGCTACAGGGAAGGTCGGTCCGCGTCTTTTCTCCGCTCGTTGAGCCGCAGTGGCAGGGCGACGGAGCGGTCCAGGCCCGGTTATGGAAGGGCCTTGGAGGCGAGATCCAGACCCTCGCCGAACCCGCAGAGGGCATGCGCACTTGGCGCGGCTGGGTGGTCGATGGGCTCTTCGGCCTGGGCACGACCCGGCCGCTCGAGGGCCAGGTCGTGGCCTGGGTCCGGGCCCTCAACGGCAGCGGACTGCCGGTCCTGGCGCTGGACCTGCCTTCGGGGCTGGATCCCAGCGCGGCCGAACTCCCCGGCGAGGCGATCCGCGCCACGCGAACTGCCTGCTTCGGGGCCCTCAAGGTCTGCCATGGGCTGCTCCCGGCCCGGGATCATTGTGGGGACATCGCGCTCATCCCCATCCCCCTGGATCAGACGCCCGGGGCCGCCCTGCACCTGCTTGAGCGACCGGTGCTCCCCACCCGGGAATGGAACGCCCACAAGGGCAGCTTCGGCCATGTGGTGATCCGGGCGGGCAGCCTCGGCATGAGCGGCGCCGCGGTGTTGGCGGCCCTGGGCGCCCTGCGGGTGGGCGTCGGCTTGGTGACCGTGCTCACCGAGCCGGAGGTCCGGGCCGAGATCGCGGCCCAGGTGCCTGAGGCCATGGTGCGGGCCTGGCAGGGGTCGGTGCCTCAGGAGGCGGACGTCCTCCTGGTGGGTCCAGGTGGCATCAGCCAGGTGCCCGACTGGGATGGACCGCTGGTGGTGGACGCCTCAGCCCTCAAGGAGGGCGAAGGTCGGCGCTGGATGGATCGCCCAGGCACGGCCATCACCCCCCATCCGGGCGAGTTCGCCCGTCTCTTCCGCCTATCCCGTCCCCTCCTGATGGACGAGCGCCTGGCCCAGGCCCGTCAGGTGGCGTCCGGGCGCCCCGGTGTCCTGCTGCTCAAGGGGGCCCAGAGCGTCATCGCCGGCGGGGCGCGCGAGGATCTCTGGATCAACCCCACGGGCCATCCGGGCATGGCCACCGGTGGCAGCGGGGATCTGCTGGCGGGCATGGTGGCGGGCTTCCGGGCCCAGGGTCTGCCCATGCGCGAAGCAGTGGCCACCGCGGCCTGGTTCCATGGCGCGGCCGGGGATCGACTGCCTGGGGCCGGTCTGCTCCCCACGGACCTCGCGGGGCTCCTGCCGGAGCTCCTGCGTGCCTGAGCTGTTCCTGGCCGACGAGGAGGCCACGGAGGCCCTGGGTGAAGCCCTGGCCCGGCTGACGCCGCCTGGTGGAACCTGGCTACTGAAAGGGGAACTGGGCGCTGGCAAGACCACCTGGACCCGCGGCTTCCTGCGCGGTCTCGGCGGTGACCCCGACGAAGTGTCCTCCCCCACCTATGCGGTTCTGCATCGGTACGAGTGCCCGGCGGGGCGCTTGCTCCACCTGGATCTCTTCCGAACCGGGCCGGAGGGCGCCTGGTCCCTGGGGCTGGAAGAGGACCTCGGGAGCTCAGACTGGCTGGTGGTCGAGTGGGCCGGCGCCCATGGGCCCTGGCCGACGGGCTGGGTGGCCCGGCTGGAGCTCACGCCGCGGGAAGCAGGGCGGTGTGCCGAATGGACACTGCCTGACCAGCCGGCCGCGCCATGATGGAGCCATGAGCCTCGTCCTCGCCCTCACCGCCCTCACCTGTCTGCTGGCCGCCGTGGCGGTCTGGGCCAGCCTGCGTCGGCCCCCGGCGGATCCCGCCCCCTTCGATGCCTTGCGGCGCCATGCGGATGAGCTGTCCTCCCGGAACCGCAGTGAATCCCACCAGGCCCTTGTGGCCCAGATCCAGCCACTGGCAGCCGAACTGGGCGGGATCCGGACCGCCCAGGCCGAGAAGCTGGCCGAGGGCTTCCGACTGCTCGTCACGACCACCCAGGAGGCCCTGAAGTCCTCGCGGGAGGAGCAGGCCACCCAGCTGAACCAGGTGCAGCAGCAGGTGGAGAAGCGTCTGGCGGCCATCCAGACCTCGACCGAGGAACGCCTTGAGCAGATGCGGCGCACGGTGGACGAGAAGCTGCACGAGGCCCTGGAGAAGCGCCTGGGGGAGAGCTTCAACCTGGTGGCCCAGCGCCTCGAGCAGGTGCAGAAGGGGCTTGGCGAGATGCAGACCCTGGCCCAGGACGTGGGTGGGCTGAAGCGCGCGCTCACCAACGTTAAGACCCGCGGCGTGCTCGGCGAGGCCCAGCTCGGGGCGCTGCTGGAGCAGTTCCTCTCGTCCGGGCAGTATGCCGCCAACGTGAAGATTCGGCCCCGTTCGCCAGAAATCGTGGAGTTCGCGGTGAAGCTGCCGGGCCCCGAGGAGGGTGGCACGGTCTGGCTGCCCATCGACGCCAAGTTCCCCCTGGAGGACTACCAGCGGCTCATGGAGGCCTACGAACTGGGGGATCTCCCCGCCGTGGAGGCCGCCGGCAGGGCCCTGGAGGTCCGGCTGCTCGCCCAGGCCCGGGACATCCGCGACAAGTACATCTATCCCCCCAACAGCACGGATTTCGCCCTGCTCTTCCTGCCCTTCGAAGGCCTCTACGCCGAGGCCCTGCGGCGGCCGGGTCTGCTGGAGCGGATCCAGCGCGAGTGCAAGGTCACCTTCGTGGGGCCCACCACGCTGACGGCCTTCCTCAACAGCCTGCAGGTGGGATTCAAGACCCTGGCGATCAGCAAGCAGAGCGGCGAGGTCTGGAAGGTGCTCGGACAGGTGAAGACCGAATTCGGGAAATTCGGGGAATCCCTGGCCTCGGTCCAGAAAAAGCTCGACGAGGCCAGCACCAAGCTGGGAGAGGTCTCCAAAGGCAAGGAGCGCATGGAGAAGCGCCTGGCGGGCGTGGAGGCCCTCCCGGACATGGAGATCCAGGACACGCTTCCGGGGCCGTATCGGGGGGAATAATTCACTTCACAATCCCGGGTAATGCCTTAGGATTCGGGCAAACACCGGGGGGGTGATGCCGAAGGGACGGGAACGCCACGGGATCGGCGAAGTCATTGCCGTCGACCGGAACTATGTCCCCATGCAGGAAGTCAGCCGCCGCCGGGCCCTCTGCGCGGTGGTGTCCGGCCGGGCCCATGTGCTGAACCCCGCCACCTTCGAGCGCCACGGCAACCTCGAGGGGCGGCTTGAGCTGATCATCTTCCCCCATGCCCAGGCCTGCAGCGACTCCAAGCTGCTGATCGGGCGCCTGGAGCGCCGGGTCCTCCGGCGGGACCACTATCTGTGTCAGTACGAGGGCTGTGCGAGGAAGGCCACGACGGTGGATCATGTGGTGCCCCTCTGCCAGGGTGGCTCGACGACCTGGCAGAACCTGGTGGGCGCCTGCCTGTCCTGCAACCAGGTGAAGGGCGGGCGCACCCCGGAACAGGCAGGCATGGTGCTGAAGCGTCAGCCGAAGGGCCCCAGGGCCCACCTCTTCGAGCAGTTCGAGGAACTCCTGAAGCGGGCGAGCGCCGCCTGATCAGCCGGTCATCGCCCGGGTTTTCAGGTGCAGCTCGGCCCACTCGCGGGCCGGATCGCTGCGCCGGGTGATGCCACCGCCGGTCCAGTAGGTCAGGTTCTCCCCCTGGATTTGGGCGGTTCGGATCGGCAGGGCCAGGTCCAGGTCCCCCCCAGGGGAAATCCATCCGACCGCTCCGCAATAGAACCCCCTGGGACCCGCCTCGGCTTGCGCCAAATGGCCGCAGACGGCATGTTTGGGGGCGCCGGTGACGCTTCCTCCGGGCAGCATGGCCCGCAGGAGGTCCGCCAAGCCCAGGTCCGGGCGAGCCATGGCCTCCAGGGTGCTGACCAGGTGCTGGACGGTGGGGTAGGGCTCTACCGCCATGAGGCGGGTCACCTGGACTGATCCCGGAACCGCCACCCGTCCCAGGTCATTACGCACGAGGTCGAGGATCATGGTGTGCTCGGCCCGCTCCTTGGGATCGGCGAGCAGGGCCTCGGTCACCGCGCGGTCCTGGACCGGGTCACCCGTGAGCGGGGCACTCCCCTTGATGGGCTGGGAGCAGAGGCGGGCGCCTCGCCGTGACAGCAGGCGCTCCATGCTGAGGCTGAGGAGCTGGAGCCCGCCGAGATCGAGCAGGGCGCCGAAGGGCGGCCGGGCCCGCTGGAAGGCCGAAAGCGCCAGAGCCGCTGCATCCCCCGAGAACTTCCCGCTGAAGGGGACGCAGAGGTTGGCGACATAGAAGCCGCCGTCGAGGATGCGGGCTTGGATCTCCTCAACCGCGGACCTGTGCTGCGCTTCCGTCCAGTGGGATGCCAGGTTCACCGAGGACCGTCCTTCGGCAGGGGCCATGGTCGGTCGGCTCCAGCCCTGCGGGGGGGCTGTGGGCGCATCACCCCAGGACCAGAGCTCGGCCCTGCCGTCTTTAACCTGGAGTGCAACGGCTACACCCGTCCAGTGCTGGCCGAGGGCGCCGACCTCCAGGGGTTGCCGGGGGTGGCCCGCCTCGTCACAGGCCAGCTCGAAGGAGGCGGCGCCGACCCAGGGAAAGGGCTGGCGAGCCACGGTGGAGGCGAGGGCCTCCCAGGGGGAACCTGCCAGGGGCAAGCCATCGAGCTGGGTCACCCAGGCCTGCCCATCCCACCTGGAGACCAAGGTCTCGCCAGGCATGACCAGGAGGCTCTCCCCTGAGTCGCCGGTGTGCAGCCAGGCGGCGCCCTGCCGGAGCAGCCCCAGGGCGCAGTCCGGCCAGGGGCCGGGGAGTTGGAGGGGCTGGCGGTGCCGGGGGGCGAGGTCCATCGGGACATGATCCCATCGGAAACTGCAACTCGTTCAGGTGACTAGTGTTTGAAAAGCAGCTGTTAACAAATTGCTCGGCCATGACAAATAAAGAACAGAAAATGAACTTTCCTTTTTTATCGAACCGATCTAGCCTCGACTACCAGGAGGAACTCCCATGCCTTCAGTGGATATCAGCTCACAGACCGGTAAGGATTTTGCCGGTGATGCCTTGATCGTGCCTGTGTTTTCAGGGCGAGAGCGCCACCGTCTGCCGCTCGCCATCAGCAAGGTCGCCCGGCAGGTGATGGATGAGGAGGATTTCAAGGCGGACTATCTTGAAGTTGTCCCGCTCCACCATCCCAATGGTGTGAAGGAGAGCCGCTGGATGGTACTGGTGGGCCTCGGGGATGAAGAGAAGGTGACGCTCAACAAGATCCGCAAGGCCGTGGGCACCGCTGGGCGCTTCTGCCTCAAGAAGAAGTGGAAGAAGATCGGGATCCTCTCTCCGTCCACGTCCACCATCGATCATGACGCCGTGCAGGTGGCCGTGACGGAGGGTGCACTCCTCTCCAACTACGATTTCGTAACCTTCAAGGGCGGGAAGCCGGAAGCCAAACAGTTCACCTCCATCGAGGTGTTCACCAACGGCGATGACACCCGCAAAGCGCGGCGGAAGCTGCCCGCGGTCGAGGCCGGCGTGGCCGCCTGTCACCGCGTCCGCGATCTAGCCAACACGCCGGCCGGAGACCTCTACCCCGAGGTTTTCGCCGATACGGTCATGAAGCTCGCGAAGCAGCACAAGCTCCATTGTGAGGTGCTGGATGTCCCGGCCCTTGAAAAGGGTGGATTTCGGTCCATTCTGGCCGTCGGACAAGGCAGCGTCCGGCCGCCCAGGGTGGTCAAGCTGGAGTACAAGCCCAAGGAGAAACCGAAGAAGCATGTGGTCCTCGTTGGGAAGGGCGTCTGCTTCGATTCCGGTGGACTCTCCCTCAAGGACGCCTCCGGCATGGAGACCATGAAGGACGACATGACGGGTGCGGCGATCGTGCTGGCCACCCTGGTGGCCTGTGCCCAACTGGAGGTGCCGGTCCAGGTCACGGGCCTGATGGGGCTGGCGGAGAACATGCCCTCGGGCTCCAGCTACAAGCCAGGCGACGTGCTCCGCAGCCGCAGCGGCAAGACCATCGAGGTGCTCAACACGGATGCCGAGGGCCGGCTGGTGCTGGCCGACCTCCTGCACCACGCCAGTGAGCTGGGCGCGGACCATGTGGTGGACCTCGCCACGCTCACGGGCGCCGCCCTCATCGCCATGGGCGACGGGGTCTCCGCGGTGATGGGCACGGACCAGAAGCTGGTGGACCGCCTCATGGATGCGGGCGGCTCCGTCGGGGAGTATCTCTGGCAGCTGCCTCTGGTGGAGGAGTACACCGACCTGCTGAAGAGCCCCCTGGCCGATCTGAAGAACATCACCGGCATCCGCTGGGGCGGCACCATCACGGCCGGGCTCTTCCTGCGCGAGTTCGTCGGGCAGGCTTCCTGGGCCCATGTCGACCTCTCCGGCGGCTGGTCCGGCAAGGAACGGGATTACCGGACGCATGGGGGAAGTGGGGAAGGCCCCCGGTTCCTCCTCGAGTGGCTCATGGACTGAGCGACCCGGCGGTCCTCTTCAAAAGGGGGCTCCGGCCCCCTTTTTTTCAAATGGATGGAGATGTCCCCCTTGACCGCAGGGCACGGATGGGGATTTATTGAGGACTGCCCTCACGTCACCTAAGCCCCCTCACCCCTCGGAGTTCCCATGGAAGCGATGGAGACCCTCACCAAGGCCGACCTCTCCCGACACCTGATGGAGCGGCTTGAACTGGGGAAGAAGGATGCTGATCTCCTGGTGAACACCTTCCTGGAGAGCATCATCGAATCCCTGAAGACCGGTGAAGGCGTTGAGCTCCGCGGTTTCGGCAGCTTCCGCCTGCGCGACCGCCGGGCCCGCCAGGGACGGAATCCGCGCAGTGGCGAGAGCATCCAGGTGCCGCCCAAGCGCGTGGTGTACTTCAAGCTGGGCAAGGAACTGCGCAGCAAGCTCATCGACGACTGAATCACCCGTTCTCGACCGGAGTCCCCATGCGCCTTCGCAAGCTGATCCTCTCCCTCCTGGCCGTCTTCGCCATTGCCGCGCCCGTCTTCGCCCAGAAGAAGCTGTCCAAAGAAGAAAGGGCCAAGCTGCCCCGCATGGCCATCCTGGACTTCAAGGCCGCGCCGGATTGCTGGCACGGATGGCGTCACGGCGGCTGGGGCAACCAGATGGGCACCATCTCCAACCAGCTACGGGACCTCTTCACCACCGAGATCATGGACAAGGCCAACGGCAAGATCCGCCTCATCGAGCGGGAGCGCCTCCAGGACATCCGGGCCGAACTGAACTTCCAGCAGAGCGGTGAGGTGGATACCGCCACCGTCCAGAAGATCGGCAAGCTGCTCGGGGTGAAATACGTGATGACCGGCAAGGTCACCCGCTTCGCCTACAAGGAATCCGGCTTCAGTTCCGGCTGGGGCGTGGGCGCCTTGGTGGGCAAGGTGACGGGGAACAGCACCGCCGGCCACGTGGCGGGAAGCGTGAACGTGAAGAAGGCCTCCTTCACGGGGCGCCTGGACATCCGCCTCATCGAAGTGGAGACCGGCGAAATCCTCTTCGCCAAGGGTGATGACGGCAAGGTGGACGACACCAGCGTGAAGGTTGCCGGGACCGGCGCCGAGGTCTCCTACGATGAGGAACTGGTGAACAAGGTCTTCGAGCCCATCGTCCAGCGCCTCGCGCCCAAGCTCATCCGCGCCACTGGTCAGGCCCACGAAGAGGAGTAGGTCCGCCTCTCAGCGGACGGGAAGGGGCCTTTCGGGGCCCCTTCCCTTGTCCACGGGGAACCATTCGTCGACGGCCGACTGGATCGAGCTTGTGTAGGCCGACCCCATGGCCTCGGCGCAGTGGAGGTGCCAAGTGGACACCTCGATCACCCGGCTGTGCTGGAACCGGGCGGCCAGGGCCCGCTGGATCTCCGGCGGCGCGAGCCGGTCCTGGGTCGCCAGGAAGCAGAGGCTGGGAGTCGCCAGCCGCAGGCCGTTCGTGCGGAGGAGCAGGTCGGTGTCCGCGGGCGCGTAGCCGCCCATGCGACCCGCGGCCAAGGC
>NZ_JBATQW010000044.1:0-66759 GCF_049292215.1 Geothrix sp. | reverse complement strand
GCCAGGCGCTGCTCAGCCCCGCCCAGCGGCAGGCCTGGGAGGCCCTGAACGGGCGCCTGGCCAAGGCGCGCGCTGAAGGGGACCGGCCGACCCTGGAAGCGGTGGCCGATTCCCTCATCTACGACTGCCTGTGGGGCAACGGCCTGTGGGTGATGCCCGTGGTGCCCCTCCTCTCCGTGGCCCTGATGGGGCTCCTGGGCTGGTGGCTGGCCCTCGGCTTCCGGACGGGTCCCAAGCCCTCCCTGGTCGTAGGCTTCATCCTGCTGGGAGTGGCCTCCGGGCACCTGCTCCTGCACGCCTTCCTCTACCGCCCCCAGGCACTGCGCCTCCGCCAAAACCTGGAGCTGCTGGAGCAGCATATGGGCACCGACCGGGCCCTGCGACCCGAGCACCGGACCCTCCTGCAACAGCGCTACCGCGCCCTGGAGCAGGCCGCCGAGCCCCTGCAGACTCCCTGGCGTTTCCCAACCGAAGTGAAGGCGCTCCGCCAGGTCCTGAAGCAGGTGATGGTTGAACCCTGAGCTGGAGCGCCGGCTGCCGGAGCTCCGGGTAGCAGCCCAGGCAGAACCGCTGGGCCTCTACCTGCATGTCCCCTTCTGCCTGGACCGCTGCACCTACTGCTCCTTCACCACCACCCGCGACCGGTCCCTCCAGCCGGAGACGCTCCGGCGCCTGATCGCCGAGGTTGAATCCTGGGGCTCGGCCCTGGGGCGACCGGAGGTGGACACGCTGTACCTGGGCGGCGGCACGCCCTCGCTGTTGACAGCAGAGGAACTGCAGGCGCTCACGGCGGCCGTGCGGCGGGCCTTCGACCTGGGGCCGCTGGTGGAGGCCACACTGGAGGCCAACCCCGGCACTGTGGACCTGGCCTGGCTGAGCCAGGCGCGCGGCCTGGGCTGGGATCGCATCAGCCTGGGCGTGCAGGCCCTGGACGACACCCTGCTGTCACGGCTGGGCCGCATCCACGGCTCAGCCCAGGCCCTCGAGTCCCTCGAGCTGGCAGAGCGGGCCGGGTTCCAGCGCCGCAGCGCCGATCTCATGGTGGGCATCCCCGGACAGTCCCTGTCGAAGGTGGTGGCCGACGCCCGCGTCCTGGCCGCCACCGGCCTCGAGCACCTGAGCATCTACTTGCTGGACCTGGATAAGGCGTGCCCCCTGCGTGGTGAGATCGACGCGGGGCGGCTGTCCCTGCCCTCCGAGGACGAGGTCGCCGACGTGTTCGAGGCGCTCCAGGCGGAGCTGCCCGCGCAGGGCCTTCAGCCCTATGAGATCAGCAACTACGCCCGCCCCGGCGCCGAGTCCATCCACAACACCCGCTACTGGGAGCGCCGGCCCTACCTGGGCCTGGGTCCCGGCGCCGCCTCGCAGCTAGCTGATCTCCGCTGGCTCGATAGCGGTGTCATCGCCGCCTGGACAGAAGGGCGAGCCGACAGCGAGGTCCAGGAACTGGATGCCGCAGAGGTCCTGTCCGAGATCCCCCTGCTGGGGCTGCGCATGCACCGCGGCCTCGACTGGGGTGAGCTTCGGCACGAATCCGACCGTCGCAAACTGCGCCCCCTCTGCGATGCCTGGGAGGCCCACTTGCGCAGCCTGGCCAAGGAGGACCTAGTGCTCTGGGAGGGCGACCACGTGCGCCTCGGGTCCCGGGGCATGCTCATGAGCAATGGCATCCTGCAGATGTTCGTATGAGGACCGCGCATGCACCCCGATGAAGCCGCCCCCACGCCCCCCGAGAAGCCCTACCCGGGCTTTGCCCAGGCCCTCCTGGTGGTGTTCCTCTTCTTCCTTTTCACCACCATGCTCACGTTCCCGGCGGCCATCCTGTCACACCTGAAGCGACCCGGCTGGGCTGCGTGGCTGCTGTTCATGGGCCAGCTCGGCGGCACATACCTCACGTTGATCGTCTGCCTCCCCCTGGGCCGGAAATCCTGGGCGGAGGCCTTTCCCCACAGCCCTGTAGCCCTCGCCGTCTGGCCCTGCACGCTCCTCGCGACCCTGGGACTCATGCTGATCGTCAACGGTGTGGATGGCTGGCTCTCACACGTCATCCCGCCTCCGGCTTGGTTCCGCCAGATGTTCACGGCCATGGGCTGGCCCAGCGTGGTGCTCGGTGCGCCCCTGACGGAGGAATCCCTCTTTCGGGGCTTGATCCTCGGCGGGTTCGTCCTGCGCTACGGGACCCGGCGGGCCATCGCCTATTCCGCCCTGCTCTTTGCGTTCATCCACCTGAACCCATGGCAGTTTCCCACCGGGTTGCTGGTGGGGGCCTTCCTGGCCTGGCTGACGCTTCGCACACGCTCGCTCTGGCCGGCCGTGTTCGCCCACTTCCTGAACAACCTGGTGGTCACCCTCGCCCATGCCCATCACATTCCGTATCTCTCCGATGAGCGCTTCCAGCCCTTCTGGATGTGGGGCCTCGGCTTCCTCCTGGCGGGCTTCGGCGTGGCGATGCTCTTCCGCATCAGCCAGCGGACACCCGGCCTTGGTGAGGGCCCGGCCGCATCCGCCTGACCCGGCCGCTCTCGCGAGCTGCGTCCGTAACCGGTAGTGACAGTAGGATGGAAAGGACCCCACGGCCCGGGGAACGCAGCGGAGTCCCCTTGCCCTTCCTCGGCGAAAGCGCCGCCCTCCTCACCTCACTCTGCTGGTCGCTGAACTCCGTCTGCTTCACGGTGGCGGGCCGACGGGTGGGCTCGGCGGCGGTGAACCTGGGCCGCCTCCTCATGGCCATGGTCACGCTGCTGCTGGTGCACCAGGTGGCCTACGGCAGCCTCTTCCCGATGGAGGCCGGAAGTGCGCGGCTGGGATGGCTGGGCGCGTCGGGGCTCATCGGCTTCGCCCTGGGCGATGCCGTGCTCTTCGAGGCCTTTGTCCTCATCGGGGCGCGGCTGGCCATGCTGCTGATGACGCTCTCGCCCCTCTTCAGCGCCCTTCTGGCCTGGCTGTTCCTGGGCCAGGCCCTGACCCTGCCGAAGCTCCTGGCCATGGCTGTCACCCTGAGCGGCATCGCCTGGGTGGTGTGGGGGGGCGGCGACCACGAGGACCATCCGCACTTGTGGCGGGGCATCCTGCTGGGCATCGGCGGCGCCCTGGGCCAGTCCATCGGCCTAGTCTTCAGCAAATTCGGCCTGGCGGGCGAGTTCCCCCCCATTTCCGCCAACCTCATCAGGGTCACCGCCGGTGTGGCGGCCCTCCTGCTCTGGTTCGGCGCCACCGGCCGCCTGCGGGGGACGCTCGGCGCCCTGCGTGATGGCCGGGCCACCGCCTTCATCGGCCTGGGCGCAGTGACGGGCCCGGTGCTGGGCGTGGTGCTCTCCCTCATCGCCATCGCAAAGGCCCCCATGGGCGTGGCCGCCACCCTCATGTCCCTGTCGCCCGTCCTCCTGCTGCCTGTGTCCCGCTTTGTCTTCAAGGAGAAGGTGGGCGGTCATGCCATCCTCGGGACACTGCTGGCCCTCGCCGGGGCCGCGGCGCTGTTCTTCGTGTAGGGGGTGCCCATGTCACTGCGCAAGGATCCCGTCAGCTGGCTCTATCCGCCCATCGAGCCGTACCGGGTCCAGCGCCTGAAGGTGTCGGACCTGCATGAGCTGCACGTGGAGGAGAGCGGCAACCCCAGCGGCAAGCCAGTCATCTTCCTGCATGGTGGCCCTGGCGGCGGCACCAGCCCCAAGCACCGCCGCTACTTCGATCCGGACGTGTACCGCATCATCCTCTTCGACCAGCGGGGCTGCGGCCAGAGCACGCCCTATGCGGAGGTGCGCGAGAACACCACCTGGGAGCTGGTGGCCGACATCGAGCGCATCCGCGAGCACCTGGGGCTCAAGCGCTGGCTGGTCTTCGGCGGCTCCTGGGGCGCCACGCTGGGCCTGGCCTATGCCGAGAAGCACCGGGAGCGCGTGACGGGGCTCATCCTCCGCGGCATCTTCCTTCTGCGCCAGCGTGAGGTGGACTGGCTCTACCAGGAGGGCGCCAGCCGCATCTTCCCCGATGCCTGGGAGCCCTACCGTGACACTATCCCCGAAGCGGAACGCGGCGACTTCCTGAGTGCCTACGCGAAGCGCCTGCTCAGCGAAGATCCGGCCCTGAACCTGCCCGCGGCCAAAGCCTGGAGCATCTGGGAGGGCGCCACCAGCAAGCTGATTCCCGATCCGGATTTCATCGCCTCTTACGGCGACGAGGCCACCACGCTGGCCTTCGCCCGCATTGAGTGCCACTACTTCCTGAACAAGGGCTGGATGGACGAGGCCCAGCTGCTGCGCGACGCAGCCGGTCTCAAGGGCATCCCCGGCGCCATCATCCAGGGGCGCTACGACATGGTGTGCCCCATCGAGAGCGCCTGGGCCCTGTCTAAGACCTGGCCGGAAGCTGAACTCGTCATCGTGCCCGATGCAGGCCACAGTGCCTATGATGCCGGAATTTCCCGAGCCCTGGTTTCCGCCACGGACCGGTTCGCTGGACGGGCCTGAAATCAAGGTGGCCCCTCGGTGCGGCGGCAGGGCAACCTGGTCAACTCTGGGCGAATGGGGGGCACGCGCCCGGTATAGTCTTGCTCCACAAGGTGACAGAGATGGCTGAGACCGATCGGGCACGCGCAGACCTCCACCCGGCCTCCGCGGACTTGAGCCCGGAGCGCCTGCAGGCGCTGCTGGCCTACTCCTGGGACATCCTCTCCCTCCTCGATGGCGAGGGCCGCCTCATCTACAACTCCCCGGCTGCCCAGCGCCTGCATGGCTTCAGTCCCGGGGAGATGGACGGGCGCAGCACCTTCGAGTTCTTCCACCCGGAAGACGCACCCCGGGTCGGGGATGTGTTCCAGCAGTGCCTCGCCCAGCCCCGGCAGCCGCTGCGGGCCGAATACCGTTACGCGCGCAAGGACGGCTCCTGGATCTGGATGGAGGCCGTCGCCGTCAACCTCCTGGACACGCCCTCCATCCAGGCCATCGTGGTCAACTCCCGGGACATCACCGAGCGCGTGGTGGCGCAGCAGGCGCTCCGCGACTCGGAGCGCTTCGCCGACCGGATCCTCAACGCCCTCCGGGACAACCTCACGGTGCTGGATGGGGAGGGCCGCATCCTGAAGGTCAACCGGGCCTGGCAGGACTTCGCCGCGGCCAACGGAATGTCCGCCGACTACCCGTGGGAGGGTGTCAGCTACCTGGAGGTCTGCAGCCATTCGACGGGACTGGGTGCCGACATGGCCCACGCCATGGCGGAGGGCATGAAGGCTGTGCTGCTGGGTGAGCTG
This sequence comes from Geothrix sp., assembly GCF_049292215.1. Classification (GTDB taxonomy): domain Bacteria; phylum Acidobacteriota; class Holophagae; order Holophagales; family Holophagaceae; genus Geothrix. The sequence goes on along the minus strand of NZ_JBATQW010000044.1, from coordinate 61,514 downwards.
CCGGAGTTCGCCCTCGAGTACCCCTGCGACTCCCCCGTCCAGCGGCGCTGGTTCCAGGCCCTCGTCACCCCCTTCCCTGGTCACGGTCCGGCCCGGCTGGTGGTGTCCCACCTGGACATCACCAACCTGCGGCAGGCCGAGGAGAACCGCCTTCAGCTGGAGCGCCAGCTGCAGCGCTCGCAGAAGATGGAGAGCCTGGGGAGCCTGGCCGGCGGCGTGGCCCACGACATGAACAACGTGCTCGGCTCCATCCTGGGCATGGCCTCCATGCACCAAGAGCTCCACCCCGTGGACTCGCCCGCCCAGCAGGCCTTCTCCATCATCGCCCGGGCTTGCCAGCGAGGCGGCGGCCTGGTCCGGCGCCTGCTGGACTTCGCCCGCCAGGACCTCACGGAGAACAAGGTGGTCGATCTGAACATCCTGATCCAGGAGGAAGTCCAACTGCTGGAGCGCACCACCCTCGGCCTCGTCCAGTGCACCACGGAGCTGGCTCCGCAGCTGCCATTCATTCGGGGTGATTCCAGCGCCCTCGTCCACGCCGTCATGAACCTCTGCCTCAACGCCGTCGACGCAATGCCGGAGGGCGGCGAGCTCCGCCTCCGCACCCGCCCAGGCCATCGGGGCTGGGTGGAGCTCGAGGTGGAGGACACTGGGACCGGTATGCCCAGGGAGGTGCTGGAACGGGCCATGGATCCCTTCTTCACCACCAAGCCCCCGGACAAGGGCACGGGCCTGGGGCTCTCCATCGTCTACAGCACCGTGAACGCCCACCAGGGCACGATAGAACTGCACAGCGAGCCCGGCCAGGGCACCCGGGTCACCCTTCGGTTCCCAAGCGTCGACTTTCCGGTAGTCGAAGAAGCCCCTCCGCCCATGGGCGGGCCGGATGAGACCGGCCGTTCCATGGATGTCCTGCTGGTGGACGACGACGAGCTGATCCGGGCCACGCTGGGACCGGTGATCCGCTGCCTGGGGCATCGCGTCACGCTGGCCTCCAGCGGGGAAGAGGCACTCGGACTGCTGGCCGCCGGGAAGGTGCCCCAGGTCCTCATCCTCGACATGAACATGCCAGGCCTGGGCGGACATGGCACCCTCCCCCTGCTCCGCGACCGGTGTCCCGACCTGCCGGTGTTGCTCGCCACCGGTCGCGTCGACCAGACGGCGCTGGAGCTGGCCCGCGCCTACCCGGGTGTCACCCTCATTCCCAAGCCCTTCAGCATGAGGGACCTGAAGGAACACCTGGATGCGGTGGCGGCGGGGCCTCGGTTCGCGCGCTAAGCGAAACGCTGGAACACTGATCCCGTCACCCTGGAGATCCCATCCCCATGGACCTGCTTCGCACCGCCCTGCATTTCCTCAAGCGCCTGACCGACCCAGCCTCCCTCGCCGTGCTCACCGGGGAGATGGGTGTGTGGGTGTACGTGCTGATGTTCGCTATCATCTTTTGTGAAACGGGCTTGGTGATTCTCCCCTTCCTGCCCGGCGACAGCCTGCTGTTCGCCCTGGGCGCCCTGGGCGCCATTCCGGGAATTTCCCTGAATCTTTGGCTCATGGCCGGGCTGCTGGCGATCGCCGCCATTCTGGGCGACGCCCTGAACTACACCATTGGCCGTCGCCTGGGGCCCGCTGTGTTCCACCGGGAAGATAGCCGGTGGTTGAACCGGAACCACCTTGAAGCGGCTCACGCCTTCTACGAGAAGTACGGTGGCAAAACCATCATCCTCGCCCGCTTCGTGCCGATCGTGCGCACCTTCGCTCCCTTCGTGGCGGGCATCGGGAAAATGGATTACCCGCGCTTCGCTCTGTTCAATGTCATCGGAGCCCTTCTGTGGGTTGGATCCATGATGGGCGCAGGGCGGCTCTTTGGCGGCATCCCCTGGGTCCAGCGCAATTTCGAAGCGGTGATCATCGTCATCATCCTCATTTCCGTGCTGCCCGCTGTGTTCGAATTCCTAAAGGCCCAGCGCCAGGGGAAGAACGGCATGTGAGTTCGATGAGATAGTGGAACCATGTCCGAGGATCTCGTCCGCAACCGCAAGGCCTTCCACAACTACCATGTCCTCGAGACCTGGGAGGCCGGGGTCTCACTCCAGGGCACGGAGGTGAAGGCCCTGCGCGCGGGCCTGGGCCAGCTCCAGGACGCCTATGTGGACGCGGTGGGCGGCGAGCTGTGGCTCAAGCAGGCCCACATCTCGCCCTACGAGTTCGGCACCTACGCCAACCACGATCCCCTGCGGGCCCGGAAGCTGCTGCTGCACAAAGCCGAGATCACCAAGATCACCGCCAAGGTGGTGCGCAAGGGCCTCACCATCATCCCCCTGGCCATCTACCTCAACGACAAGGGCATGATCAAGGTCAAGGTGGCCCTGGCCGAGGGCAAGGCCGTGGGTGACAAGCGCGAGGCCCTGAAGCAGCGTGAGCAGAAGCGCGAGATGGACCGCATCCGCAAGGGTGCGCGGGAATAGGGGCGATCCGCGCCGATTCAGGGTTTCGCGGGGGGTCCTGGTTCAGCGGCTGGGTCAGGTTCGCCCTTCTCGAAACCCAGGCGAACCAGCCGCGCGTCAGGCCCGAATTCGAGCCGCACTGCCCGATGGGCGCGGAAGGGGATGGCCACGCCACTACCGTAGGTTGCCAGGATGAAGTATCCCCTGGCCTCCATCCAACGGTAGACGAGGACCCTCCCGCCCTCCAACACCTCGTCGGGTTCGCCAAGGCGGAGCAGCACGTCCTCCCGGGTGGTCTGACCCACCTTCAGGGGCGCCGTGTATTGGGGCGTGATCCGGCCCCGGCCAGACAACAGCTCCCCCGTGGGGAAGGGCCAGATCAGGCAGCCGAGCTGGAGCGCCAAGGCCAGGGTGCCCAGGACCAGGCCGGCCGCCCGGTTCATTCCGACACCACCAGGCTGTGACGGGTCAGCCTGCCATCGGCCCCGAAGACCAGCACCAGGCTATAGATGGATCTGCCCTCGTACACGAATCGATTTTTCACCCTATCCGGGTTCCTGCCAACCAACGTCCACCATTCACCACGGGAGGTTCTGATAAGGGCATACGTGAGGATCCGCTCCTCCTCAAGGTGGGCATTCGGCCTCCCGAGCGTGAGGAGCACCTCCTCCCGGGTGGTCTTCCCGTCGGCCAGGAAGGCGAGGCGGTCCGTGTGGATCTCTGAGGGCTGTGCCTGCCTCAGCAGCGGTGGCGCACAACCCACCAGTACTGCCATTCCCAGAACAAGTCCGTGGAATAGACCCCGCGGCTCCTTGCCGCCAGGGGCGTCAGCCCGTCCACCAGGAGGCAACAGCGTGGCCTGTTTCGAGCGATCGCGGAGGGGAAGGGCACTCAAGGAAGATTCCTTCTGAGGCTATTTGGTTGGTGCGGAAGCGGGCTCCGTGAGGGGAGGCGTGGTCATGCCTGGAGCGGTCACCAGGCGGTGGCGGAGCAGGCGATCGTCCGGCCCGAACACCAGCACCAGGCTTGAGGTACTGGGAAGGGGGTACAGCCACTCGCTCACCACCGCGTTCCCGACCCGCTGCCATTCTCCAGATATGTTCACCACGAAGTCGTAGGTGAGGATTCGGCCCCCTTCAAAGGACGCCGAGGGCGTGCCAAAGCGAAGCAGCACATCCTGGCGTGTAGTCCGGCCATCCTGGAAGGACGACAACAGCTCGGTCTCAAAAACCCGGGTCTTCTCCTGCATCACGGCAGGCCCAACACAGCTGAGCCCGAGGCCAAGGTTGAGGAGGAACACAAAGAAGGGGGCTCGCGTGCGCACAGGGGCCTCGGAGCGTTGGAAGTAGGTTTCTCGCCGCCACAATAACGCTGGAGACAACCCCCGTCAAAACCCCAGCAGAGCCTGTATTCTCTGCCTGGAACTGTGTCCGCGGCTCAGCGGTTCCACCCACCCTGGGCGAAGCGGGCCAGCTTCTCGTCACTTCCCCGCATCGCCAGGGCCCTGGCCACGAAGCGACCGATGGGATCGGCTTCGAGGTTGACGGGATCGCCGGGGCGCATGCGGTTTAGGGCCGTGCCTTTCACGGTCGCGGGGATGAGGGCCACGGTGAACCAGTCGGTGCCGCAGTCCACCACGGTCAGGGAAATGCCATCCACGGCGATGGAACCCTTCGATGCGGTCATGGGTGCCAGCACTCCCGGCATGCTGAAGCGCCAGATGCCCTCATCCACGCCTCCCTGGCCCTGAGGGCGCGCCACCAGCTGACCGAGGCCGTCGATGTGCCCCGACACGAGGTGGCCATCCATGGGATCGCCCACCCGCAGGGCCGGTTCCAGGTGCAGCGTCGCGCCCAGCGCCAGGTTGCCCAGGGTGGTCTTGTCGAGGGTCTCCTCGCTGAGCTCCGCTTCCCAGCTGCGGCCATCCAAGGCCACGCTGGTGAGGCAGGCCCCGTTCACGGCGATGCTGGCGCCCACCTCGGCGCGGGCCAGCAGATCCGCGTGAGCCGTGATGCGAAGCCGCGCCCCGCCCGGGCGGGAGGAGCGGGCTTCCAGGATGCCGAGATGTCTAATCAGGCCTGTGAACATGGCGGAAGCTCCCCGTCCATCATCGCTCAGATGGACGCCCCAGGCGGCTGTGCCGGGCGCTGTAGAGGAAGTAGGCCACCAGCCCCATGGCCAGCCAGATCCAGAAGCGCTCCCAGGTGTGGCGCGGCAGGCCCAGGGCCAGCCAGAAGCAGAACAGGATGCCCAGGGGGGCGGTGAGCCAGACCGCCGGGGCCCGGAAGCGGCGTTCGGCAAGGGGGCGTTTGACCCGCAGCACGAGAATGCCCGCGCAGACGAGCATGAAGGCGAACAGGGTGCCGATGTTGGTGAGCTCGATGATCTCGTCGATGTTCATGAAGCCAGCGGGCAGTAGCACGATGACGCCCGTGAGCAGGGTGGCGTTCAGGGGGGTGCGGAAGCGGGGGCTGATCTTTCCGAACCAGGGCGGCAGCAGGCCATCGCGGCTCATCACCATGAAGATGCGGGGCTGGGCCATCTGGTAGACCAGCAGGGCGCTGCCCAGGGCCACCACGGCGCCGATGCTCACGATGGCCGAGATCTTGTTCATGCCTATGGCCGTAAAGGCATGCGCGATGGGATCGGCGACGCCGTGGTAGGCACTGTAGGGCAGGATCCCCGCCACCACGGCGCAGACGCCCACGTAGATCACCGTGCAGATCACCAGGCTGCCGAGGATGCCCCGGGGCATGTCCCGGGCCGGATCCTTGCACTCCTCGGCGGTCGTGCTCACGGCATCGAAGCCGATGAAGGCGAAGAAGATGATGGCCGCGCCGGCCTGGATGCCCCGCCAGCCGTTGGGGGAGAAGGGATGGTAGTTCTCGGGCTTCACGTAGAAGGCGCCGATAGCGATGACCACCAGCAGCAGGGCCACCTTGACCGCGACCATGATGGAGTTCGCCCGCACGCTCTCCTTCACGCCCCAGACGCACAGGGCCGTGATGGCGATGGTGATGAGCATGGCCAGGAGGTTCATGCCCAGGGGGAAGCCGCCCACCAGGGGGGCTGTCTTCAGGGCCGCCCAGTGCTGGAAGACCACCGCGCCATCGAGGGTCCCGGCATGGGCCTGGGCGAGGTAGTGCAGCTTGTCCCCCAGGCTCAGGGCCCCCTGGTGGGCCGCGGCGAAGGCCTCGGTGGGGAAGAGCATGGTCCGGGGATCCATGCTCAGCCAGCGGGGGATGTGCAGGCCCAGGCCATGGAGCAGGTTGTCCATGTAGCTACCCCAGCTGATGGCCACGGCCACGTTGGACACGGCGTATTCCAACAGCAGGTCCCACCCAATGATCCAGGCCATCAGCTCACCGAGGGTGGCGTAGGTATAAGTATAGGCGCTGCCCGAGGCCGGTATCATGCTGGCGAACTCGGCGTAGCACAGGGCCGTGAAGCCGCAGGCCAGCGCCGTCATGAGGAAGCTGATGATGAGGGCCGGTCCCGCCGCGGGCCGGGTGACGCCGAAGGTGGAGTCGAAGCCCCCGGCAAGCCCCGTGCCCAAGGCCGACAGGATGCCCGCGCCGATGATGGCCCCCACGCCCAGCAGGGCCAGGTCCCAGGCCGACAGCGTGCGCCGCAAGCCTCCGTGCTCTGGCTCTTCCGCGTTGGCGCGGATCTGCTCGATGGATTTCGTGCGGAAGAGGCGCTCGAACATGGGAACCCTGGGAGAAGCATCATGCTATCAGGCGGGTCTCCAGCGTTAGGCTGGAGGCCATGCGTCTCTGGAACGACCGCCACCTGCGCCTGTCCCTCACAGGACTCGGCCTGCAATACCTGCTGGCATTGCTGGCAGTGGGCGCCTTCTCAGTCAACACCGGCAACAACCTGCTCTACCTGGTGTTCTCCCTGATGCTAGGGCTCTTCCTGGTCTCAGGCATCCTCAGCCGACGTTCCTTGCAGGGGCTCAGCCTGACGGGTCTGGAGGAGGGCAACCTCTTCGCCCGGGTACGGGGCGGCCTCCGACTTCGCCTCCAGGATGACGGGCGGGGCCGCATCCGGGGCCTCGAGCTGCACCTAATGCTGGACGATGGCACCGTGGAGCCCGGATTTCTGGGAACCACCCGCCGGGAGCGGGAGGCCACAGTGGTGCTGCAGGCTCGGGTCACCCACCGGGGCTGGACCCGCCTCCGGACCCTCGAACTCCGGACCCGCTTCCCCTTCGGACTCCTGGAGAAGTCCCGCTTCCTCGAGCTGGAACAGCAGGTCCTGGTGCTTCCCCACCCCCGCACCCCACCCGCCCAGCCAGCCAACTGGCGGGGTGAGGGCCACCGCACCCTGGCCCAGGAGGGGACCAGCAGCCCCGAGGGGACGCGGCCCTTGCGGCCTGGGGACTCGCCGGGCCGCGTGCACTGGAAGCGGACCGCCCAGCGGAGCCAGCCGTGGGTGCGGACCTTCGAGGAGGAACGCCCCATGGGCCTCCATCTGCGGATGGACCTCACGGCCTGGGGCCCTGGGCGGCCCTTCGAGCGGGAGCTGGAGCGCCTGTCGGGGGCGGTGCTGCAGGCCCGGCTCCAGAAGCGGGAGATCAGCCTGGAGGTGCGGGGCCCCGAGGGGATCCGGGAGGTCCACGGGCACACCCCCTGCTGGCGGGCGCTGGCCCTGGCCCAGGCCGCCGGAACCGGAGAAGGCGGAACCAGCCCCGCTCCGCTAAGCTGAACCTCCGAGGAGACCCCTGGTGTTCGACGATCCGCAATCCCCGGACTGGGCCCCCCTGCTCGAGGCCGCCTGGAAGGCCCGGAGCCACGCCCACGCCCCCTATTCCCGGTTCCAGGTGGGCGCGGCCCTGCTGACCTCGGCAGGGGCTGTGTTCGGCGGCTGCAACGTGGAGAACGCCGCCTATCCCGTGTGCCTCTGTGCCGAGCGCGGCGCCCTCAGCGCGGCCGTGGCCGCAGGCCTGCAGCCCGGCGGCCTGATGGCCGCCGTGGTGGTGACCGACGTGGCCGAGCTGACGCCCCCCTGTGGGGCCTGCCGTCAGGCCCTGGTCGAGTTCGCGAACGCCCTGCCGGTGCTCCTGGCCAACCGTCACACCCGGCAGCTCCACCGACTGGAAAATCTGCTGCCCCACAGCTTTACCGGTGGACATTTTCGCTAGGCCTGTGCGGCCCCACGGGCCTAAACTTTCCGAACTCCAAGACCGGCATCCCGAGGCAGCTGAATGGCCATTGATCGCGTCAAAGTGAAGAAGGAAGCCGACAAGCTGCTGACGGCGGGCAAGGTGGAACGGGCCATCGACGAGTTCCAGAAGCTCGTGGATGACAACCCGAAGGACTACAACACCCTGAATCAGATCGGCGACCTCAGCGTGCAGATCGGCCGCGTGAAGGAAGGCGTCGAGATCCACAAGCGGCTGGGCGGCGCCTACGAGCGGGACGGCTTCCACGCCCGCGCCGCCGCCATCTTCCAGAAGGTGGTCCGGAACGCCCCCGAGGACATCGACGCGGCCCAGCGCCTGGCGGACCTCTACCGCCAGATGAACAAGACCAGCGATGCCGTGAAGGTCCACCTCCAAGTCGCCGAGCACTTCCAAAAGAAGGGCCTCATCAAGCGGGCCCTGGAGGAGTTCAACAAGGTCGTCGACCTGGACCCCAAGAACCTGAAGATGAAGGTCAAGCTGGCGGACCTCTACAACAAAGAGGGCATGAAGGAACGCGCCGCGGGCATCTACCTCGAGGTGGCCGAGTCCCTGGCCATGGAGCAGATGCACGGCGAGGCCAACCAGATCCTCGAACGCGCCAAGTCGATGATCTCCACGCCCCAGGTCTACCTGACACAGAGCCGACTGGGCGTCATCCAGGGCGACTACACCACCGCCGCCCAGCACCTGCGCGAGGGGCTCACCAACAATCCCCGCAATACGGAGCTGCTGGAGGCCCTAGCCGAGATCGAGCTGCGCAGCGGCCACCCGGACCGCGCCCTTGAGGCCCTGGCCGAAGTGGCCCAGCTGCCCGAGAAGTCCCTGCCCCTCTGCGAAAAGGCCCTTCGGAACCTGGTCAACGGGGATCGTGCGGAGGAGGGCCTGCGGCTCTTCGCCCCCATCGCCCGGGAGCTTGCCCGCCGGGGCTCCGGCGATGTCATCGGCCGCAGCCTGCGGAACGCCCTCCAGGGGAACATCGGCATCGAGGGCTGGGTCCTTCTTGCCGAGATCGCCCACCAGAGCGGCAACCGGGCCGACCAGGTGCAGGCGCTCCAGAGCGCCTACGGCATGGCCTACCAGAACAACGACCAGGCCCTCATCAGCCACCTCGCGGGGCAGTTGCAGGGCATGGGCGTGGTGCCCGGGGCCGCAGCGCCGGCACCGGCCACCTTCGCGGCGTCGGGCCTGCCTGCGGGCTTCGAGGCCAGGGCCCCCCAGGACATCACCCGCCACGGCGGCGAGACCGAGGTGGATCCGGTAAAACGCCTCCGCATTGACCAGTTCTCGCGTGAGGCCGAGGCCATGATGCGGGGCGGCAGTCCCGAGCGGGCCATCGAGACCTACAAGAAGGCCCTGGAACTGGACCCCGCCGACCTCACGATCATCGAGGCCATCGTCGCGGTGCACCGGACCACCGGACGCCTCACCCAGGTGCAGATGCAGTACGTGCAGAGCGCCCAGGCCCTGGTCCTGCTGGACCGGAAGCGGGAAGCTGCGCACCTGCTGGATCTGGCGGAGCAGCTCTTCCCGGGCTCCACCCGCATCCACCGCCGCGCCATGGGCCTGCCCGAGCCGGGCGTGCTGCCCCCTCCCGCTTCCCGCGCTCCCATCGGCTTGCCCGCTCCGCCCCCGCCCCCCTCGGCTCCGACCCAGCCCATCGCTTCGCCACCGGCGGACGACATGGACATGCTGATCGGCCTCGACCTGCCGGGCTTCGAGGTGCCGCCCCCGCGGCCGACCGCCCTCCCGGCGATCGAGCCCATCGCCCTGGGCGATGGCCTGGAGGAGAGCCTGCCGCTCCTCCCGGACCTCGACGCGCTGCCGCCGGACCCCTTCTCGCCTCCCCTCCTGCCCCCGCCGAGCCAGGAGCACCCCCCGCTTGAGTCCTCCGACCTGAGCTGGATGGACACGACCCTCACGGACTTCGCGCCAGACACCACGATCCCGGCTTCCGAGCCCACCGTTCCCCTGCCCCCCCTGTCCACGCAGAAACTGGGGCAGGAGGTCATCGACGCCCTCGCCACCCCCGTCGAGGCCGACGCGGAGCAACTGGTCACGGTGCCGGCACCTGCGCAAGAGCCGCCCCTGCCCCCGACACCAGAGCCGGCGTCCGAGGACGTGGAGAACCTCCTGGGCGACATCGACTTCCAGCTGGACTACGGCAGCCCCGAAGAAGCCAAGATCGAGATCGATGCCGCCCTCCGGCAGTTCCCGGGTCATCCCGAGTTGCAGGCCCGCCTCAGCCGTGCGGAAGCTGCCCTGCAGAAGCTGGGGCACGTCCCCAAGGCCAGCGCCCTCGACGAGAGCGACTTTGCTAACTCCTTCTTCGACCTCACGGATGTGCTGGGCACGGCCCTCATGGATACGGGCGAAGGCGAGGAGATGCACGATGCGACCCACGTCGTGGAGAAGATCCAGAGCGTGGACGAGTTGTTCAGCGCCTTCCGCGAGGGCGTGGAGAAGCAGGTCAAGGGCGACGACTACGACACCCACTACAACCTGGGCATCGCCTACAAGGAGATGATGCTCATCGACCCCGCCATCGAGGAGTTCAAGATCGCCATGGGTGACCCAGAGCGCACCCTGGAGTGCTGCTCCATGCTCAGCATCTGCGAGCAGGCCCGGGGCGACCTCGCCGCCGCCGTGGAGTGGCTGCGCCAGGGCATCCTGGCTCCCGGCTTCCCCCCCGAGGACAGCATCGGCCTGCGTTACGACCTGGCCGAGATCTACCTCCAGCAGGGCCATACGAGCATGGCAGCCGAAGAGTTCAAGGTCGTCGCCGAGATGGATCCCGACTACCGGGACGTGGCCGCGCGCCTGGCGTAGCCGCTATCCGGCCAGCACGCTCCGGAGTTTCGCCGCCAGCATCGCGATCTGGTAGGGCTTGGCCAGCATGCCGCGGGCTCCCAGCGTCATCAGCTCCTGCACTTCCTCGTTTTCCCCATAGCCGGTGCAGATGATCACGGGGACACGCGGATTGATCCTCTGCAGCTCGATGAAGGCCTCCCGCCCCCCCATCCTGGGCATCTTCAGGTCCAGCACCACAGCACAGAGGCGCTCGTGGAGCCTATCGAACACCTCCACGGCCTCCTGGCCGTCCGCCGCCGTGGCGACTTCGTAGCCCAGGGAGCCGAGGGCCGAAGCGCCCAGCTCGCGAAGCATCTGCTCATCCTCCACCAGGAGGACCAGCCCCTCCCCGAGGGAGCTTCCTGGAATGGGCGCCCGCGGAACCGGTGTCACACGGCCCACCGGCAGGAACAGGCAGAACGTACTTCCCTTGCCCTTGGCGCTGGTGACGGAGATGGCACCCCCATGGGAGCGGATGATGCCGTAGGCCGTGGACAGGCCCAGGCCCGTCCCAGACATCGCGGAGGAGTTCTTCGTCGTGAAGAAGGGCTCGAAGATCCGCTGCTGGATCTCGTGCGTCATGCCCACCCCCGTGTCGGCGACCGCCAGCTCCACGTAAGTTCCGGCAGCGACCGGCAGGCCCGGATGCGTCGCGTCGGAGACCTCCCTGACGGCGGAGGACAGGGTCAGGGTCCCGCGCTCTGGCATGGCCTCCATCGCATTGATGCAGAGGTTCACGAGCACCTGGTGGATCTGCGAGGGATCGCCATCCACCATTGGACAGGCCTCCATGCTCACCACGACCTGGAGGTCGGGGCTCATGGAAGGCCGGATCATGTCCAGGCAGTCACCGACCATGGTCTTCAGATCCAGGGGTTCCACCAGGTTCTTGCCCCGGCGGCCGAAGGCCAGGAGCTTCTGGGTCAGCTCGGCCGAGCGTGAGGCCGCCGCCAGGATGGCCCGCAGATACTTCTGGCGGATCGGATCGGGCTCACCCGCCATCAGCAGGTCTGCGTACCCCATGATCCCGCCGAGCATGTTGTTGAAGTCGTGGGCGACGCCCCCCGCCAGGCTCCCGAGGCTCTCCATCTTCTGGGTCTGCTGTTTCTCCTGCACCAGCAGCCGTGAGGTCGCCTCGGCCCGCTTGCGCTCCGTGATGTCCCGGTGGAAACAGAGGATGACGGGCCCCTTGGCCGTGGACACCAGGCTGGCGGAGACCTCAAGGGGGAAGACATGCCCGTCCTTGTGGAAGTGCTCCACTTCGATCGTCAGGGCCTCTCCGGCCAGGAGCCGCTGCATCCGGGCCTCCGACAGCTGCGCGCAGTCCGGCGTGTCCAGGTCCTTGAGGTTGATGGCATGCATCTCCTCCCGGGTATAGCCGTGCATCCTGGCCAGGGCCTCATTGACTTCGAGCAACTCGCCGGCAGGAGACAGGGTGAAGATCCCCTCGCTCGCCCGGTCAAACTGCGTCCGGTAGCGTTCTTCGCTCTCCCGGAGGGCCTCCTCAGCTTCCTTGCGTTCGGTGATGTCGTGGGCCACCCCCATGTAGCGCGGGCCGCTGGCGGTGGTCATGCAGGCCCCGTTCGCCCGGAACCAGCGCCAGGTGCCATCCGCATGGCGGACCCGGTAGGGGGGGCTCGATTCTCCCTGCCCCGAGGACAGGACGCGGGCGAGATGCTCGCCGCAGGGCTGGACGTCCTCGGGATGGACGAAGGGGGCGAAGGGCTGGCCGACGACCTCGTTCGTGGGGAAGCCGTAGTGCCGCTCCCAGGCCGGAGAGACGAAGAGGAACCGCCCCTCGGCGTCGAGGGTGAAGATGACGTCGATGGACTGCTCGATGTAAGCCCGGAACCTGGCCTCGCTCTCCCGCAGGAGCTCTTCCGCCTCCTTGCGCTCCGTGATGTCCCGGAAGACTCCGAGCACCTGTAGGGTCTCGCCATCCCGCTCGGCCCTCGGTGTGGCGGTGACCAGCAGAGTCCGGAGCACCCCGTCATCCCGCCGGATCTGAAGTTCATAGGTGCTGGAGTACCCCTGGGCCCGGAGTCGGGTTTCCTCCAGAACCTGATCCTGCTGCCCCTTCGGGAGGAATTCCAGGAGGGAGCGCCCCACCAGGCCGCCTGAAGGCACGCCAAAGATCTCCTCGGCCACCGGATTGGCCATCTGGAAGCGCTCTTCCGCATCAACCATCGAAAAGCCCTCGCCCTGGCGCTCCAGGAACTCCCGATGCATGGCCTCGGATTCGGCGAGGCGGGTTCGTTCCTGGTCGAAGCCCTTCAGGATCACCCAGAGCATCAAGGCACAGATCGGCAGGCAGATGAGGTAGCCCGCGATCAGGTCCAGGAAGCGGTCCGTGGCACCCGGGAAGGGGGTGACCAAGTGGGGCCAGGAATATTCGGCGAGAAGCAGGCCAACGATGTTCGCCATCAGCAGGCCCAGCCCCATGATGCGGGCCACCCCCCGAAAAAAGAGCACCGGAAACAAAATGGCGGTGAAGAAGTAGAGCCCGATGCTGCCCTGGGATCCCCCGTTCGGGAACCAGAGGAAGTCCAGACAGATGACGAAGGCCAGCAACATGGTTTTGGAGCAGTAGTGCCCCCGCTTCGCCGCCCAGGCGATGCCCAGAGACAGGAGCCCGAACACGACGATCCCCCGGTTCACCCAGGGACTCAGGCCCTGGTAGCTGTTCACCGGGAGCACGATGAGGAGCGAGACCGTCGCCCCCAGCATGGAGAGCCACTGGAAGAACTGCCGCTCCAGGGGCAGGGAAGCATCCGGGACCACCCAGTCCTTCCAGGCTGACCAACGGCCCCGCACCAACAACCTCCCCGGCCTCCCCGGTTGGGGGAATCTGAATTCACAATCGCTCGAATGATCCGAATCGACTATATAGGATTCTTCGGCAATCCAATTGGGTTGCTAAAGTGACCTCGATCTCAGGTTTCCGCAGACCCGAGCATCCGGCTGCCACTGGAGCCCCAGGGTTGCAGCGCCTGCAGGGCAGGCTGGACGGGCTTGCCGGGCCGCTGGAGCAGGGTGAGCTCCAGGGCACCATCTGTGGTGATGAGCCAGGCGCCCTCCTTGCCCCAGAGCAGCTGCCCGGGATCGCGGTAGCAGGTGCGCAGGGTCCCCACGCCGCAGACCTTGAGGGCCTGGCCCTCCAGCTGCAGCTCGGAGCCGGGCCAGGGCCACAGGGCCCGCACCTGGCGATGAAGGTCCGCCGCGGGCCGCCGCCAGTCCAGGCGGCCCATCTCCTTCCGGAGCTTCGGGGCGTAGGTGGCGAGGGTGTGGTCCTGCGCCACCGGGGCGACACCGCCACCCAGCAGCAGGGGCAGCTGGTCCATGAGCAGCTCGGCCGCATCGACCGCAAGGACCGCCAACAGGGATTCAGCCGTGTCCTCGTGGCCAATGTCCCGATGGGATTGGGCCAACACCGGGCCTTCATCGAGTCCCGGCGTGAGCTGCATGAGGCTCACGCCGGTGTCCTCGTCCCCGGCCAGCAGGGCCTGGTTCACCGGGGCGGCCCCCCGCCACCGGGGCAGCAGCGAGAAATGGAGGTTCCAGACCCCGCCGGGGCAGGAATCCAGCATCCACCCAGGCAGGAGATGGCCATAGGCGACCACCACGGCCAGGTCGATCCTGAGGCTTCCCCACAGCTCCCGGATCTCGGGGGCCTTCCAGCTCAGGGGCTGGTGGACGGTCAGCCCGAGTTCCTGGGCGGCCACCTTCACCGGTGGGGCCTCCACATGGCGCCCACGGCCCGAGGGCCGGTCCGGATTGCAGAAGACCGCCACGATCCCCTCCTCGGCCAGCGCCCGCAGCGCCGGGACGGCCGCGCGGGGGGTGCCCAGGAAGGCGATCCGGGTCATCCCCGGGCCTGCTTCTGGTACTTCTTCTGGAGGAACTGCCGCTTCACGGGGCCGAAGTACTCCACGAACAGCCGACCGCGGAGGTGGTCGATCTCGTGGCAGAAGGCCCGGGCCATCAGATCCTCACCGGTCAGCTCGTGCCAGCTGCCGTCCTTGGCCCGGTTGCGGATCGTCACCTTCTGGGGGCGTTCCAGCACCTCGCGGATACCCGGGATGGACAGGCAGCCCTCGGGTCCCACCTGGGAACCCTCCTCCTGCGTGATCTCGGGGTTGATGAGGACGAGCTGCTGGGCCGGGTCCTCGCCACAGGAGCAGTCGATCACGGCCAGGTTGATGTTCCGGCCGATCTGGGGCGCCGCCAGGCCCACCCCCTCTTCGTCGAGGGCGGTCTCGAACATGTCCGCCACGAGCTGCTCCAGCTCCGGGGTCCAGGTCCCCACATCCTCGCTGTTCTTCTTGAGGCGGGGATCCCCCCAGGTCAACACGGGCAAAACGGCCATTCAACCTCTCCAGCATTCCAGTGTAATCGATGGCCGTTCCCTTGTTAATCTGGGGGGTCCGTCTGGAGCCACGCATGCTTCGTTCCTTCCGCTCTGTCTTCAAATCCAACCGCACGCCCATGGCCGCGGTCATGATCGTCGTCCTCCTGGGGCTGGTCGCCTACCTGGCGCCCACAGGGGGGGCGGTCTCGGCGGATACGGTGGTGGCACGCGTCTATGGCCACGAAGTGCTCATGCGCGAGCTGGCCGAGCACATGCAGGAGCTCTACCAGCGCTACGGCAAGCAGGCCAGCCCCGAGGCCCTCAAGCCCTTCGTCCAGTCCCAGGCCCTGCGGGACCTGATGAACCAGAAGCTCATGGAGGAGCTGGCTGAGCGGCACCACGTGGTGGTGACCGATGAAGAAGTCGGCGCGCGCCTCCGGGCCTTTCTCCGCCAGTACCCGATGCTGCTCGACACCAAGGGCGGCCTGAAGTCCACGGCCGAGCTGAAGCAGATCTTCCAGGAGACCGGGTTCAACCCCGCCATGCAGGAGCGGGCCATCCGCTCGGAGCTGTTGCGCACCAAGCTGGTCCAGCAGTCGGCCCTCCAGGTGCCCGTGGACGAGGCCTGGATCGCCCAGGAACACCGCCTGCGCAACGAAAAGGTCGCCTTCCAGCAGGTGGTCCTGCCCGTGGATGCCAGCACTGTGGCCGATCCCGGCGACGCCACCTTGGATGCCTTCTACAAGGCCGGGGGCGAGCGCTTCCTCCAGCCGCCCCGCCGCGTGATCCAGTTCGTGGCCGTGGACCGAGCGGCCCTGGGCAAGGACATCGAACCCGACGAGGCCTCCCTGAAAGCCGCCTTCGAGGCCCGCAAGGGGGACACCACCGAGTTCAAGGCCCGCCACATCCTGTTCAAGGCCGAGGGCGACACTCAGATGCAGGAGGCCACCACCAAGGCCCAGCTGCTCCGGCAGCGCCTCGTCAAGGGCCTGGACTTCGCGAAGACGGCCGAGGAGCAGAGTGAAGATCCCAGCGCCAAGGGCAATGGTGGCGACCTGGGCTGGTTCACCGCCTCCAAGATGGTCAAGCCGTTCTCCGAGGCCGCCGCGGCCCTGAAGCCCGGCGAGATCAGCCAGCCCGTGCGCACCCAGTTCGGCATCCACCTCATCAAGCTGGAGGGGCGCCGTGAGAAGAAGTTCGAGGACCTGAAGGCCCAGCTCACGCGGGAGATCTCCGACAGTCGTTTCAACTCCCGCGCCCAGGAGCGCCTAGAGCAGATTCGCAAGCGGGCCAACGGGGGCGACCTTGCCGCCGCCGCCAAGAGCCTGGGCAGCCCCGCCCAGCTCAGCCAGCCCTTCGGCAATGAGCCTTCCGCCCAAGTCGAGGGCCTGCCCGAGCTGTCACAGTTCGCCGCCGAGGCCTTCCGCATGAAGGTGGGCGATGTGTCGAAGCCCATGGCCTTCCCGACCCGCCACCTGCTTTTCCGGGTCCAGGAGGAGCTGCCCGAGGCCGTGCCCCCCTTCAAGGAAGTCCGGGCCAAGGTCCTGGCGGCCTTCCGCCTCGAGGAAGCCCGCAAGCAGGCGGTGGCCAAGGCCCAGCAGGCCCTCAAGGCCGGCGGCCTCCAGGCCGTGGGTCCCGTCACCGAACAGGCGGCCGCCCCCCTCAGTGGTGTTCGCGACTTCGTCACCCATCCCGGCATCCGCAAGGCCCTCCTGGAGACTGCCATCGGCCAGACCACTCCCGTGCTCTGGACCCAGGACGGCAAGCTCTGGGTGGCCCGCATCAGCTCCCGCGAGCCCGCCCCGGCTCTCACCTTCGAGACCCGCCGCAGCCTCATCCAGGATGTGCAGACCACCGAAGCCCAGAAGCTGCTATCCGCGGAACTGCAATCCCTGGATCAGCAGGGTCGCCTGCGGCCGGGCTTCAGCAGCCTGTGGGGCCACTTCGGCGGCATCTACATCAATACCAGCGCCGCCCAGATCTCAACGGAGGAGTAGGCACCTCGGCGTGGCCTCCAGAAGCTCCCGCAGGTGGGGTTCGAGCGGGTCTGAAAACAGGTTTGCCGCGGACCCCTGGCACAGGGTCTGCCCGTCGTGCAACAGGAGCAGTTGATCGCAGAGAACCTGCACCGAGGGCAACTCATGGCTCGCCAGGAGCAGGGTGGTTTTTCCCGAACCGCTCGTACCGAGGACGCCCCAGGCTTCCCCCGGAGCGATGGTGAATGACACGTCCTTCAGCGCCCAGCTTCCCTCACGGCGAAGGCCCAGGCCTTCTGCGCAAAGAAGTGGCGCTGCCGTCAGCGGATCACCTCGGCGCCCATGAAGGGCCGCAGGACTTCAGGCACCACGATGCTGCCGTCGGGCTGCTGGCAGTTCTCGAGGATGGCCACCCAGGTGCGGCCCACAGCCAGGCCGCTGCCGTTCAGGGTGTGGGCGAAGGCGGGCTTGCCCTCCCTGCCCTTGGCGCGGATGTTGGCGCGCCGCGCCTGGAAGTCGCCGAACCAGCTACAGGAGCTGATCTCACGGTAGGTGTTCTGCGAGGGCAGCCACACCTCCAGGTCGTAGGTCTTCTGGCTGCTGAAGCCCATGTCACCGGTGCAGAGCAGCACCCGGCGGTAGGGCAGCCCGAGGGCCTCGAGGATGGCTTCCGCGTCCGCGGTGAGCCTCTCGAGTTCGGCTTCCGCCTGGTCCGCGGCCGCGAAGGTGACCAGCTCCACCTTGTGGAACTGGTGCTGGCGGATGATGCCCTTGGTGTCCCTGCCGTAGCTGCCGGCCTCGCTGCGGAAGCAAGGCGTGAAGGCGCAGTGGCGCAGGGGCAGCGAATCCGCACTCAGGATCTCGTCGCGGTAGAGGTTGGTGACGGGCACTTCCGCCGTGGGAATGAGGTACAGCGAGCTCTCGCCGTGGGGCGTCTTGAAGAGGTCCTGCTCGAACTTGGGCAGCTGGCCCGTGCCGTACATGCTCTCGGCGTTCACGAGGTAGGGGGGGATGACCTCCAGGTAGCCCGCGGCTGTCTGCCGGTCCAGCATGAAGGCAATGAGGGCCCGCTCCAGCTTGGCCCCCTGCCCCTTCAGCACGGAGAAGCGCGCGCCGCTGATCTTGGCCGCCCGGTCCAGGTCCAGGATGCCGAGGGTCGTGCCCAGCTCCACGTGATCCTTGGGCGCCCCGATGCTGGGAACCTGGCCCCAGCGCTTGATCTCGACATTGGCATGCTCGTCGCGGCCATTGGGCACGCTGGCATGGGGCGGGTTGGGGATGCCAGCCAGGAAGTCCTTGAAGGCCGCCTCGATCTCGCGCTCGGCGGCTTCCAGTTCCTTGAGCTTGTCCCCGACCTCGCGCTGCTGGGCGATGAGGTGGTCCGCGTTCTCCTTGACCCGCTTGAGACGCCCCACTTCCTCGCTGACGCGGTTGCGCTCGGCTTTCAGGGCCTCCGCCTCCTGCAGCACGGAGCGGCGGCGCTGGTCCAGTTCCTGATACCGGGCCCGGTCCAGGGTGTAGCCGCGTTCCGACAGGCGGGCCGCCACGGCGTCAAGATCGTTGCGGAGGAGATTGGCGTCGAGCATCTGTGGTTCCCGGAAACCTTCATTCTAGCTGGCTCCAGTCGCGCCACAGCCGCGATTGGACTTGGCCTTCGACCGGAAGATCAAGCCTGCGGCCAGGCTCCTTCAGGCGTGGGCTCTCCGGCCCAGGCCACGCCGAACGCCTCTCGCACTTCCGCGATGCCGCCGCCCGCACCCAGGATCAGGCCCAGCTTGGCCAGGGCGGCCCAGCGGGTGTGCAGGCCGCCGGAGACGGCACCGAAGCCCTCGATCTTCCGCCCAAGTTCATAGGCGGAGAGATCAATGCCGCCGTAAGGGCACTGGGAGGTCACCACCACGGGCAGCTGGCGTTGTCGGCAGTCCTCCAGGAAGGCCTGCAGGTCGGGGCGGTCCATGGGCAAGTTGCCGGCGCCGAAGGCCTGGATGAGGACGGCTTTCGCCCCGGCGGGTACAGGAAACCAGGCCATGCCCGGATGGGGCGTGACGGTGCGGACAGTGAGGTCCAGCTCGGCGCCCAGCCCTGCGGGCACCTGCCGGGGGAACTGGCCCGCCTCGGGGTGGAGGCGGATCTCGGCACCGATCTCGGCCAGGGGTGGCAGGTTGGGACTCTGGAAGGCCTCGAACTGGCTCACGCTCAGCTTGTCAGCGGCCACGCCCCGGAGCCAGTGGGTCCCGAAGCAGATGCCCACCTCGGGGATGGCGCGACAGGCCAGGTCCACGGCATTGACCAGGTTGCTGCGGGCATCACTGCGCACGAAGGCCAGGGGCCGCTGGCTGCCGGTAAGTACCACGGGCTTGCCGAGATCCGCCAGGAGAAAGCCCAGCACGGAGGCGGTGAAGGCCATGGTGTCGGTGCCGTGGATGATGACGAAGCCATCGAACTCGGCCGCGGCCGTCCGCACCCGTCGGCCCAGGGCCAGGATGTTCGCCGGCTCCATGCAGGCCGAGTCCTGGTTGAAGGGCACCTCCACCGACAGCTCCGCCAGCTGCCCCAGCTCCGGCACCTGCTCCAGCAGGTGGTCCAGGAACTTCCCGGGCGCCAGCGAGGCAGGTTCCCCGCTGGGGGCCATGCCGAGGGTGCCGCCGGTGTGGAGGAGGAGGATCTTGGGCATGGGATGAGTGTACAGGCTGGAGGCCGGAGGCAGGAGGCGGGAGGCCACGTCCCGACCAAGTAGACTGAAGCATCGATGCGCCGCATCCCTCGAACCATCCAGCTGATCGTGGCCCGCTACCTGCGGCGGCTGCTCAGGAACCGTCTGGATGGCCAGCAGCTCCAGGCGGCCGTGGAATCCGCCCTGGCCACGCTGCCCATCCAGGAGAAGCTGCTGGTGCGCGAGGGGGCGCTGCGTTCGGAGACCCTCAACCGCCAGCTGGCCTGGGCCATGGCCTTCGTGGCCGGCGCAGTGAATGCCGGCGGCTTCCTGGCGGTCAGCCACTACACCTCCCACATGACCGGTGTCGTGTCCTCCATGGCCGACGAGCTGGCCGCGGGGGACCTCACCACGGCCCTGGCTGCCCTGGCCATGATGCTGAGCTTCCTCGGCGGCGCCTTCGTGTGCACCACCCTCATCAGCTTCGGCCAGCGCCACCGCATGCGCAGCCGCTACGCGCTCACCCTCGCGCTCGAGGCGGTGCTGATGCTCATCTTCGGGTTCATGGGGAACCGGCTGCAGCAGGAGATCCAGTTCACGCTGCCCATGACCGTCATGCTGCTCTGCTTCATCATGGGCCTGCACAACGCGGTGACGTCCATCATCTCGGGTGCTGCGGTGCGCACCACGCACCTGACGGGCACCGTGACGGACATCGGCATCGAGCTGAGCCGGCTGAGTTACGTCAACATCCACAACCGCCACGGCCGTGAGCGCATCGTCGCCAACCGCCAGAAGCTTACCCTGCTGCTCCTGATCCTGGCGTCCTTCCTCGGCGGAGGCGTGGTGGGAGCCCTGGGCTTCCGCCACATCGGCTTCAAGGTGACGGTGCCGCTGGCGGGGTTCTTGTGCTTCCTGGCCGCCAGGCCGCTGCTCCTGGAGCTGCGCCTCCTGCTCCACCGCCTACGGAAACAGTGGGCCCCAACGGGTCAGGACACGCAGCAGGGCGGCTGAGGCCGATCAGAACACATCCAGCCCGCTCATCCTTTCCACACCATCGATCTTTCGGGTCCGGACGGCTCCCTGGCCGCCGATGAGGAGCCGGCAGCCGGCGGGTAGCCGGTCCTTCAGGTCCAGGAGAAGGCGCCGGGTCGTCTCCCCCGAGGACTGGATGGACAGGCTCACGGCCACGGTCTCCACCCTCAACGCACGGGCCGCCTGGGCGATGCTCGCCACCGGCAGGTCCACCCCCAGCAGCTCGGTCCGGACCCCCAGGGAGGCGTAGGCCAGGGCCGCCATGAGCAGTCCCAGCCGATGCCGTTCGCCCGGCAGGGTGCTCAGCAGCACGGACCCCTTGCCGGTCACGGGCCGGCAGTCCAGGCGAAGCTGCCTCAGCAGGTCCTCCAGCACCTCGGTGACCAGATGCTCGTGGTGGATGTCGATGGCCCCTTCCGCCCAGGCCATGCCCACCCGGTCCAGCAGGGGCGCCACCACCTGTTGGAGGAAGGGTTTCCAGCCCATCAGCTCGATCGACTCCCGGAGGAGGCCACGCATCCTGTCGGTGTCCATCGCCGTGACCGCTTCGAAGAGGCACTCGACACGGGGATTGTCCTTGGGGATCAGGAGCCGCTTCAGGGCCGCCTCCCCGGTCCTGGCCATCTGCGAGGGACGATGGCCCTGGGCAACAGCCTCGGCCATGAGCCGCAGGTGATGCAGGTCCTCCGGGCGATAGCGCCGGTGGCCCGAGGGCAGCCGGACCGGCACGGGAAAGCCGTACCTGCGTTCCCAGACCCGCACCACGTCCGCCGAGAGCCCGGTCTCGGAACAGATATCCCCTATGCTCAACAGCTCAGGCTCGACCTTGGTCATGAGTCCCCCGCCCCAAGGGAACATGATAGTCCGTCTCAACCGGTTGTCCAGGTTTATACTGAGACAATTTAGACGGCCACCACGGTGGCCTTCACCTCGTCAAAGCCCTGATCGCTGGTGCAACTCACGACCACGGCACACTGGCCCGGCTGGCTCGGGGGCAGCTGAACCTCGCCCGTGAACAGGCCGTCGGCGCCCGTCCGCCCCGAGAGCAGACCTGTGGCCTTCTTGAGGCTGGACACGAGCTTCACCGCGACCTCGGCGCCGGCGACCGGGCTCTGGCTCTGGCAGAGCCTCGCCAGCACCTGCACCCTGAAAAGGTTTCCGAAGGCCGGCTTCAGGGGCTGGTTCAGCACGAGCTCCAGGGTGTCCACATCGCCTTCCTGCTGGAGGAACTCCAGGATGGCCTGGTCCAGGGGACGGTCGTTGAAGGCCTGCTGTTCCAGCAGGTCCGGGGGCGTCAGGTCGTACTTCCCGTTCTTGATGTCCCGGATCACCGCCCGATGCTGCTCATCCATACGGCTCTGGATCACCGACTCGGTGATCGGCGGGGCAGCGATGAGGTCCTCGTAGGAGGAGCGGTAGCTGTCCAGGATCTCGCCCCCCACGTAGATGAGGGTCTCGATCTTGGGGTTCGACAGCCCCTTGTCTTCCGTCTGCACATGGAAGACCCGGTTCCCGTGGCGCACATCCGTGTTGTAGCCGGTGATCATGAGGGGAACCTGGAGGACATCCTGGGAGGCAGAGGGGGCACGCGCTTCATGCGCCTATTGTTGCAATCTTCCCGCCAGATCCGGCATGACTTCCCAGGCGATCTCCCGTAGGACCTGGTCACCCATGCGGGCCACCACGGCCTTGACCAGGGCGTCCACCAGCACCGGGTCGGCTAGGAGGGCCTGCACCAGGGCCTGTGCCTGCTGGGAGGAGACGGCCGTTGCAGTCGCTGGGGGAACCTGCCCGGGAACGGCAGCGACCTGACCACCTGCGGCAGGCACCTCTGCCTCGACGGGCAGCACCGGGCCAAGATCTGGGATCACCAGCGCAGACTCCGGGACTTCGGGAGCCTGGGATTCCTGGTCCACCGGACCCGCTGCCAAGACAGGGCTGACCTCGCCGATCAGGGAGGCCGCATCCGGAAGGCCGGCGAAGGCGTCGTCCGGCTCCACCACGTCCACCGTGGGCTCGGGCTCAGGTTCCGGGAGCGCCAGCTGGAAATCAGCGGGAAGGGTCTCCAGTTCCTCGAGGCCGGAGAGGGTGACCAGCGCATCATCGTCATCTGCGAGCGCGCCTTCAGGATCGAAAACCGGGATGGCCGATTCGGACCGGGCCTCGTGGGCCGGA
This sequence comes from Geothrix sp., assembly GCF_049292215.1. GTDB lineage: Bacteria > Acidobacteriota > Holophagae > Holophagales > Holophagaceae > Geothrix. The sequence continues at coordinate 38,848 of NZ_JBATQW010000044.1, read as the reverse complement.
ATCCGCTCAGGCGGAGCCTCGTCGGTCAGGTCCTGGAGGCTGTCAAGGTCCAGTTCCTCCAGATCCAGCTGGACATCCGGCAGGACGGTCATGGGCAGGACCGGCTCGGGTTCATCCGGCCAGAGGTCTTCGGCGGTCAGTACGAGCAGGTCGTCTTCGGGCTCGGGCGCAGGCAGGGCCGGCACATCGAGGTCGCTGGGAGGCTCCACCGGCTCCGGGCGCAGTTCGGGGAGGGCCTCCTCGGCCCGCCTCACCAGATCCCGGGCCGGCGTCGCCGGCACGGTGCTGAAGGGCGAGGGGCTCACCGAGACCGGTGTCGCCAGGAGGGCCTTCACCCGGTCGCCCAGTTCCCGCAGCTCGATGGGCTTCTTCAGGAATCCCTGAATGGGTGCCTTCGCCAGCTTGGCGGGATCCACGGGATCCAGTACGCCAGCCATCAGGGCGATGGGCATGCCCGCCGTGGCTTCCATGGCGCGTAGGCGCGTCAGCAGTGTCCAGCCGTCCATGCCGGGCATGGCAGTGTCCACCAGTGCCACATCGAAGCGCTCGCCCCGCTCCAAGCGGTCCAGGGCCTCTGCGGCGGAGTCCACGCAGATGAGCTCCACGTCCGTGGGAGCCAGGAGGGATTCGGCAATCCGGTGAATGCTGGGATTGTCGTCCACGAGGAGGAGACGCGGCATCGGAAACCTCGGGAAGCCGGGAGGAAGAGAGAGTGGCTGGGCACAACGCTACCAGAAATGTGCACTTCGATAGCAATGGTTCGCTTCAGCGCAGCAGCTTCCTGAGGATCCGGACCCGCTCGACCTCCACGAGGCGGATCATCAGGACCCTGTCGCCCACCCAGATCCAGGCCATGCCGAAGGGCTCCCGCAGCGCGATCTCCGGACCCCTCGGCAGCCAGCCCTTCACCGAGGCCCTGAGCCCCATTGCCGAGCGCCATTCGGCCCGGTAGGACTCGAACAGGGCCTGCCGCTGGCGCTCGGGCGGCAGGGCGCTCTCGTTCCAGCGCTGGTCCCACGCGTCGAAGGCGCCGTTCTCGCGCCAGGCCCAGGCCGCATCCCAGGCCGGCCAGGGCAGCGCATCCGAAGCCACCTCGGCCCAGTCGGCCTTGGCCAGAGAACTGCGCTTGCGGACCATCCCCTCGCCCGGAAGGGGCTCCACCAGGGCCATGCGCAAGGGCGGGTGGGCGTTCAGCACGCCAGGGCCCACAGCCAGCCGGCGCCAGCGCATCCCCTCCAGCCCCCAGAGCGTCCAGCCCTGCGCGCCGCCATGCCAGAGGCGATCTCCGCGGGGCATCCACACGCGGTCTCCCGCGCGCCAGGGGATCTCCACCCGCAGGCCCGGGAGGTCCTGGCCATCCTCGGATAGGGCCTGAATCTTGGTGGCAATGCCCTTCGGTGCCGAGGGCAGGTCCGGCTCATCCCAGGGCGCGAGGGTCGCCTCTCCAGGGTCCCCGTCCAGAGGGAGTGCGCTGAGCAGCAGCTTCGGCTCAGCTGGCTCGAAGAGACCGACGAGCACGGCTTTGCCATCCCAGCTGAACCGGCTCCAGGGGCCGGACTGCGCCGACCACAGCACGCGGCCCTCCGGCACTTCCAGCAGGCGGGTCTCGAAGCGGGCAGGGCCCATCTGCAGCGTGATCAGGAGGCGGTTGCCCTTGGCCGGATCCAACCGGGCCGAGCAGAGTGGGGCATCGAAGCGGTAGTGCCGCCACTCCAGCCCCCGCCACAGCACCACCTCGCTACGGCCCCCCGGGCCGTTCAGCGCGAGCCCCTGGTCCGCCAGGTAGGGGGAGGCCGGCTCCCAGGGCGTGCCGAAGCCACCCTCGAAGGGCCAGGCATCGGGCTGGTCCGGATCCTGCGCGCCCTGGAAGCGCGGCGCCCAGCCATCGATCAGACGGTACTCCGACTGGGTTTCATAGCCCCCCAGGTTCATGATCGCCGGCGCCTCCGCGGCCGCGACCCCCCCGGCGCTGACCGGACGCGGCGCCTGCACCACCGCGAAGAGCAGCAGCATGGCGGCGATGAAGAGGCTGGCGATGATGTACCGTTGGGGGATCACAAGGTTTCCGGTGCCTTTGCACCATCATGCCCCACCCGACGGGAGGCCGGTCCCAGATGAAGCACAAATCCGCCCTCGAGACCGAGCTGAAACTGCGCATCCCGGCCACGGGTCCCTACCGGTCCCTGCTGGAGGCCCTGGGCTTTCACGAAGTCCATCCGGCCCAGTCCGAGGTCAGCGTGCTCTGGGACCGGGACGACCAACTGCGGGCGACGGGCTCCGCCCTGCGCACGCGGTCCTACGCGGGCCAGTCACGGCTCACCTGGAAGGGGGCGAAGATTCCCGACGCGCTGCTGAAGATCAGGCCCGAGCAGGAGAGCGGCATCGAGAACCCTGAGGCCCTGGAAGCCATCCTCCGTGCCCTCGGATTCCAGCCCGTCATGGGCATGGAGAAGCTGCGCGCCGTGTGGGAGCGGACGGAGCTGGAGGCCTGTCTCGATGAGACGCCGTTCGGCTGCTACCTGGAGCTGGAGGGGGAGCCCCAGGCCATCCGCGTCGCCATGGAGGGCCTGGGCCTCGCCCCTGACCGCGCCGAGACGCGTAGCTATCCCGAGCTATACCAAGCGCACGGGCTGGGCTAGACCTTCAGCACCCGATCCAGATCGTCGATCAGGTCGCGGACGTCCTCCACACCCACGCTCAGGCGCAGCAGGTTGTCGTTGATGCCGAGGCGCTGGCGATCGGCCTCGGGCACGCTGCCGTGGGTCATGCTGGCGGGGTGGCAGACGAGGCTCTCCACGCCACCCAGGCTCTCCGCCAGCGCGAAGACCTTGAACGAGGACGCCATGCGGCGCGTGCGCTCCGCGTCGCCAGTGTCGAAGCTGACGATGCCGGAGAAGCCCTTCATCTGCTGCTTGGCCAGGGCGTGCTGAGGATGGGACTCCAGGCCGGGGTAATAGACGGCCTTCAGGTCCTTGCGCCCCTCCAGCCAGCGGGCGATGGTGAGCGCGCTGGCGTTGTGGCGCTCCATGCGCAGGTGCAGGGTCTTGGTGCCCCGCAGTATGAGCCAGGATTCCATGGGCGAGAGGATGCCGCCGGCAGCCTTCTGGTGGAAGCGCAGGCCCTCGGCGATGTCCTCGCGGTTGGTGATGGCGATGCCGCCGATGGAGTCACTGTGGCCATTGAGGTACTTCGTCGTGGAGTGGAAGACCAGGTCGGCGCCCAGCTCCAGGGGCCGCTGGTTGTAGGGCGTGGCGAAGGTGTTGTCCACGGCCAGCACCGCCTGACAGCCCATGACCGTCATCACCTGGCGCACACCGGGAATGTCCGTGAGGCCCAGCATGGGGTTGGTGGGCGTCTCCAGCATCACCAGCTTGGTGTTGGGCCGCAGAGAGGCCTTGAAGGCCGCCAAGTCGCCGGTGTCCACCTGCGTGTAGGTGAGGCCGAAGCGGGTCATCACCTTGTCCAGCAGCCGGAAGGTGCCGCCGTACACGTTGTCGCCCAGCACCACGTGGTCGCCGCTGGAGAGCTGCTCGAAGATGGCCTGCACCGCAGCCATGCCCGAGCCGAAGGCCATGCCGTGGGCGCCACCCTCGAGGGCCGCCAGGTTGGCCTCCACGGCGTCCCGGGTGGGGTTGCGAACTCGGGCGTAGTCGAAGCCTTTGTTGATGCCCAGCCCCTCCTGGATGTAGGTGCTGGTGAAGTACACGGGCGTCATGATGGCCCCGTTGGTGGGGTCCGGCGCCTGGCCGGCGTGGATGCAGAGCGTGTCGAAGCGGCCTTTGTGGTCCATGGCGCTATCCTTCCGTGATCGTCCAGTGTGATGGGGTGGGGCCATGAGGAAAAGGATTGCCTCTGTTTGGGTCCTGACGGCGCTCGTGGCTTGCCGATCCGACAACCCCGAGGCCCAGGTGCGGAAGGCCTTCGAGGCCTGCCGCGCGGCCGTGGAAGCCGGGGACGCCGCTGCAGCCACGGCGGTCCTCGACCCTGCGTTTCGCGGCCCTGAGGGCATGGACCGCGCCACCGCCCGGCTCTTCCTCATGGGCACCTTCCGGCGGGAGAAGGTCGGCGTGACCGTGGTCCGCAACGAGGTGGCCGTGCAGGGGAACGAGGCCATCCAGGACGTGGACCTGATCCTCAGCGGCCGCAGCGGCGGCCTGCTGCCCCAGGACGCCTCGCACCGCGGCTTCCGCCTGACCTGGCGGAAGGTCGAAGGGGCTTGGCTGTTGCGGGAGGTTCAGTCCCTCTGAACCCGCCTCGGCCAAGCCCCGGGCCCGGTCCGCATCGTGCCCAGCGGCATCTCGGCCGCCAGGGACTCCCGCACCTCCTGCGGCAGTCGCCGCTCCCGCCGCTCCTCCCGGAGCATGGCCTGGAAGGAGGAGAAGGCCAGCAGCTGGATCGGCTTCACGCCCTGCGCCTTGCCGGCGGCCAGGACGCCTGGCATCTCCTGGTAGCGGCCCAGACCATAGAGCGCCACGTTCTTGAGGGCGTAGGCCCGGGGATTCGTGGGCTGGTCCCGGAGCACCCGGTCGCACTGGGCGAGACTGCCCTGGGGCTGATCCACCATGCCCTTGGCCGCTTCATTTAGCAGGTCGGCCGCCTCCTGCTCCGACAGGCGCGCCGGGGCTTTCGGCGCTGGACCGGGCCGAGGGACTTCCTTCGGCACCGATCGCAGGTCGGCTGGGGGCCCGGGCTTGAGGGCCGATTTCGGGTCTGCTTTCGCAACCGCTTCGACCACGGGCCCGGGGGCGGCGGGCTCGATCCTGGGCGGCGCCGGCAGGGTGATGAGCCGCGAAGCCTTCGGCTGGTTCAGCCAGGCCCAGGCCCCGGCCCCTCCGGCCAGGAGGGTGGTGGCAATGGCGATCCAGGGCCACGGATTGTGGGGCTTCCGCCCGGTGGTGGCCACGACAGGGGGTGTCGCAGCCCTGGGCAGGGCCCGGGTGGGTTGAGTGCCGGGCAGGCCCGCCCAGGCGGGATCCATCGCCTCGCGCAGGGTGCGGGCCATGGCCTCCGCCGTCTGGAAGCGCTGGGCCGGATCCTTCGCCAGGGCCTTGGCCAGCAGCTGCCCCACCTGGGGGCTGAGGCCGCGCAGGTCCGAGGCTGTGAGGGGCGGCGGCTCCTCGTTCACCAGGCGGTAGAGGATGGTCGCGGTGGTATCCCCTTCGAAGGGGCGGCGCCCCGCCAGGGCCTCGTAGAGCATCACCCCCACGGCGAAGAGGTCGCTGCGCGGGTCCGGCGTGCCCGTTTTGATGTACTCCGGCGCCATGTAGCCGAAGGTACCGAGCAGGGTGCCCGTTCCGGTCATGTCAGAGCCCGCCACCCGGGCGATGCCGAAGTCCATCACCTTGGCGTGCAGACGGTCACCTTCGCGGCGCACGCGGATGTTGCTGGGCTTGATGTCGCGGTGCAGCACACCCTTCTGGTGGGCGTAGCCCAGGCCGTCACAGACCTGGGCCAGCACCTCCAGGGCCTCCACCGGAGCCAGCACGCGATCCCGCAGCATGGCCTCCAGGTCTACGCCGGGCACGAACTCCATGGCCAGATACAACACACCCTGGTCCTCGCCGAACTCATGGATGGTCACCAGGTTCGGGTGGTTCAGCGTCCCGGCCGCCCGGGCCTCGCGGGCGAAGCGCTCCCGCGCCTCGGCACCCTGGGCCGCTTCGCGGTGGATGGTCTTGAGGGCCACCTCGCGGCCGATCGCGGGGTCAAGCCCCAGGTAGACCTCCCCCATCGCGCCCTGTCCCAGACGCTTCAGGATCTCGAACCGGCCCAGCTTCTGGAGCATGTCTTCACCTAACCATGGGACCCAAGCCCTCCTTCTCGGTTGAGTCACGGGGAAGCTTCAGAGTCCGAGATACTCCATGAACTCGCCGTGCAGGTCCAGGGGCAGCCGGCACGTCTGCAGCTCCTCCATCACCACCTGGTTGCAGCGGGGGAGGGCCCGGAGTTCCGCCGAGGGGATGCCGCGATCCCGGGCCTGGCGCAGGGTCTGCATCACGGCATCCAGGCGGCCCAGGCGGTAGTGGGTGACCAGCAGCATGGCGTGGGCCTTGGCATTCCTCGGATCGATCTCCAGGGCCTGGAGGAGCTGGTGCTTGGTGGTCTCCAGCACGTCCTGGCGGACCTCCGCCCGGCCATAGGGGCCGGTGCCGGAAGGAGCCTGGGCTTCGCGCACGGTGCTGCGGGGCGCCGTCACCGGGCGGATGATGGAACCCGAGCCGGTGGTGCCGGCCGGCCTGGCCGGGCCTGACTGAGGGGCGGACCGCACCACGGACATGCCCCGGGGCGGTGTGGGCGGCGTGGGCCCGCGACCGGACACGAGGCCCTTGATCTTGAGGGCGACCGTGGGGCGCTCCTGCTCCCAGCGCCAGGACGTGTCCTTGGCTGCGCGCAGGACGGAGGCCAGGTCCTCCGCGGTCTGGAAGCGGTTGGCCGGGTCCTTAGCCAGGGCGTGGTGGAGGATGCCCTGCACATCGCGGCTGATGCCCTGGAAGGCCGTGGGCGGCAGCGGCGTGGGGTTTTCGTGAAGGAGGCGGTAGATCACCGAGCCGGGGCTGGGGCCATCGAAGGGCGGGATGCCCGCCAGGGACTCGTAGAGGATCACGCCCACGGCAAAGAGGTCGCTGCGGGAATCGGGCCGGCCGCTCTGCAGGTACTCCGGCGCCATGTAGTTCACGGTGCCGAAGACCGTGCCCTCGTCCGTGGTGTCCGTGTTGATGATCTTGGCCACGCCGAAGTCCAGCACCTTGGCCTGGAGGCTCTTGCCATCCCACACCACCCTGATGTTCGAGGGCTTGATATCCCGGTGCAGGATCTGGTGGCGGTGGGCCATGGCCAGGCCATCACAGACCTGGGCGAGTACCTCGAGGGTGTCCTTGGGGGAGAGCGTCCCGGCCCGGATCAGCGTGCCCAGGTCCTCGCCCTTCACCAGCTCCATGGCCAGATAGAGGACGCCCTGCTCTTCGCCCAGCTCATGGACGGTCACGATGTTCGGGTGGTTCAGCACGCCGGCGGCGCGGGCCTCCGTGGCGAAGCGCTCCCGGGCCTGGGGGCCCATGCCGGCCGCCGTATGGATGACCTTGATGGCCACCTCCCGGCCAATGATCGGATCCCGGCCCACATAAACCTCGCCCATGCTTCCCTGGGCCAGCAGCCGTACGATTTCGAACTTGCCAAGGCGCGTCAGCACGGAGGTTTCCGGACGATGGTTTCCCGATCATCGGACGGGGCAGACCCCCCGTCCAGGGCTTTTTCCCCGGTCCAGATTCCGCAGATCCTCAAGACTCCAGGGTCCGCAACCAGGCCTCGTCCCGCACGGGAATGCCTAGCGCCTCAGCCTTGGCCAGCTTGGAACCGGCCTTCTCTCCAGCCAGCAACAGCGTGGTCTTCGGCGACACGCTGCCCGTGACCTTGGCGCCCAGCCGCTTCAGCCAGACTTCGGCATCCTCCCGGGACAGGCTGGGCAGCGTGCCCGTGACCACCGCGACTTCGCCGGACAGCGGCAGCCCCGACAGGTCCCGAAGTGCGGGTGGCGCAGGCTGCACACCCAGGTCCGCGAGGCGCGCGGGCAGCTCCGGGTGCAGCGCCACGAAGGCGCGCAGGGCGGCCGCCACTTTGGGTCCCACCTCCTCCACGGCCTGCAGGCGCAGGTCGTCCGCTGTCCACAGGGCCTCCAGGGACGGGTAGGCCTCGGCCAGCAGCTCGGCGGTGCGCGCTCCCACCATGGGAATGCCCAGGGCATGGATCCACCGGTCCAGGGGCTTCATCCGGGCTTCGTCCAGGCCCTGCAGCAGGTTCTGGGCTGACTTCTCGGCCATGCGGTCCAAGCCAGAGAGGTAGGCCAGCCCAAGCAGGGGCTCCTGCAGCAGGCTGAACAGTTCCCAAGGCTGCTCGAATCGCCTCGACGCCACCACCTGCTCCACCAGGGCCTCACCCAGGCCCTCGATGTCCAGGGCGGAGCGGCCGCCGAAATGCAGCAGGCGCGCCGCCAGCTTGGCGGGGCACTCGGGATTGAGGCAGCGGATGGCCACTTCCGCGTCATCCGTCTTGCCGACCTCGCCAGCGCACTCGGGGCATGCGGTGGGGATCACCGCCGCCGGCAGGTCGCGGGCCTCCTCTCCCGGCACCAGGGCCACCACCTTGGGGATCACCTCCCCGCCCTTCTCGATGAAGACGCGGTGACCGACCTTCAGACCCAGGCGTGCCAGCTCGTCGGCGTTGTGCAGGGTAGCCCGGCGCACGGTGGAGCCGGCCACCTCGACGGCCTCCAGTTCCGCCACCGGCGTGAGCTTGCCGCTGCGTCCCACCTGCCAGGTGATGCCCAGCACCGTGGTGGTCACCTGGGTGGCGGGGAACTTGAAGGCGGTGGCCCAGCGTGGCACGCGGTCCGTGGCGCCGAGTCGCTGCTGCAGCACGGGATCGAGCACCTTCAGTACCACGCCATCCGTGTCGAAGGGCAGCCGGAGCCGGGCCTCGGCCTGCTCCGCGATGAACGCCAGCACGCCCATCAGGTCGCCCTCGGCATGAGCGGGCATCACGCCGAATCCCCAGGCGCCGAGCAGGGCCATGGACTGGGCATGGTCCGCACCCGCGCCCTCGGACCAGAGGGCCTGCCAGGGGAGGAAGGACAGGCCGCGCGCGGCGACTTCGCGGCTGTCCAGCAGCTTCATGGTGCCGCTGGCGGCGTTGCGGGGATTGGCGAAGCGCGCCTCGCCGCGGGCGTCCCGCTGGCGGTTCAGCTCCTCCCAGCGCTTGCGGGACAGGAAGACCTCGCCCCGCACCTCCAGCCGTTCCGGTGCCGCCGGGGGGAGCCGGAGCGGAATGTCCGCGATGGTCCGTGCGTTCTCGGTGACCTGCTCGCCGGTCTCGCCGTCACCCCGGGTGAGGGCCTCCACCAGTTCGCGTCCTTCGTAGCGCAGCGAGAGGGAGAGCCCGTCCACCTTGAGCTCTGCCGCGTAGCGCGGACTGGCCTCCGGCGCGAGCTTGCACCACTTCGCTTCCCATTCGCGCAGCTCGGCCTCTGAGTAGGCGTTGTCGAGGCTGAGCATGGGTGTGGCGTGGCGCCGCTTCTCAAAGGCATCCACCGGCGGCGCGCCCACCCTCCGGGTTGGACTGTTCGCGTCGGCAAGGTCGGGATGTTCCGTCTCCAGGCCGCGCAGCTCCCGTTCCAGTGCATCGTACTCGGCGTCGGACACCGTGGGCTGGTCCAGCACGTAGTAGCGCTGTCGGTGCATGCGCACCTGGTCCGCCAGGTCCTTCATCCGCTGCCGCAGGTCGGTCATGCCACCCTCGCCCTCATTTCACCCTGGCCCGGTGGAGCACGCCCATGATGAGGCCCAGGGCCAGGAAGAAGCTCAGGGTACTGCTGCCGCCCGCGCTGAAGAAGGGCAGCACCATGCCCTTGTTGGGCAGGGCCCCCGCCACCATGCCCACGTTCACCAGCAGGTGCAGGGAGAAGATGCCGGCGGCCCCGGCGCAGAAGTAGGCCTCGGCGTAGGTGTGGGCCTCACGGGCCGCGTCCAGGATGCGGCTCAGCAGCAGGCCGAACAGACCGAGGGCCAGCAGTACGCCCACGAAGCCCCGCTCCTCCGCCCACACGCTGAAGGCGAAGTCCGTGGTCTTCACGGGGAGGAAGTTCAGCTGGGTCTGGGAGCCGCTGGTGAAACCCTTGCCGATGAGCCCGCCGGAGCCGATGGCGATGCGGCTTTGGTTCACCTGGTAGCCCTTCCCCTGCAGATCGGCCGAAGGATCCAGGAAGATCAGGACCCTCTGCTTCTGGTAGGGCTTCAGCACGACCTTCCAGGCGCCGAAGCCACCGAGGCCCGCCAGGAGCATGAGCGCCACCACCCAGCGGGCGCGCAGCCCCTTCATCAGGGGGATGAGCAACAGGATCGGCAGGAAACTGAGGGCCATGCCGAGGTCGGGCTGGCGCTGGATGAGCAGCATGGGAAACACCACCAGCCCCACGGCCCCGAGGAGCTCGAGCCGGCCGACGCTGTCGGCGCTCTTGGAGCCCAGGCGGTGGGAGACATAGAGCAGGGTCACCCACTTCATCAGTTCCGAAGGCTGGAAGGTCTGCCCGGCAATCACGAACCAGCGGGTGGCCCCACCGATCTTCTTGCCAATCACCAGCACCGCGGCTAGGGCCACGAGACCCAACAGGTACGAGGGGAAGCTGTAGCGGAAGAGGCGCCGGGGATCCACCGTGGCCAGCAGCAGCATCAGGGACAGGCCGATCAGGTTCCAGAGGCTCTGCTTGAGCCAGATGGACGCCGCGGGCGTGTTGCGGCCGGCCGAATAGAGCGTCAGGGTGCCCAGCGCGATGAGGGCCAGAATCACCCACAGCAGGCGCGAGTCCAGGGCGCGGAACCGTTCCCTCATTCCGCGACCTCCGGCCCCTGGGGGGCGAAGGGATCCACCATCCGGCCCCGGGGCGGGGGCAGGGGATTGGCGAGCCGGTCCAGGCACCAGTACTTCACCAGCTTGGCCGCGATGGGTGCGGCGGCGGTGGAGCCGAACCCCGCGTTCTCCACCACCACGGCGAAGGCGATCTGGGGATGCTCGCGGGGCGCGTAGCCCGCGAAGAGGGCGTGGTCCTTGAGCTTCTTGGCCTGGCGAGCGTAGTGGGCCTTGTCCACGAAGGTGGCCACCTGCGCGGTGCCGGTCTTGCCCGAGAAGGGGACGAGGCTGGCGATCTCGCGGATGAAGGGATTGGCTCCCGCCGTGCCGCTCCGCACCACTTCGGCGAGGCCTTCGTCCAGAGTCGCCCAGTGCTTCGGATCGAGCGGCGTGTCTTTAAAGGCAGGGGTCGGTGCGAGTTGCAGCTCGTTGCTCTGGTCATCCCGGAAGCCGTAGAAGAGGTGGGGCGTGATCAGCTTTCCCTTGGTGGCCAGCAGGGCGTAGAAGCGGGCGAGGCCCAGGGGCGTCACGCCCACTGCGCCCTGGCCGATGCCCACGCTGATGGTCTCGCCGGCGTACCACTTGGGATCCTTCGGCGCGGCCTTTCGCTTCCAGGCCCGGCTGGGAATGCGGGTGCGCTTCTCCTGGGGCAGGTCGATGCCGGTGCGCTCGGTGAGGCCGTACTTCTCCGCCGTGGCGTGGATGTCGTCCACGTCCATGCGCGAAGCCAGGTCGTAGAAGTACACGTCGCAGCTCTGGGCGATGGCCTGCACCATGGCGAGGGTGCCGTGGCCCGTGGGCTTGTCGCAGCGGAAGTCCCGGCCGTAGTAGTTCTTCTTGCCCGCGCAGTAGATGGCCGTCTGGGGCGTGGCGATACCCTTCTCCAGGGCCGCGAGGGCCACCAGCAGCTTGAAGGTGGAGCCCGGCGCGTAGATGCCCTGGATGGGCCGGTTCACCATAGGCCGGGTGAGGTCATTGGCCAGGTAGCGGTCCACCATGTCCTGGCTGAGCCGGTTCAGGAACAGGTTCGGGTCGTACGAGGGGCTGGAATACATCGCCAGCACGCCGCCATCCCGAAGGTCCAGCACCACCACGGCCCCGGACTCCTCGCCCATGGCGTCCTGGGCGATCTTCTGCATGCCCGCGTCGAGGGTCAGGAAGAGGCTGCGGCCGGCCGTGGCGTCCTCCTGCCCGAAGTTGGCAACCTCTGTGCCCAGCTGGTCCACCAGGATGCGCTTCTGGCCGTCCAGGCCCTTCAACTTGTCGTTGCCGCTGGCCTCGAAGCCCTCCTTGCCGATGGTCTCGCCGAGCCGGTAGAGGTCGGGCTTGGCCTTCATCAGCGGCTCGTCCACCTCCCCTACGTAGCCGAGCACATGGCCCGCCAGCTCATCCCCGAGGTAGACCCGCCGGGGCGCCACCTCCACGCCCAGGAAGGGGAAGCGGGCGCGGATGCGCTCGGCGATGGCGATGCCCGCTTCGTCGAGGTTCTCCTTGAGCACCAGGGGCCGTCCCTTGCCCGCCAGGCGGTAGCTCTGGATCTTCCGGGTCAGGGCGGCCGGGTCCACCTGCAGCGCCGCAGCGAGCGAAGCCACCACCTCGGGCCGTGTGGGCAGGTCCTCCCGCTGGATGACCAGGTGCAGGGCCCGTCGGTTGTCCACCAGGCGGTGCCCGTTGCGATCCAGCACCAGGCCCCGCGGCGCAGGAATGGGGCGGATCTTCACCGCCTGCTGCAGGGCCAGCTGCTTGAACTCCCAGTAGCGGACCAACTGCAGCCACGCGTAGATGAGGACCAGGAAGGCCACCAGGCCCCAGGTCATCACCTTGAAGGCCCCGAGCCTTCGGCGCAGAAGGGGGCGTTGCCGGGGATCCATGGCTCAGCGCCGCCCGGACCCTGCGCCCGCATGGAGCAGGCGCCAGGCCAGCCAGCCCCAGAGCGGCACGGTCAGGAGGGCCCAGAACCAGCCCCAGCCCCACGGATGCGCGGTGGTGGCGAGGCGCACAGCCCCATGCACCAGGAGGGCGTGGAGCAGGCTCAGCGCGGCGAGGCGAGCCAGCCAGCCCTTCAGGCCTTCCAGCGGCCAGCGTCCGGCCATCCAGCCGGCCACCAGGGCCAGCGTCAGGTCCGCCCAGGCCGTCCCCCCGAAGTGGGGGTAGAGGCGCAGTGAGCCCTCCAGGATCCAGCCCGCCGCCAGGGCCCACAGGGCGCCGAACAGTGGGGCTCCGGCCCGCGGGGCCAGCGCCAGCACCAGGGCGACATGAAAGACGGACTGGAGGCCCGGGAACGGTGCGCTGAGCGCCATGAGGCCCAATGCGGCGGCACAGAGCAGGTTCTGGCGTGTGAGGGTGGGCGGGGCGAGCCTCATGGTGCCCCCCGCTTCCGCGGCTGGGGTTTCGTCTCCGGCGCCACGAAGGGCGGCTGCACCTCCAGGGGCGGCTGGGGAGGCAGCACCAGGACCGCATTCACCCGGTCGAGGGGCGCCGAGAGGTTGACGATCAGCCGCAACTCAAGATCGCCCTTGGCCACCTCGGCCACGTAGCCCACGAGCAGGCCCCGGGGGAAGACCCGGTCCAGACCGCTGGTTAGGACCGCCTCGCCCGGCTGCACGACCTCCTGGTTGCTCACGTAGCGGATCAGCGCACGCCCTGAGCCCAGGCCCTGGAGCACGCCCGTGGCCCGGCTGCGCATGAGCATGACGGCCACCGAGGCGTTGGGGGCGTCCGCGGGCAGCACCTTCGACTGGGTGGCGCCGACGGACCAGAGCCGGCCCACGATGCCCTCCGGCACCAGGACGCCCTGGTCCGGCTCCAGTCCCAGGTCCTGCCCCCGGTCCAGGATCAGGCCGCCGAAGGTGGCCGGGCGCGTCGCGAAGAGCACCCGGGCCGACTTCAGCGCCAGGGGGATCTGCTGTTTCAGGCCGAGCATTCGCACGGCTTCATCCGCTTCGGCCAGGCGCGGGGCCTGCTGGGCCTGCTGGGTGTGGAGCTGGGCCAGTTCGGCCCCCAGCCGCGCGTTCTCGGCGCGGAGCTCGGCCAGGCTGCGGCCGGAATCCCGGCGGGCAGCCCGCCAGCCCTCCCACCGGGCGGCGATGGCCTGGGTAGGACGCGAGAGCACATCCAGAACGGCGGTCCAGTGGCGGGCGGGATCCGGTCCCAGCAGCACCCAGGTGCCATGGCCCAGCCAGAGGAGGACCAGAGCCAGGCGCTGCAACCCCGCGCGGCTCCAACTCCACTTGGCTGCGCGGACGACCATGCGTCCTCCCGGCTAGTCGAGGATCTGGATGCGGCGCAGGAGCGGGATGTTCTCCAGCAGCAAGGCGGTGCCCCGCACCACGGCGGTCTGGGGATCCTCCGCCCGGAAGACCGGTAGGTGGGTCTCCTTGCGCAGGCGCTCGTCCAGGCCCTGGATGAGCGAGCCGCCGCCCGTCAGGCAGATGCCCCGGTCGATGAGGTCCGCCGCCAGCTGGGGCGGGGTCTCGTTGAGGGCCTTGCGCACCAGGTCGATGATGGCGCCGATGGGCTCGGTCAGGGCCTCGCGGATCTCGGCGTCGTTAAGGGTGAGGGTCTTGGGCAGGCCCTCGAACTGGTCCCGGCCGCTCACTTCCATGGTGCGGGTCAGCTCGGAGGGGAAGGCCGATCCCAGCGTCCACTTCACCTCCTCGGCGGAGGCCTCGGAGATGAGCACATTGTACTTCTCGCGGATGTACTTGACCACCGCCTCGTCCATCTCGTCGCCGGCGATCAGGATGGAGTCGGAGAACACCTTGCCGTTGTAGCTGATGACGGCCACGTCCGTGGTGCCGCCGCCGATGTCCACGATCATGCAGCCGCGCTTCTCGTTGATGGCGAGGCCCGCGCCGATGGCGGCCACCATGGTCTGGTCCACCAGGAACACCTCGCCGGCCTTGGCGTCGTAGCAGACCTGCTTTACGGCGCGGCGGGCCACCTGGTGGGCCCGGGGCGGCACGCTCACCACGATGCGGGTGCGGGCGATGCCGCGGTTGGGGCGGGCCTTCAGAATGAACGCGGCCAGCATCTTCTCGGCGGCATCCACCTCGAAGATCATGCCGTCCTTCATGGGCCGGATGGTGCGCACGCCCTGGGGGGCGCGCCCCAGCAGCTGCTTGGCCTCGTCGCCCACCGCCTCCACCTCGTGGGTGAGCGTGTTCACCGCCACGATGGAGGGTTCGTAGATGACGATGCGCCCGGCCTGCTTGGTGTGGATCAGGGTCGAGGCCGTGCCGAGATCGATGGCCAGGTCGGAATTGAACAAATTGGACCAGAACTGGCTGGAGAAAATGCTGGCCACAGAGGACTCCCGGAGAACCTCCTAGTGTGCCACGCGCAGACCAGACCGACCACCTCCCGACCAAGTGGGTCGCGGAACAGAGCCCGGGGGGCTCTGTGAAGCGGGGCCCCACTGGGAGGGAATCACCACCAAGTGGGTCGCGGAACAGACCGCGGGGCACCCTGTGGAGCGGGGCCTCACAAGGAGGGAATCACGCCGGGCGGGACAGAACGTTTCCTGCATCAGGCGCGTGTCCGGGGCGGGTTACTTCCCCGCCGCCAGCAGCTCCTCCACCAGCAGGTCCCCATCCAGCCTCTGTGGCAGCTCCTTGTGGTAGCCCCGGACCCAGCGCCCCCCGTTCACTAGCACGAAGGGGATGGCCCGCTTCCCGGTCTCCGCCTCGAGCTTCTCGGCGGCCCCGGGCACGGTCTCGATGTCCACCTTGGTGTGGACCACGCGGTGCTCGGCCAGCCAGGCCTCCAGGCGGCGGCAGTCCGGGCACCAGGTGGCGCTGTAGACGGCCAATTCCAGGCCTTCAAGGTCGCTAATTCGGCTCATGGAACCCTCCCGGACCTGTCATTCTGGATCCTTTGATGCCTTCCCCGGAGCTTTCATGTTCAAGACGCCCTTTCGCACCGTCCTGATCGCAGGTTCGGCCCTGGTCCTGTCCCTGGCCTGCAAGCCCGGCAAGCCCGACACGAGCCGCGTCATCGCGAATGTCGGCGGCGAGAAGATTACCGAGGCCGAGTTCCAGGATGTGGTGAAGACCCTCTCCCCGGATCCCAAGGAGGCCCAGGCCTTCCTTACCGATCCGGCCGCCCGGGACGAACGGGCCAACCTCGCCAGCCGCCTCGCCATGTCCCGGGCCATCACCGCCTATGCGAAGCAGACGGGACTGGACCAGGATCAAAGCGTCAAACGGCAGCTCGAGCAGCAGCAGGCCAACGTGTTCTTCCAGGCGCTGGCGAAGCGGCGCTCGACCACCGCCGAGCCCACGGACGAGCAGCTGCGCGCTTTCTACAATGAACAGGTCGAGCGAATGAAGGCCGCCGGCCAGGCCCAGGGGATCCCCGCCTTCGAGGTGGTCAAGGCCCAGGTGGCCCAGGGCTACAAGCAGAAGCGCATGGCCGACATCAGCGCGGAGATCCAGAAGGAGATCAAGGCCAAGGTCCCCGTCACCCTGGCCGACGACTACCGGCCTGCGGGCGAGTAGATTCCCTCAGGGACGCAAACGGCCCCCGCGAGGGGGCCGTTTCATGTCAACCCAGGCGGGTCAGGGCTTCTCGAGCACGTCTACAAGCTTCAGGAGGTCCTTGAGGGCCTTCTTCGCCCCGCCTGGCTGCTGCTTCTGCTGGCTCTCCTGGAGCCGCTTCAGGGATTCCTGGACCGACATGACCGCCAGCGTGTGGCTCCCCTTGTCCCCGTCGATGACAGGCTGGAAGGCTCCGGCCACGCCAGGTAGGGGATTGAGCTGGCCTGAATCCACGAGGCACCAGGCCAGCATAGCCGTCCGGTGCGCGTGCCGCAGCTCCTGCTGGCGGGACTTGCCCTGGAGCCGACTCAGAGCCTTGGAGACCCCCAGGGCGCCCACCGCTTGCTCCCTGGGGGTCATCTTGGCCATGGCCTTGACCTGCCGGTCGATGGCGACGGCCTCGGCCTCCCCAAGGGCCTTAAGCAGATCTGGCCGCGCCTGCTCCCAGCCCGCCTTGCCCGTGGCCACCAGGCCGGCCATCGCGCCACGCTTCCCCTCGATGAAGGCCTCCGTGATGGCCTCGAACAGGCCCTGGACCCGGTCCACAGGCTTGACGGTCGGCGCGGGGGCCTGGACCACCAGGGCAGGCAGGGCGAGCAAGAGCAGGGGCATGGGAACTCCATCGCAACGAAGCACCAGCTTAAACCAGCCTCGAGGGCGGCCGCCGAAGCCCACGGCAGGGTGTGACCTTGATCCCGTCGGCCTGGAGTCGGAATCTTCGGCTCCAGGCAGCGGAGCCTCGACTCCGATCCCGTCTCACCATGTTTAAGGCCCCCAACCGGGGGCCTTAAACATGGTGCCTGGAGACGGAATCGAACCGCCGACACATGGATTTTCAATCCATTGCTCTACCAACTGAGCTACCCAGGCACGAACGAACATCCTAGCAGGCGGGGGCGCATTTTCAAGTGCCGGAAAGGCGGGGATTGGTGCATCCTCAAGGGTCCGAGTGATGGTTCATCGAAGAGGTTCGTCATGGCCCGCCCCAGCAACAGCCGAGAGATCCAGGTCCAGAAGCCCGCGCAGAGCCTGGCCCATTTCCAGACCAAGGTCGCCCAGGGGCAGGAAGAGGACGGGGGACTGCTGAAGCCCATCCTCATCGGCGTGGTTTCACTGGTGGCCCTGGGTGTCCTCTACGGGGGCTGGAACGCCTGGCGCAGCTCGGCCGCCGAGAAGCATGAAGCTGCCCTCTCCGCCCTCCAGATGGAAGTGGAAGGCGATGGCCTGGTGCCCCTGCCCGCTCCCGAAGTGGAAAAGCGGATGCGGGAGCGCCTGGGCCGCCTCGAGGCCCTGGTGAACAGCGCCCCCTCCTCCCGGAAGGCCGCCACGGCGGGCCTTCTGGGCACCTGGCGCCTAGCCCTCGACGGCAAGGGCCAGCCCTCCGTGAAGCCCGCGGACGCCTGGGGCCAGCTCCGCCTCGCCCAGCGCGCCATCGCCCTGGGCAAGCTCCAGGAGGCCCGCACCCAGCTGGATCCCCTGCGCGCCCAGGCCACTCCGGGTGAACCTTGGGCCGAGGCGTTCTGGGCCGCCCAGCTCGATGCCGACCGCCTCGCCGGGGACCGCGCGCAGGCGCTGAAGGATCTGGCCGACTACAAGGCCCGCTTCAAGGGCCGGGGCGATGCCTCTGCCCTGGAGAACCTGGTCCAGAGCATCTGAGTCCGAGGAGTCATCCCATGCGGATGTACGACCTGATCTACACCAAGAAGCTGGGCGGGGCCCTATCGGCCGAGCAGATCGCCTTCTGGGTGGCGGGCGCCGCCGACGGCAGCATCCCCGACGAACAGAGCGCCTCGCTGCTCATGGCCATCTGCTGGCGCGGCATGGACACCGCCGAGACCCTGGCCCTCACCCTGGCCATGCGGGACTCCGGCAAGCGCCTCGACCTGTCCTCGGTGCCCGGCCTCAAGGTCGACAAACACAGCACGGGCGGCGTGGGCGACAAGACCACCCTGATCCTTGGCCCCATCGTGGCCGCCTGCGGCGTGCCCTGCCCCATGTTCAGCGGCCGGGGCCTGGGCCATACCGGCGGCACCGTGGACAAGTTCGCCGCCATCCCCGGCCTGAAGGTCGAGCTCAGCGAGGCCGAGTTCCTGCGGAGTCTGGCCGAGACGGGGTTCGCGAACTCTGCCCAGACCGCCGACATCGCCCCAGCGGACAAGAAGCTCTACGCCCTGCGGGACATCACGGCCACCGTGGAGAGCATCCCCCTCATCACCGCCAGCATCATGTCCAAGAAGCTGGCCGGCGGCGCCGATGCCCTGGTGCTGGATGTGAAGTGCGGACCCACGGCCTTCATGAAGACCTTGGAGGACGCCACCACCCTGGCCCAGAGCATGGTCAACGTGGGCACCGCCCACGGCATGCAGATCCGGGCCCTGATCACCCGCATGGACGCCCCCCTGGGCTGGGCCATCGGCAATGCCCTCGAGGTCATGGAATCCGTCGAGATCCTCCGCGGCGAGCACGGCGACTCCGAGCTGGCCCAGATGAGCTTCCGCCTCGCCGCCGAGATGCTGATCATGGGCGGCGCCGCGAACACCCTGCCCGAGGCCCAGACCAAGGTCCAGACCGTCATCCGGGATGGCTCCGCCCTGGCGACCCTCCGGCGCTTCGTGGCCCTCAACGGCGGCGACGCCGGGGCCCTCGACGACTTCAGCCGGCTGCCCCAGCCGGGTCAGGTGGTGGAGGTGCGGGCGGCACAGGATGGTTACATCACCGCCATTGACGGTCGCGCCCTGGGCATCCTGGCCATGGACCTCGGGGCAGGCCGCCGGGACCGGATGGACATCCTGGACCTGGGCGTGGGCATCCGGGTCCTCGCCCGGATGGGTCAGAAGGTGGGCAAGGGTGACCTGTTGTTCCAGGTGCTGGCCAAGGCCAACCACAAGGTGGTGCCGGATTTATACTTGGCAACCATGGATATTGAAGCAACCCAACCGCATACAAAGCCCTGGCTGCTGGCCTCGATTGGTTGCTGAGGGGACGGGGCCGGAGGGGACCGGTGCCGTCTCCGGTCACATGGTTCCCATAATTCTTCTGGTCTGACCAGATTCCCTTGTGGGATCTGGTAAAGTTACTCTCCTGTCTCCTAGATCTTTTTCACCGTCTTCAATCCTGTCATCAGCAGCCACACCCTTTCACGGCGGTGGTCCTGTGCCACCCCCGGATTGAGGATCTGTTTTTTTCCCTCGGGACCCCCCCAACCACAAGTCCCGACTTTCTGGAGGATGCTATGCATCTCTTGAACAACCGCCTGGGCCGCATCACGGCCCTCATCGCCCTGGGCGGGGCAGCTCTGTATTCGCAGGGCACGCAGACCGCGAACATCACCGGCAACGTCGTGGACGCCGCTGGCGCCCCCTTGGCCGGCGTGGTCGTCCGCCTCACCTCGCCCTCCCTGCAGGGCGTGCGCACCTACACCACGGATGCCACGGGCAAGTTCGTCGCCCGCCTGCTGCCTCCCGGCTTCTACACCATCCAGTACACCAAGGATGGCCTCGAGACCCGCAAGGTGACCGAGCAACTCGGCATCGACCAGACCTTCAGCCCCCGCGTCACCCTCACCAAGCTGGGTGCGGCCGTGGTTGAAGTCGTCGCCTCCGCCCCCGCCGTGGACAAGACCGACGTCAAGACCGCCACCAACTACCGCAATGACACCGTCGACCTGCTGCCCAACGCCCGCACGATGGAAGGCGTCGCCCTCCTCACCCCCGGCGTCACCGCCGGCGTGGGCGGTCGCGTGCAGATCCGCGGCGCCATGACCTCCGGCAACCTCTACCTGCTGGACGGCCAGAACATCGCCGACAACGCCTACAACAACCGTGGCGTCCGCACGATCGATGAGGCGATTGAAGAGACCCAGGTTGTCACCGGCGCCATGTCCGCTGAATACGGCGATGTGGAAGGCGGCGTCATCAACTCCATCACCCGCTCCGGCAGCAACGAGTTCGGTGGTTCCCTGCGCTGGGAACTCTCGGATCCCGCCTGGAACGCCACCCAGCCCTACCAGAGCCGGACCGCCATCAACAACGTGATGAACGAGGAGAAGACCCTCTTCCTCAGCGGCCCCATCATCAAGGACAAGCTCTGGTTCACGGCCTCCTACTGGAAGACCGACCGTTCAACCAATCAGGTCATCGGCGCCAACATCACGGACGCATTTGGCGTCGGTGGCGTTGCCAACGGCCCTGAAGGTCTCGGCGCCGGCTACGTCGCCCGCACCAAGGAAATCCGCCGTCAGGCCAAGCTGACCTGGGCTGTCAACCAGGACCACACGGTCATCGCCTCCTTCCTGAACGCCCGCATCGATGACACCAACCGGAACTACTCCGCTGGTGAACTCCTCTCCCTGGTGCCGCAGATCAGCACCTCCGAGTTCGCGAACATCTCCTGGCGCGCCGCCTGGGGCAGCAACTTCACCACCGATACCCGCATCGGGCGCAAGAAGCAGAACCTCTCCGCCGGCGGCGCTGCCAACGGCCAGAGCCCCTTCTACCTGGTGGATAACGGCTTCTTCTACAACAACGGCATCTTCAACAACACCGATGGCGGCGACCAGCGCGACAACCGGACGCTGAACTTCAAGGCCAGCCTCTTCTGGAATGGCGCTGGCAGCCACCAGACCGACTTCGGCTTCGATTACTACGAGGGCACCCGTCAGGCCAAGAATGAGCAGACCCCCACGGGCTACATCATCGAGGTCATCGGCATGAATCTGCCGAACCGCACCGCCTACGGTTCCGCCATCTGGATCTACCAGAGCGGCACCGGTTCCGCCACCAACCGCTCGTATGGCCTCTATGCCAACGACAAGTGGACCGTCGACCAGCACTGGAACTTCCAGTTCGGCGTGCGCTTCGACAAGTACGAGGCTCAGAATGAGGGCGGCACCAAGACCGCCGGCGCCAACGGCATTTCTCCCCGCATCGGCACCAAGTACGACCTGTTCGGCGACAGCAAGCACATCTTCGGTGCCAGCTTCGCCCGCTACAACGCCAAGGTGCTCGAGGGCATCACGAACTCCGTGACCAGCCAGGGCAACCCCACCGAGATCGACTACCTCTACAACGGCGCCGTTGATGGTTTCGGCCGGGTGACCTTCGCCCAGTTGCAGAACCTTGCGAACTATGACATCAGCCCTGCGGGCATCGTCTACTACAACGATCCTAAGCTGAACGTCGTTCTCTCCGACAAGCTGAAGGCCCCCACCGTCGACGAGATCCAGGTGAACTACGCCTATAGCTTTAACTGGGCTGGCATCGGCGATGGCTTTGTCAAGGTCACTGCGGTCTCCAAGAAGTGGAAGAACCTCATCGACTACAGCGTCGGCAACAACGGCACGGTCCCCGATCCCACTGGAACTCCGATTTACCTCAATGTCTGGGACAACAACCCCGAAGCCAAGCGCGAATACAAGGGCCTGGAACTCGAGGGCGTGTTCAACCGCAACCAGTGGAACTTCGGCGGCAATGTCGCCTGGAGCAGCCTGAAGGGCAACTACGAGGGTGAGGGCACCAGCAGCCCCGCTCGCGGCGAAGGCATCCACCGCTTCGACGTACAGGACGGCGTGACCCTCTACAACAACCAGGACACGGCCCCCTACGGCTACCTGGTCGGTCACCAGCCCATCCGCATCCGCCTGACCGGCAACCGCACCAGCAACAACGCGTTCGGCAAGACCTCAATGGGTCTCGTCTACCGCTTCGATTCCGGCGCCCACTACAGCAACGCCCGTAGCATCAGCCGCGCTCGCCTGGGCGGTCCCACCATTTCTGGGCAGTTCGGCACCACGGGCACGCAGTACCTGGATCAGACTCGCGGCGCTGGCGTGTTTAACGCCGGTGCCTACCTCGATCTGGCCGTCACCCACGACTTCCCGCTCTTCAAGGTGGCGGCCAAGGATGTGACTGCGTTCGCCAAGGTCGTCATCGGCAACGTCTTCAACCACCAGCAGCAGATCACCTTCGGAACCGCCTACGCCGCTGCCACTGGCACCTACGGCACCCCCACCGGTGGTGTGAATTCCCCCTGGGTTCGTTCCAGCAGTTTCGGCACGAACCTCAATTCCAACTCCACCTTTGGTGCTGCCCGCACCATCGCTGTCTCCACCGGCTTCCGCTTCTAAGCGACCCCGGTACCACCCGAAACGAGGCCCGCGAGGGCCTCGTTTTTTTATGTCTGGCCAGAACATAGGCCAGTGCAAAACGATGCGACGGTCATCTTATTGCCTCATGTAGTGAGGTTATCTCCTGGCACTTGGCGAAAAAATTTGTGTAACCCGGGGAACCTGCCCTATGCTTTCGACACTCCCCCTGATCTTTGGTCGTCCTCGTGACTTTTCCCCGGGCATTGATGCTCCGGGGCATGGTGCGTTTGGATTGATCAAACTTCATCACGCCTTTTTCGCGGCCCCCCCGCCGCTCACTCCAAAGGAGTCCCTATGAATCGAATCTTCACGCGGCTCGGCTTTACGGCCGCAGCCCTCGTCGCCGGGAGCGGCATCGTCGCTCACGCGCAGACGGCCACCAGTGGCGCCGTGTCGGGCACCGTGTCCGACAAGAACGGCGCGCCCCTGGCGGGTGCCACGGTGCGGCTGAGCTCCGCTCAGACCTCGCGCACCTTCCTCACGGGCTCGGACGGCTCCTTCCGCCTCGGCCTGCTGAACCCGGGCGCCTGGACCGTGGAAGTCACCAAGGCCGGCTTCCAGAAGATCACCCAGACCCTCAGTGTGCTGGTGAACCAGACCCAGCCCGTGACCTTCAAGATGGCCTCCGAGGCCGCCACGGTCGTCGAAGTGCTGGGCACCACCACCACGGTGGACACCACCACCACCCAGACCGGCCTCACCACCACCATGGACAACCTCTCCGCGATCCCCAAGGGCCGCGACATGAGCTCCGTGGCCTTCCTGGCCCCTGGCGTCGTGGCCTCTGGCTTCGGTAACGATCCCTCCATCGGCGGCGGCTCCGGCGCTGAGAACTCCTACATCGTGGACGGCCTGTCCACCACCAACACCAGCCGCGGCTTCCAGGGCACCCAGCTCGTCACGGAATTCATCGACCAGGTTGAAGTACAGACGGGCGGCTTCAAGCCCGAGTTCAGCGCCCTGGGCGGCGTGTTCAACGCCGTCACCAAGTCCGGCTCCAACGAGCTGAAAGGCTCCACCTGGCTCACCTGGGACGCCGTCGGCATCCAGGCCGTGCCCAAGAAGACCCTCTACGCCAAGCAGGGCAACCCCAGCAGCCGCTATGACATCGGCGCCGAGCTCGGCGGCCCCATCATCAAGGACAAGCTGTTCTTCTTCGTGGGTGTGGACTCCAGCCTCACCGAGTCGCCTTCCGCCCTGCCCAACAACACCGGGAACGTGGACGGCAACCGCAAGCTCAACGCCCTACAGGCCCTGACCAAGATCAACTGGATGATCACCCAGGACCACCAGCTGACCTTCTCGGCCAACCTCAACACCACCAAGGACGACTTCCCGTCCCGCTACCCCACCACGGGCAACGGCAACATCGGCTACAACGACAAGTACACCAATACGAACTTCGGCCTGAACTACGACTGGACCATCAGCCCCAGCCTGTTCCTCAGCGCCAAGCTGGGCCGCGCCGAGTTCAAGGACGAGTTCAGCCCCTCGGACCCCAACAACATCGCGGTGACGGACAACGTCTTCTATACGGTTGGCCCCGGCTCCAACCCGTCCGACCCCCGCTACAACCCTGATCTCGCGGGCTTCGCCTACCGCTCCGGCGGCGCTGGCTACTACGCCGGCCTGGACAAGGTCACCACCACCCAGGCCCGGGCCGACCTCAGCTGGTTCCTCGGCGACCACAACATGAAGTTCGGCGTCAGCCAGACCACCTCGGACTATCTCGAAAAGGCCGCCACCTCCGGCGGTGAGCGCATCACCATCCGCAGCGCAGTCGTCGTCGATCCAATTACGGGATTGGAGCAGACCGTATTCAACGGCATCGACCAGCAGTTCCTGAGCACCAACGCAACCGTGCAGGCCGTCTTCCAGGCCTTCTACGCCCAGGACACCTGGGACATCGGCAAGGGCGTCAAGCTCATGTTCGGCTTTCGGTACGAGGTGCAGGACCAGAAGGACCTGAACGGCAAGTCCTTCCTGAAGTTCAGCAACTTCAAGGACTACGTCCAGCCCCGCCTGGGCTTCACCTGGGACGTGAACCAGGATGGCAAGACCAAGGTCTCCGGCAGCTACGCCAAGTACTTCGAGCAGATCCCCCAGCGCATGGCCATCCGCGTCTACGCGAACGAGATCTACCTCCGCAAGCGTTACAGTTCCGCCCGGTCCACCTACAACCCAGCCACCGGCGCCTATGCCATCACCAACCCCACACCCAGCAGCATCACAGACTTCGCCACGCCCTTCAGCTTCGATCCCGTGGCCGAAGGCACCAAGCTGCCCGAGCGCAACGAGTACACCCTGGGCATCGACCACACCTTCGCCAGCGGCTGGACCGCGGGCGTCCACGCCAAGTACCGCGTGCTGAAGAACCCCATGGAAGACATGGTCTTCACCGATGGCTACGGCAACCCCTATGATGAAGGCCCGGCCATCGCCTTCACGGGCGCAGGCGTTCCCCAGTACGGGGCCGGCGCTGCCGTCATCGGCAACCCCGGCGCCTTCCAGCAGTGGCGTCCGAACCCCAAGAGCATGACCCTGCTCCTGCTCGGCGCGGGCCCGAGCGGTATCAGCTACTTTGGTTTCCCCTACCCCTACAACAACTGGGGCCTGAACATGCTGGATACCTACAATCCGGCCACGGGCCTCTTCACGGTCCACAACTCTGGCTATGAGCAGGCCGGCAACAAGTTCTCCAGCGTGGACTTCACTCTGGACAAGAAGACCGACCGTCAGGTCTTCAGCTTCAGCTACACCTGGAGCCGCCTCGAAGGCAACTACGAGGGCATCGTCTCCAGCTCCAATGGCCAGGCCGACGGCAACATCACCGCCAGCTTCGACTACAACACCTATGTGGGCTATGGCCTGCTACCCCTGGACCGCACCCATGTGGTCAAGCTCTTCGCCAGCCACCGCTTCGACTTCTTCGGCGGCGACCTGAGCTTGGGCTTGGCCTACACCTACCAGAGCGGCACCCCCAAGAGCCTCTTCGACGACGGCTCCACCAGCAACGGCCATGCCCCCGGGTATGACACCTCCAACCTCTACTACACCAACCCCGACAACCTCAGCGGCGATCCCGTGGTCATGAACGATCCTAACAACCCGGCCAACTGGACCGGCAGCGGCGTGGGCTCGGGCAGCTACATCGGACCCACCAGCCCCTACCGCGATGTGGGCGGCTACGGCAACGCCACCCCCGCCAACGGGCAGATGGGCCAGTACGGTCGCCACGCGGCCAACAGCAACGTCGACCTGCACCTCGACTGGGCCTACAAGCTCGGCAAGAAGTTCAAGCTGATCCCCAGCGTCGACATCTTCAACCTGTTCAACACTCGCTACGAGACGGGCAGCTTCCAGCAGGCCACCGACCAGAGCGCCAATCCCTCCGCGCTCTTCGGTCAGTCCAACGGCTGGCAGGTCGGCCGTCGCTACCGGTTCGGCGTGAAGTTCCAGTTCTGATCGAAACCCACGACCGCCAGACAAACGGGCCCCTCGGGGCCCGTTTTCATGTCAGGAAACCACTCAGCCCTTCGGCACCCACTGGATGTCGGCCACGCCCGCCACGGCGTTCTCGGCCCGGGCCAGGGCGAAGAGCCAGTCGCTGAGGCGGTTCAGGTAGGTCTGCACCACGGGGTTCATGGGCTCCTCGTGGGTAAGGGCCACCACCTCGCGCTCGGCCCGGCGGCAGACGGTGCGGGCCAGGTGGGTGTGGGCCGAGGCCGCCGTGCCCCCGGGCAGCACGAAGGCTGTCATGGGCGGCGCCAGGGCCGTGAGGCGGTCGATGTCCGCCTCCATGTCGGCCAGCTCCCAGGTGGGGCGGCTCATGCGGGCGCCCAGCAGCTCCTGGCGGGCCGCCGGCGTGGCCAGGATGGCCCCCAGCACGAACAGGTCGTGCTGGACCCGAAGTAGGGTGGCCTCGTCCGCGCAGGCGGGCGTGGCGTGCAGGCGCACCAGACCCATGATGGCGTTCAACTCGTCGAGGGTGCCGTAGGCCACCAGGCGCAGGTGGGACTTGCTCACCCGGTCCCCCCCGAAGAGCCCAGAGGAGCCGTCGTCACCGGTGCGCGTGTAGAGCTTCATGGTCGGACCTCATTCTTCTCGGCGCCTAGGCCCCGCCATGGGCGCGGCTCCAGGCCACGGTATCGGAGCGCCAGGCCTTCAGCGCGGCGGATCCGGCGATGTCGAGGATTCCCCTGACCTCCGCCTCGGCGGAGAGCACCTCGAAGGAGCTGAGCTCCTCGTGGGCGATCCCCGCGGCCTGGAAGGCTTGGAGGGCCTGAGGCAGGCCATAGCTGAATAGCGCCAGCACCGCGGGCACCTCGGCACCCTCGGCCCGGAGCGCGTCAGCGCACTTGAGGCTGGACATGCCCGTGGAGATCAGATCCTCGATGAGCACCACCCGGTGGCCCTTGGCCAGGGGCCCCTCCACCTGGCGGCCCATGCCATGGTTCTTGGGCGTCGGCCGCACATAGGCCAGGGGCAGGCGCAGGCGGTCCGCCACCATGGCGGACCAGGGCACCCCCGCCGTGGCCGCCCCGGCGATGAGCGTGGGGTTCAGCGCCTTGGAGGCCACT
Organism: Geothrix sp.; assembly: GCF_049292215.1. Classification (GTDB taxonomy): domain Bacteria; phylum Acidobacteriota; class Holophagae; order Holophagales; family Holophagaceae; genus Geothrix. Next base: position 12,188 of record NZ_JBATQW010000044.1, on the reverse strand, counting down.
ACCAGCGAGGCCACGATCTGGTCGCGGACCTCCGGGTAGCCCATCAGCTGCCGGTTGTCGCAGTAGATCGGCGACTTCAGCCCGCTGGCCCAGGTGAAGGGCTCCAGGGGCTGCAACCGCACCGCCCCCACCTCCAGGAGACAGCCGGCGAAATCACGGGGGGAGAGGCTCATCACAACTCCAGGTCGGCCACGGGCTGCTTGGACATGTAGCGCTCGGCGCCATCGGGGAAGATGGTAACCACGCGGGCGCCAGCAGGAAGGGACTTCGCCAGCTCCCGCGCCGCCCAGGCATTGGCGCCGCTGGAGGCGCCCACCAGGCAGCCCTCGGTGGCGATTAGCTCCCGGGCGGTGGCGATGCTGTCAGCATCGGCCACATCCACGATCTGGTCCGCGAGGGAAAGGTCCAGGCTGTCGGGAATGAAGCTGTTGCCCATTCCCTCCACCACCCACTCCTTCAGGGGCGCGCCGCAGTAGATCGAGCCCACGGGCTGCACCACCACGGCCTGGATGGCCGGGTTCTTCTCCTTCAGGTAGCGGGCGATGCCCGTGAAGGTGCCGCCACTGCCGGCGCCCAGCACCACCGCGTCCACGCGGCCTTCCATCTGCTCCCAGATCTCCGGGCCGGTGGTGGCGTAGTGGCTGTCGGGGTTGCTGGGGTTGGCGAACTGCTGGGGCACGAAGGCGTGGGGGATGCTGGCGGCCAGTTCGGCGCACCTCTCGATGGCGCCCTTCATGCCCAATTCCTTGGGGATGAGTACCAGCTCGGCCCCCAGGGCCTTCATGAGCATCATCTTTTCGCGGCTGTACTTCGTGGGCACGCAGAGGATGCAGCGATAGCCCAGGGCCTTTGCGGCGATGGCCAGGCCCACGCCCGTGTTGCCGGCCGTGGGCTCGATGATGGTGCTGACGCCTGGCTGGATCTGACCCAGGGCCTCGGCGGCCCGGATCATGCCCACCCCGATGCGGTCCTTCACGCTGCCTCCGGGGTTCAGGTACTCGAGCTTCGAGAAGATCTGGAAGTCCGGCGCGAAGCGCGTGAGGCGCAGCAGGGGCGTGTGGCCCACCAGATCCAGGACGGAGTCGACGACGGGAGGCAGCGATTTGAAGGCGACAGGCATGGGATCTCCGAACCCATGATTCTACTGCCTCCGCTCACTCTCTCCCACCCTGGGCCTGTCCACCACAACGACCCGGCCTTTCTGGCGACACTTACTCTCCAAATGGCGCGGTCCAGCGTAGGACTGCGAATCCATCGGTAATGACCAGGTCTCCCTCGGGTGTGATCACCATGTCGGTGGGGTTAGTGAAGCTGACCTGTGAAACCCCCAACCGCACCCCCGTACGATCCGGAGCACCCCCCAGGGTTGACAACGTACCGTCAGCGGCCAGGGTCCGGATGGCCCTGTTGCCGAGGTCGCAGATCAGGATGCGACCCGAGGGATGCATGGCGACCGTCCGAGGATCCCGCAATCTGCCAAGCCCGTAAGCTCCATCCGTGAACCCCGGAGATTGGTCCACACCGGCCAGCCGGGTGGAGCTCCCTGTCTGGGAAAGGCTCCAGACGGCATGGGAGGAGGGATCAGCAGCCAGAAGCCTGCCCGCAGGATCCACACTGAGTCCTGCGATGGACCGGAGGCCCGCGGACGCATCCGCCACAATGGACAGTTGACCGGTGGAGGAGAGCTTGCGCACCCGGGCCTGGGCATACATGCCAGTTCCCTCGCCGAAGAAGATGGTTCCCCCGGCATCCTTGCAGAGGCCCGTGATCCCCCCAGTGGTGGTACCCGTTAGGAAGGTCGAGAGCTCCGCAGTCTGAGTCACGGCGCTGATCGAGTTGCCGTTGGAAAAGAGCACACGGCCATCGCTAAGAGGCAGCAGATGCGTTTCGTCACCAGGGCCAGTGAAGTAACCCCAGCCAGCCTGCTTGCGGATGGTTGAAACGATTCCACCCGGCATCACCTTTCGGATCACGCCGGCAAATGCGCCACTGACACCCTGGTCCGCGACGTAGATCTCTCCTGAACTTCCCAGGGCAACACTCCTTGGATAGGCGAATCGGGCGTCAGCACCCACCCCATCTTCCATAAACACCCCACCCGCAGACCAGCCAGCGAGGGAAGTCGGTGTGCCTCCTGGAGCAAGCGTTGCCAACTCACCTCCATAATTCCAGAGGCCCAGGACGAGCCGGTCTCCCATCCAGGCGATGCTTTCTGGGAACGCGCCGCCCAGGAAATGGCCCTGATTCCAGGCGGTCACCGTGTGGACCAGACCGGCGGCATCCCGGTACAGGAGCCCCAGCCGTGCAGTGGACAGGTAGATCCCCCCACTGGGATCCACCGCCAGCGAGCGGATGTCCGAGATGTATCCACTCTGTGCGTCCGTCGGATCGAAGGCCAGGCTGATGGCGGTCCTGGTTCCAGTGGCATCCACGGACCACAGGGTTCCCCCAAAGGTTTCGAGCACCAGCAGGTTACCGTCTGGCAGGGTGACCAGATCCCCGGGATAGATGAAGCCGGTCGCAAACTGCGTCACCAGGCCGGCGGGGGAGATGCGGAAGATCTTCCCGTTGAAATACCCGGACACGTAGAGATTCCCGGAAGCATCCAGGGCGGGGTTGTATTGGAATGAGCCGTATCCGGGACTACTAAAAGCTGCAACCGTGCTGACCGTGCCCTCAGGGGTGACCTTCCGGATTTTCTCATTCCCGATATCCACCACGAAGATGCTTCCGTCAGGCGCCACGGTCAGACCGGCGATCTGGCCGAACCGCGCGGAGGCGCCGGGACCATCCACATACCCGGCCTCGATGACATTGCCCGCAATCGTGGCCACCACTCCGGCAGGCGTCACCCGGCGAAGGCTGTAATACATGGAATCCGCGACCACCACGCTGCCAGTTGGTTCGAACGCCAAGAAACTGGGGTGACCGAATCGGGCCTCTCGACCGGTTCCATCTATGCACCCAGATCCACCCAGATCCCCGGCGATCAGATCAAGCCCCTGGGCGGCGACCATGACGATTTTCGTTTCGGAACGCTTGCCGTCTGTGGCCACCAAGGTGTAGGACTGGCGGAATTTCGGAGTGACCGTCGTGCGCCCCGAACTCCCAGACAGGGTCTGGCCATCCAGGGTCGCGGAGGTGACGGTGGCATCCAGAGCCCAGGAGAGGGTGGTGGACGAACCCATGGGCACCACGGCCTGGGCAGCGGTGAAGGACGAGATCAAGGGCGGTGTGGGGGGCGGAGGCGGAGGCGTCGGAGTACCTCCGCCTCCTCCACCGCAGGCAACCAAGAGAACCAAGGCACACAGCGCCATCGGGAGGCCGCGGCGGCGCAGAATGGAGGTGAAACTCATTGATGACCTCAAGGCAGAATAAAGATTCTACCCTTTCACCACGATACTCACCAGCTTGCCGCCAGGGGGCAGAACGACCTTCACGATCTCCTTGTCCGCGAGGTGGGACTGCGCCTCGGGGCAAGCCAGGGCGGCGGCACGGCGCTGGTCCTCGGTGGCCGAGGCGGGCACGGTGATGCGGCCGCGCACCTTGCCGTTCACCTGCACCACCACGAGCACTTCGTCCGCCTCCAGATACTGGGGGTCCGCTTCGGGCCAGGTGGCCTGCATGCAGAGGCCGGGCTTGCCGAGCTGGCTCCAGAGCTGCTCGGCCAGGTGGGGCGCCACAGGCGACATCAGGCGCACAAAGGCATCCAGGGCATGCTGCAGGACGGCGCCACGGTGGGGCGCATCGGCAGGCAGGTCGGAGAGGGCGTTGGACAGCTCCATGAGCCCCGAGACCACGGTGTTGAACTGATAGCGCCGCTCCAGGTCGTCCGTGAGGCGGGCGAGGGTCTGGTTGAGCTTGATGAGGAGGGCCTTCTCCTCGGCGCTGAGCTGGTCCTTGGCGGGCAGCAGTAGCGAGGTCACCTGATGGTCCTCCACCATGCGGGTGATGCGTTTCAGGAAGCGGCTGGCGCCTTCGATGCCCTCGAAGCCGGTCCAGTCGATCTCCTTCTCGATGGGCGCCGCGAAGATCATGAAGAGGCGCAGCGCATCGGCGCCATACCGCGAGATGACCTCGTCGGGATCCACGATGTTGCCCTTGGACTTGCTCATCTTCGAGCCGTCCTTCAGCACCATGCCCTGGCAGATGAGCTTCTGGAACGGCTCGGGCCCGCTGGCCAGGCCCAGGTCGCGTAGCACCTTGTAGAAGAAGCGGGCGTAGATGAGGTGCATGGTGGCGTGCTCGATGCCGCCCACATACAGATCCACCGGCATCCAGGCGTCGCTCTCGGCCTTGGCGAAGGGCAGCTCCGTGTTCTTGGGATCCAGGTAGCGCAGCCAGTACCAGCTGCTGTCCACGAAGGTGTCCATGGTGTCCGTCTCGCGCCGCGCGGGCTTGCCGCAGCTCGGACACGCACAGTCGAGGAAGGAGCGGGACGTGAGGAGGGGCGAGGGGCCGACCCCCGTGAAGGCCACATCCTCCGGCAAGCGCACGGGCAAGTTCTCGGCCTTTTCGGGGACGACACCGCACGAATCGCAGTGAACGGTCGGGATCGGCGTGCCCCAGTAGCGCTGGCGGCTGAGGCCCCAGTCCTTGAGCTTGTAAGTGGTGGTCTTGGCAGCGCGGTCACCGAGCTTGGCCACCATGGCGGTGACGGCATCCTCGCTCTTCAGGCCCGTGAACTCGCCACTGTTGACGAGGGTGCCGAGGTCCCACTCGCTCTCAGAAGCGATCACCTGCGGGATGGGCAGCCCGTATTTCTTCGCGAATTCGTTGTCCCGCTCATCGTGGGCGGGCACGCCCATGACGGCGCCGGTGCCGTAGTCCATGAGCACGTAGTTGGCGGCGAACAGCGGCACCGGCTCGCCGGTGAAGGGGTGGATCACAGAGAGGGCCGTGCGGTGGCCCAGCTTCTCGTCGCTGGTGAGGCGCTCCTCGCGGCTCAGGGACGCCACCTGATCACAGAAGGCCTTGAGCGCCTGATCGGATGCTGCGGCCTGCTCGATGACCGGATGCTCTGTGCTGAGGGCCATGAAGGTCACGCCAAAGAGCGTGTCGAGGCGCGTGGTGAAGACCTCCACCTGGCCGCCGATCTCGAGGTCGAATTCCAGGCGCGCGCCTTCGGACCTGCCGATCCAGTGGCGCTGCATGGTCTTCACGTTCTCGGGCCAGTCCAGGCCGTCGAGGCAGTCCAGCAGCTCATCGGCATACTTGGTGGTCTTGAAGAAATACTGCTCCAGGGGCTTCTGCGTCACGGGGTGGCCGGTGCGCTCGTCCTTGCCGTCCACCACCTGCTCGTTGGCCAGCACGGTGCCAAGGGCCTCGCACCAGTTGACGGTACGCATGGCGCGGAAGACGTCGCCCGCCTCCCACATCTTGAGGAAGAGCCACTGGTTCCAGCGGTAGTAGTCGTCCTGGAAGCTGGCGATCTCGCGGTCCCAGTCGTAGCTGATGCCCATCTTCTGGATCTGCCCCTTCATCTCCTCGATGTTGGCGCGGGTCCAGATGGCGGGATGGATGCCGTGCTTGATGGCGGCGTTTTCCGCGGGCAGACCGAAGCTGTCCCAGCCCAGGGGGTGCATGACTTCGTAGCCCCGCATGCGCCGGAACCGGGCCGTGACATCGCCCAGGGTGTAGTTGCGCACATGGCCCATGTGGATGCGGCCCGAGGGATAGGGCAGCATCACGAGCATGTAGAAGGCCTTGGAGCCGGGCAGCAGCTCATTGGCCCGCTTGGCGCGGAAGGCGCCGGACTCGAGCCAGCGGCGCTGGATCTCGGGTTCCTGGGTCAGGGGCTGGAAGGGCATGGGCGAACTCCATCGGAACCCTTGATTCTACAAGGAAATCCCGATGGCCTGAACCCTGGAGGGCCACAGATAGGGCAATTTGGGCACCAAGCCTGGAACCACCGATGAACACTGGATGGGCGGGGATCAAGGTCATCGCATGGCTCAAGAACACCCCGATCGCTTTCATGTCTTTATCGGTGTTCATCGGTGTTCATCGGTGGTTCAAACAGCTTTTCAGCCCTTGATTTCAGTGGCTCTGACACTGGAACCATGGGGTCTGGCAGCCTTCGACCGTTTCAGGACTGCAGCCATGCCTCGGCAGAGGAACACACCGGAGGCTTCCAGAGCAAAAGGACTTGGAACCACCGATGAACACCGATGAACACCGATGAAAAGCTGATCAAGAAGGGCGTTCAGGAAGAAGCCATCCGTTCGTTGTAAACCATGGGGCTCAGTGGCTTCGCAAGCTCAGAAGGTCCAGGGCATTTCAGCCGCAAGCCCTGGAACCGCAGTTTGACATCGCTTCACGGGTGACCGGCAAATCGTCCGAACCAAGACATCCTTTTCTTTCTCATGTCTTTATCGGTGTTCATCGGTGTTCATCGGTGGTTAAAAGCTATTCAGCCTCTGACTTCAGTGGTTTCAACACTGAAACAACGGAAGACAGGCTGCCGATGCAGTTTCAGGAAAACAGCCAAAAACCGACGGAGTACCAGACTGGGGCTTTCAAGCGCAAAAGCCTTGGAACCACCGATGAACACCGATGAACACCGATGAAAAGCTGATCAAGAAGGGCACTCGTTATGGAACTGGCCGTTCCTTGTGACCCCGTGTGCTCGGTGGCTGTTCGAAGTCAGAAGGTCCAGTGCATTCCGAGAGAGGCACTCCACCTGGGTTCGATCTGCAGGCCGGTCACCCGTTGGGCCACGGGCAGCTGGGCGAAGGCGTAGACCTGGAACCGGGGGCTGAGGTTGAAGGTCACGCCGGGGCTCAGGTAGACCAGTGTGGCGCCGCTGTTGTCCACGTCGGCATTGATGCCAGATTCCCGGCCCTCGGCCCGCAGGTTCAGCTGCAGGTGCGGCGTGAAGCCCGCATGGCCCGTGTAGCGGATGCCCACGTTGGCGTTCACGCCATCGCCGGGCTTGAAGCCGTCCTTCTCCGCCAGGGGCTTCTGGACCAGCACCTGCCCGAAGACACCCCACTCCGGCGCGAGCTCGCCGAAGCCGTAGACCCCCAGCAGCAGGTCGGTCGTGCCCGAACCCAGCTGCAGCCCGCGGTCCAACGCTTCGCCTGACTGCGCCCCGGCGTTGAAGGTCTGCTTCGTGTCGCCCGTGGGGAGCTTCACGCCAAACTGCACGCCGAAGGCGTGGCTGTCCGAGAAACCCTGGTAGCGGCCCAGCAGGCGCACATCGCCCAGCCCGTTCCCCTGGGAGAACGTGGGATCCGTGTCCCCCTCGGCGATGGTCGAGTGGTAGCGGTTGAACACCGGGATCTGCAGGGACACGCCCCAGGCCGCGTTGGGGCTGTAGTCCAGGGTGGCCGTGAGGTTGCGATTGAGGGTCTTCTCCTGGATCTCCATCTCGTTGGGGAGCTCGAAGCTGTTCCGGTCCACGGACTTCGTGCCCGCCCGCAGCTGATCCTGGTTGAAGTAGTCGTAGCGCAGGTCGAAGCGCCAACCCGGCTTGGCCCCGAGGCCCTGGATGGCCCAGTCCGAGTGCAGCGTGCAGCCGCAGGCTCCGCAGGCTCGGGCGGAGGGGCCCGCGACGAGGAGGAGGGCCGCGGCGGTGAGGATCTTCCATTGATTCATGACGATGCTCCTAATGACGGATTTATCCCATCATGCAGGCATCTGAATCTTTCACCATGCGACAAATTGACGCATGCAGTCGGGGGAGGTGCGAGGCAGTTCCGGGACAGCCGCTCCGATTCCCGGTGCTACTCCGCCTTGTGCAGGGCCATGCCACAGCCGCACTTGCCGGGCTTGGTGGCCACGGTGTTGCAGGTGCAGTTGCCGCCGCAGTTACAGAAGTAGAGGCCGGTGCCCTTGAGCTTCACGCGCTTCACGGCCTTCCCGCAGGAGCACTTGGTCGCATCCTTGACGTCCAGCTTGCAGGTGCAGTCCATGCCACAGACGCAGACCAGGGCCTCATCCTTCTCGACCTTGACCACATGGCCGCCCTGCAGGTCCTTCCCGCAGCCGCACTTGCCGGCCTTGAGTGCGACGGTGGTACAGGCACAGGCGTCGCCACAGGTGCAGACGTAGATGACGTCCTTGCGGGCACCCTTGCCGGGGGTCTTGGCCCCCTGGGCCAGGCCTGCCGGCACCGCGAGGGCGAGCAGGAAGAGAATCAGACGGAGGAAGGCGGAGCGTCGCATGGGGCCTCCTGGGGGCAGCTCCAGCCCAGGCTAGCAGAACGGCAAGCAGCAGGTGGTTCCGCGGCGCTGGCTCACTGGTCCACGAAGCGCTGCGGTGTGGCATCGAAACGCTTCTTGCACCCCGCTGAGCAGAAGTAGTAGGTTCGACCCCGGTACACCTCGTGGAGCGCCTCCTTTTTGTCGACCTCCATCTCGCACAACGGGCAGATGGGATGCTCCTCGGTGGACACGGCCTTGGTCGCGAAGGCGACATTCGAGTCCGGGTCCTTCCAGCCGAGCCCCTGGTATTCGAGGGAGGTGGCCGTCTGCTCCGCCACCTCCCGCCCGTAGTAGCGCTCCACCACGTGCAGGGCCAGGTCGATGCCCGAGGTCAGTCCGCCCGAGGTCGAAACGTTCCCGGCGTCGACGAAGCGCGCGCCACGCTTCACCTTGACGTCTGGGAAATCCGCGGCGAACAGCGCATAGGCCCCGTGGTGCGCGGTGGCCTCCTTCCCGGCGAGCAGGCCCGCCTTGGCCAGCACGAAGGACCCGTTGCACACCGACATGGTGAGGTCCGCCTTCCGTGCAGCCTTCCGAAGCCAGGCCAGCACCGCCGGGCTGGGCTTCCGCCCCTGGGCCGGGACGACGATGACCTTCGGCTGGGGCGCCTTGGCCAACGTGTAGTTCGGAACGATGGTCATGCCGCCGGAGACCTTGAGTGGGGCGGCGGATTCGGCCACCGTGTAGAGCTGGAACGGCGCACTCTCCGCCTCCGGCGGGAACACATACTCGAACACGCCCCAGGGCCCGGCGAAGTCCACCACCTCGGCGCCGGGGGCAAGCAGGAAGGCCACGGGAATGCGGCCCTTGCCGGGGGCGGGGAGCGGGGTCACTGCGGGCCGTTCCCGCCTGCCATGAGCCTGGGCGCCGCTCACTTCCGCGGCGGCCTGGGCCACACCCTGCGCGTGGGCGGCGGGTTCGGTGACCGCCAGGCAGATGACGAGGAGAGGCTTGAGTGGCAGCACGGGGTCTCCTTCGGTGGGGTGAACGTCGGCTGCTGCCTCAGGTGGTCGCGAGCACAGGCAGCCAGGCCAGCACCTCCCGTGAGGGAAGTGCTGGGGTTCTGGTGGCTCAGAAGCTCAGGGTCAGGCCGACATTTACGGAGCGCCCCATGCCGCGCACCACGGCGAGGTGGCCGTTGGTGGCGGGCGAGAGGTAGTTGTAGACGTAGAAATCCATGCCCCCCAGGGGCAGGCCGTACTGCTTGTTGAGCAGGTTGTCGATGCCCACGTCCAGCCGCGCGTGGCTCCAGGTGTAGCGGGCGCGCAGGTTCAGGAGGGAATAGGCTGGCGTCGTGAACTCCTGGCGCACGTTGTCCACCCGGTCTTTGGCAGCCACGGACTGCCATTCGAGGCTGCTGGACCAGCCGCCCAGGCTGTGGTCCAGGACCAGCCTGCCGGTGAGCGGCATGATGTTGTACAGGTTGTGGCCACCCCCGGAATCCTCGCCGCGGACCTGGCTCCCGACCAGGCGAAGGGCCCACTCCCCGCCGGCCTGTCCCAGGCGCTTGCGGGCGGTCAGGTCCACGCCATAGAGCTTCGCATCGCGGTTCACGAAGCGCAGGGCGACCCGCCCCGGAGGCGCCGGGAAGGTGGTGGCCAGGTTCGGCTCGACGTTGATGAAGTCGCGAACCCGGGTGTAGAACGGGGCCACGCGAACCTGCCAGTCCTGACGCGCGGTGTCGTGCCAGTCGGCGGAGGCCCGAACGGTGTGGGCGACCTCCGGCTTGAGGTCGAGGTTGCCCACGTAGGCATTGAGGTCACCGAACCAGGAGATCATGGCGCCGGCCATGCCGGCCTCGTTGGACCAGGCATAGCGCTCGTAGAGGTTGGGCGAGCGGGTCTTCTGGGCCGCGCCGAATTCGTAGGCGCTGGTGGCGTCCGGCTCGTAGCGGGCCACCGCCGTGAGATCCAGGTTGGTGTCGGTGCGCTTGTGGTCCCGGGCATTGAAGGCGTCCGCATCCACCTGGTAGATGGAGCCGTCCGGCGCCATGCCCATCATGTCCATGGTGCTGTAGTAGCCCTGCACAGGGCCAGTGTCCATGGCCACGCGTTCGACCCGGGCGCCCAGCTGGGTGCTCCAGGCCCCGGACCGAGCCTCCCACTCGCCGAAGAAGGCCAGCCGCTCCCGCTTCCCGCCGTTGATGTTCCAGAACGTGTTCGGGCCCATCATCCCATCCATGCCCGCCACGGGCGGCCACCAGTCATCCAGCGTGTAGCGGTGGAACTCGTGGCCGATGCGGAAGACATCCCGCGCAGAGAGCTTAATGTTCGCCTGCACGGAGTAGCCGATGTCGACGCCTTCCGTATCCATGGGCATGACGTAGGGCATGCCGTAGGTCAGGACACCGAGGTTGGCCTTGTCCTCGAGCATGTCCATCTTGTGGCGCACCCGGTGGCGGAACGCGCTGGCCTCGAACTGACCCCACTCGAAGTCGCCCCGATACCGCCCGTTCAGCGTCAGGCTCTTGTTGCTGGTCATGTCCATGTACTGGTTCGGATAGCCCTGGTAGGGGATGTCCTGAGCGCCCACCTCCAGGCTCAGCAGGTGCTGGCCGAACCGCGTGCCCAGGGTCAGCTGGTGGTTCACGGCCTTATATTCGGTGGACCGCACCACCTTGCCATCGCCATCCTTGTAGTCGGCAGATTTCACCGCCGAACCCGCGTAGGCAACGCTCAAGCTGTCGCTGGCGAAACCCGCCCGGGCGTTGGCTCCAGAGACGTTGCCATTGCTGCGGAAGAAGGCGGAGAGGCTGCCGCTGGCCTTCCCGGCGGCACCCGGCTCGGCGAAGGCCGGGTCGGCGGAGCGGAGGACGATGGTGCCGCCGATGCTGTCGCCCCCCACGCTCACCGGCGTGATGCCGGCGAACACGTTGACGCTGGCCACGGCGCCCGGGTCGATGTAGGACAGGGCGGGGTTCATGTGGTTGGGGCAGGAGGAGGTGATGCTGACGCCGTTGACCAGGAGCCGCAACCGGTCATCAGCCAGGCCATCGATCACGGGCAGGCTGGACACCCCGCCCCCCGAGTAGAAGCTGAGGCCGGGGAGGCCATCCAGCAGGCGGGCACTGTCACTGGTCAGCAGGCGCTGGGCCGCCAGGTGCTCGCCCGCGAGCGTCGTGCCATCCAGGAGGGAGGCGGTCTCGGACCGGCCCGTCACCACCACCGTGGCGCCCGCCGGGGCTTGCACCCGGACGGCCCGGTCCCCGGTGAACTCATGGGACAGACCCGTGCCCTTCAGGGCGCTGGCCAGGGCCTCCTTGAGCGTATAACGACCCTGCACGCCGGGGCTCTGGAGCCCCCGGACCGCCTCCCGCGCGTAGACCACCTGCAGGCCCGTCTGCTTGGCCAGGGCGGCCAGGATCTGCCCCACCGGCTGCGGCGGCAGGCTGAAGTCGTAGGTTGGTTCCTGGGCCTGGGCTGCCCCGGCCGCAAGGGCCAAAGCCAGGACAGAACAGTGGATTGGGCGACGGAACATGCTGCCTCCAGTGGGATGAGGTTGGATGGGCGAGGGCTTCTAGAGCCCGCCACCCATTGAATGCTGATTGGGAACCTTTGCCTGTCTTTCCCCACAGCATGCGGCTCCAGGGCTAGCGCGTCCCTGCGTCAAGATGTCGCAGGGGCCCTGCGGCTACTTGCCGGGGCGCCGTCGGAAGGCACGGCGCTGGAGGGTGCGCCGGGACATCCCCAGGCGGCGGGCGGCCTCGGAGAGGTTTCCACCGCTGTCCTCCATGACGCGATGGATCTGCTCCCAGGCCACCTTCGCCAGGGAGCTCGCACCGGCGGGCGTCCCTTTCCGTGTGGCCTCCCCGCCGGGCTGGAGGGCCGCCAGGATGTCATCCACGTCGGCGGGCTTGGTGAGGAAATTCACCGCGCCCAGATGCACCGCCTCCAGCACCGTGGCAATACTGCCGTGGCCCGTGAGCATGACCGCCCGGAGGTCGGGGGCGAGTTCCCGCAGCCGGCGCAGCACCACCAGGCC
>NZ_JBATQW010000043.1:0-35521 GCF_049292215.1 Geothrix sp. | reverse complement strand
GAGCAGGCTCCCGGCGCTGCCCAGCAGCTCAGGCTCCTCGCAGACCTCGACGCCCCCGGCCACGGCGCGGAGGCGTTCCGGCCACAGGTGGGCGTTGCAGGCCAGGTGGGTGATGCCCTCGCGGCGCAGGGCCTCCGCGCCCCACTGCAGCAGGGGCCGGCCCCGCAGGGTCCAGGCGGGCTTGGGCAGGCACTGGCTGAGGGCCCCCATGCGCAGGCCGAGGCCCGCCGCCAGCAGGAACCCCTCCAGCGGTTCAGGCATCCGGCGGGGCCGGTTCTGGCGGCAGGGGCTTGAGCAGGAACTGGCCCGGGGCGCGCCCACGCATGGATAGCACGCGGATGCGCCAGCCCTGCAGGCGCAACTCGTCGCCGGGGCGCAGCACGCGTCCAAGGCGCTCCTGGAAGAAGCCGCCCAGGCTTACGGAGCCCGCCTCGGTCTCCAGGCTGAGCTTCAGGTGATCCACCAGCTGCTCGAGCATGACGTTGCCCTGGGCCAGCCAGGCGCCGCCGCGGGTCTTGCGCAGCTGAATGGCCTCGCGGTCAAACTCATCCTGGATCTCGCCCACCAGCTCCTCGAGGACATCCTCCAAGGTGACCAGGCCATCCACGCCGCCGTGCTCGTCCACCACCAGGGCGAGGTGCTGCTTGCGCTGCTGGAACTCGAGCAGCAGGCCCTGGATGGGCTTCATCTCGGGCACGAAGAAGGGGGGCTTGGCCAGCGCGCGCAGGTCCACGGCGCCATCCGTGTCCTGCATGGCCCAGAGCAGCTCCTTGAGGTGGATGACGCCCACCACGCGGTCGAGGTCGCCCTCCACCAGGGGGATGCGGGTGTGGGGCGTGGTGCGGGCCAGGGCGAGGTTGTCGGCGAGGCTGCGGGTGAGGTCGAAGCAGACCACCCGGGCCCGGGGCACGGCGATCTCCTTCACCATGCGGCGGCTGAAGTCGAAGAGGTTCTCGATGAGCTCCTTGCGGTCCAGTTCCAGGTGGCCCTGGGCCTGGCTCCGCTCCAGCATTCGGCGGAACTCTGCCTCGGAGGGCAGCAGGTCCTCGGCGTCGGCCTCGGGGTGCACCCCGAAGATGGCCAGCACCAGGTGGCTCAGCTTGGTGAGCCCCCAGGTGAGGGGCCGCACCAGGCGCGACCAGGCCAGCAGGGGCGCGGCAGTGCGCAGGGCCCAGGGCACGGCGGAGCGGATGGCCAGGCTGCGGGGCACCAGCTCGGCCAGCACCACGTGGAGCGTGGTCATCACCAGCAGGGCCAAGGCCGTGCTGAAGGGCAGTATGAGGCTGGGCCAGGGCAGGCGGCCGAAGAGGACATGGAAGGCGTGGCTGAACATCTCCTCGCCCACGGCACCCAGAGCCAGGGCGCACAGCACGATGCCCGCCTGGATGGCGGACAGATGGTGGGAGAGCCCCCGGTGGACCTCAAGGGCGCGGAGGGCGCGGGGATCCTCCTCCGCCAGGGCCTCCAGCTGCGTTTCCCGGATCCGCACGGCCGCAAACTCGGCCAGGACGAAGAAGGCACTGAGGAGGATGAGGGCGGCGCAGATGAGGGCCGCGGCGAGGGTCACGTCAGTCAGCCCTTCGCGAGATCAGATCCGCGGCGCAGCTTGTCCTGGATCTCCTGGAGCAGGCCGTCGAGGTTCTGCAGGCGGTCGCGGTGCTCGGCGAGCTGGCCGAGGACGGCCTGCTTCTCCCGCTCCAGGGCCGCGTGGGAGTCCTGGAGTTCGGTGATCACCTGGTTCAGGCGCATGATCTCGGCCTCCTTCTGATCCAGGCCGTTCATGAGCTCAAGGCGTTGGCCGTCGTGGAGGATGTTGGCCTCGTCCAGCTGCTGCCGGGCGGTGGCCAGCTGGCCGCCGAGGTGGGTGATCTCCTCCTGGTGCTGCTGGAGGATCTCCTGCTTGGCCAGCAGCTGCTGGTCCCCCTCCAGGACGAGGGCCTGGCTGGCCGCCAGCTCGGCCTCGACCTGGCGCAGCCGGGCGCCAAGCTCGGCCAGGTCGCGGCCCTGCCCGCGCATGGTGGCTTCCAGCCCCGCGATCTCCAGTTGGTAGCCGTGGGCCTTCTCCTTGAAGCCCACCACCTCGAGGAGGGTCGCCTGGTGGATCCCCTCCAGGCTGGTGTGCTGCTCCACGAGCCCCTCGATGGTGGTGTTGAGCTGGCCCTGGGCGAGCAGGGCGGCATCCAGGTCCTGCTGCTTGGCGGCGAGGGCTTCATCCTTCCCGGCGAGGGCGTCCGCCTGGTCCTGCTGGTGCGCGGCGAAGGCCGCCTCCTTCTCGGCCAAGGCGGTCTCCAACTCCCCGACCTTGGCCCGGAAGGGCTCCAGGTCCATGGTCTCGTGCATGAGGCGATCGCGCTCCTTCAACAGCTCGATGGCCCGCTGGGCCTTCTCACCCACCTGCTGGTTGAGGGTCTCCACCTGCTGGATGAGGTCCGTGCGCTCGAGAAGGGCCTCCTTCAGCTGGGTCTTCAGGGTCTCTGCGCTCTCGCCTTCGCGGCCCCGACTCTCCTCCAGTGAACGGAGGGCCGCCTCGGTCTCGGCGAGCCGCGACTTGAGGTGCTCGGCCTCCTTGGTGCTGCGCTCCATCTCGTCCAGGTTCAGGGTCACGGAGTTCAGCTGGCGCTGGATCTGCTGGGCCTCGGCCTCGGCGACCCGCAAGCGTTCCTCGGCGGCCGCCAGGCGCTGATCCTTCGCCCGCATCTCCTCGTGGAGGTTGGCGACCTGGTCCTCCAGGAGCCGCACGTGGCGGCTATCGGGGGGCACCTCGGCGGACAGGGCGGGGCCCCGGTCCAGGTTGGTGGTCTGCACCGGCGAGGAGGGTCGGACGCCGAAGACAGGCGCGGCGGAAGCTCCGGCGGGCGGACCATCGAGGGCGCCCTTCAGCCCGTCCAGCCAGTCGTCCCCCAGCTCGGTGTCCACCAGCTCCCCCAGCGGATTGTCGGGATCCAGGGTGCGGCCGGGCACCAGGGGCGCCAGCGCGGCGACCAGGGCGCTGGGCGCCATGGGCTTGTGCAGGTAGAGGTCGGCCCGGCCCTTCAGGCTCTGGTGGCGCCGGTACTCCTCCTCGGTGGCCTTGGCGCTGATGAGCGCGATCTTCACGCCGTCCAGCTTGGGGTTCTTGCGGATGGAGGAGCAGAGGGCGTAGCCCTTGTTGTCGGCCACCTCGACGCAGATGAACACGGCGGCGAAGGCACCGGTCTCCAGCTTGGCAATCACGCCGTCCGGCGAGCCCGCCAGCTCGAGGTCGAAGGCCGCATCGAGGCTGACCTGATGCTCCTTGAGGAAGCTCCGGTCGCTGTCCACGAGGAGAAGGCGCTGGCCCATGGTCGATTCCTTAGGCTGGGTTGAACCCTCAAGTCTAGCGGAATGAAGGAAGCCCTGGGACATCCAGGGCTTCCTTCATCGGTATCTTCACGCTGGGGGTATAGGTCAGCGGGGAGGGATGGCCAGGGTGATCTTCTGGTTGCCGTTGGGGGACTGGATGAAGAGGAGGAGGGTACGGCCCCCAGACTTCTTTACGGCGACGTTGAAATCTCCCAGGGTGTTCACGGGCTGGCGGCCGACCTCGGTGATGATCATGCCAGGGGCCAGACCGCGGTCCGCGGCGGGGGAGCGGGGATCCACCGAGGTGACCACCACGCCCTTGAGCCGGTTCTTGGGATCGGCGGATTCCACGGTGAAGCCGTAGGCCTTCTCGAGGTTGAGGCTCTTCAGGTCGCCCTGGGACTTGGGGCCGGAGTCGCCTTCGACCTCCTCGCCGGCCTCGCGGCGGCGCTGGTCCTCGATGGCCTTGCGATCACCCAGGGTGGCCGTGATCGTCAGGGTCTTGCCATCCCGCCAGAGGGTGAGCTTGAGGGTTTCGCCCGCCCGGCGGCTGGAGACCGCCGTCACCAGCTCGTCGGGGCTGCGCACGGGCTGGCCCTCCACGGCGGTGATCACGTCCAGGCGCTGCACTTTGGCCTTGTCTGCGGCCTGGTCCTTCTCCACGGTGCTGACCACCACGCCCTCCTTGACGCCCAGGGCGTCCTGGTAGGCCTGGTCCAGCTCGGCGGGGCCGATGCCCAGATAGCCCCGGCTGACGGGCTTGCCGCTGCGCAGGTCCTTGAGGATGCGGCTCACCTGGCTGATGGGCACGGCGAAGCCGATGTTCTGGCCGGCGGGGTTGATGGCGGTGTTGATGCCCACCACCTCGCCCCGCAGGTTCAGCAGGGGGCCGCCGGAGTTGCCGCGGTTGATGGCGGCGTCGGTCTGCAGGAAGGAGCTGACGCCGGTGTCGAGCTTGCGGCCCTTGGCGCTGATGATGCCCTGGGTGACGGTGTGCTCTAGGCCGAAGGGGTTGCCGATGGCCACCACCCACTCGCCGATGCGCAGGGAATCCGACTCGCCGAGCTTGGCGAAGGGCAGGTGCGAGGCGTCGATCTTGATCAACGCAATGTCCAGCTCCTTGTCCTTGCCCAACACGGTTGCCTTGTAGCTCTTGCCATCGTTCGTTTTGACTTCCAGGGCATTGTCGCCGCCGCCCATGCTGGCGATGACGTGGTAGTTGGTGAGGATCTCGCCGGCAGGGGAGATGATCACGCCGGAGCCGCCGGACACGGCCCGCTGCTCGTCCTCGCCGCCCCGGGGGGTGCGCCGCTGCTGGGGGCCGCCAGGCCCGAAGAAGAAGTCGAAGAAGTCCTGACCGCCCACCTGGGGATGGTCGAAGCCCCGGCGACCCTTCACGAAGCTCGTGTTGGTGATGGCCACGACCGTGGGGTTCAGCTTCTCGGCCACATCCGCGATGGGAGGCAGACGGTCCAGGCCCTTGGCCTCCACCACCACCGGTTTCTCCTCCTGGGCCTGCACCATCCACCCGTGGCCGAGTCCCATCCCCAGGGCCATGCACCCGGCCGCGAAGGCCGACAACCCGAGAATCTGCTTCACCTGACGCTTCATGGATCTCCTCACTCCGCCGGGTCCCCCGGCATGTCTTCGATGACCGCAGTCCCCCGAAGGTTCCCGCTAGTCTTCCCGAGCCGCCCAGGATAATCTGGATGGTCCAACGGCGGCTGTAGCTCAGTTGGTTAGAGTACTGGATTGTGATTCCAGGTGTCGGGGGTTCGAGTCCCCTCAGCCGCCCCAGATCGAAAAGACGAAAGCCCTGATAGCCACTAGCTTCAGGGCTTTCCTCTGTTTGGACCCCAGGGTCAGGCCGAGTGCATTTGGGTGCTATTGGGTGCTCGTAAGTCCCCTGTTTGGCCCCAGAGGCCCGCCCGTTGTGGTGTATTTGTGGGGCGGTTCCGGGATGCACACCACCCGGGGTGGTGCAGCAGTGGTCGGCACAGGCGTGGGCGGACAAGGCCGCTGGCACCCTACTCAGACCTCCTGGACGGCCACCTCGGCGTCCCCGAGGCTCCCCTCGAACACGTCGCGGCCCGTGTCAGTGAACACGTGAAGGGCCCCAGGGGCACCGCAGTTGAAGGACCACTCGTCCTGCTCCATGACCCATTCGACGGGGAAGCCCTGCCCCTGGAGGGTCACCGGCACACTCGTCCGGACCTGGGCGAAGACTGCCTCAGAGATGCTGATCGTGTGCAGGTCGAAGCCGTAGTCCACGGTCACGCGGATCAGGGTCTACTCCCGCACGAACAACATCAAGTGGCGCCGACCATCCGGACTGAAGTCCATCCAGAAGAGGTCGTAGGCGGGCACGTTGGGGTCGGCAAGAGCCCTGAGCAGCACCGCAGCGCATCCGTCAGGGTGGCCAACGATGCCCGCGACGTTGATCAAGCTGACCCCCAAGGTCATCGGGTTCGTGTCCTTCTGCAACCAGTCGCGGACCTTTCCGGTGATCAAGATCGGTGGGCGTGGGGTCATGCCGGGGCGGCGGAGCGGCACAGTGCCGCGCTGGTCAGTGGGGATCAGCCTGACCTCGAAGCCCGCTTGGACCAGGGGCACTCGGAGGTCCTGGACGCGCATGTCGAGGAGGATGGTCTCCCGGATCTGGGTGGTCGAAGGATGCGGGTTTGCTGGCAGACATGTCTCGGGGTCCTGCCCGCCGCGCTCGATCATTTTCATCTTCATGGTTAGCTCCAAAGCAGGGGTGGCAGTGTGTTCAGGCCGACGTGCGCCCAGAAGGCCACTTCCCACACCAGAGAGGCTCGAAGATCAAGGCGGTGAAGCCGGTGATCCTCCACAGCCCGGAACTCAGCCCAGAGGGTCGCTGCCGAGCACAACCGGAAGGCCCCCGCGACCACAAGGGCAAGGACATCGCGCCCACCGAAGCCCCGGAGAACGTGAACGACTACGCCTGGGTCCCGGACGCCCTGGACGATCAGCAGGCCCAGGCTGACCCTGGGCAGCCACCGGGCCCCCAGGGCCCGCAGCACCCAGTCCGCAGTCCCAAGTGGGGTCCCTGTCACTATCAGGCGACCATGGAGACGGAGCCGGAGGCCCAGGCAGGCAAGGGCCCAGAGGACGACGATCCCGACGCCGATGGCCGTCAACGCCCGCGCCGGATCAAATCGTCGAAGGGCAGCACACGGACACTCGGCCAGTGGACACAGCGGTGCCCAGCAGAGGCCAGGACCGTGACGTAGCAGGAGGCGCCCTGGAGGTTCGTGTAGTCCCGACCAGGGATGGGCCAGAAGAACGGCAAGGAGCAGACCCGGCAGACGGTCAGGTTCCGGCACTGGCAGGAAGCCCCCTTGCCGCCCGATGGCCAACCGCAGTCGGGGCAGGCCCGGTCCGCCAGCTCGGGGTTGATGTCCAGCAACGGTGTCAGCGGCGGAGTGCTGGGAGCCAACCTCCAGGCTCTCCCGTCCGACAAGGCTAACCAGCCGCTGCCCAGCGGCGCATGCTGGCGGAGCAGGGTGACCAGTTCATGGGAGGTCAACCCCTCTGGTAGCTCCCAGCACGTCCACCCAGGCATCTGGTCGAAACCGTTCAGGAGCAGATAGGGACGCTGCACCGGCAGGGCCTGGGTCGGGCGCCGCCAGACCGGCAAGAGGAACGAGATGGTCCCGGCCTCGATGATCTTCTGGGCCTCGCCATAGACGAAGCTGATGGACTCCCCCGTTCGCAAGCAGTTGAACTTCGGCACCGAGGCGGGCCCCAAGGTTGCCTGCATGAACGGGACGACGGCGCGGATCGCCGCCTCGGTGTCCATCCGGAACTCGAATGTCACTTCGGCTGGGCCATGGCCACGGGAGCGAATCAAACCGTTGTCCATGGCCAACGTGAGGATCTGGCGGCGTCCAGGGCCGTTGAAGTCCCAACGCACCGCCTGGATAGCCTCAACGACTTCCTCCGGGAGCCCGAGCGCCCGGGCGTTCTCGGGTCGCTGGATCCACATGGCGTGGTCATCCACGAGATGATAGGCACCTGTTGCGGCGACGACCCAGTAGCCTTCCCTCAAGACACCCCCACTACTAGTAGGGCTTGGTGATCGTGGGATATATCTCGAACTTGCCGGACGGGTAGGCGCCCAACATAACGACGGGCACCCCCGGAGGTGCCCGCCGTCCCCTGGCCCGTCCAGGGGTCTGCACGGATGTAAAGCGCCGTGCCGCCTTCCCGCCCGATAGGGCCTATGGAGTGTGGTGGGTGATGAAATGAATACATATGCGCGAAAGCGCGGGCACGGCTGGCGCCAGCCTGGGTCGCCGTCGGGGATGTCCCCCGTTAGGCGCCTGATCGAAGCCGCTGATCAAGCGGCCTCTCCCTTGCCCGGGCAAACAACCTGGTAGCCATGCAGGTAAGTTCGCCAGTCGCCGGATTGAGACTTAAAGTAACGCCCACGTAGACGTGCTTCGTCGATGAGGGCCTGGATGTTCCCCGGGGAGAGCATCAACTTCAGGCGTCTCATGTGGGCGTTGGTGGCCTGTGCCCTGTGCATCAGGGCTTCGAGAACGGGCCTGACTGCCTCTAGGTAACGGAGGTATCCATCAAGATCACTGAGGTGGCTCTGATAGGCGAGGAAGCCGCCTACGCTTTTCCTGATCTTGCCCAGGAGTGCTTCTGCGTCGAGGGGTTCTTCAAGCTCCCCACGTCGTTCAGGGTGGGCTTGCCACTGGTCCCAGAGGAACTGCCACCTCTCCGTTTCGCGGCGCCACTTCCCCACCGATCTGAGGATGCTGATCGGCGAGGTGGTGGTCCGGACCAAGGACGAGTCCTGGCCCGGCGCCATGGAGAGCGTGAAGCCCAGGAAGTTCAGCGCCGTGGGATCCATCAGGGTCATGTCCGGGGAGAACGTGTCCGTGGGGGTTCCATGGCAGTTGATGATCCTGGTCTTCTCGGGGTGGATGTCCAGGCCGAACTCCTTCAGGCGTGTAGAGACCGCCAGGAGACAGACCCGGGCTTCCGCCTCGTCCTCGAACATCATCACGAAGTCGTCCGCGTATCGGATGAGATCGGCCCGCCCCGTGAGGCAGGGGGTGACCGTCTCGTAGAACCACGTATCCAGTGCGAAGTGGAGGACGACGTTGGCCAGTAACGGGGAGATCACACCGCCCTGGGGAGTCCCCTGGGTTGTCGCCTCCCACTTCCGCCCGTCCTGGGTCCCAGCTTTGAGGAACTGGAAGATCAGGCGCCGGTAGAACTTCGGTATGCCCATCCGCTTCAAGATACGCATGAGCACCTCGTGCGGGATGGAGTCGAAGAACTTCCGGATGTCGGCGTCGATGATCCAGGCTCCCCGCCAAGTGGCGAGGTTATCCCGGATCTTCTTGCAGGCGTCGATGGTCCCGACGCGGGGTCTGAACCCGAAGGAGCAGGGGAGGAAGACGGCCTCCATCCGAGGCTCCAGGTGGAAGACCATGGCCCACTGCACGATCTTGTCTTCCATACAGGGGATGCCCAGGATGCGTTTCTCCCTGGGGCCCTTGGGGATCGGGGCCTTGCGCACGGGCCTGGGTCTCCAGTGGCCGCTGTGGATGCCCCTGAAGACCCGCCGGAGGTTGTGGTTGGCGTTCTTCAGGTAGTCCTCAGCGGTGACACCGTCGATCCCGGGCTTCGCATCCCGGTTGATCCTGTGAGCCGCTTGCTGGAGGTCTTCCATGGTGATGATGTTCTCGATGGATGTGTTCTCGAAACTTGCGCGGGATCGACCCCGGCCCCGCCGAGTGACAGACATGGTGTTCATGGCTAGCTTTGTCATGCCGTTGGCCTCGGGGAAAGATTTGAAAATGAGGGTCGATCCGGGGGTTGGTCGGGTCTGGGCCCGACCCCCGGGCGCGGCGAAGCCGCGAACGGGGTTGGCCACCAGGAGGGCCACGGTTAGAGGGTTGGACGAACATGAGGACTCCTACCC
This sequence comes from Geothrix sp., assembly GCF_049292215.1. Taxonomy (GTDB): domain Bacteria; phylum Acidobacteriota; class Holophagae; order Holophagales; family Holophagaceae; genus Geothrix. The sequence goes on along the minus strand of NZ_JBATQW010000043.1, from coordinate 26,235 downwards.
GCCCTGGGGGCGGATGTTGGTGATGAAGTTCCAGCTCTGGGGTTGGGGGCCCTGGACAGCTGTGGATGTAGGGATGATACCCGTGAGGTCGTCGGTCCGGCGGCGACCCTCGGAGCTGGTCCCCGTGTCCAACCCGGTCCCCGCGTTCTTGCTGTTGACCCACGCTTCCAGGAGGGCCACCGGGTAACGGACCGCCCGGCTCCCAACCCGGCACCAGGGAGGACCAGCGTGGCCTCGACGCCAACGCTTGAGGGTGCCGACGGCGATATGGAGTCGCTGGGCGGTCTCCTTGGCTGTGATGAGATCGTTCGGGGTCATGGGGGGTCTCCGGGGACCGCAGGGGTCACCCTTGGTCCGGGAAGTTGGACTTCTCGTTCACCGACACCGACACCGGCGCCGTCGCAAACTCGGGTATTAGTTCTGCTCCGGATTGCCAAGCAGACCCTCCACTGGAAGGGGCGGGATGGCACGGCGCAGTTCTCCCAGCCCTAGATGGTTCAGGTAGGTCTGTGTGGTCGCGATGCTCCTATGCCCCAGCATCTTCGAGACTGCGACGAGGTTCCCGCTGTAGCGGAGGGCCCGAATGGCGAAACTGTGGCGAAGACTGTGCGGTGTGACCCGCTTGGCGATCCCAGCCCGAAGACGTAGGACTTTGATGAGCTTCCGGATCGACCGCACGCCTACCCGGCGATGTTCTCGACCGCCGTGTGCACGGTCATGGGCCAGGAACAGTGGGCCAAGCGAGGCGGTGGTCCGGCCCGAGCCCAACAGGTATTGGTGGAGGGCAAGGGACACATCTTCACGAACAGGCACCAAGCGATCCCGGCTGCCCTTGCCTTCGCGGATGTGGAGGATGTCGCCACCATCGGCGTCGTGCCGGAGGTCGCCAACATCCAGATGGACCAGTTCGTTCACCCGGGGCCCGGCGCCGAGCAGGGTCATGACGATGGCCCGGTCCCGCAGGGTGTTCGTAGCCTTGATGAGCCTCCCCACCTCCGGCTCCGTCAACACCGTGTAGGGGTTGATCACCTGGGCTCGGGGCGACTTCAGCGTTGCCTGGAGGACCTCTCGGTCAAATCTTCGGGTGGTCCTTGTAGCCGAGGCCCACCGCAGGAACTTCCGCATCGCGGCCAGGGCCTGGGTCTTGGTGCTGGGCCCCCGTCCGTCCTCAAGGAGGTGGGCTCGATAGGCGGCCAAGTGCTCGCCGGTCAGATCCCGGATGTCGTCGATCTCCAGTAGGGCAAACGCATCTCTGAGGTGACGGCCATAGGCTCGCCGGGTGTGAAGGCTGTCCACCCCGCCCGCGAGGAAGGCGTCGATGGCCCGCTCAACGGACACCCACATCCCTGCACCTACCTCTGCCGGAGTAGAGGGTGTGGTGCTGATAACTCCTGTTATCGGCACCATGGCGGCGGGCACGTGGACGACCTTGTCCGGGATGACAAGTTCGGGGCTCAGGCGAGACTTGGGAGCGGACTCTGGGGGGACCTCAACGAGCTTGATCCCGTCGGGGGGTATCATCGGCTTGTCCATCACGCCACCCGCCGGGGGCTGGCGTAGATGTTCCGCTCAACTTTGTGGGACATGACCCAGGCGACGACCTCGTCGAGGACGAAGCCCAGCTTCTTGCGGGCCCCGGGCACCGGGACGTGAGGGCAGCCCATATCGAGCCACGCGTAGACCGTCCGCTTCGAGATCCCGCCGGGCATCAGCTCCCGAAGCCGGAGCACCAGCTCGTCGGTGCCAAGCAGGCGCTTGAACGTCATGGTGGTGGTGTCGGCCTCGGCGGGCACCACCGTGGTGGTGGCCTTCGTGCTGGGGGTGGTCATCGGGTAGGTTCTCCGGTCCCGTCGTTGGTCGGGTCGATCTGGTTCACGTCCACGGTGGTCGGCTTCGGGATGATCGGGACGACCTCGGTGAACATCTCGGTGATCCCGTCGAACGTGGTCCTGACCACGACCTGGAGGTTGCACGGGACCTTGTTCACATACTTCTGACTGGTGGCGATCCGCTCATGGCGGAGCAGGTCGCGGATCTGGAAGGCGTTGACCCCCATGGCCGCGTGGATGGTCGCGCAGGACGCGCGAAGGCGATGGGGCGTCAGCCCGGGCTTGCCGATCTCGACCCCGGCCTCCTCCACGACCTTGCGCGTGTAGCCCTTCAGGTGCAGGGACCCGGCCCTCCCGGGCAGCACCCACTCCGACTCTTGGGGCATCGCTCGGACCGCCCGGAGCACCTCGGCTTGGACTGGGATGGGCTGGGCCTTCCCGTTCTTGGCACGGGCCGGGGCGTAGAACGCCCAGTCTCCCGTGAAGCCGTCCCAGCGGAGCCGCAGGGCCTCGGACTCGCGCAGGCCCATGAGGAGCATGGCGCGGATAGCCACCTGGTGGTGCGCGTTGCCCAGGGCGTCCACCTTCATCAAGAACGGGATCACATCGTCCCGGACAAGGAAGGGCCGGTTGTCCTCCGGCACGGGCTCGTAGGGCATCTGCTTCAAGGGGTTCTCGGCGATCTTCTTGTTCTTCACGGCCCAGTTGATAGCCACCGCCAAGTAGCGCAGCACGATGTTCACGGTCGTCGGCGCGAGCGGACGCCTGTCTGGGTCGTCTGGTTCGAGGAGAGTGCGCTTGAAGGCGATGATCTCCGCCTGGGTAAGGCGGCGGACCTGCACCTGTCCCAGCACCGGGCGGGCACGATCGAAGGCGTAGATGGCGCGGTTCAGGTGCTTGGCGTTGGAATAGCGGCTCTCCAGCCAGTAGTCCATGGCCTCGCCCACGGTGAGCTTGATCTCCAGGCCCTCCTGCTGCCGGAGCAGGTCATCACGGAGCTGGTCCAGCAGCTTACGGGCCGTCTCCAGCCGGGTGGTCGCGAAGGTCCCCGTCTTGGTCTTCCGGCCCACCCGGATGTTGTAGGACCAGAAGCCCTTGGGGGTCTTCTTCAGGCCGTTCTTGTAGCCGGACTGCGCCATGAACCCCTCGGTGATGGCGGGGACGACCCCCTCCTCTACCTAGTAGGGCGATTCGATACCTGGAATGCACACCTAAGTGGATCCAGGTGGCGAAGCCCTGGTGGGGATTGAGGTCATACCATCGAAATATCTCGGAAGTATCTACAACCTGACGTAGATAAGCGTGAGGATCGGGGTCATGGGGGCACCCTTGTCCTTCTTCAGGATGTGAAACAGGGTGAAGTCTTGTTTTAGTTATTTGCACTTTTCTAAAACAAGGATCATCCTTGTTTTACTTTCCGGGGGCGCCATGAAGCGGGACATCACAGGCCGCTACGTCGTGCAGACGACCCAGGGTGAACCCGTCCGGGCCTTCGTCCCACACCCCCTGCCACCTGATCCACCCATCCAGTGGACCCCCGGGTTGCTGGCCGCCCAGCAGCGGGCCGCCCTGGCCCTGGGTCGCCTGGACGGCGTCACGGCCCTGCTGCCGGACCCAGCCCTGTTCCTCTACAGCTACGTCCGCAAGGAGGCCGTGCTCTCCAGCCAGATCGAGGGGACGCAGTCCTCCCTCTCTGACCTGCTGGCCTACGAGAACCAGCACGCCCCCGGGGTCCCCCTCGACGATGTGGTGGAGGTGTCCAACTACGTCGCCGCGCTGAACCACGGGCTGAAGCGACTCAAGGGGGGCTTCCCCCTCTGCCTGCGCCTCATCCGTGAGATCCACGAGGTGCTGCTCACCTCGGGCCGGGGCAGCGGGAAGCAGCCCGGGGAGTTCAGGACAAGCCAGAACTGGATCGGCGGCAGCCGCCCCGGCAACGCCAAGTTCGTCCCGCCGCCCCACGAGGAGCTGCCGGAGTGCCTGGGAGTCTGGGAGACGTTCCTGCACGGCGACGCCACCATCGCCGATCCCCTCACCCGGGCGGCCCTGGCCCACGTCCAGTTCGAGACCCTGCACCCCTTCCTGGACGGCAACGGGCGCGTGGGGCGCCTGCTCATCACCCTACTCCTCAGTGTGGAAGGCGTGCTCCGCGAACCCCTCCTCTATCTCAGCCTCTTCCTGAAGCAGCACCGAGAGACCTACTACGAGCTGCTGCAAAAGGTCCGCATCGACGGCGACTGGGAGGCGTGGCTCGACTTCTTCTTCCAGGGCGTCACCGAGACCTCCGACAGCGCGGTCTCCACGGCCCAGCGGCTCCTCCAGCTCTTCGCCGACGACCGGAAGCGCATCCAGGCGAACGGCAAGGTCGCGGGCTCGGTCCTCCAGGTCCACCACTACCTCCAAGGGCGCCCCATCGCTTCCGCCTCCGCCATCGGCGATGCGGAGAACCTCTCCCCTGCCACGGTCAACAAGGCCCTGAAGGCCCTGACCGAGCTGGGCATCGTCCGGGAGATCACCGGCGGGCAGCGGAACCGACTGTTCGCCTACGAGCAGGTCTTGCAGGTGCTCTCCGAGGGGACGGAACTGTCATAGTCGATGGTGGAGAAATCTACCATTACACGACTTCGTGTATAATACCTCCGATGGCCAAGCTGACCCTGAAGATCCCCGCCTGCCCCCCCAAGGCGCCCCTCTCGGAGCGGCCTTTGCTGGGCCTCGGTGAGTCTGCTGAGCTGGCCCGAATCTTCGACGTGCTCGCCTCCGACACACGGCTCCGTCTGCTTCACGCCCTGGTCCGTCTGGGCGACCCGTGCATGTCTGACCTCGCCGATGCCGTGGGCATGAAGCCCCAGGCGGTTTCCAACCAGCTCCGCCGTCTGGTGGATCTGGGCATCCTCAGCACGCGCCGCCACGGGGTCCACATCCACTACAGCATCGTGGATCCCTGCGTGACCAAGCTCATGTATCACGGGCTCTGTCTCAACGAGGAGACCCACACCCATGCCCACGTGAGCGCGTCATGAGGCGCTGGGCCGCAATCCTCCTCCTCTTCTTGGCTTCTCTCTACCTGGGCGCGACGGGTCTGGATCAGTGCTCTGAAGGTGCACAAGATGACTGCGCCCCCATCTGCCACATCCTCTGTGCCGATGGCTGTGCCACCGTCCCCGTCCCAGACTCACCCGTTCCCCCAGCACCCGACCCGCTGCCACACCCCCGCTATGAGGCTGAGCGAGACGAAAACCTCGTCAGCCTGGTAGCCGAACCTGAGAAGGATCCCCCCCGGGTCTGAGAGATCCCAGCTCCGAAGCCACGGCTGGGCCTCGCCCTGCCGTGCCATCCAATCGAACCCCCTGAGGCTCCCATGCGATCTATCCTTCTCGGGGCGATGCCCTGCCTGCTCTTCGCGCAGGCGCCGCCCCTCTCCTACGACGACATAGTCCAACGGGCCCGGACCAGCCCCGAGCAGTTCCGGACCGAGGCCCTCCTCGCTGAACGCCACCGATCCCTGGCCAGCACGCGCGGCTTCCTGCGCGAGGGACCCGCCCTTGGCCTCTCCGCCGGGCCCCGCACGAACCCCATCGCTCCGACGACAACGGACCAGACCGTGGATCTGGACTTGCCGTTGTTCTTGTCGCAGGGCACCCGGAGCCGCCTGGAGGCTTCCCTCGGTCAGGCTGACCCCGCCCTTCGTGGCGCCGCCAAGATCGAGGCCCGGTTCCGTCTTCGCCAAGCCTACCTGGACGCCTGGCTGGCCGAGGAGGTGCTGCGCCTCCGCGAGATGGACCTCGCGACGGTGCAGGCGTGGTTCAAAGCCGCCCAGGTGCGGCTGGAGACCGGGGCCGACCCCGCGTTCCAGGTAACCCTGGTCGAAGGCGAGGTGCTCCGCGCCCAGGCGGATCTGGACGAGGCCCGCCGCCAGCGGCTGAACGCCTGGGCCGTGCTGCGGTCCCTGGCCGAGGTGCCCTCGGCGCCCACCATGCTGGCCGCCCCTGGGGATCCTTCCCTGCTACCCGTCGATGGCCTCCAGGCCAAGTTCGAGGCCAGCGCCCTGCGCCGAGCCATCCAGGATCGCCTGGACCTGGAGGAGCAGACCCTCCGGCACCAGGAGGCCATCGCCACCAGCCGATGGAGCCTCCGGGGCAGCTACGGCAAGGAGGGGGAAGACCGCATCGGCAAAGTGGGCTTCGCCTATCGCTTCTCCCGTCCGGGGGAAGGTCAGGCCGTCCGGCGGGAGACGGAGGCCGTCTTCCAGGCCACCAAGCGTGAGCTGGAGACGGCACTGCTGGAGCTGGATGCCCGCTTCCAATCCGCCTTGGCCCGGCTTCAGACCGCCACGCCGCCCTTGCCCTTCATGGGCTTCGAGCAGTCCCTCAAGGCCATCAGCTTGCGCCTCAGCGAGGGCAAGGAACGGCCCTCCGAGGCCCTGCCCATCCGCCGCCAGCTCCTGGAGGCGAAGGCTGCTTCCTACCGCCGCCTCCATGCCGCCCACCTTCTGTCCGCCGAAGTCCAGGCCCTCACCAACGGGGTGAACCCATGAACCAAGTCCTACGTCTTTCCCTGCTGACCCTCGCCCTGGTGGCCACCGTGGCCTGCGACCGCAAGGCCGCCGCGCCCGCTGAAACCAAGGAGGGCCACAAGGATGAGGCCGCCCATGGTGACGAGGCCATGCACCTCCCACTGAAGGACATCCGGGGCCTCCGCTTCCTCGTGGTCCCCGAGCCCAAGGCCGAGGGGGCGTGGTATCCCGCCGAGGCCATCGGGGACGAGTCCGCCCAGGCCATCCTCAGCAGCCCGGTGAAGGGTATCGTCTCGGCGATCCAGGTCCCGCCCGGCCAGCACGTCGCCGCCGGAGCCGGGTTGTTCACCATTCAGAGTCCAGAGCTGGCCCGACTGAAAGCTGACTGGCTGTCCACCCGTGCCAAGCGCGACCGCGCCGAGGGCGAACTGGCCCGCGAGCAGCGCCTCTTCGATGCCCAGGCCGGATCCCGGCGCGAACTGGAGGTCGCCAGGAGTGAAGCCGCCACAGCCCGCGCTGACGAGGAAGCGGCCCGCCTAGCCCTGGAGGCACGAGGACAGAACCCCGAGACCACGGGCGCCGTCCTGACAGTGAAGGCCCCGAAGGCGGGCACCGTCACCGCCTACAAGATCCAGCCCGGCCAGGGCGTCGAAGCCGGACAGGAACTGGGCAGCTTCCAGGCCGCTTCCGCCGCCATCGCCCGCCTGGAGCTGCCACTCCCCGCACCCCAGAACTGGCAGACCGGCGCCATGACCGAAGTCCGCAAGGGCGACGGCCAACGTTGGAAGGCGCGACTGGAGGGCACCCCCATGACCCTCACCACAGACACCCGACGCCTCAGCTACCGCCTGCGCCTGCTGGGCGGCCCACTCCCGCTCCCCGGCACGCCGCTGGAGGTCCATGTGCCTCTGGCAAAAACCGTGGTCCTCCCTCAGAGCGCCCTGCAACAGGTGGAAGGCACCTGGGGTGTCTTCGTGAAGGAGGGTGACGAGGCCATGTTCCGCCCCGTGCACCGGGGCCCCGAGTTCGGCACCGACGTGATGGTGCTCGACGGGGTGAAGCCCGGCGAGACCGTGGTCGGCGAGGGCGCCTACCTGCTGAAGTCCCTCCAGATCAAGCGCAAGAGCGGAGGGGAAGACCATGACCACTGAGCCGAATCTTCCGCAGGATCCGGACATTCCCCTCGATCCGGCTATGCCCGACGACCCCTACAAGGTCTACACGCCCCAGCACCGGACCCTGATCCGCCGCTGGTTTGACTGGATGCTCCCCCGCAAGGGGTGGGTCTTCGCCCTGGCCATGGTCTGGGGCGTCGCAGGGCTCGCCAGCTTCGCCACCCTGAAGCGCGACCTCTTCCCGGACCTCACTCTCCCCAGCCTCAACCTCCTCATCCAGAGCCCGGGACGGGCCGCCACGGAGCTGGAACTGACCGTGGCCCAACCGGTGGAACAGGCCATCGGTGGCCTTCCCGGCGTCAAGCGCGTGGTGAGCACCGTGCAGGCCGAAGTGGTCCAGGTCGTGGTGTCCTTCGAGGGCGACACAGATCCTTGGCGGGCCCGGCAGCTCGTGGCCGAACGCCTGGCAGGCATCATCGGCAACTTCCCCGAGGGGACCCGGGCCCCGCTCGTTTCCAGCGCCGCCGGGCGCCTCCAGGAGATCATGGAGATCGTGCTGGAAGGCCCCGCCACAGATCCCATGAAGTTGCGGGACCACACGGAGAAGGTCCTCATCCCCCGGCTACAGGCCGTCCCCGGCGTCGCCCGCGTGGAACGCCTTGGGGGGGAGGAGCGCCAGCTTCAGGTCATCGTCCAGCCCGAGCGCATGAGGCTCCAGGGCGTGAGTCTCACCCAGATCATCGACGCCATGGACGGCTCCCATCAGGACAGCGCCGCCGGGGTGATGGAGATCCAGGACAAGGGCTGGTTCATCACCGTTGGCAGCCTCGCGGCCTCGCCCGAGGCCGTGAAGAAGCTCCGACTGAAGACCCCCCGGGGAACGGTCCTCCTGGGCGATGTCGCTGAAGTTCGGGAAGGTGCTGGGTTCCGGCGCGGGCTCGCCCGGCACCAGGGCCACGAAGACGTGAGCCTTCGGGTGGTCCGACAGCCCACGGCGGAGACTCTGACCGTGTCCCAGGAGACCCGAAAGGCCCTGGACGAACTCCGCCAGAGTCTCCCGGAGGGCATGGAACTGACCCTCATGTATGACCAGGGAGGACTCGTCACCCACGCCCTCAACGGCGTTACCTTGGCCCTCCTGCTGGGCGGGCTCTTCGTGGCCGGGGTGCTCGTGCTCCTGCTGGGGAACCTCCGAGCGGCCCTGATCGTCATCGCCGTGCTGCCCTTGGCCACCCTCGGGGCGGCCATCCCCCTGAACGCCGCCGGTATGGGCCTCAATGCCATGACCCTGGGCGGCCTCGCCATCGCCGTGGGTCTCCTGGTGGACGCCGCCGTGATCATGGTGGAGAACCTCGCCCACCGACTGCATGAGCACCGGGATCACATCGAGCCCCGGCGCGTTGCCCTCACCCGGGCTGCCGCTGAAGTAGGGGTTCCTGTCCTCACGGCGGTGCTGGTCATCCTGGCGGTCTTCATTCCCCTGTTGGCCATCGGGGGCTTGGCGGGCAGGCTCTATGCGCCGCTGGCCGTCGCCATCGCCACGGCCATGACCCTCAGTCTGGTCTTGAGCTTCACCCTGGTGCCCGCCCTCGTGGAGCGGTTCCTGCCACCCGGTGCGCAGCTTGAAGAGCCCCGTCTGGTGGTGGCCCTGAAGCGCGTCTACCGCCCTGCCCTCGACTGGGCCATGGGCCATGGCGCCATTGTGCGGGTGCTGGCCCTGGGCCTGACCATCCCCAGCCTCTGGCTGGCCCTGCACCTGGGAAGCAACTTCCTGCCCAACCTGGATGAAGGCGCCCTCCTCCTCAACAGCATCCTGCCTGCGGAAACCAGCCTTGCCGCAGTGGATGAGGCCAACTTCCAGCTCGAACAGAAGCTCGTGAAGCTCCCCGGCGTCTCGTCCGTCTACCGCCGGACCGGGCGCTCCGAGTTGACCGAGGACCCCATGCCCCACACGATCTCTGACGTGCTGGTGGTGCTGGATGGCACCAAGCGGACCCCCGAAGTGCAAAAGGAGGTCGCTGAGATCTCCGAGGAACTGCCCTATCCAGTCGAACTGACCACGCCCATGCAGATGCGCATCGCCGAAGGCATCGGGGGCACTCCGGCAGACATCCAGGTGAAGCTCTTCCACCCAGATCTGGCCGCCCTGCAAGCCAAGCTCCCCGAGATTCAGGAATCACTGGCGAAGGTGCCGGGTGTCGCGTCCATTACCCCCGAAGGGGCGGGGGCTCTGCCGAAGTGGACTGTGGTTCCGGACGAAGACGCCCTGCGGCGCCTCGATGTCCCACGACCGCTGATCGTGAGGACCTTGAAGACGGCCCTCCAAGGCACCGAGACCTCGCCCCGGTTCGACGGCCCTCAGCGCATCGAACGGGTGGTCCGCTTCCCGGATGATGGCCGCACCAGCCCCGAGACCCTCAAGCGTCTACCACTTGTGCTCGACGATGGCCGCGTGGTGGAACTGGGTCAGGTCGCCCGCTTCGAGGAGGCCAGCACCCCTAGCCTGATCCGGCGTGAGTCGGCCCAGCGGCGCCTGGCCCTGAACGTCCGCACCACGGGCGACCTCGGTGGCACGGCGGATCGTCTGGAGAAGGCCCTGAAGGGCTTGACCCTGCCCAAGGGCACCGTCGTGAAGCTGGGTGGGAAGATTGAGGAGGCCCGGGAAACCCAAAAGCGGCTGGTAGTAGCCATCGGGGCCGCCCTGGCGCTGGTGGTCGGCCTGCTCTACCTAGCCCTGGGGCGCTGGCGAGAGGTCATGGTGGTCGTGCTGACCCTGCCGGACGCCTTCGCCGGGGGGCTCTTCGCCCTCTGGCTCGCGGGGGAGACCTGGAACATCAGCTCCATCGTGGGGATGATCGGCCTCTTCGGCGTCGCCGTGCAGAACAGCCTGGTGCTCATTTCCCAGGCCAAGCATCTGGTCGCCGCCGGGATGCCGTTCCACGAGGCCCTCAAGGAAGCGAGCCTGGGCCGCGTGCGCCCCAAGCTCATGACCGCCGGGAGCGCCATCCTTGGCCTCATGCCCATGCTGCTAGGCATCGGCGGGAGCGAACTGGAGCGCCCCCTGGCGATCGTCATGGTGGGCGGCCTCATCACCAGCACCCTGTTCACCTTGTTGGCCCTCCCGAGCTTCTATGCCTGGGTGGGGAAACCGAAGGAGACGGATCATGAGCACGCCTAAGCGATCCTTCAAGATCCACGGCATGGACTGCGCCGAGGAGATTGCTGTTCTCAAGCGTGAGGTGGGCCCGCTGGTAGGGGGTGAGGCAAACCTCGCCTTCGACCTGCTGAACGGGAAGATGATCCTCTCGGAGGGGGCCTCGGCCTCCTCCGAGGCGGTCCTCCAGGCCGTCCGTGCCACCGGTATGCAGGCTGAGGAATGGACTGAACAGCAGCCTGGGGATGGCCAGGGGCGCCCGCTTGCCCTGCGGGCCCGCACCGCCGCGACCATTCTCAGTGCCCTTCTGATCATGGCGGCCCTGGTTGTTCACGCGGCGGCAGGAGGAGGCTGGCTGACCGCACTTGGGTGGCGGGAGGCTGAAGGGGCCCACCACGTGCCACTGGCCTCTCGGATCCTCTATGCCATCGCGACTCTGGTGGCCACCTGGTTCATCCTACCCAAGGCGTGGTTGTCTGCCCGCCGCCTGAGGCCGGACATGAACTTGCTCATGACCGTGGCGGTGCTTGGCGCCATCGGCATCGGGGAGTGGCTGGAGGCTGCGTCGGTCGCTTTCCTGTTCGCGGTCTCCCTGGCCCTGGAAGCCTGGAGCTTGGGCCGCGCTCGCCGGGCCGTCCAGTCCCTGCTCAAGTTGACCTCCGAGACCGTCCACCTGCTTTCTGAGTGCGGATGCGGCGAACTTAAGGACGTTCCACCCGATCAGGTCAAGGTTGGCTCACGGTTCCAGATCCGCCCCGGAGAGCGGATCCCGCTTGATGGTCATGTGGTCGAAGGGGAAGGCGAGGTCAACGAAGCGTCCATCACGGGCGAGAGCCTGCCCAGCCCCAAAGCCCCAGGTTCATCGCTTTTCGCGGGTAGCATCAACGGCAACACCACGCTGGTAGGGGAGTCCACCCATCCTGCCTCTGACTCCGTGCTGGCTCGCATCATCCGAATGGTTGGTGAAGCACAGCACCGCCGTGCCCCTATGGAGCAGTGGGTAGACGGCTTCGCCCGGGTCTACACCCCGGTGGTCATGGGGTTGGCGATCCTGGTGTTGGTCCTCCCACCGCTGTTGAATCTCGGCACTTGGTCAGCATGGCTTTACCGGGCCCTGGTGCTGTTGGTGATCGCTTGCCCTTGTGCCCTGGTGATCTCCACCCCCGTGAGCATCGTGTCCGGGCTGGCATCGGCGGCTCGCCATGGGGTGCTCATCAAGGGCGGCGCTTTCCTGGAAGCGCCCGCCCACCTCAAGGCCATTGCCTTCGACAAGACCGGCACCCTCACCCGGGGCGTCCTTCAGGTGGAGCGCGTGGTTCCCCTTCATGGAGGCTCGGAACCAGCGGTGCTCCAGATGGCAGTGAGCCTGGAGGCCCAGACGGACCACCCTGTCGCCCGAGCCATCCTCGCCCACGCGAAGGATCAAGGGCTCCAACCCCTCCCTGTGACCGAGTTCGAGATCGTGCCCGGAAAAGGGGCGCGGGGCCGTGAGGGGGCGCAACGTATCTGGGCCGGTTCACCTCGTTGGGCAGAGGAACTGGGCCACGGTAGTCCCGCCCTCCAGGATGCCCTCCGGCAAGTGTCCGAGACCGGGGCCACGGTCATCCTGGTGGGTAACGAGGCTGGAACACAGGGCCTGATAGCCCTGGCCGACGGCGTCCGCGCCGAGAGCGCCGAGGTCCTCCGTCGCTTGAAAGAGGCCGGAGTCCAGCATCTAGTCATGCTTACCGGAGATCACCGGGCTGCTGCTGACCGAGTGGCCCGCGAGGTGGGTCTCTCGGAAGTGAAGTCAGAACTCTTGCCCGAGCAGAAGGTCCAAGTGGTCGAAGGGCTGGTCGAGACCTACGGCACCGTCGCCATGATCGGGGATGGAGTCAACGACGCGCCCGCCATGGCCCGCGCCACCATCGGCATCGCCATGGGGGCCGCCGGAAGCGATACCGCCATCGAGACCGCCGACATCGCACTCATGTCCGATGACCTCACCCGGCTTCCCTGGCTCATCGCCCACGCCCGGCGGACCTTGCGGATCATCCACCAGAACATCACCTTCGCCCTTGGGGTGAAGGCCGTGTTCGTCGTCCTCACTCTGGTGGGTCACGCATCCCTCTGGTCTGCCATCGCCGCCGACATGGGGGCCTCTTTGCTGGTGGTGTTCAACGCTCTGAGGCTGACACGGGAGGGGTGACGAAGTCACTCCGCCACACAACCAGAAGGCTGATGCCGAAAACCTTGTGGTGTATGTGTGGGGTGACCCCAGGGACACCTCCGCGAACCCGCACCACGACTAGCTCCACTAGCTTCGATACCTTTCTTGTGATTCCAGGTGTCGGGGGTTCGAGTCCCCTCAGTCGCCCCAGATTGAAGGCCCCGATAGCGAGTAGCTACGGGGCTTTCATTCGTATTGGAGGGCATAGACTCCCAGGCGAATCTTTAGAGAAAAAATGGCCATCAGGACCATCGAAAGTAGCTACTGGGGGGTCAGACGGTAACAAGAAGTGGAAGCCCCCTTTTGGCCCACCACCCCCGGTGGTGCTGGGTTTCCGGCAGTAGGTAGGGGGGGTGAGCCCCTTCCGCCCCTCCCGTTTCACCTACCGGTGGCGGGGGACGGGCTCCAGCCGAGCATCTATCCAGGCCACGAGGTCGGTCACCCGGTATAGAACCCTTCGCATCCCCATCTTGATAGCAGGCGGGCCCTCGTCGCGCATCCGCATCTGGGCCAGGGTGGACGGAGACATCCCCAAGAACTTCGCGGCCTCCTTGATCCCGATACAGTGGCGCTCCACATCCGTAGGCACCGGCTGCACCAATGATGGCCGCGCCTCCATAGACGAGAAGACCCCAAGGACCATCGCCTCCAAGGAGGTGAGCCGCTCCCGGATCGTTCTCAGCTCGGTGTGGAGGTCGGCCAAGCTGTTGGCCTTCTCGATCCAGGCGACCTTCCGCTCTATGGCGGCCCTCGCCTCCTCCAACCTGCGGCGTGAGACTTCAGCAGGGTCCCCGCCGTGGGCGGGGGCGGAGTAGTAGGTTCGGTGTCGTGGGCTCATCGGCGTCCTCCTGGTGGATGAGGACAGCACGTTCACCCAAGACCAGCAGGGCCGTCAATCACTTGGACGCCTGGGCCGTCCTATCCACCCGGCTCACCATCCGCTGGACCTGGAACGGTCCGAAGGGCTTGCCCTTGCGGTTCAAGTGGCCCTGTTCCGCCAGGGCCCGGCTCGTCTGCCTGTAGCTATGACCGGATGCTCGGAGTTCGCGGGCGAGGCAGACAACCGCCTGCTCCTTGGAGTTCTTGCGGACGAGCTGGCCCGCCCGGCTATATCCGAAGGGGACCCGGCCCCCGATGTAGCGTCCCTGCCGCTGGAGATGGCGGAGCGCCAGACTCGTCCGCTCGGAGATCAGGTCGCGCTCGAACTCCCCGAGGACGGCCAGGAGCCTGAACAGCATCCGCCCCGCCGCCGAGGTCGTGTCCAGGGCTTCGGTCAGGGAGACCAAGTCCACGCCACGCCTCTCCAGGTCCTCGGCGATCAGGATGGTGTCCTTGGTGGAACGGGCCAAGCGGCTCAGGCTGTAAACTACGACCACACCGCCACGCCGGACCCTGGCCAAGACTTGTTGCAGACCTGGGCGGTTCTTCATGGCCTTGCCCGAGATTCCGGCGTCCTCGACGATCCCTTCCAACTCGTAGCCGTGATCATCGGCCCAGCGCCTGATCTTGTCCTTCTGGGCGTCCAGGCTGACCCCGTCTCGGACCTGACCGTCGGTGCTCACCCTGATGTAGCCGAGGGCCTTCTTGTCACTTTTCATGTCCTTTTCCGTCCCTAAGAGAGGCCGCCAGGACCGAGGCTAAGTTCCAACTCCGCCGAGCCTACCTGGACGCCTGGCTGAGTGAACGTCTGCTGCAGCTCCGCGAGACAGATGTCGCCACCGTCCAGACCTGGCTCAAGGCCGCCCAGGCGCGCCTGCAGGCGGGTGCGGATGCGGGGTTCCAGGTCAGCCTGGTGGAAGGCGAGGTCCTCCGTGCCCAAGCCGATCTCGACGAGAGCCGCCGACAACGTCTGAATGCCTGGGCCACCCTTCGCACCGTTGCGGATGTCCCTGGCGGCCCCGTCCCCCTGGCTGACCCCGGCGATCCGCTACCCCTTCCTGCCGCCGGTCTTGCGGCCAAGTTCGAGACCAGTGCCCTGCGACGGGCCATCCAGAGCCGACTGGAGCTTGAGCAGCGGGCACTGCTGCACCAAGAGGCCGTGGCCACCAGCCGCTGGAGCCTCCGGGGAAGCTACGCCCGGGAGGGCGAGGAGCGCATCGGCAAGGTCGGACTGGCCTACCGTTTCGCCCGACCCGGTGAGGGCCAGGCCCTCCGACGCGAGACCGAAGCCACCCTCCAGGCCACCCAGCGTGAGCTGGAGGTGGCTCTGCTGGAGCTGGACGCCCGCTTTCAGTCTGCGTTGATCCGACTGCAGACAGCCACGGCCCCCATGCCCTTCAAGGGCTTCGACCTGTCCCTCAACGCCGTCAGCATGCGCCTCAGCGAAGGCAAGGAGCGGCCCTCGGAGGCCCTCCCCATCCGCCGCCAGCTCCTGGAGGCCCAGGCCGCATCCAATCGCCGCCTCCAAGCCGCCCACCTTCTCACCGCCGAACTCCAGGCCCTCACGGCCGAGGTGAACCCATGAATCAAGCCCTTCGACCCACCCTGCTGATCCTTGCCCTGACCGCCATGGTTGCCTGTAATCGCAATCCCCACCCACCCTCCGAAGCCAAGGGAGCCCACGAGGAAGCAGGTGTCCACGCCGAGGACGGTGCCCACCTTCCTCTGAAGGACATCCGGGGGCTCAGCTTCCTGGTGGTCCCCGAGCCAAAAGCGGGGGGGGCGTGGTTTCCCGCCGAAGCAGTGGGCGACGAGTCCGCCCAGGCGATGCTCAGCAGTCCGGTCAGAGGCATTGTCTCGGCCATCCTCATCTCGCCGGGAAGGCCCGTGGGCGCCGGGGTCGGCCTCATCACCCTCCAAAGCCCTGAACTGGCCCGGCTCAAGGCCGACTGGCTCTCCAGCAAGGCGAGACGCGAACGCACCGAGGCCGAACTGGCTCGCGAGCAGCGGCTCTTCGAGGCCCTAGCCGGCTCCCGGCGAGAGCTGGAAGCCGCCCGGAGTGAGGCCACCACGGCCAGGGCGGATGAGGAAGCCGCTCGGCTCGCCCTGGAGGCCCGGGGCCAGCATCCGGAAACCGCCGGCGCCGTCTTGACCGTGAAGGCCCCGAAGGGCGGCTCGGTCACGGCGTACAAGATCCAGCTCGGCCAGGGCGTCGAGGCGGGGCAGGAGCTGGGCAGCTTCCAGTCCGCGTCCGCCGCCATCGCCCGCCTGGAACTGCCTCCACCCGCCCCAGAAGGCTGGCGCCCCGGGGCCATCACCGACGTTCGCCGGAGCGACGGTCAGCACTGGAGGGCCCAGCTAGAGGGCACACCCACCACGCTCACTACCGACACTCGACGACTCAGCTACCGCCTGCGCCTTCTGGGCGGTTCGCTGCCCCTCCCTGGCACATCACTGGAGGTGAGGGTGCCACTGGAGAACGCCGTCTATCTGCCCCAGGCGGCCCTTCAGCAGGTGGAGGGACGCTGGGGTGTCTACGTGGTGAACAAGGAAGAAGCCGTGTTCCGGCCCGTCAAGCGCGGGTTGGATGTGAAGGACGAGGTGCTGGTAGTGGAAGGGGTGAAGCCCGGGGAGACCGTCGTGACCGAAGGTGCCTACCTCCTCAAGGCGTTCCAGCAGAAGCGAGCCCAGCCTGAAGCGGGAGGTGGCCATGGCCACTGATCCAAGCCTCCCGAACGGGCCCGACATCCCCCTCGATCCGGCGATGCCGCATGACCCCGACGCGGTCTACACCCCTCAGCATCGAACCCTGATCCGCCGCTGGTTCGACTTGCTCCTTCCCCACAAGGGATGGGTGTTTGCGCTCAGCCTCGTCTGGGGACTGGCGGGCGTGTTCACCTTCGGCAACCTCAATCGCGACCTCTTCCCGGACATGAACCTGCCCATCCTCAGCGTGCTCATCCAGAGTCCTGGCCGTGCCACGCCGGAACTGGAGCTGTCCGTGGCCCAGCCCACCGAGCAGGCCCTGGGCGGGATGTCCGGGGTCAAGCGCGTCGCGACGACAGTGCTGCCCGAGCTGGTCCAAGTGGTAGTGACCTTCGATGGGGACACGGATCCCTGGCGGGCGCGACAACTGGTGGCCGAGCGATTGACCGGGGTGATCGGGAGCTTCCCGACCGGCACCCGTCCGCCCCTGATGTCCAGTGCGTCAGGCCGCCTACAGGAACTGATGGAAGTAGTACTGGAAAGCGAAAGGGTGGACCCCATGAAGCTCAGGGACTACGCCGAGCAGGTGCTGGGGCCCAGGCTCCAAGCCCTCCCCGGCGTGGCCCGAGTGGAGCGCCTTGGGGGACAGGAGCGGTCCCTCCAGATCACGCTGATCCCCGAGAAGGTCCGCAGCCTGGGGGTCGGCCTGGACCGCGTGATGGCGGCCCTGGAGCAAAGCCATCAGGACACGGCGACGGGAGTGCTGGAGATCCAGGACAAGGGTTGGTTCATGACCGTGGGCAGCCTCGCCGCGACCCCGGATGACGTGCGTCGGCTCCCTGTGCAGGCCGCCAAGAGTGTGGTGACCCTGGGCGAAGTCGCCGAGGTCCGGGAGGCCCCGGCCTTCCGCCGGGGACTGGCGCGGCATGACGGCCATGAGGATGTGAGCATGAGGGTGGTGAAACAGCCCACCGCAGCCACCCTGGAGGTGGCCGAGGGTGTGCGCGCCGCCGTGGTCGAACTCAAGAAGGGCCTCCCGGAGGGAATGCGCCTGGAGGTGATCTACGACCAGGGGCGTCTCGTCACCCGCGCCCTGAACGGCGTGACCCTGGCGCTGCTGGTGGGCGGGATCTTCGTGGCCATTGTTCTCGTGGTCCTCCTCGGGAACCTCCGGGGAGCCTTGCTGGTGCTGGCTGTGCTTCCCCTGGCCACCTTCGGGGCCGCGATCCCTTTACACTTCGCCGGGCTGGGCCTCAACGCCATGACCCTCGGCGGCCTCGCCATCGCCGTGGGCCTCCTGGTGGATGCCGCTGTGATCATGGTGGAGAACCTCGCCCACCGACTGCACACACACAGGGAGCAGGAGGAGCCCCGCCGCGTGGCCCTCACCCGGGCCGCCGCCGAGGTCGCCACGCCCATCCTCATCGCCGTCCTGGTGATCCTGGCCGTCTTCATCCCCCTGCTGTCCATGGGCGGCATCGCGGGCAAACTCTACGCGCCCTTGGCGGTCGCGGTGGCCTCGGCCATGACCATCAGCTTGGTGCTGACCTTCACCCTGGTGCCCGCGCTGGTGGAGCGGTTCCTGCCCCCCGGCACCTCCCTGGACGAACCCCGGTTCGTTACGGTCATCAAGCGGATCTACGAGCCTGCCCTCGACTGGGCCCTGCACCACGGCCCCCTGGTGCGCGTGCTGGCCCTGGGCCTCACGGTCCCCAGCCTCTGGCTAGCGATCCACCTTGGCACCAACTTCCTGCCCACGTTGGATGAGCGGGCCTTCATGCTCCTATCCAAGGTCCCTGCGGGAAGCAGCCTGGAGGCTGTCGATCAGGCCAACGCACACCTGGACGCCCGCCTGAAGACCATCCCGGGTGTGGAATCCGTCTATCGCCGAAGCGGGCGTGCCGAGGTCACCGAAGACCCCTGCCCCATCACCGACAGCGAGATCATGGTGATTCTGAAACCCGAGGCTGATGAGCGCACCGTTGGTCGGGAGGTCATGGAGGCTGCCGAAGCCATGCCCTTCCCCGTGGAGGTGAACACTCCCATGCAGGAGCGCATCGCCGAGGGCATTGGCGGCACGCCAGCCGACATCCAGGTGAAGGTCTTCAGCCGTAACCTGGAGGCCCTTCGGTCGGTGATTCCGGAACTCCGGGAACGGCTCATGAAGGTCGAAGGCGTCCGCAGCGTGACCCCTGACACGCCAGACCCAATGCCCCGTTGGCGACTGGTGCTCGACGAGGAGGCCCTGCGACGCCTGGGCGTCCTCCGTCCCTTGGTCACGAGGACGCTTCAGGCTGCCCTCCAGGGCCTCCCCTCCGAGATCCGCTTCGAGGGCCCCCAGCGCATCGAGCGCATGGTCCGCTTCCCGAACGACGGGCGAACGAGTCCCGAGACACTGAAGGGCACACCCTTGGTCCTGGATGATGGCCGGGCCCTGACGCTCGGTCAGGTAGCCCACTTCGAGGAAGCTTCCACGCCAACCCTGGTCCGGCGAGAGTCGGGTCAGCGGCGCATCGGCCTCAACATCCGGACCTCTGGCGACCTCGGTGGCACGGCGAAGCGCATCGAGTCGGCCCTGGAAGGTGTGAAGCTCCCCGAGGGCGCCTTCATCAAGCTGGGCGGGAAGATCGAGGAGGCCCGGGAAACCCAGAGGCGCCTGGGCCTCGCCATCGTGGGCGCCCTGACGCTGGTGGTGGGGCTGCTCTACATCGCCCTGAAGACCTGGCGGGAGGTGCTGGTGGTGCTCGCTACCCTGCCGGACGCCTTCGCGGGCGCCCTCTTCGCCCTGTGGCTGGCCGGGGAGACCTGGAACATCAGCTCCATCGTGGGGATGATCGGGCTCTTCGGAGTGGCGGTGCAGAACAGCCTGGTGCTCATCACCCAGGCCAAGAGCCTGATGGCACAGGGCCTCCCCTTCGAGGCCGCCCTGCGGGAAGCCAGCCTGGGCCGCGTGCGCCCCAAGCTCATGACCGCCGGGGCCGCGATCCTCGGCCTGATGCCCATGCTGTTCGGTTTCGGCGGCTCCGAGTTGGAGCGCCCCCTGGCCATCGCCATGGTGGGTGGCCTCGTCACCAGCACCTTGTTCACCCTGCTGGCGTTGCCGAGCTTCTACGCCTGGGTGGGGACGCCGAAGCCTGTGGCCGGAGGCGAGAGCCCATCGGATAAGGGCTGGATTCGGCTGTAACAATCAGGCACCTTACCCACTCCGGAGGTGTCATGTATCCACGCAGGTCTCATCGTGATCATCTGATCCCCGCGTTTGCACTCTCTGTGCTGCTGTCGGTCCCCTCTTTCGCCGCCAAGAAGCCCCCCAAAACCCCCACGGGCACGAAGGTCTACGCCGGCGCATCCTTCGACATCTACGTCACCCACAAGGAATCCAAACCCTTCGCCCAGACGGGCTGGGTGCTGTCGATCTTCGAATCCACGGTGGTCGTCCACCACACGCGCAAGCACGGCCGTCAACTCAAAGGCGGCCGAGTGGAGGCCATCGACGCGGACCTGCTGGATCCGTCGATGTGGCAAGTCGGAGACTTTGACGGCGATGGGTTGGACGACTACCGCTCGGTGAGTCAGATTACCAAGAAGGGGTGCCGCATCTGGGCCACCCAGACCTGGCTGCCCGACAAGGAGCGCTTCACATCTTCTGCGAAGATCGCCTACCAGACCGATGCCAGCGGCAAGCCGGTGAAGACCTGCCGGTAGGGTGCGTCAGCGCAGAAACGCCCACCAGAACCAGTAGATCAGCGGTATGGCGCACCCGAGGCCCGTCAGCCAGGCACCCCTGCCAGTGATGCCGTTCGGTCCGCGCAGGATGAACAACCCGGTGATACCCAGGGTCAACAGGCCCAGCGCGTAGAGATCGGCAAGGTAGGTCCACGCCTGCTTGGGCGCATTGATGTGCAGTCGGTTGAACGCGTAGAGCACCGGCCGGGGCTGCACCGCTTCGTAGAGCACCCGACCCGTGGGCAGGTCGACGGAATACTTGCCCTGCTTCATGAACACATCGAGCGTGTCTTGGTCAGGCTGGAAGGAGGTCCGGGGCTGTTCGGTGACCTTTAGCCGCTCCAGCAGCATCCGTGTCAGCTCCTCCTCAGACAGTTCGCCAGGCAGAGGGCCGACGTCACGCCAGACCTGGACCACCCGGTAGTTTGGATTCCAGTCGGCCATGTGGTTGATGGCCAATCCGGAGACGGCATAGAGCACCGTCAAGCCGGCGGCCAGATAGCCGATATCCCGGTGCAGGGCGCGGTTCCACCGGCGCCAAGGTATGCGGGCGAGTGGTTTCAACGCGGCTGGCGAGCTAGTTGAGGACGTCGGCGCCCAGGCCGTCCAGCCGGACGACCTTCATGGGGCCTTTGATCTTGGCGGGATCGAACTTCCGGTTGAGGGCCTTGGCCTCGATTGGACACATGTCCTTCTGTTCCTGCTCGGTGATCACCTTGACCGAGATGATGCCCTCGGCCACGGCCACCTTGCCCAGGGCATCTGCCGGAAAGACAATCACGCCGTCATCAACCTTGAACTGCAACTCCTGGAATTTCTTGTCGCCCTTCAGGTTCAGGAAGCAGCCGCGCTCCGCGCAGACATTGGTCACCGCGCCGCGCACCTTCACGGTCTTCCCTGCGAACTTCTCGGGGTTGGCGAGGATGTCACTGATCTTGGTCTCTTCCTTGACCGTGAACTGTTTGCCGTAGTGGACGGGGCCTGCGGCCATGAGTAGGGCAGGAACCAGGAGAAACGGGAGCGCGTGGAACAGCTTCATGGAAGACTCCGGTGTGGGTTGTAAACTTCGCAGCCAAGTTTACCCAACTATCCTCTTCGCCCACCGCCTTCGGTCCCTCCCGGGCAGGACCGGAAGCGCACTTGGCACAGCGACTAGCCCCGCCGAGGGGGTGAGCCGGTGTGGATCGAGGGCGGTTACGCTCAATTCCAGACAAAGCTGCCGGTCGTGTGGGTCTTCCCATGACAGCTGAGGGCGCAGCCCCCGCGGCCGATGGTGGCGTTCACGGTGTAGGTCATGGCCCCGGTGGCTGGCTGCGACCCACCGCCGAACTTGATGGTGTCGCTGGAGAGCTGGTCCGGGCTGACGCGGACCGCTGAGGTGTCCAGGTACTTGAAGTGATTGATGGCACCCTGCTTGGCCTGAGTCATGTCATGGCAGTAGTTGCAGGTCTGGTTGTGATCATTGGGATTGTTGTGGCGACCGGTGGCGTCGTTGTACTGGGTCGCGGTCCCCGACGTGATCTTGTGGCAGGCGATGCAGTAGGTGGTGGCATTCACGGTCATGGTCCCACTCTGCCAGCCGGGCGTGGTCTGGCCGCCGTGGCAGCTGATGTTGGAGCAGGTGAAGGCGGTGGCGCTGGCCACAGTCCCTGCCGTTCCGGACTTGGCGTTGAAGGTGGGGTCGATGGACACGGAGGCGGGGCCTGCCACGGGGTGGCCCGCGAGGCGCTTGTTGGCGTTGCTGTAGTGGGTATTGGCCGGATCACCAGGCACCGAGCCCACGTGGCAGGCCTCACAGACTGAAGCGGTCATGGAGGCAGGCAGGGCCGGTGTGGTCCGGGTGAAGGTCAGCAGGGAGAGGTGAGTGGGGTGCGCGCCCTGGAGGTTCGGCCAGGCGTTGCCCGTGGGTCCCTGGGTCTTGAAGTTGGCGCCCACATGGCAGGACAGGCAAGTGCCGGCCCCGGTGGCCACTGCGGTGGGATCCGCCAAGGAGTGGCACACGTTGCAGGTGGGGCCTGACTTGGTGGACACGCCGCCCAGGTCATGGCAGGCGGCGCACTCGCTGTTGAAGTCGGCGAGGGTGACGGTCTGGTGCTGGTTGCCACCGGAGCTGAGGTCCGTATAGAGGTACGGTACCGGGTGGGCCACGCCGGAGCCCTTGGGCATGGCCCAGTGGTTGTTGGCATCGGTGTGGGTCATGCTGTGGCAGGTGAGCGCGCAGCCGCCGTCCCCTTCAGGGTAGGTGGCATTGATGGTGTAGGTGGCAGCTCCAGTAATGGGGTAAGTGGCGTTGTTCAGGGTGTACTTGATGGTGGTGCTGGGCAGCTTGTTGGTGCTGCTGACGGCGGTGGTGTTCAGCTCCGCGAAGTGGTTCTGGGCACCGGGGGTCGCCAGGGTCATGTCATGGCAGATCCGGCAGTCCAGGGTGCCCGAGGTGGAGTGGGTGCCCCAGGCATGGCGACCGATGGCGTCGTTGTATTGGGAGGGCGTCGTGCCGTAGTTGATGGCGTGGCAGGCGGTGCACTGGGTGGTGGAGACGATGCTACCCGTGCGCCAGTTGGGTGTGACCAGGCCGCCGTGGCAGCTGGTGCTGGAACAGGTGAGCGCGGCGACACTGAAGCCTGCCACGCCCCCGCTCTGGGCATTGAAGGTGGCGTCGATGCTGACGGTCGCGGGCCCCGTGGGGGGTGCGACGCGGGCGTTGGCGGCGTCGTAGTGGGTGGTGGTGCCTGTGCCCGCATTGGCGTGGCATGTATTGCAGGTCAGGGTCGTGGGCAGGGCCATGTGCTTGTCGTGGGCACCCACGATGTTCGGGTAGGTGACCCCGGTGGGGCCTGTGGGCAGGCCGGGCGCGCCCACGTGGCAGGAGAGGCAGGTGCCGGCGCCGGTGGCGACCTGGGTGGGGTCGGCCAGGGCGTGACAGATGTTGCAGGCGGGCGCGGTGGCCAGGGGTGAGGTACCGCTGGTGGCGTGGCATGTGGCGCAGGTGGCCGTAAAGATGCCCGAGGTGGTGGTCAAGTGGGCATTGCCCTGGTTGTCCGTCTGCCCTGCGTAGAAGGGGATGGGGTGGGTGGCGCCGGAGGAGGTCCAGGTGTTGAACGCGGCGGTGTGAATGTGAGTGTGGCAGGTGAGGGCGCAGCCGCCGTTGCCCTGGGTGGCACTGTTCACGGTATAGGTGCGGGCCCCGGTGACGAGGGCGGGGTTGAAGACGATGGTGCCGCTGGGCATCTGGTCCGCTGGGCTTCCAGTGGCGACGCCATCCACGGCCGTGGTGTTCAGGTACTTGAAGTGCGCCAGGGCGCCGATGGAGCCGTTGGCCATGTTGTGGCAGGTGGTGCAGGCGATGGCGTTGGCGGCGTTGGTCGCATTGTGCGAACCCAGGCTGTGGCGACCGAAGGCGTCGTTGTACTGGGCGGTGGTGGCGGCGGAACCAGCCACGCCATGGCAGGCCGTGCACTGGGTGGCGCTGTTGAGCGTGCCCACCTGCCAGCCGGGCGTGGCCTGGCCGCCGTGGCAGCTCACGTTCGAACAGGTGAGCGTGGCGGGTGTGAAGGTGGGGTTCCCGCTCTTGGCCTTGAAGGTGAAGTCCACGGAGACGGAGGCCGGTGAGGTGGGTGTGCCGATCCGGGTATTGGCATTGGTGTAGTGCGTGGCGGTGCCCGCGCCGCTGCCCGCGTGGCAGGCGTCGCAGGTCAGGGTCGTGGCCAGGTTCATGTGCTTGGCGTGGGCCCCGGCGATGCTGGGGAAGGTGGTGCCCGTGGGGCCCTTGGGTAGGCCGGAGGCGCCGGTGTGGCAGGACAGGCAGGTGCCCGTCCCCGTGGCCACCACGGTGGGGTTCGCCAGGGTGTGGCACTTGGAGCAGAGCGGGGCCCCAGCCACCGGCGAGGTGCCAGTGTGGGCATGGCAGTTGGCGCAGTCCGCCGTGAACTTGGCGGCCGTGACGTTGAGGTGCCCATTGCCCTGGGTGTCGGTCTGCCCGGTCAGGAAGGGGATGGGGTGCGGCACACCGGCGGAGGTCCACTCATTCACCGCCGCCGCATGCACGTGGGTGTGGCAGGTGAGGGCGCAGCCGCCGTTGCCCTGGGTGGCGCCGGTCACCGTGTAGGTGCCGGGCCCCGTGACGATGGCGGGATTGAAGACGATGGTCCCGCTGGGCAGCTGGTCCGCCGGTGTGCCGGTGGCCACGCCGTCCACGGCCGTGGTGTTCAGATACTTGAAGTGGGCCAGGGCCCCGGCCGAGCCATTGCCCATGTTGTGGCAGGTGGTGCAGGCGATGGCGTTGGCGGCGTTGGTGGCATCGTGGCTGCCCAGGCTGTGGCGCCCGAAGGCGTCGTTGTACTGCGTGGCCGCGGCCGCGGTGGTGGCCACCCGGTGGCACGCGGTGCACTGGGACAGGCTGTTGATCGTGCCGGTGGTCCAGTTGGGCGTCGCCTGGCCGCCGTGGCAGCTCACGTTCGAGCAGGTCAGGGAGGCCGGAGTGAAGGTGGACGCGCCGGTCTTGGCGTTGAAGGTGGCGTCGATGGCCACGGCTCCCGGCGCTGCGGGGGTGCCGTGCCGGTAATCGGCGTTGGTGTAGTGGGTGGCCGTGCCCGTGCCGCTGCCGGCGTGGCAGGTGTTGCAGGTCGTGGCCGTGCCCAGGGTCAGGTGCTTCACGTGGGCGCCGGCGATGCTCGGGAAGGCGGTGCCGCCAGGTCCCTGCGGCAGACCGGAAGTTCCAGCATGGCAGGACAGGCAAGTGCCCGCGCCTGTGGCCAGGACGGTGGGGTTAGCCAGCTTGTGGCAGACGTTGCAGAGGGGCGCCGTCGCCATGGGGGCGGTGCCGCTGTGCGCGTGGCAGGCGGAGCAGTCCGCGCTGAAGGTGGCGGCGGTGGCATTCAGGTGGCCGTTGCCCTGGGTGTCGGTCTGTCCTGTGAGGAACGGGACGGGATGTGGCGACCCGCTGGCCGTCCAGGTGTCAAAGGTCGGGACGTGGATGTGGGTGTGGCAGGTGAGGGCGCAGCCGCCGTTGCCCTGGGTGGCGCCGGTCACGGTGTAGGTGCCGGGCCCCGTGACGATGGCGGGATTGAAGACGATGGTCCCGCTGGGCAGCTGGTCCGCCGGCGTACCGGTGGCCACGCCGTCGACGGCCGGGGTGGTCAAGTACTTGAAGTGCGCCAGGGCCCCGGCCGAGCCATTGCCCATGTTGTGGCAGGTGGTGCAGGCGATGGCGTTGGCGGCGTTGGTGGCATCGTGTGTGCCCAGGCTGTGGCGGCCGAAGGCGTCGTTGTACTGGACGGCGGCGGCCGACGTGGTCACCCCGTGACAGGCGGTGCACTGGGACAGACTGTTGATTGTGCCGGTGGTCCAGCTGGGCGTCGCCTGGCCGCCGTGGCAGCTCACGTTCGAGCAGGTCAGGGAGGCCGGGGTGAAGGTGGACGCGCCGGTCTTGGCGTTGAAAGTGGCGGCCATCGCCACGGCCCCGGGGGCAGCGGGGGTGCCGGTCCGCGTGTTGGCGTTGGCGTAGTGCGTGGCGGTACCGGCCCCGTTCCCGGTGTGGCAGGCATCGCAGGTCAGGGTTGTGGCGAGGTTCATGTGCTTGGCGTGGGCCCCGGCGATGCTGGGGAAGGCCGCGCCTGTGGGGCCCTTGGGCAGGCCGGAGGGGCCCGCGTGGCAGGACAGGCAGGTGCCCGCCCCCGTGGCCACCACGGTGGGGTCGGCCAGCGTGTGGCACTTGGAGCAGAGCGGAGCCCCAGCCACCGGCGAGGTGCCCGTGTAGGCGTGGCAGCTGGCGCAGTCAGCCGTGAACTTGGCGGCCGTGTTGTTGAGGTGCCCATTGCCCTGGCTGTCGGTCTGCCCGGTCAGGAAGGGGATGGGATGCGGCACACCGCTGGTGGTCCAGGCGTTCACGGCGGCGGTGTGGACGTGGGTGTGGCAGGTGAGGGCGCAGCCGCCGTTGCCCTGGGTGGCGCCGGTCACTGTGTAGGTGCCGGGCCCCGTCACGATGGCCGGGTTGAAGACGATGGTCCCGCTGGGCAGCTGGTCCACCGGCGTGCCGGTGGCCACGGCGTCCACGGCCGTGGTGTTCAGATACTTGAAGTGCGCCAAGGCACCAGCCGAGCCGT
>NZ_JBATQW010000042.1:0-5965 GCF_049292215.1 Geothrix sp. | reverse complement strand
CCAGCGGGTGTGGTGCGGCATGGAGGCCGTGCGGCCCTTGCTGCCGGGGGCGGACTGCCGCGTGGTGGGCACACCGGTGCGAGAGGCCTTCCTGCGCAGCTTCAGGCCCGTGGCGACGCTCTCGGCCCCCTTCCGCTTGCTGGTGTTGGGCGGCAGCGGCGGAGCCCGCGCCCTCAACGAGGCACTGCTGGAGCTGGCGCCGGCCCTGCTGGAGAGACGGCCGGACTGGGAGATCCTGCACCAGGCGGGACCGTCGGAGTTGGAGCGCCTGCAGGCGCAGCCGCGCCATCCGCGTCACGCCTTGGTGGCCTTCATCACCCGCATGGACGAGGCCATGGAGGCCGCGAGCCTGGTGGTGGGCCGCTCCGGCGCCAGCACCTGTACCGAATTGAAGGCCGCCGGGCGTGGGGCGGTGCTGATTCCGCTGCCCACGAGCGCGAACGATCACCAGCGCAGGAACGCCCAAGCCCTAGAGGGAGAAGGTCGGGCGCTCGTCCTGGAGCAGGGGCCGGCCTTCGCACAGCGGCTGGAGTCTGCCCTGGAGTCTCTTCTAGAGGACCCGGTGGCGCGACAGTCACTGTCCGGTAGCCCCAAGTCCAACACCGCGGTTCAGCTCTGCCTGGACGATCTGGCTGCCTATCTGGGCTGACGGGGTTCGGCGACCCAGGCGACGGCGACGGAGAGGGCGTAGAGACCCAGCAGGACGATGCTGAAGAAGATGGTGGTGACGATGACATCGCCCGGCGTGAAGAAGGCGCTGAAGATGAGGATGGCCATGGTGGCGTGGCGCCAGTACTTCAGCATTAGGCGGGCGGTCACGATGCGGAACTTTGCGAGAAAGAAAAACAGTACGGGTAGCTCGAACATCACGCCGGTGATGAGCGTGGTGGAGATGAACAGGTCGAGGTAGTCGGAGGCGTGGAGGTTGGCGCGCAAACCCGCCAGGGCCGCTTCCTTGAAGAGGATGTCGCCAAGGAACTTGAAGGCCTGCTTGTAGGCGAAGGCGGCACCGGCCAGGAAGCAGCCCGAGGTCACGAGGACGAAGGGGATGACCAGGCGGCGTTCCTTGGGAAGTAGGCCGGGCCGGATGAAGGCCCAGACCTGATAGAACAGGAAGGGCGCGGAGAGGAAGGCTGCGGCCCACAGCGAGAGCCGCATCATGCTGAAAAAGGGCTCGGTGAGGTCCGTGAAGGCGAAGGGGTCGAGGGTGCCGATGGCCTTGCCGGTCTGGCGGGCCATCGCCTCGAGGAATGGCTTCTGGGCCCAGGTCCAGAGCTTGAAGCGCCAGGCGTAAGTGAGGGCGAAGATCACGGCCACGGCGAGCAGGGAACGCACGATGCGCACCCGCAGCTCCTGCAGGTGCTCCCAGAAGCTCATCTTCTCGGGTGGCGTGGCTGGAATGGCCATGATCCTCAGTCAGGAAAAGGGACCGGCCTCCGCGGGGAGGCCGGTCCGTGGAGGCGGCGCGGGCCTACTTCTTGTCCTTGTCCACGACGACGTCTTCCTTCACGGAGTCCGTCAACTCCTTGCTGGCCTTCTTGAACTCCTGGATGCCCTTGCCCAGGCTCTTGCCCAGCTCCGGCAGGCGTGAGGGGCCGAAGAAGATCAGCAGTGCGATGCCGATCAGCAGGATTTCCATCATTCCCAGGTTGCCCATGGCGTGCTCCAGATGCGGTCGTGCAGGTTCAGGGTTGCAAATCCGCCAGCGACACGTCGCCGGGCAGGTCCAGTTCCATTCTAAGCAGGGCCTGCCCGTGGGTCTTGCCCTGGGCGTCGGTTTTCACGCTCTCGCTGCCACCCCCGCCGAGCGAATCATGCAGGATGAAGTTGATGGCCTTGAGGTTAGGGACTTCAAAGCGATCAACACCACCTTTGCATATGCTTGAAAAGTGATGCTTCACGCGCTCGGTCGTCAGCTCCCGCTGCAGCAGGCGGAACCCCGCCTCGGTGTAGGCGATGATGCCCACGTTGGAGCCATCGCCCTTGTCGCCGCTGCGGGCGTGGGCGATGTCCTCCAGGCGGATGCGGGTGGTCATGCGGACTCCACGGCGCGGCGGCCCAGGGAGTGGTAGGTCCAGCCCTGGGCCTCCATGGCCTCGGGGCGGAACAGGTTGCGGCCGTCGAAGATGCGGCGGACCTTGAGGGCCTTGGCCACGGCCTCCAGGTCGGCCTCGCGGTACTGGGCCCACTCGGTGGCGATGAGGAGGGCATCGGCTCCTTCGCAGGCTGCCAGCGGGGATTCCGCGTAGCGCACCTTGTCGCCGATCCTGGCCCGCACGGCCTCCATGGCGGCGAAGTCGTGGACCACCACCTCAGCACCCAGGTTCACCAGGCCTTCGATGAGCTCCAGGGCCATGCTCTCGCGGATGTCGTCGGTGTTGGCCTTGAAGGCCAGGCCCCAGAGGGCGAAACGCAGGCCCTTCATGGGGGACGGGACGCCCGCCTTGATGCGGAAGTGCTCGCGTACCTTTCGCAGCAAGACCTGCTTCTGATGACGGTTGGCCTCGACGGTGGTCGCCAGGGTCATCATGGGATGACCGTGTTCCCGACCCACCTTCAGGAGCGCCTGCAGGTCCTTGGGGAAGCAGGAGCCACCGAAGCCGGGGCCGGGATTGAGGAAGGCGGGGCCGATGCGGTGGTCCGCCCCGATGGCGGCCTTCACGTGGTCGATGTCGGCGCCGACATCCTCGGCTAGGTTGGCGACCTCGTTGATGAAGCTGATGCGCAGGGCCAGCATGGCGTTGGCCGCGTACTTCGTGAGCTCGGCGCTGGGGGGATCCATGCGGAACCACTTGCCGCCGCTGCGGTCCAGGAAGGGCTGGTACAGGGCCTTCATGATGGTCTCGGCGTGATCTGACCGGCAGCCCACCACCACGCGATCGGGCTCCAGGAAGTCGCCGATGGCCGAGCCCTCTCGCAGGAACTCGGGATTGCTCACCACCTCGAAGGCGCGGTCGGTGTGCACTGCGATCTCCGCGTGGACGCGAGCTGCCGTGCCCACGGGCACCGTGCTCTTGTCCACCACGATGAGGGCCTTGGCGTCCTTGGCGCGCAGGGCCATGGCGTCGCCGAGCTGGCCCGCCACGGCCAGCACGTATTTCATGTCGGCGCTGCCGTCCTCGCTCTGGGGGGTGCCCACGCAGATGAAGGCGGCATCCGCCTCGGCAATGCCGGCCTTGAGGTCGGTGGTGAAGCGGAGCGCGCCGGAGGCCAGGTGCTTGGTGAGCAGGTCGTCCAGGCCCGGCTCGAAGATGGGCGACTCGCCCCGGGAGAGGGTGGCCACCTTGGCCGCGTCCACGTCCACGCCGAGGATGCGGTGACCCGCCTCCGCGAAGCAGGCGGCGGCGACCAGCCCCACGTAACCTGAACCGATGACCAGCACCTGCATGACAGCCTCGCGTAAAGCAACCAGTGTAGCTTGCTATCATGCGTCAGAGGAGGCGGCATGGTGATCCTGATGGCACCCACGGGCAGCGAGGTCAATCTGCTGGAGGTCATGCTCCACGCGGGACCGGTCTCCAAGTCGGTGCTCGTGATCCTGGCGGCGTTCTCCCTCCTCAGCTGGGTGGTGATCATCCGGAAGGGCCTGCTCTACCACCGCAGCCGCGCCGTCTCCGAGGCGTTCCGGGGCGCGTTCAAGCGGGCCACGGACTGGCGCGAGTTCAAGCAGCAGGTGGAGAAGTTCTCCCTCAGCCCCCTGGTGGGGCTCTTCGTGGCCGGCTATGGCGAGGTGACCTACCAGCTGCGGCAGGTGGGCCAGGACGGCAAGCCCCAGCTCCGCAGCATGGAAGCCGTGGAACGCAGCCTCCAGCGGGCTAGCGTGGTGGAGATGGGCCGGCTGGAGCGCTCCCTCGGCAGCCTGGCCACGGTGGCGGCCGTGAGCCCCTTCATCGGCCTCTTTGGCACGGTCTGGGGCATCATTGACGCCTTCCGCGGCATCGGCGCGACGGGCAATGCCAACCTCGCCACCGTGGCCCCCGGCATCTCGGAAGCTCTCGTCGCCACGGCCATTGGCCTGGTCGCGGCCATTCCCGCGCTCATGGCCTACAACTTCTTCCAGGGCCAGCTGAAGCAGTTCCAGACGGAGCTGGACGACTTCTCCCTGGAGTTCATCAGCCTCTCCGAGCGGAACTTCACCTGAACCGCCGGCTGCCCCTATCCCTGGATTGGGAGGACTGGTTCCAGCTCTGCTGCCCACCCTATGACCAGCCGGACGCCCTGGACCGCTTCCAGTGCCGGCTGCCGCTGGCCACGGAGCGCTCCCTGGCGCTCTGCGTGGACCTAGGCGCCACCGCTACCTGGTTCTGCCTGGGTGACCAGGCCCGACGTCATCCCGCGCTGCTGCGCCGCATCGCCAACGCCGGACACGCCATCGGCCTGCACGGGTTGACGCACCGGCGGGCCTTTGAGCTGGACCACGGGACCTGGCGGGACTCGGTGCGCGATGGCAAGGCCCTGCTGGAGGACCTCAGCGGGCAGCCCGTGGTGGGCTATCGCGCTCCGGAGTGGAGCCTGCGCGGGGGTGCCGCCGACTGGTGGCGGGACCTGCCGGAACTGGGCTTCCGCTACGACTCCAGCCGCGTGCCCCTCGCTGTGATCGGGGACCCCGTCCTGCCCAGGCGACCCTACAAGCTGGCCGAAGGTCTGTGGGAGCTGCCGCCACCCGTACTCTGGTCCGGGCCCGTGCGCCTGCCGCTCTGGGGCTGGGGCCCGCGGGTCATGCCCTTCAGCCTGGTGCGCCGGGCCCTGGAGACCCTGGCCCTGGAGGACGCGGGAACCCCCCTGGTACTGCATCCCTGGGAGCTGGATGCGGAGCAGCCGCGCCTACCGGGACTGTCCCTGGGCCACCGCTACACCCACAGCATCGGACTCCGCGGCTACGCAGGCAGGCTCCGGGAACTCCTCGAGGGTTTTCAGCTCACGAGCCTCGAAGCCTGGGTGGAGGCTCAGTGACGGCCGCCCCGCTCATCCTGCTGGCCCCCTCCGAGGAGAAGGCCTCCGGCGGCGTTCCCGGTCGCCTGATGGAAAGCCCCGCCCAGCGCTGGGTCCGGGAGCAGTTGGTGGCCCTGGCAAAGCAGGGCTCACCCGAAGCCCTCAGGAAGGCCTTCGACGTGAAGGACCTGGCCCTGGACAAGGCCCGCAGCGAGGCGCTGGCGCTCTCCAGCAAGGTGCCCCTGCTGCCGGCCCTCGCGCGCTATGCGGGCGTGGCCTTCCAGGCACTGGAAGCCACCACGCTCCCACCGGCGACCTGGTCACAGGTGTTCATCCTCTCCAACCTGCGCGGTCTGGTGCGCGGCGACGAGACCGTCCCGCCCTACAAGCTGAAGCTCGGGGCGATCCCCGGCCTCAAGGCCCACTGGCGGAAGGCCCTGCCGGCCCAGCTGGCGGCCCTGCCCGAGGGGCCCGTGTGGGAGTTGCTGCCGGGGGACTCCGCCGATCTGCTCAAGGGCTGGGCGCGGCCGCGGCACACCGTGGAGATCTTCGACGCGCAGGGCCGGGCCATCAGCCACTTCTCAAAGCTCTACCGGGGCCTGGTGGCCCACTGGATCCTGCAGCACCAGCAGGGCGATCCCCGGCAGGTGCTGAAGGGCCGGCTGCCCGGCTGCCAGTGGGTGGGCATCGCCGAGAACGATCGCGGCGGGCTGGGCCTGCGCCTGGTGGTGGAACGGTGAGCGACGACTGCAACCGCACCCCCTTCTGGCAGCGCCAGCCCCGGCTGCCCCTGGAGATCCACCGCTTTCTGCAGGACCGCATGGAGGCGGCGCTCCATGATCCCGAGGCACGCCAGGCGCTCGTATGGCCCACCATCCTGGGGGCGCCGGGGCTGCGGCGGGCCCATCCCGAAGGCCTACCGGAGCCTGAGCTGCTGGGCCACGCCACGCGCATGCTGGGTGCCCTCGGTCACCACGATCCGGCCGCCGCCTGGCAGTCCCATCGCTCCGCCTGGCCGGGTACGGCCGAGGGC
>NZ_JBATQW010000041.1:0-3603 GCF_049292215.1 Geothrix sp. | reverse complement strand
GACCACTCCATCGCTGAGAGGCGGATAGCAAGCCGCCGGGTTCGAATAGAGCGGGATTTGCCGAGGCCGTCATGTAGTAGGACACCAGGTTGATGCCGTTGTTCATGATGGCGCCGGAGGTGGTCTGCCCCGGGTTGCTTACGCTGAACCAGCCATAGCCGCCTCGAAGGATGGTCCTCGCGTTGCCGAAGAGGTCCAGGGTGAAACCGAAGCGGGGGTCCAGGCTCTTGTCGTTGGGGGCTCGGTCCAGGCCCTGGAGCTTAGGGTTGTGGTTTGGGTTGTCACTCCAGATCTCGGCCGTGTAGCGAAGGCCCAGGCTGACCAGTAGGCGCTTGTTGAAGAGGGAGCCATTCTGGGCCTGGACATAACCGGCCAGGAACTTCTCGCTGAAGCTGCTGACGCCATCCGTGGGCGAGTAGCCCTGGGTGTAGGTCACACCTCCGAGGGCGGCCGCCGGGGCACCCGTGAACCAGGACTGGGCGGCTGCATACGTAGGAAAGACCCAGCTGCCGTTGCCATTGGGCAGGAAGCGGTTATTCATGTCGATGAACTGCAGGTCCACGCCGCCCTTGAGGACCCAGTCGCCGGTCATGAAGGTGAGGTTGTCCTGGAGCTGGGTGGTGGTCTCGTCCGTGGTGCGGGGGTCGATGTAGTACTGGCCCGCGTTGATGTCATAGCCGCTGCTGAGCCGGTTGATGCGCACGGGGGAGGAGATGGTGCTGTTGGGCGTGGTGGGGCGCCGCTCGCTGGAGAGCTGGATGCGGGCCTCGTTCAGCAGGCTGGGCGACAGGGTCGAGCTGAGCTCCACCACCGTGGAGAGGCTGGTGAACTTCATGGTGGAGTTGCCGGACTCGGCTGTGTCGTTGCGGCGGGACCCCGCATAGATGTCGTTGAGGCCCTGGTAGTTCTGGGAGTTCATCCGGAGGGTCGCCCTGTGGTCCTGGTTGATGTCCCAGTCCAGGCGGCCCATGAAGACCAAGTTCTTCTGCTCATCGGTCCAGGGGCGACCGTTCTCCTGAGCCAGGGTTCGGCCCGGCATCGTCTGCATGAGTGCGCCCATGCCCGTGACCGAGTGGAAGAAGGCGGCGGACTCGGCAGTGAGATTGCCGAAGAGGGGGACGCTATCCTCCCGCTTCCGGGCCATTTCCACGTTCACGAAGTAGTGCAGCTTGTCCTTGAGGATGGGACCGCCCAGGTTGAAGCCCACTTGCAGGCTCTGGTAGCTACGGGTGCGAGCCTCATCGGAATTCACCCCATTTGGGGCATTCGGATCGTAGGGTACGGGCTTCACTTTGGCCGTGAAGGAATTCGGCCTGAACAGCACGAAGGCCATGCCTTGGGTCTCATTGGTGCCGGTCTTGGTAACGGCGTTAATGACTGCGCCTACGGCATCGCCGAACTGGGCGTCGAATGAATTCGTGATGACCTGCAGTTCCTTGATGGAGTCCTGGCCGAAGGTGAAGGGAATGCGGGTGCCGCCACGCTGCTCGCCGTTGAACTTGGAGTTGTAGCTACCGCCGTCGATCTGCAGATTGTTCTGGATGCCGCGGGCGCCTTCCACCGTCGTGTAGTAGCTGGTGTTGCCCACGGCCGCGCCGGGGGTGAGCTGCACGAGATCCGTGAAGTTACGGCCATTCACCGGGATGGCCTCGACCAGTTCCTGGGAGATGGAGGACTGTGTGTTGATCTGGGCCACGTCCAGGCTGGCCGCATCGGCCACCACGGTGACCACAGCGCTGGCTTCCACCGAGTCGAGGCTGAAGTTCTGGAGGGCGGTCTGGCCGAGGCCTACACGCAGGGAGGCATCCTTGGCGGTCTTCAGCCCAGTGGCGGCGACGGTCAGTTCGTAGTTCCCCACGGGCAGGAAGGCGAAGTGGTACTCGCCGTTGGCATTCGTGGTCGTCGTCCTGGTCAGGCCGGTCTCCAGGTTCCGCAGGGTGAGCGAAGCACTGGCGACCGCGCCCTTGGCCTTGGCCTTGACGGTCCCCCGGAGGGCACCCGAGGTGGTGCTGGTCTGCGCCGTGGCCACCACCGCGCAGGCCAGGGCGGAGAGGAGAAGAGCTGTGGTTCTCTGGGCTGACATCAAGGCTCCTTGCCCCACGGGGGCAGATCAAAAGTCGGAAGCGGGAACGCGATGAGGCGGGGTAAAGCGCGCTACGGCTTCGGCCATGGCTTTGGGGACGAACCCCCGGGGAGTGTGGACGATGAGGACATTATCCCAGCGAAGGCCTCCTTCAACCTTCAGGGTGTTTATGACCAATGTCACGGAACAACCCTGTAACGCCGAGGAAAAAATAGACTTCCAGCCAGGTGGCGGCCGGAGCCAGGGCACCACCGAGCTTTGATCGGTACACTTGCAACCAATCAGATCCCCCCGAGTTAGCTTGAGTGGCGGAGCCGATACCCCCACCTCCGGACACCCGTGCGGGTCCTCAGGCCACAGGAGCTGATAAGGAAAAGTCATTCCTGCGACCCGCGCCTACCCGCGGTCAGACACCCCACCAATGCCTGAACCGGGTTAAAAGCAGGCGCGATGAAAGGCGGGCGCCCCTGACTTGGACCGCGGAAAGGGGCCGGTATCGACTTACCAAGTGAAGCTACCCATCTCCGTGGTGGACATTGGGAACCTCACGCCGCCTCTTTTTCCGCGAGAGCAGAGCGCCTCCGCTGGGGGAGCGCCCTGGCCGTCCGTACAAGCCGAGGGTCCCCGCAGGGACCCTCGCGCCAAGGAAAACTGTCTCTACTTGTCGGTCAAGAGGTTCAACGTGAGCGGCTTGCTGGGAACGGCCCCCACAGTCCCTGTGGCGGCGGCGGTGTAGATGCTTCCAGCAGCCAAGTTGGGAGTGGCCTGGAGGACGATGGTCATGGTTCCCGTGACGGCCACCTTCACATCCGTCACGCCCGCCGGAACTTCCAGGTAAGGCGAGGTGACCTTGAAGGGGACGTTGGTTAGCTGTTTGACTCCGTTCACCCAGATGTCGACATTCGGGGCATCGGGGCTCAGGTGGATGGCGCGAAGCTTAGCCTTGCCGGCCGAGGGCGCCATCAGGTCATCCTCCACGACCAGGGGCTGGATCCGGCTCACAAGGTCCACCGCGAACACACTGTAGGCCTTGAGCGCCACCAGGTTCACATCCGCATTGATGACGGTGGTGGAGGTGCCCGCGACATTGACCTTCAGGTTCGTCGCGCCACCCGCCAGGGGAAGGTAGCTGCTGGCGACTGGGAACGGCACATTGGTGAGCGCGATCTGCCCGTTCACCAGGATGTCCACGGCCGGGGCGTCCGGCGAGGAATGCTTGACTCGCACCAGCGCACGGGAATCCGGGATCTCCAGCTTGGGCGTGGCAGCCTCGCGGGTGAGCCCCAGCAGGGTGATGGGGGAAGCGCCTTCGATTCGCTCGACCGCTGCCAGGACCAGGTTGGCCCCGGCGGCCAGGGGGACGGAGCCGGAGTCATACACGGGGGTCTTCGAGCCGGTGGCGGTGACCCGCACCTGGTAGGTGGCCGCGGGGATCTCCAGCGCGCCGGAGAAGCCCTTGAAGGGGACATTGGTCAGGGTTGGCATCGCGGTGGCGAGATCGGCGGACGGAGCCGTCACAT
>NZ_JBATQW010000040.1:0-8156 GCF_049292215.1 Geothrix sp. | reverse complement strand
GCTCTGGAACGGCTGGGTGTCCGCCCCGGCGCTCGATCCCGCCGAGAAGGCCTCGCTGGCGGAGCTCGCGCGGCTGCGGCGCGAGGATCCCTGGCGGGCCATGCAGGCCCAGCGCGATGGAAAGATCGCGGCCTTCGGTGGCTTCGGCGAGCCGGGCATGACGCCCAGCCTGGCCCTGGCCCTGCCAGTGCAGGGCGCGAAAAAGGTCCAGGTGGAGAACCTGCTGAAGAAGCTCACGCCCCGGCTCTTCAAGGGCCAGAACCAGAAGCAGGCCTTCGGCACTGCCGAGCTGCACCGCGTCATGACAACCCAGGCCTTCCGGCCCGCCTGGACCCTGGTGGCCGACACGCTGGTGCTGGGCACGGATGAGGCCGCCGTGAAGGCCGTGGCCGCTGGACTGCAGGGCCAGGCGCCCACCCTGGCCGACAGCGAGTCGAAGGCCTGGGCCCGCATGGAGCTCGATGGCGCGCGCACCGCCAAGGAGCTGGAGAACCTGCTGCTGGCCTTCCTCCGCAGCCGCACCGGCAGCGGCTGGTGGATCGGCGAGACCACCAACGGCGACGAGGCCGCCGCGGAGCTGGCCTTCAGCCTCGGCCCCTTTCTTGGGGCTGTGAGGGCCCTGGGACCCGTGAAGATCGAGTGGAACTGGACCCCCGGCGGCCTGGAGGGACGGCCGCGATGAAACCCTCTCCCATCCTGGTCGCGGCCGGCTGCGGTCTGCTCCTGGCTGGTCTGGGCCTGGTGCCCGTCTTCCATCGCGTGACCGTCGAGGCCCATCCGGGCAATCCGGTGACCCGCGTCCGTGTGGAGAGCCGGAGCCTGCTGGCCATCCAGCGCCCGGCTTGGGGCCTGGCTCTGACGGGCGCACCCAGCTGGTCTGATGGCGAAGCGGGGTTCTACCTGTTGGGCGTAGACCGCCCGCAGCAGCTTCAAGTCCGGGCCTGGCCGGGCTTCCGCCAGCCTCTGACCCTGGCCCGCACCACGGGCATGACCCCGGCCGGGCTGCGCGAGGAGGGCGACCGCGAAGCCTTCCGTACCTGGTTCGTGGCGCTGCTGGAGCAGCAGCTGGAGGGCCCCAGCCCTGCCTGGGAGCCCGCCCAGCGCGATTGCGCCGGCCTGCTGCGCTTCGCCTTCCGCGAAGCGCTGGCACCCCACACGCAGGCCTGGCGTGAGCGGGTGGCCTTCACCACCGGCGCGCCCGGGCAGGATCCGTCGCCCACCTTTGCCCGGGGCTGGCGGGCCGGCTTTCCGACTCCCGAAGGCCCCCAGCCCTTCGCGCGAGGCCTGTATCTCCGGCGCCTGGCCTGCGATCCCGCGGGCCGGGACCTGCAGCTGGCGCGGCCCGGTGACCTGATCTTCTTCGCCCGGGGCGGGGCCCACGCCCAGCCCGACCACGCCATGGCCTTCGTGCGGCCCGACGTGGACGGCGCGCCCATGCTGCTCTACCACACGGGCCCTGAGGGCAGCGGGCGCCAACCCGGCGAGGTGCGGCGCGTGCGCCTGGACGACCTGCTGCACCACCCTGATCCCGACTTCCGTCCCCTGCCCGAGAACCCCGCCTTCCTGGGCCTCTACCGCTGGCGCCTGCTGGCGGGTGTAGCCCCCGACGCTTCCACCTCAAGGTCCTGACATGCGCTGGTTCCGCTTTGCCCTCACCCTCCTGTTGCCCGTGGCACTGCTGCTGCCCACCCTGGGCACGGCCCAGAAGCGCCCGGCCGAAGGTCCCTGGCGCGAAGGCGGCTGGACCGGCGCCTTCGCCACCCTGAGGCCGACGCTGCCGGGCAAGCCGGGCCAGCTGGAGGCCGCGGGCCCCATTCCCACCGAAGCCCGCATCCGCATCTACCGCGTGGAGGATCCGGACGCCTTCCTGAAGAAGGTGTTGCTGGAACGGGGCACGGCCGTGGCTGAAGGCGGGCGCGGCATGCAAGATCCCCTCGACGTGCTGCGCGAGGCGGTGCTCTGGGGCGGCCGGCGCGCCTTCGTCACCGTGCACCGCACCGCCACCCAGGTGCTGCGGGACGCCGCCAAGCAGACGGACCGCTTGACCTCGGCCAAAACCAGTCCCGCACGGGTGCGCGAAGGCTCGGCCCTGCCCCTGGAAGGCCAGGCTGGCATCACCTTCGTGACTGAGCTTGTGCCGAAGGTGAGCGAGGACATCACGGGCAAGAAGGGCCGCGAGGACGACGAGTCCGGCGACGAGGGCTTCCTCAGCCGCGTGGAGCTGCCCGCCCAGCCGGCAGGCCTGTACCTGGTGGAGGTGCTGCGCGGCACGGAGGCGGCCTATGTCCCCTGGATGGTCACGGACCTGGCCCTGCTCTCGGAGCAGGACGGCGCGAAGCTCCGCGTCCAGGCGGTGGATGCCCGCGATGGCGCCCTGAAGCCGGGTGCGGCCGGTCAACTCATCGAGGGGACGAAGCTGCAGCCCCTCACCTTCGACGCCACGGGCAGGGCCGAAGCCCCGGTCACGCCCGGCGTGCGCCGGGTGGTGCTGGCCCGCAGCGGCGCCAGCCTGGCCATCCTCGCCAGCGAGGGCCAGAGCGCGGCCTCGGTGCGCCAGCGCCTCTACGCCTTCACGGAGCGGCCCCTTTACCGGCCCGGCCAGGAGGTCTTCGCCAAGGCGATCCTGCGGCGCGTGGAGAAGGGCGAGAACCGCGTGGTGGGCGGCTCCCCGACCCTGGCCTTCACCGTGCTGGATCCCGAGGACACCAAGGTCACCGAAGGTCAGGCGAAGCTCCTGAACGCCGAGACCGGCACCTACGCCGCCCAGTTCAACCTCCCGGGTGCGGGCCGTCTGGGCCTCTACCGCATCGTCTTCCAGGGCCCCCAGGGACCCGGTCAGGCCGAGTTCAAGGTGGAGCAGTTCGTGAAGCCCGCCTTCGAGGTGAAGGTCACCACTGAGAAGACCAAGGTGGGCCTGGGCGATGCGCTCAGCTTCCACGCCAATGCCCGCTACTTCTACGGCGCCGCGGTGCGCGGTGCCAAGGCCGACTGGTTCCTCTACAAGGTGGTGCCGCCCAAGTCCAAGTGGATCTGGGACGACGAGGACTCGGGCCCCGCGCCGGAGCTGATGGAGAGCGGCCAGCTCGAGCTCGATGCCGAGGGCCAGGCCGACCTGCCCAGCTTCAAGGCCGAGAGCGACGGCCTCTGGCGCATGGTGGTGAAGGTCGCGGATGCCGCGGGCCAGCGCAACAGCGGCCAGGCGCAAGTGCGCGCCGCCGCCGGCGACCTGGTGCTGATGATCGCGGCGGACCGCCAGGTGGCGCTGCCGGGCAAGCCCTTCCAGGTGACGGCGCGGGCCCTCGATCTTGATGGCAAGGAGGTGCCGGGCATCGCCATCGCCCTGCGGGCCGCCCGCATCGTCGCCCTGAAGGACAGCGCGTACTGGTGGTCGCGGCCCAGCGCCCTGAAGCCCGGCGAGACCGTGGCCTCGGCCCCGGGCCCTCAGGCCATGCTGAGCATTCCCGAGGGCGGCGCCTTCCTCCTGGTGGCCGAGGCGAAGGATTCCAAGGGCCGCCCCGTGGTGGCCCAGCGGCAGATCACCGTGGCCGCCGAGGGCACGCCACTGCCCGCGGTGCCGGACCTCCGCGCCGCCGCCGACAAGCCCGAGTACCAGCCCGGCGACACGGCCCGCATCCTCGTGCAATTGCCCCGCCCGAAGCTCACCCTGCACTGGGCCATCGAGCACGAGGGCCTGGGCCAGCGCCAGAGTCGCGCGGTGCCGGGCACCACGGCGCTGGTGGACATCCCCGTCACCGCCGCCATGCAGCCCAATGTCTGGGCCGTCTTCGAGATCGTGGTCGAAGGCCGCCGCCAGCTGGTGGAGGTGCCCATCCGTGTACCCAAGCGGGACCGCCGCCTGTCGGTGGCCGTCACCACGGACAAGGAGCGCTACCAGCCCGGCCAGCCCATGAAGGTCTCCGTGGCCGTCACGGATGCTGACGGAAAGCCAACGGCCGCCGACCTCAGCGTGGGCGTGGTGGATGAGGCCATCTACGCCCTGAGCCAGGAGCTGCACCCCGATCCTGTGCGCTTCTTCCACCCCACGCGCCGCCACGGCGTGCTGCGCTCGGGCTCCACGGACTGGAGCTTCCATGACCTGCTGCGCCGCCAGCGCCCGGTCTGGAGCCTCAAGCAGACGAAGCGCGGCGACTTCAAGGCCGACGACGACGACAAGGTGCGCCAGAACTTCAAGGACACGGCCCACTGGGCCCCCTTCGTGGCCGCAGGCCGAGACGGGAAGGCCAGCGTGGACCTGGTGCTGCCGGACAACCTCACGGCCTGGCGCGCCACGGCCACGGCCATCACCGGCGACACCAAGGTGGGCGTGGGGCGCAACTCCAAGCCGTCGTCGAAGCCCCTGCAGGTCGCGCTCACCCTACCGCGAACTTTGAGCGTGGGCGAGGAGGCCCGGGCCATCGCCCTGGTGCGCAACCTCTCCGGCCAACCCATCCAAGGGAAGATCAGGTTGGAAGTCCAGAACGGCCGCTTCGCCGGCACGCCCGAGGGCACGTTCAGCCTACAGGACCAGGGCGAGTACCGCTTCGCCCTGCCGCTGTTCTCGGACAAGACAGGGCCGCTCTCGGTCACGGCCCGTGTGGAAGGCGGCGGCCTCAAGGATGCCGAGCGCCAGCGCATCACCGTGCAGGATCAGC
The DNA here is from genome assembly GCF_049292215.1 of Geothrix sp. GTDB lineage: Bacteria > Acidobacteriota > Holophagae > Holophagales > Holophagaceae > Geothrix. The sequence goes on along the minus strand of NZ_JBATQW010000040.1, from coordinate 3,504 downwards.
TGGTGCCCGCCTCCATATCGGGCTCGGTGGTGCTGGATGGGGGCACCCAGACCTTCACGTTGCCCGCGCCGCCCTCCGCCAAGGGGTACGCCATGCTGGTGCTCACCCCCGTGGGCAACCTGGAGCACTTGGCGGGGCCTTCGCTGCCCTACCTCATCGGCTACCCGTATGGCTGCGTGGAGCAGACCCTCTCCAGCTTCGTGCCCAACCTGCTGGTGGCGGACCTGGTGAAGCAGGGCGCCATGCCCGACCTGGACTGGAAGAAGCTCACGGACCTGGACCGCAACATCCGCGACGGCGTGTTCAAGGTGTATGGCTACCAGCAGCCCAACGGCGGCTGGGGCTGGTATGCGCCCAACGACTTCGGCATGGAGGCCAACCCCCACACCACGGGCTATGCCATCCAGAGTTTCGCCCTCATGAAGCGCCTCGGCTATGCCGTGGACGAGGGCGTCTACCGCCGGGGCCGCCTGGCCGCGCTGAACCTGTTCCAGCAGGTGGCCCGTCAGGCGGACCAGGGCGGCCGGGTGGCCGGCTCCAAGAGTCCCGATCCCGAAGGCGATGCCGCCTTCCTGCTCATGGCCCTGGCCCAGACCGGGGAGCCCATCGCGGGGCTCATCGACAGCTCCGCCGACAAGGTGTTGGCCGGGAAGTGGGCCGGCACCCACGTCCACGCCATGGTCGCGCTGGCCGCCGCTGCGGCGAAGCATCCCAGGGCAGCAGCCCTGGCCGAGCGCCTGGAGCAGCGGGCCGTGGTGAAGGGCGGCCTGGCCCGCTGGGAGGGCCGCCGCGAGACCTGGTGGAGCTACAACTCGGGTGACATCGTCCCGACCGTGATGGCGCTCAAGGCCCTCTGCCTGGCAAGGCCGCAGTCACCGCTGATTCGCCAGGGAGAGACCTTCCTGGCCTCGGAGTACCGGGGCTACGGCTGGTATTCCACCTGGAGCACGGGCCAGATCGTGGATCTGCTGCCCTACCTGATGAAGACCCGGAAGCTGGACTTCGGCCCGCTGTCCATTCAGGCGGCGGTGCAGGGCGGCCCCTCCTTCGAGTTCAAGGAGCGCCCCGAGACGCGGCGCTGGAATGCCCGGGAGCCGCGAGCCGGCAGCTACGGCATGGCTGAACCCAAGCCAGTGACCGTCACGGCCAGTGGCAGGGGCCTGCTGGTGTGGACCTACGCCTACCAGGTGCCAGGCAGCGCCGCGGGTGTGCCGAAGGGTGAGGCCTCGTCCGCCCTCCGTCTGGCCGTGACGCGGAACCTCTGGCGGCTGAAGACGCCGCAGCAGACCGGAAATGCCCGCCAGGGCTGGGTCCGCGAGCCCTGGACCGGCACCATGAAGGCCGGCGAGGAGGCCTGGATGCAGGTGCAGTTCCGCACGGACCGCGACGCGGACTACGTGATGCTGGAGGTGCCCATCCCCGGCGGCCTCAACCCCACAGTGAAGCTGGAAGGATTCGTGCTCGAGGGCAAGCCCTTCACGGAGGCAGGTTCCTCCGATGTCTGGACCAAGCCCCGCATCGAGGTGCATCCGGACAAGGTGACCTTCCTCTTCCACCGGGCCTGGAGCTGGAACACGCACACGGTGCGGATCCACCTGCGGGCCGGCATGGCGGGCAGCTACCGCCTGCGCCCCGCGAAGCTGAGCCTCATGTCGAACGAGGGGCAGTGGGCCACCTGTGATGGCCTCGACCTCAAGGTGCAGGACGGAGGTGCGCGATGAGACCGCTGCTGCTGCTGGCCCTGCTCTTGGCCGCACCGGGTCTGATGGCGCAGAAGGCCGCCAAGCCCAAGCCGCCCGTGGGGGCCTCCTACGCACCGGACCTCAAGCTCTGGCGTCTGGAGGTCGCGCCGGATCTCGGCGGCTGGTCCAGCGACCGCACCGTGAACCTGCGGCTCAAGCTGGTCGATCCGAAGGATCCGAATCCGCCCAAGGATGAGCCGGGGCGGCGATACTACGACGACTACGAGGATGAGGGCGGCTACGATCCCGGCGGGGAAGACACCCGCACCGCCGAGCAGCTGCGGCAGGCGCGGCTGGAACGGGAGGCCGAGGCCGCCCGCCAGGCTTGGCGTGCGCGCACGCTGAAGGTGTGGTTCAACGGTGCCACGCTCAACTGGTCCGTCCGTCTGGGGTACACCCTGGCCACCGACCTGACGGCGCAGAACGGCGAGAACCGCCTGGAGATCCTGGAACCCGACTCAGGTCTGCGGGTGGTGCGCAGCTGGTGGGTGTCCACCGCGCGGACCCGCCTGCGGGTGGTGTCCATCCAGGCCAACGACGAATACACCGGCGGGAGCCTCCAGGTGCTGGAGCCCGATGGCGCCGTGGCCGAAGGCGGCCGCCGCACGGCCTCCGGCGGCATGCTGCGCTGGTCCGGCGAATACACCCACGACACCCCGACGCCCGGCACCTACACGCTGAAGTGGATGGGCGGCTGGCGCGGCGGCAAGCCCGCCCGCATCAAGGTGGAGGCCGTGCTGGATGGCGGCACCGACCAGGAGCGCCGATGGACCTGGGAGCGCCTCATCCTGCCCGGTGCCGGGCCCGTGACCATGGGGACCTTTGATGTGGAACCCTAGGAGCCTGCTGATTGCCTGCCTCGGTGCCCTCCTTCTATCCGCTCAGGCTGCGCCCGCCCCGCTGAAGGAGCCCATCCTGAAGCCAGGTGAGGGCTTCGCCATCACCACGGGCAACGGCGAAGTGGCCACCTATGGTGAGGCGAGGAAGGAGGCTCCCATGGGCAGCCTGGCCAAGCTGGTGTGGCTGCGCCTGGAGGGATCCGAGTGGGCCAGCAAGAACGTGCGGTTCAAGTGCACGGGTGCCGCCGGACCCTATGTCTGCTGGAACCGCGAGGGACACGGCCAGGTGGACCTGGGCAAGGCCCTGCAGGAAAGCTGCAACCTGGCCTTCCTGGCCTGGATCGCGGACTCCCAGGCCAGCTGGCGCACCGACTATGGCGAGGCCGCGGCCCGAGTGCGGATGGAGGATGTGTTCACGCCCTTCCTGGGGCGGCGGCTGCCGCCCGGCGATTCCCTGCCGCCCCTGACGGCGGCCTGGGTCGGCGACGGGGACCTGCTGCGAACCAGTCCGGAGGGCTTCCTGCGCTGGCTGATGGAGCCGGACATCGCGGAGGTGGTGGCCTTTGGCAAGCGGTTCCTGGCTGGCGCCTGGGTGGAGTTCCGGGAGCTTTTCGGCAAGGAGGGCTGGTGGTTCAAGACCGGCACCGCTCCTGTGCCTGGGGAACCCGCTGCCACCAGCGCCTGGGTGGCTGGCGGCTCCGGTGCGACCCTGGTGGTGCTGCACCTGCCCCGAGGACGCGGCAAGCAGGAAGGCCTGGCCCGGATCCGCGAGATTCTGGGGCTTAAGGCCAAATGATCGTCCTGGTCGCGCCCGCGCCCCCCTTTACGCCGCCGACCTTCGAGGGGGACCTGGGCGCACAGGCGCCGCTCGAAGAGGCCTTGCGGGTGGCGCTGGCGGCCACCGCCGCCCATGGCCCCTGGCC
>NZ_JBATQW010000039.1:0-10885 GCF_049292215.1 Geothrix sp. | reverse complement strand
CCCATGGACAGCGCCCGCCGCGCCCAGGCCCTGGTGGTGACCCGCGCCGCGCGGGTGCAGGACCGCGCCGAAATCGAGGCCTGGTGGGCCCGCCACGGCTCGGGCGGCCCCATTTTCTGGGTGGACTTCGTCCTGGGCGGTCTGCGCCGCTGGCCGGCGGAGCTGCCGCCAGCCGAGGTCGAGGGTCCCGCCTTCGCCTGGTGCGGGCTGGGGCACCCGGAGGCCTTCTATGCCGACCTGTTGCTGGCTGGCCACACGTGGGTTGGCTCGCGCAGCTTCCCGGACCACCGGGGTCCCTCACCGGCGGACCTGCGCCACCTGCAGGCCCAGGCCCGGGCCGAAGGGGCCGGGTGGCTGGTCTGCACCGAGAAGGATGCGGTGAAGCTCGGCCCGGATCATGCGCGGGTCCTGGACCTGCCGCTCCTGGTGGCCGAGCAGCGGGTGGCCGGCGGCGAGCCCCTGCTCGCCTGGGTGCAGGCTCGATTGAGCTGATTCGGCCGCTTGGAAGGAACAGGCCCACCTTCCCCGGAGGGCCCGGGGCCGCTATGCTTGCGCCCATCCATCCACCCACCCCATCGCCTCTGAGGAGGACAGCATGTTCAAGCAGATCGTCCAGGGATCGCTCTTGCTCGCGGCCCTGGGCCTCCACGCCGGAGACACCGTCAAGATCGCCCTCACCGGGCCCTTCAGCGGCGGTTCCGCGCCCATGGGCACCTCCGCGCGGGACGGCTCCAAGCTCGCCATCGCCGAGATCAATGCCGCCGGCGGCATCCTGGTGGGCGGCAAGAAGATGAAGATCGAGATCATCGAGCGCGACGACGAGGCCAAGAACGAGCGGGGCGCCCTCATCGCCCAGGAGCTGGCCGCCATGGGCGACCTGACCGGCGTCATCGGCACCGTGAACACTGGCGTCTGCATGGCCGGCGACAAGCACCTGCAGGAGAAGGGCATCACCAAGATCATCTGCCCCGCCGCAGGTTCCGCGTCCATGACCCAGTGGGCCAACAAGCCAGACAAGCCCGGCGTGAAGGACAACTCCATCTTCCGCTTCGCCGCCCATGACGGCATCCAGGCCGCCATGGTCGTAGAGGAAGCCATCAACCGCAAGTTCACCAAGGTGGCCGTGGTCTTCGACTCCACGAACTACGGTGTGTCCGGCCGGGACGACATGCTGGACCAGATCAAGAAGCAGGGGAACAAGCTGGAGGTGGTGGCGCAGGAGAAGTTCAACATCGGTGACAAGGACATGACCGCCCAGCTGCTGCGCGCCAAGTCCGCCGGCGCCCAGGCCATCCTCATCTGGGGCATCGGGCCCGAGCTGGCTGCCGTGTCCAACGGCATGGCCAAGATCAACATGAAGGTCCCCCTCATCGGCGGCTGGACGCTCTCCATGTCCAACTTCATCGACAACGCCGGCAAGAACGGCAATGGAACCCTGATGCCGCAGACCTTCATCGAGGAGCCCATCACGCCCAAGGCGAAGAGCTTCATCGAGGGCTACCACAAGACCTACAAGGTGACCCGCATTCCCTCCCCCGTGGCTGCGGCCCAGGGTTACGACGCTGTCTACCTCATGGCTGCTGCCGTGAAGCAGGCTGGCAGCACCGATACGAAGAAGGTCAAGGAGGCCCTGGAGGATCTCAAGGAGCCCGTGGTGGGCGTCATTGCCACCTGGAACCACCCCTACACCAAGTGGGATCCCGCTGACGTGACCACCCACGAGGCCTTCCGCCGCGAACAGACGGTCATGGGCATGGTGCAGGATGGCCGCGTGGTCTTCGGCAACGACGCCGACCGGGAACGCCTCCGCAAGTCCGCCATCACGGCCACTCCCGCCAAGGCCAAGGGCAAGAAGAAGTAGCTTCCCAACCCGTGACCCGGGGGGCTTCGGCCCCCCGCTTTTTCCCCCGAGCAGGCTCGCATGAACGCATCGATCATTGGGCAGATGGCCGTCAGCGGCGCCCTGATGGGGCTGGTCTATGCCCTCATCGCCTACGGCTTCCAGCTGACCTTCGCCACCAGCAAGAGCATCAACTTCGGTCAGGGCGAGTTGGTGATGGTCTCGGCCTTCTTCAGCCTCACGCTGCTCAACCTCGGCGTGCCCTACTGGGCCATGATCCCGGGCGGCCTGCTCTTCGGCGCCATCATGGGTCTAGTGGTGGAGCGCGCGGGCGTGCGGCTGGCGCTGGAGCAGAAGGGCGAGGGCTGGATCCTGCTCACGATCATCATCGGCCTCTTTTTCTTCTCCGCCGCCGAGAACATCTGGGGTCGGGATGACCGCCCCTTCCCCACGCCCATCTCGGCCGATCCCATCCACGTGCTGGGCGTGGACATCACCCGCCTCGAGCTGTCCGTGGCCGTGGGTGTGCTGGCCATCATGGGGGCCATCGAGCTGTTCAAGCGCCGCACCCTGCTGGGCAAGGCCTTCGAAGCCGTGTCGGCCGACCGCGACGCCGCCGAGCTCATGGGCATCTCCGCCACCCGCACCGTCATGCTGTCGTACGGCCTGTCGGGCGCCGTGGCGGCCCTGGCGGGCATCCTGGTCTCCCCCATCACCACCGTGGGGCCGACCATGGCCTCGGCCCTCATCCTCAAGGCCTTCTCCGTGGCCGTGGTGGCGGGCCTGGACTCGGGGTTCGGGGTGGTGCTCATCGGCATGTTCCTGGGGGCGCTGGAGAGCCTGGCCAGCTTCTACCTGGGCAGCGGCTGGCGCGAGGCGCCGGGCCTGGTGCTGCTCATCCTCGCCCTGGCGGTGCGGCCCACGGGTGTATTCGGCAAAGCCATCATCCGGAAGGTGTGAGATGAAGAGAATCTTGCTCCTCCGCGGCGCCGAGCTCCTCGTCTTCGCCTTCCTCGGCACCATCCCTCTGCTGGTGGTGAACCCCTACGCCCTGGGCCTGCTCACCCTGCTGGCCATCTACGGCATTCTGCTCATCGGCCTGGACGTCACCGTGGGCTACTTGGGCCAGGTGAACCTCGCCCACGTGGCCTTCCTGGGCCTGGGCGCCTACGCGGCCGGCCTCGCCGTCACCAGGTTCGGCCTGGGCATGGGCCCGGCCCTGCTGGCCGCCATGGCCGTGGGTCTGGTGTTGGGCGGCCTGCTGGCCCTGCCCGCGCTGCGCCTGGAGGGTCCCCAGTTCGCCCTGGCCACCCTCAGCTTTGCCGCTCTCAGCACCACGGCCCTGAACGAGCTGGAGCACCTCACGGGCGGCGCCCAGGGGCTGAGCCTGAACCGGCCGCCAGTCTGGGGCCACGCACTGACCCCGCCCTTGTTCTTCTGGCTCTGCCTGGCCCTCCTGGGCGTGGTCTGGCTCCTCATGCGCAACCTGCTGGCTTCGCAGTGGGGCCGCGCCTTCGAGGCCCTGCGGGACAGTCCCATCGCCACGGATGCCATGGGGGTGGGCACCTACCGGCACAAGGTGGCAGCCTTCGCCCTGGGCTCCAGTCTGGGCGGCCTGGCGGGCGGGCTCTACGCCTTCAACTTCCAGTACCTGCAGCCCCAGAGCTTCACTTACGACCTGATGATCATCCTGTTGCTGGGGGTGGTGCTGGGCGGGCGTAAGAGCCTGTGGGGCGCCTTCGTGGGCGCCACGGTCATCGTCCTGCTGCCCAACCTGCTGTCGAACCGCCTGCTCTTCCAGGTCTTCTCGGGCCTTGGTTTCGCTGGAGCCCTGGCGGCAGGTCTGCGCGGTCTGGTGAAGAAGACCGCCCGCCCCTTCCAGGCCCTGGCCCCTGGCATCGCCATGGGCCTGCTGGTGGTGGGCGGACTCTTCGTGGAGAACACCGAGGACTGGCGCAAGGCCATCTTCGCCCTGATGCTCTTCTCCGTGGTGGTGGGCCTGCCCGAGGGCCTCATGGGCTTCCTGTCCCTCTTTCTGGCGAAGCTGTTCCGCGTGCCACACGCGCCCCTGCCCGAGCCCACGGACATTGAGGCCATCCTGCCGCCTCGCGCCGCCGACGGCTCGCCTCTGCTTGTCATCGAGGATCTCAAGCGGTACTTCGGGGGAGTGAAGGCTGTGGACGGCCTGTCCATGACGATCAAATCCGGCGCCATACACGGCCTCATCGGCCCCAACGGCTCGGGCAAGAGCACCGTGGTGAATGTCATCTCTGGGCTCTACACACCCAGCGCCGGCCGCATCCTGTTGCGGGGCGTGGCCCTGCCATCGGGCAGCCTCTACCAGGTGTCAAAATCCGGGGTTGCGCGGACCTTCCAGAACCTCCAGCTCTTCGCCGAACTCACGGCCCTGGAGAACGTCATGGTGGCGCTCAAAGGCGTGTACCGCAGCCCCCTGCCCCTGGTACTTCTGGGCCTGGCCCGCAAGGAGGAACGCCAAGCCCAGGCCGACGCCCTCTGTCTTCTGGACCGCATCGGCCTGAAGGACCAGGCCCTCACCAAGGCCAAGGACCTGACCTACGGCGCCCAGCGCTTCCTGGAAGTCGCGCGCGCCCTGGCCCGCAAGCCCGACCTGCTCATCCTCGACGAGCCCGCCGCGGGCCTCGCCCACCCCGACGCAGTCCAGCTCATCGAGATCATCAAGCGGGTCCACCAGCGTGGCATCAGCATCCTCCTCATCGAGCACCACATGGACGTGGTGAGCGAGCTCTGCGACACCGTGACCGTACTGGATGGCGGCAAGGTCATCGCCGAAGGCACGCCTGACGAAGTGAAGCGCGATCCCAAGGTGGTGGAAGCCTACCTGGGGCAGCCCCCGCAAACCGACCTCCCTGGCGAACCCTCGCCCCAGCCGGCCTAGGAGGCAGTCATGCTGCAAGTGGAAGATCTCCATGCAGGCTACAGCGCCAGCGAAGTGTTGACGGGCACCACACTGACCGTGAAACCGGGCACCCTGGTGGCCCTCATCGGCGCCAACGGCGCGGGCAAGACCACCACCATGCGGGCCATTTCCGGCGGCCTGAAACCCAGCCGCGGCAAGGTCAGGCTGGACGGCCAGGAGGTGCAGGGCCTCGATGCCTCGCGCATCGCCCGGCTGGGACTGGCACACTCACCCGAGGGGCGAAAGGTGTTCGGGCCGCTCTCGGTGGAGGACAACCTCCTGCTGGGCGCCTACTCGCGTCTGCCCCGCTTCTTCGGCTTCCAGACCAAGGCCCAGGCCGATCTGGATCGCGTCTACGAGTTGTTCCCCAAGCTGAAGGAGCGCACCAAGCAGGCTGCGGGCACACTCTCGGGCGGTGAGCAGCAGATGCTGGCCATCGGCCGCGCCCTCATGGCCCGGCCCAAGGTCATGCTCCTGGACGAGCCCTCCATGGGCCTCGCCCCCGTCATCGTGCAGGAGGTCTTCCGCACCATCCGGCGCCTGAAGGAGGAGGGCATCACTCTCCTGCTGGTGGAGCAGTTCGCCAAGAGCGCCCTTGAAGTGGCCGATTACGCTTATGTCATGGAGCGCGGCCGCATCGCCGTCGAAGGCACCCCCGCCGAGTTGAGCCGCAACGAGCGCGTCATCGCCGCCTACCTGGGCTGAGCAGGGCTGGCCCCGGGACCGCCACTTGCGCTAGCATGGACCCCTGCCGCGGGCGTAGTTCAGTGGTAGAACGTCAGCTTCCCAAGCTGAATGTCGCCAGTTCAATCCTGGTCGCCCGCTCCAGTCTTCGAGACCCCCGTCAGGGGGTTTCGTCCTATCCGGGAAATCTGCCCGGAGGCTCTGCACCATCAACCGAGCCGGTCCCCGCCGTCCGCCTCAGTTCCGCCAGGCTCATTGCCCCAGGAGACTTCCCCCATGGACCATGAAGGACTGTTCGTGAAGGCCTTCCTCCGGTCGGAGAAGCAGGCGCGGTGGGCCCAGTTCCTCGCCAGCGCCAAGCGCCGCCGGGAGATCCTGGACCGCCTGAACCATGACCTGCCCTACCAGGCCGCCCTGGCCACCGTAATTCCCAGCCACCAGGACTTCCCCGTGGAGTTGGAGCGCCTGCTCCGGGCCAAGGGGGCGGGCCCCACCTGCCACGTGATGGTGGCCGGGCTGAAGCTCGATGGCCGGGAGTTGCCCCTCGCCGAGGCGCTCCAAGCCATCTGCCTGCAGGGCTCCGGCGCCGTCCTGTCCTGCCTACCTGGGCGCCTCGCCTACTACCGGCCCGAGTCCCCGGACGCCGGCATCCTGCTGGAGCGGCTCCCCCACTGAGGCCTTCCGCGCAGGCCTTCCCCTCGGACCCGCCGTGCTGCACACTCGCGCGGAGGCACCCACCAGGAGCGTCCCATGACCCGCACCATGGTTTTTCCCATCACCTTTCTCCTGCTCCAGGGTGTGGCTCCCGGGGCCCACGCCCAGGGCCGCCCCGATCCGGCGAAACTCATCGCTGCCCAGCAGGAAGCCCTGGGCAAGCTGGCCTTCATGGACGGCGTCTGGCGCGGCACCGCGTGGACCCTGCTGCCCTCCGGCGAAAGGCACACCATCACCCAGACCGAGCGAATCGGGCCCTTCCTGGACGGCTCGGTCAAGGTCATCGAGGGGCGGGGCTACGACCTGGGCGGCAAGGTCACCTTCAACGCCTTCGGCACCGTCTCGTTCCATCCCGCCACCAAGGCCTACACCCTGCACTCGCATGCCATGGGCAGCGTGGGCGATTTCGCGCTGACGCCTCTGGCGGACGGCTTCATCTGGGAGGTTCCCGCCGGACCCATGACCCTCCGCTACACGGCCACCATCAAGGGCGGGACCTGGTTCGAGGTGGGCGACCGCCTCCAGGCCGGCAAGGAGCCGGTGCGCTTCTTCGAGATGACCCTGAAGCGGGTGGGCGACACCACCTGGCCCGCCGGGGGCACGGTGCTGCCGAAATAGCCCGGGGCCTGCCCTGGGGGCTGTCCAGGAGATGCCATGGCCCGACCCAAACCCGACTTCCCCGATGGGGGCACCGCCGTTGTCGAGGCCTTCCTGGCCGGGCTGACACCCGCCACCCGGAGTGAAGTCGAAGCGCTCCGACGGATCATCCTGGGTGTCGATCCGACCATCGGGGAAGGCATCAAGTGAAAGGTGCCCAGCGTCCGCACTTCGGAATTTTTCGCCACCCTGCACCTGCGGATGAAGGTCGGCCTCGGCCTCTTTCTCCACCTGGGCGCCAAGGTGCGGGACATTCAAACCGTGCCCTGGAGGACCCAGAGGGCCTGATGCAGTGGCTGGCCTAGGACCGGGCCATGGTCGCGTTCTCAGACCTGGACGAGATTCAGGCCCGCCGGGTGGCGCTGGAAGGGCTCATCCGCCAGTGGATCCGGTTCGTGTGAGGTGTCAAGTCTGGCAACACGTATGCTGGAATGGATGTCCGGACATCACTTACAGTTTCAGACAGGTTTTTCGAGACGAATTTGCCTCCGTTGGCTAGGCTGTTCCACAAGTCCACGTCTAGACACCTTCTCATTTCGAACCAGCGAGGTACGCCATGGAGCTCCGCCTGCAGCGCAATCCCTCCAGCGCCCACGCCACCACGGGAACGCTCACGGTGGACGGCCAGTTCGAGTGCTACACCCTGGAGGACGTGGTTCGCGACCTGGGTCCCAAGGGTGAAGGCAAAATCAAGGACGAGACCGCCATCCCACCCGGCACTTACCCGGTGATCATCAACATGAGCCCACGCCTCAAGAAACTGATGATGCGCCTGCTGGAGGTTCCCTTCTTCGACGGAATCCTCATCCACAGCGGCAACAACGAGGCCCACACCAAGGGGTGCATCCTTGTGGGGAGCAAGCTGGCCGGGGACACCATTGCCGGGGGCACTTCCACGGGCGCACTTGCCGCCCTGAAGGCCAAGGTGCAGGCAGCCCTGGACCGGGGCGAGCCTGTGCGCATCACCATCCTGGCGGCCCAGCCACCGGCGTCCGTGCTCGGGGTCTAACCCTTGCCGTGGGCCTTCATGTCCACCAGCCGCTTGGCCTCGCGGCGGAGCAGCTCGGCCACGTTGCGGTCCTTGATGAGCAGTTTCATGTCGCTCTCATAGAGCCGCTTGAAGTGGGTCATGGCCACGGGCAGCGGGGTCCTGGGGTTCATGACCAGCGACTTGGTGATGGGATACTTCTTCATCCACTCCCGGCTGTTGGAGATGATGCGGAGCACCTCTTCGTTCACCGTGCGCATGTTGGCGATGTAGGCCACCTCGCCTTCGGTGATGCGGCCGTTGCGGATGACGTTCACCTGGATGAGGCGGTTGGCCTCGCGGATGAGGAAGGTGCGCTCTTCCTTGCCCCCCTTGATGGCCAGCATGATCTTCTGGTTGGTGGTGAGTTTCATCATGCGCTGGGTGAGGGTGAGGGTGATCTCATTGCCCTCGTCGTCCAGAATGGGTTTCTGCGCCAGCAGGCGACGCTCGGCGGCCATGTCCTCGGTCTCGATCTCGGCCTCGGCCTCCTCCTTCGACTTCTCCTTGGGCAGGGGCAGCTCGGACCAGGCACGGTCCAGGTGGCCGGCTTCGACCTCGTCGATGATCTCCAGCCGCTGCCGCTTGACCTCTTCGGGGATCAGGCGCAGGACGTCGAAGCGGAACTCGTTGACGCGCCGCTTGATGACGTATTCGGCCTCGGGGTGCTCCTCCAGCAGGTCCAGGATCCGGTGGCGCTCCATCCAGAGCACCTGATTGTTCAGCACGATCTCCAGCACCGAACCGGGCAGGCTGGGTACCGAGGCCTCTACGATGGCCGCGGTGAGCGAGGCGTTCAGGAGAGCGACTTCCAGCAGCGCGGGCTCCTTGCGGTGGCAGAGCGCCAGTTGCAGGGGCGCGGGCGGATCCACCCGGTCGAGCAGCACGCCCGTCAGCAGGGACTCGGGCATGCTCGCGAAGAAGGTCAGGCCCCGCTGGGTGTACGGGGTCTCCTTTAGGCAGGCATGGGCCAGGGCCTGCAACAGGTCCATGGTAGGCACCGGCAGGCTGCCCCCCACCAGGGCCATAGCCATGGGCTCGGGCAGACCGCCCTGGAGGAACCGCTCAACGATGGGATGCATGCTCATGGCCGGGTCACTTCCTCATCTTCATCGGGCACGATGGGCTCGTTCGGGAGTTCGGGCTGGGCCGGCCGCAGCCACCGGCCCTCGCCGTCAAAGACGCCGGCCCAGCTCTCGCCGATGCTCTGGCCATGGGGAATGCGGCGACCGGCGACTTCGACGTTCACCACTCCGGCGTTGTCCACGCGGATGGTGAAGGCCCCCTTTACCCGGAACCGCCAGGCCTCGGAGACCCGCAGGGTGCGGACCATGGGGGGGCCCCCTTCCGCCGTCTGGGGCTCGATGCGGATGTCGGCGATGTCCTGGGCCCGAAGGCTCACCAGCAGGCCCTGCTCATTCATGGGCGCCTCGGGCAGGAGCTCCCCGAGCACGGGATAAGGCGAGGCACTGGGCGCCGGAGGCGGTGGCAGGCTGGGCTTGCTGAGGGCGACCAGGTAGCTGGGCGGGGGCTTGTGGCCCAGGCTTGGCCCCGGCACCACCAGCCACAGCACCACGACCGCGGAGGCCCCCGTGAGCACGGCCATCACGATGCGCTCCAGGCGCTCGCGGCGGGGATCCGGCGGCTCCAGCTCCTGCCCCCCGGGTACGATCTGGAAGGCCCCGGTGTGGAACTCGAGGTCCACCCCCAACCGCTCGGCCAGCTGCCGGGCCAGGGGCCGGGGCCGGCCGGGCGGCAGGGCCACCCAGTCGTCGGCCTCAATGGCCTCCAGGTGGCGCACCGGCAGCTTGAGCTCCTTGGCCAGGGCCTCCAGGCTCAGGTCGCGGGCCTCGCGGGCCTGACGGATGAGCTGGCCGACGGACTCGCCCTCCCGCATCAGGACCACCCCACGGGCAGTTCCTTGACCAGGCGGGCCAGCTGCTCGCGCCGCTCGCCGCGGTTGAGGCGGCGGTCATCGAGGCTGCCGCGGTGGGCCATGGTGTCGGTGAGGGTGCGCTGCAGGTCATCGGGCGTGATGAAGTCCCGGCCCTCCAGCCAGGCTTCGGCCTGGGCCAGGGCCAGCCAGTGCTTGGCGGCGCGGGTGGAGCAGAAGCCGCCGCCGGCGCGGATGCGCTCCACCATGCGCTCCACGTAGTCGAGCACGGCCTCGGCCACCTTCACGGCCCGCACCGCGGCGCGGGCCTGGCGCCAGCCGTCCAGGTCCAGCACGGGCGAGAGGGTATCCAGCCGCTCGGCGCCCGCTTCCCCCGTGAGGATGCGGCGCTCTGCCGCACGGTCGGGGTAGCCCAAGTGGATGGTGCAGGAGAACCGGTCCAGCTGGCTCTCAGGCAGCGGGAAGGTGCCGGCGTGGTCCAGCGGATTCTGGGTGGCGATGACGAAGAAGGGCTCGGGCAGCTTGTGGGTGCTCCGATCCAGTGTGACCTGCCCTTCCACCATGGCCTCCAGCATGGCGCTCTGGGTCTTGGGACCGATGCGGTTCAGCTCATCCAGCAGCAGCACGTGGCAGAACACTGGCCCGGGCTGGAAGCGGAAGGCCTGCTCCTTGGCGTCCCAAAGGTGGACGCCCAGCAGGTCGGAGGGCAGCAGGTCGTTGGTGCCTTGCACTCGCTGGAAGGTGCCGCCGAGGATGCGGGACAGCCCCTTGGCCAGGGTGGTCTTGCCGACACCCGGCAGATCCTCCAGCAGCACGTGACCGCCCGCCAGCATGGTTGCGAAGGCCCGCCGGACTTGGGCCTCCTTGCCCACGACCACGGACTGCAGGGCCGCCAGGCCGGCGCGCGCGGCCGGACGGATCCCCTCCGCGCTGCGGACCGGAGGGATGAGGATGGGCGGGGCTTGGGTCATGGGGCCTTTCCAGGGAGTTGACTCTCGCCACCTGTCGGACCGTGCCCAGCACGCTCCTCCCGCTCGACCTTCGGCCTAGCGGAGGTGGAGCCTCCATCTTCCAGAGGAATGGCGTGCTCCCGCAAGCGCTGGGCCAGGGTCCGCACGGTCAGGCCCAGGG
>NZ_JBATQW010000038.1:0-20281 GCF_049292215.1 Geothrix sp. | reverse complement strand
CTCCTCGTCCTCGCGGACGAGCCCACCGCCAGCCTCGACCACGCCCACGGCGGCCCCCTCATGGATCTCATGGCCGAGCTGGCCGCCGAGCGCGGCGTCACCTTCCTCGTCGCCAGCCACGACCCCTCCGTCATCGCCCGTGCCCACGTCGTCTTCCGGCTCATGGACGGCAAGCTCATCGGCGAGGAGCGGCCATGATCCTCGCCCGCCTCGCCCTCCGGAACCTGCTGCGCCAGCGGCGGCGCACGGCCCTCACGCTGATGGTGGTGGTCGCTGGCTTCCTGGCCCTGAGCCTGGCCGGGGGGTTCATGGCCCAGACCTTCCAGGGGCTCTCGGATGCGGCCATCCGGGGGGGCCTTGGCCACCTCCAGGTGCTGCCACCCGGGGCGATGGCAGGCGATGAGGCCCAGAGCCTGGAGCAGTCCCTGCCCGATGGCGAGGCCCTGGCCCGGCGGCTCCGGCAGGATCCCGCCGTGGCCGAGGTGCTGCCGCGCACCCAGTTCATGGGCCTGCTCTCGAGCGGGGCGAAGAGCGTCGCCTTCCTGGGCACCGCCGTGGACCCCATCCTCGAACCCCAGCACATGGCCTGCACCGAGGCGTTGCAGAACGCGGCGAAGACCCCGGCCGGTGCAGGCTCGCGGTGGCTCTCCGCGGATCCCGCCTTCCGGGAGGTCATCCTCGGCGTGGGCCTGGCCCGCACCCTGGGCGCCACTGTGGGCAGCTCCCTCACCCTGATGTCCACCACCAAGGATGGCGCGCTGAACGCCGTGGATGTGGAGGTCGCGGGCCTCCAGGACCTGGGACTCCGCGAGCTGAACGACCGCTTCCTCACCGTGAGCCTTGCCACCGCCAGCCAGCTGCTGGATGCCGGACCGGCCCGCTCGCGGCTCTCCGTCGTGCTGAAGCGCCCCCAGGACACGGCCCGGGAGCAGGCTCGGCTCCAGACCCTGCTGCCCGGCACCTCGGTGAAACCCTGGTTCGAGCTGGCCTCCTTCTACCGGCAGGTGAAGCTCCTCTACTTCGCCATCTTCGGTTTCATGGGCCTGGTGCTGTTCCTGGTGGTGCTGCTGGCCACGGCGAACACCCTGCTCATGTCGGTCATGGAGCGGGTGCGCGAGTTCGGCGTGCTCCGGGCCATGGGCTTGCAGCCTGGCCAGCTGCTGGCACTGCTCCAGTGGGAGGGCGCCTTCCTCGGCTTGCTGGGCAGCGCCCTCGGCCTCGCGGCCACCCTGCTGCTGCGGGCCGGGCTGAATGCCCTGCACATCGAGATGCCCGCCCCGCCCGGCACCAGCCACGGCTATGAGCTCAACATCCACTTCGTGTCCGCCGTCTACGCCATCGTGGCCCTCGGCCTGCAGGCCACCATCCAGGTGAGCGCCTTGTTCCCCGGGCTGAAGGCGGCACGGCTGCGCATCGTGGAAGCGCTGCGGCATGTCTAAGGCTCCGCGTTTCGCCTGGTGTGTGGCCACGGGTTTCGGCAGCGGGTTCCTGAAGCCAGCGCCGGGGACCTGGGGCACCCTGGCGGGGCTTGGGGCGTGGCTGCTGCTGGTTGGCGCCGTCCGCAGCGTGGGCGGCCCCCTCACGCCCTGGCTCCTGCTCGGCAGCCCCGTGGTGGTGACGTTCCTGGCCGTCTGGGCCGCGGGCCGCGTGGTGGAGGAAACCGGCCTGAAGGATCCCGCCTTCATCGTGGCCGACGAGTGGGCGGGCATCTGGATCGCCCTCACGCCGCTGCTCTTCACGGCCACCCTGCAGCCCCAGCCCGTGCTGCTCTGGGTGGCGCGACTGGTGGCCCCCTTCATGCTCTTCCGCCTCTTCGACATCTGGAAGCCCGGGGCTATCGACGCCGCCCAGCGCCTGCCCGGCGGCTGGGGTGTGGTCCTGGATGACGTGCTGGCGGGCCTCCTAGCGGCGCTCATCGCCTGGCCCCTGGACCGCTGGCTGGGGGCGCAATCCCTGCTGCATCCGGAGCTCTGGCGCTAGGCGTGCCGAACAAAACCCCATGGGGTCCCGCTACCTCACGGCCCCCAGCTCGAGGAGGGCCGAGACGCGCTGGTGCTGTTCGATGGGGTGCCGCAGGGGCAGGTCCACATTCACCTGGTACTGGTTGCTGCGGGCATCGTCCGGTCTCCGGCTCCGGCTGAGGTAGCCGGCGGCTTCGAGGTCGTCCAGGATGCGCTGCACCGCCCGGTAGGTGATCCCCACCCGGTCCGCCAGGTCCTGAATGCGCAGGGTCGGCTCAAGGGCCAGGCAGATGAGCACGTGGGCGTGGTTGGACAGGAAGGTCCAGGGGCCGGCCTGGGGCTTCCCGGGTGATTTTCTGGACAAAGGCGGGTTCATGCTTCCATCCTCCCCATTTTGCGTGTCTTATTATACATGTAAATTATTTCATGTATTTTTAGCCATCAATCGCCGCTTCTGCTTCCCAGTCCCTCCCACCCCAGGAGAAAAGCCTTTGTCCACGCTCGACCTCCTCCGCACGAACCTGCTTTCGCCCATCGTCCTGGCCTTCGGCCTCGGTCTCGTCGCCCGCCTGCTGCGCAGCGAGCTGCGCCTCCCCTCGGCCCTCTACAGCAGTCTCGCCATCTACCTGCTCCTGGCCCTGGGCCTGAAGGGCGGGCACGAGCTGGGCCATGTGAGCTGGGCCACCATCGCCAAGCCCGCCGCGGTGACGATGCTGCTGGGCTGCATCACGCCGCTGACGGCCTACTTCGTCCTCCGGCGCTTTGGCCGCTTCTCCACGGCGGATTCCGCGGGCATCGCCGCCCACTACGGCTCGGTTTCCGCGGTGACCTTCATCGCAGCCCAGCAGTTCGTGACCTCCATGGGCGGCGCGGTGGAGAGCTATATGCCCACCCTGCTGGCCCTGATGGAGAGCCCTGGCATCCACATCGCCCTTGGCCTGGGAGTGCTGGCCAAGACCCGGACCGCCACGGCCCTCTCCGTGGAGGAGGTATCGGTGTCCGCCGGCGGGGGTGGCACTGCCACCCTCGGCACCGGCCCGGAACCCGTGACTGTGCCCCCGTCCCTGCTGCAGTCCCTCCATGAAGTCCTCACCGGCCGCACCATGATCCTGCTCGCGGGGGGGCTCGTGGTGGGCTGGCTCATGGGCGACGCGGGCTGGAAACAGGTCGAGCCCTTCTTCGATATGGGCTTCAAGGGGGCCCTGATGCTGTTCCTCCTTGAGATGGGCATGCTGGCCGCGGACCGCCTCGGCGAGCTGCGGAAGGTGGGGCCCTTCCTCCTGGCCTTCGGCACCTTGGTGCCGCTCGTCCACGGGGGCCTGGGCGTCCTGCTCGGGCATCTGGCAGGCCTCTCCCCGGCCGGCGCCACCGTGCTGGGGGCCATGGCCGCCAGCGCCTCCTACATTGCCGCGCCGCCCGCCGTGCGCACCACCCTGCCAGAGGCCAACCCCACCTTCTCGCTGGCCCTCGCCCTGGGCATCACCTTCCCCTTCAACGTGGTGATCGGCATCCCCCTCTTCTGGGGCTTCGCCAGCTTCCTGGGGAGCCGCTGATGAGCCCCGTGGTCGGCGTCATCATGGGCAGCCGCAGCGACTTCGAGGTCATGTCGCATGCCTGCGACACCCTGCAGTCCCTGGGCGTGCCCTTCGAGGCTCGCGTGGTATCGGCCCATCGGACACCCCGATGGATGGCCGACTATGCCAACGGGGCCGAGTCCCGAGGCTTGAAGATCATCATCGCCGGAGCCGGCGGGGCCGCCCACCTGCCCGGCATGGTGGCGGCCCACACCCTGCTGCCGGTGCTGGGGGTGCCTGTGGCTGCCACGGGGCTGAATGGCCTGGATGCCCTGCTGTCCATCGTCCAGATGCCCGGCGGCGTGCCGGTGGGCACCCTGGCCATCGGCAAGGCGGGCGCCCGCAACGCGGCGCTGCTGGCGGCCCAGATCCTGGCCCTCTCGGATCGTGAGCTGCACCGGCGCCTCCAGGAGCTGCGCCAATCAGCCGAGACCACCGTTCTCGAGGAGGTGCTGTTGTGAGCGTTCAGACCAGCCGACCCATTCTCCCCGGCGCCACCATCGGTCTCCTCGGTGGCGGCCAGCTCGGGCGCATGACCGCGCTCGCGGCCCGCAGCATGGGCTACCGGGTCGTGGTGCTGGACCCCGATCCCCACTGCGCGGCAGCGCCCCTGGCGGACGCGGTCATCGTGGGGGCCTTCGACGATGTCGAGGCCGCCCGCGAGCTGGCCCGGCGCTCCGCCGTGGTCACCTACGAGATCGAGCGCATCGCCCCGGCGGTCCTGCAGGCCGTGTCGGAGTGCACCCCCCTGCGCCCGGGGGCCCACCTGCTCGAGTGCATCCAGGACCGGGCCCGGCAGAAGCGCTGGCTGGCGGACCACGGCTTCGCTGTGGGCCCATGGCGGGATGTGACCACCGGCGCCGAGCTGGAGCAGGCCCTCGTGGACTTGGGCCCCTGCCGCGTCAAGCGGACCAAGGGCGGCTATGACGGCCGCTCCCAGGTGCGCGTGGCGCGACCGGCCGAGGCCGTCCGGGCCATGGGACAGCTGAACGGCCCCTCCGTGGCGGAACAGGAGTTGCAGCTGCGCCTGGAGCTCAGCGTGCTGGTGGCCCGGTCGCCCCGGGGCAGCGTGGTCGCCCATCCCCCGGCCGCCAACTGGCACGACGACGGCGTGCTGGGGTTCTCGCTCTTCCCCGCACCGATCCACCGCGCCCTCGCCCGGGAGGCCACGGAGCTGGCCTCCAGCCTCGCCGTGGAGCTGGAGGTCGAGGGTCTGCTGGCCGTGGAGCTCTTTGTCACCCAGTCGGGACAGCTGCTGGTGAATGAGCTCTCGCCCCGCCCCCACAACACCTTCCATGGGGCCGGCGCGGCCTGCGCCACGGGGCAGTTCGAGCAGTTTGTGCGCGCCATCTGCGGCCTGCCCCTGGGCGCCACCGAAACCCAGGGCGCCTCGGTGCTGGTGAACCTGCTGGGCGACCTCTGGCTGGGGCCGCCGCTCGACCTGGAGGCCGCCCTGGCCGTACCCGGCGTCTCGCTCCACCTCTATGGCAAGGAGCCCCGGCCGCTCCGGAAGGTCGGCCACCTCACTGTGTGCGGGGCCACAGTTGCCCAGGCCCTCTCCCGCGCCGAGGCGGCGGTGGCGTTCCTGGAACCGCAGATCCCCTCAGCCAGCTAGGGCTGGTTATTAAGCGTGGGACACCCTGGAGGGAAATGAGGAGGGGCGTCAAAGCGCTGGCTACCGGCGACCCTTCTGGCCCAGCCTCTGGCGTACGGACTGGGCGAGCAGCCCCTTGCACGCCCCCAGCGCTGGTTGTGCTGAAATGCATGGGTCGGCCGACAGCCCGTTGCACCGCCCCTGGCCGGCCGAAGACCAACTCGCCACGCTGACCGCTGCGGAAACCAACCCCTACCTCCAACGATGACCCCTGAATAGCCCTGGAGCACTGATGTCCATTCGCCTCCAAGCAACCCTTGTATCCCTGGCGTTGTGCCTGGCCGCCTTAGGGCTGAGGGCCCAGACGACGGCCGCCCTCCGGGTCGAAGTACGGGGGGCCGATGGTCGTCCGCGTCCTGGCGCGGTCCTCGTCCTTGAATCGGTGGCTCGTGGAGATCGCCGAGACCTTCGCGCAGACGCCCAGGGCATCGCGACAGTGGCCGGGCTCCTGCCCGGCTCGTACCGTCTCCAGGGCCAGGTCCTACAGCTAAGGGCCGATGAGCGGGTACACCTTGTCCTTCGTATTGAACCAGCGCAGGCCACGGTGGCTGTGGAGGCTTCGCCCCTGCGGGCCGAAAGCAGCTCGGTGGGACCACAGACTGTCTTCTCCGGCGATGATCTGGTGAGGTTGCCCTTTGCGCCGCACCGGTATGTGGAACACGCCTATCTCATCCCCGGTGTGACCCCCTCGGGGAAACCGGAACCCGTGGTGCTTGGCTCCATGCTCGATGCCAACGCCTTCCTAGTGGACGGCATGACAACGGGGCTCAGTTCCACGGGGCGGTTCGGCATGAACCTCTCGACCGAGATCCTCCAGAGCCAGACTCTCACCACCGGTGGCCACAAGGCCGAGGTGGGGTTCGCCTCCGGAGGGGTCTACAACCTGGTGACGAAATCCGGAGGCAGTGAGTTTCACGGCTCCGCCTTCACCAGTCGGATTTTCCGAGGGCTCAATGCGAAGCCCGACGCCGGCAAGACGACCACACCAGAGGAGCGGCCCACGGACGCCCGAGAACTGGGCTTCAGCCTCGGCGGACCCATCGTCAAGGACTCCCTGTTCTTCTACGGGGCCTTCAACCGCCAGCTGCTGAGTCTGGATTTCGAGAACGTGAAACCCCTGGGCATGGCGCCCCACCGGCGGAGCCAGGAGGAGGATCGCAGCTACCGATTCCTCAAGCTCACCTGGCTGGCCAGCGCGGACCACCGGGTCGAACTCAGCTATTTCGGGGACCCGGTGACCCAGGCCAACTTCGACACGGCCGGCGACAGCAGCGTCAAGGATTCCCAGCAGCCCAATCGCACCCGGGGCGGCGACAGCTACCTCCTGAAGCACGTGGGCGCCCTGGGCCCTCGGCTCACCTGGGAGAACACCCTGGGCTTGCACCGCACGGCCTTCCACTGGACCCCGGGCACCCCCGCGGCCGGCCCCTTCCGCGGCCAGCTGGATGCCCCCGGTGGTGAAACCTTCGGGGCCTATGGTGAAGACCGCCTCGACCGGATCCGGAACCTCACGCTCCGCAGCGAGTTCAGCTTCTTCGCAGGTTCGCACCAGCTCAAGGGTGGCTTCCAGGGGCTCTGGTCCGATTACACCAAGGTCTTCCAGCGCCCCTCCTTCGGACTCTCCTACCTGGACCGGGTGAGTGGCGGCCCCGGGCCCGCCGCCGGCGATCTCGCCGCCATCCAGGCAGGGCTGCAGGCCCTCCACGGCAGCAGCTTCGGCTACACGGCCGCCGCCAGCTTGACCACTGTCAGCCCCGTCTCCGGACAGCTGGTCGGAGGCCAACCCAGCTACCTGTACCAGCGAACCCTCGCCGATGCCGCCTCCTATGGCAGCCCCCTCAAGCAGGCGCTCCTGGGCGCCTTCCTCCAGGATGACTGGCAAATGACCTCCGGGTGGACCTCGAACCTGGGCTTGCGGATCGACCGGGCGGGTCTCGATGCCGAGGACGGCCGGAACCTGTACCGGCAGACCCTCCTGAGTCCCCGCCTGGGCCTGTCCTGGGACCTCACCGAAGACGGCCTGACCCGGATCTTCCTCTATGCCGGGCGCATCTACAGCCCACCCACGGCAGGCAACCTGACGGCCGCAGGCGCCACCACCGGGGGCCCCGCCACAACCCGGCAGGTCTGGGTCCCCTCGCTCAGCGACTGGCGGACCTGGCAGGTGACCGGCCTCCAGGGCACCGCCAACGTGGCCGTGGGTCCGCTCAGGGCCCCCCGCACGGACCTGTACCAGATGGGTGTGGAGCGGGTTCAGCACCTTCCCTGGCTTGGCACCTGGACCCTGGGAGCCACCCTCACGGCCAAGGCCGTCCGCGATCTCATCGACACCTACAGCTCCACCTACGGGTATCTGCCAGAACTGGATGCGCTGGCCAACAGCTCCTCCACGAAGAAGGTCATCGCCAATCTGCCGGGCCTGAAGCGGGACTACCGCGGCTTCGACCTGATGGCCCGCCGGACCTTCGAGAGCGGCCATCGGCTCCAGCTGAGCTACAGCCAGGGGGACCTCAACGGCAACTCGGAAGTGGGCAACGTGAACACCTCGACCGGCAGGAACACAGGGTTCGCGTCCATTCCGAGCCTCCGCCAGGACTACCGGCTGCCCCCCTACGACGGGAACCTCAACGAAGAGGTCAAGCACGCCTGGAAGGCCTTCGGGAGTGCGGTGCTGCCCTGGAATCTCGAGTCATCCTTCGCCTTCCTCTGGCGGTCCGGCCTTCGCTACAGCAGCCTCGTCCGCTCCTCCGGCGACAACGTGCTGGGTCCCGGCGCCGCCCGGGGAGAGCGGGAACTGCCCCATGCCATGAGTCTGGACCTGAGCCTGGCTTGGCGGACCCGGCTCCAGGGGCTGGACCTCCGTGCCGCCGTAGACGTCTTCAACGCCACCAACCGCCAGCCCATGACCTCGGTGAACAATGTGGGCGGTGCCTTCACCCCCGGGAACTTCCAGCAACCCCGTGTCTGGCAGTTCAGCCTGCGGGCAGGGTTCTAGGGTCTTCCCCCGGCCCCCACCTGCAGCCGAGTCAGGGTTGTCCCGAGGTCTCCAGCCGCAGCTGCTTCCACACGATGGGTTCGCTGAGGCGGCGCTGCTCGTCGAAGCGGCGGCTCTCGATGAGGTAGCGGTAGCCCTGCTCCGTGAGGAAGAGCTGGCGGTTGCGGGCGAACTCCTGCTCCGTGGTCTCGCTGCTGATCAGTGAGTAGAAGTAGCTAACGTTGCGCTCGCCCTTGGGCCGGAGAATGCGGCCCAGGCGCTGGGCCTCCTCCTGGCGAGAGCCGAAGGTACCGCTCACCTGGATGGCCACAGATGCGTCCGGCAGGTCGATGGCGAAGTTGGCCACCTTGCTCACGATGAGCACCCGCAACTGGCCCTCCCGGAACTGCCGGAAGAGGGACTCGCGCTCCTTCTCCGGCGTCTGGCCCGTGAGCACCGGGGCGTTCAGGCGCTCGCCGATGATGCGGAGCTGCTCGAGGTACTGGCCGATGATGAGGATGTTGTCGGTGGGGTGCCCCGCCAGCAGCTCGTCCATCACCACCATCTTGAGGCTGTTCTCGGAGGCGATGCGGAAGCGTTGGCGCTGGTCCGCCACGGCGTATTCCATGCGCTCATCCGTGGGCAGGGGCACGCGGATCTCCAGGCAGTGGGCCGTGGCGATGAAGCCGTCCTTCTCCAGCATCTTCCAGGGCACGTCCACCCGCTTGGGGCCGATGAGGCTGAAGACGTCCTCCTCCTTGCCATCCTCGCGCACCAGGGTGGCCGTAAGGCCCAGGCGGCGCTTGGCCTGCAGCTCGGCCACCGCCCGGAACACCGGGGCGGGCAGCATGTGCACTTCGTCGTAGATCACCAGGCCCCAGTTGGCCGCCTCGAAGAGCTTGAAGTGCTCGAAGGGGCCGGTCTTGCTGCGGCGGTAGGTGAGGATCTGGTAGGTGGCGATGGTGACCGGCTTGATCTCCTTGGTGTCGCCCGTGTAGAGCCCCACCTGGTCTTCGGTGAGCGTGGTCTTGTCCAGCAGTTCCTGCTTCCACTGCTTCACGGCGGTGCCATTGGTGGTGAGCACCAGGGTGTGGGTCTGGAGGCTGGCCATGCAGCCGATGCCGATGACGGTCTTGCCCGCGCCGCAGGGCAAAACCAGCACTCCGGCACCGCCGTCGGGCCCGCCACCGGCGTGGAAGACGTCCGCCGCCGCCTGCTGGTAGGGCCGCAGTCCGAAGGGCTTGCCGTTCTGCAGGGTGGTGGGCGACAGCTCGAAGGGCAGCGGGTCGCCGGGCTTGTAGCCGGCCATATCCTGCACGGGATGGCCTAGGCGGATAAGCTGCAGCTTCACTTCGCCGCGCATGCCCGTGTTCAGGTAGATGCCCTTCTCGTCCGGGTAGGGTTCAGCGAGCAGGCCCTGCAGGGATTTCTGGTTCTCCAGCTCCCAGAACAGTCCCCGGTCGTCCATCTCTAGGGCCAGGCGGTCGCCCTTGGCCACCAGGCGAAGCTTGCCGTAGCGGGTGCCGTGGTCCTCGATCTCCTGCAGCAGGTTCTGCGGCACCGAGTACTTCGACCAGGTGTTCAGGGTCTCGATCATGTCCGTGCAGTGCACGCCCGAGGCCGAGGCGTTCCACAGGCTGAGCGGGGTGATGCGGTAGGTGTGGATGTGCTCGGGGCTCTTCACCAGCTCCGCGAAGCGCGCCAGCTCGTCCCGCACCTGCTCGAACGCCGGGTGCGCCACCTCGAGCAGCAGCGTGCGATCGCTCTGGACGATCAGGGGATTGTCGGGACGCATGGCGATCACGGTGGCGGGAGGCCCAAACCTTTGAGCGTAGATGGCCGGGCCCTGGCGGGTCAACGAAAGGTGGTCCGACCACCCCATTCCCCACGCCTTACTCCTCAGGAATTAAGGAAAAGTCATGGGACCCCGGGAGTCCCCGGGCGTATATTTGGGGATTCCATCGGGATACCCCTGATCCTGCCAAGCGTTGCAGGTTCCGGCCGTTCCGAGAGATCTCTGGAGTATCCATGGGCCGCCTCACGGCACGTTTTCTAAGCATCTTCGTCCTCCTGGCCACGCTTGGACTGGACGCCCAGACCGAGACCAACCCGGTCCTCCGGCGCAGGTCCCTGCCTGCCCGCACCGGGCCGAACGCCCTGAGCGGCCACGATCGGGCCGACCTCCGGCGCGAGTGGGACCTGTTCTGGTTCGGCGGGAAGCAGAGTCCCGAGTACATGGACTATAAGAATCGGCTTGCTGCCGAGGAAATCCAGCGCTGGCGGAATACCTTCCCGAAGCCTGATGGGGGCCACGCCCTCTCGGCCGTGCTGCCCGCACCCGCGGGGACCGGTAACGCTTCCTGGGTGAACCTTGGCCCCACCTCCAACCTGACCCCCACTGGCTGGACCAGCATCGACAGCGGTCGTCCGGTAGCCGTCGTGCCGCACCCCACCACGCCCACCACGCTCTACCTCGCCACCAGTGGTGGCGGCGTGTTCAAGTGCACCAATGCCGACCTGAACGCGGCCGGCGACTGGACCTGGACGGCCATCACCGATGATCTCCCGGCGAGTGGTTCGGGAGGCAACGTCTCGATCGGCGCCATGGCCATCAGTTCCACCGGCGGGACCCTCTACCTCGGCCTAGGCGATCCCTTCGATGCCGAGGGCCGGGGCTTCTACCGGAGCACGGATGGCGGCGCCACCTGGGCCGCCGCCACCGGCCTGGGCAACGCGACCCGCTCCTATTCGATCCTCCCGCTTACGACCACCCGCATCCTTTGGGGTACCAACGATGGGTTGAAGATCTCGAACGACGGTGGCGCCACCTTTGTCGCCGCCACTGGTGCACCGGCCACCGGCTCGGCCTGGACAGTGAAGAACCTGACAGCTTCGGAACTCATCTGCTCCGTCGAAGGCGCTTCGGGCAACATCTATTACTCCGCCGACGCAGGGGCCACTTGGACCTTATCGACCATCACAGGCTTCACCTCCACCATGGGTCGCATCACGCTGGCTGCCGGCGGAGATGGCTCGACGGCCTACGGGATCGTGGAGGACACTGCCACTGGGAACATCGCCCGTGGCGTTCTCAAGAGCACGGATAAAGGCGTGTCCTGGACCTGGACCGCAGCTCCCGCCATCGCGGGGGGACTCTTCCAGGGCACTGGCCCCCAGATGACCAGCGATGGGGGCCAGGGGTTCTACAACCATGGCCTGGGCGTGGACCCCACGAACCCATCGCGGCTCGTGGTGGGAGCCAACCTGGCCCTCTATCGCAGCATGGATGGTGGCAATTCGTGGTCCCAGCTCAGTCACTGGTACGGCTCCGGTCACCCCTATGTCCACGCTGACAACCATGCCACGGCTTGGTCCGCTGGCACCCTTTATGTGGCCAACGACGGCGGCCTGACCATTGTCAAGGAACCCTGGCGGGCCACCGTTCCGACCACCACCGATGACCTCACTTTCATCGACAACCGCCGGAACAAGGGGATCAGCAGCCACCTCGTCTACAACCTGGGCTCCACCGCCGCCACCTCTCCGGCAGATGCGAAGTGGCGTGTCACCCTGGGTCTCCAGGACAACGGCACCCGGGTACGCCAAGGCAGCGGCGCCGCTCTGCAGACCAGCGGCATCTTCGAAGACCAGATTGGCGGTGACGGCTTCGGAACCGTGATCCACCCAGTGAACGGGGACCTGATGCTGGGGTCCATCTACTACACGCGCATCTACAAGAGCACCAATGGAGGTGCAGCGTTCTCCTCTGCATCAGTCGGCATCACCGAATCAAACAACAGCGCCAACGCACCCTTCGCCCCCAAGATCGCCTTCGGCGCCACCACCACCCCTGACACCGTCTATACCTTCGTCAACAAGAAGGTCTACAAGAGCACCAACTTCGGGGACACCTGGTCGGCCATGTCGATGACCGGCTTCAACGCATCGCTGATCCTTCGCAATGTCAACGGCTCCCGCAAGTCCAATGCCGTGGGTGCCGTCAGCAGCGGGGGTCATTTCTGGACCACCTACAACGATGGTGCCTCCTGGACCGACTCGGGCGACATTACCGGTGGGACCTTAAACACCAGCTACATCTGGTTCAACACCGAAGACGACCAGATCGTCTACGGTGCTACTGTGGCCCCCAACGCCACCGCCCACCACCTCTTCAAGAGCACCAACGGGGGCGCCACCTGGACCTCCATCGACGGCAGCGCGGCTGCCAGCAACGGTCTGCCCTTCGGCATCCCCATTCATGTCATCCAGAACCTCAGGGGCAACGCTAACACGCTCTTCGCCGGCACGGACTTCGGGGTCTACCGCAGCACGGATGGTGGCGTGAGCTGGGCCCGCTACGGCAACAACCTGCCCATGGTGGCCGTGCGCGACCTCTACATCGCGCCCGATGGTAGCTTCCTGCGCGCCGCCACCTATGGCCGGGGCGTGTGGGAGCTGGTGCCCCCCGTGGTGGCCGGCTCGGTGAGCCTCAGCCCGACCTTCGCCGCCCTTTTCACCACCGACACTGCCCAGTTCACGGCCACCGTGAGCGGCGGAGGCGCCGTGAACTTCACCGCCACGGGCGGAAACATCACCACCGGTGGTCTTTACACCGCGGGCAACACCCCCGGCGCCTTCACGGTCACCGCCACCAACGCCGCCGACAACACCCAGAAGGCCGTGGCGGACATAACCATCACCGTGCCCACTCCCGTCACCTTCTCCACCCAGCCCACCAGCCAGTCGGCGGCCGTCGGCCGTCAGGCCACGTTCACTGTCGTGGCCTCCGGGAGCGGCACCCTGACCTACCAATGGAAGAAGGGGGGCGTCGCAATCGCCGGGGCGAATGCCGCCAGCTACACCACGCCGGTTCTGACCCTCGGCGATACCGGATCCGTCTACCTCTGCGAAGTCACCGGCCGCGCCGGCATGGTGGCTTCCAATCAGGCCACTCTCACCGTCCAGGCCCTGGGGACCGCCGTCACGACCAGCAGCAGCACTGTCACTGCTATCCCGGATGCCCCCTCAGGGACTACTCCTGGAGCTGCCGTTGAGGTTCCCTTCACGGTCTCCGGAGTCACCGGCAATACGGGTGAAGTCACGTTCTCCCTCTACCTGACCCACACCTACGTGAGTGACCTCGTCATCACCCTCATCGCACCGGACGGAACTAGCGTCATCCTCAGCAACAATGCCGGCGGTCCTTCCGGTGGGGTCTCCACCACCGGCGCGGCCTATGGCAGCAGCTGCGGCAACTACCTGGTGTTTTCGGATTTCGGGGCGACCTCCATCTCCACTCAGCTATCCGCCACCGGGGCCCCCATTGTCGGCACCTTCCGCCCCTCCTTCCCGCTGGCCAGCTTCAACGGCAAGTCTCCCAACGGAACCTGGAAGCTTCGGCTGCAGGACTTCGGCCCCGCGGATGTGGGTTCCTTCCAGTGCGGCATCCTCGGCGTGAAGCCCTTTGTGGGCCCCTCCCTGGACCTGAACGCCGATGGCGCCACAGACCTGCGGGACCTGCTCTTCTTCGCGAAGAACTACGGGACAGCCACGATCAGCTGTGACCTCAACAGCGACGGCACCGTCAACGACGCCGACCTGACCATCCTTCTCGCCGGCCTGTGACGGAGACGACCATGACCTTCCTGAACAAGTTCCTCTCCGCAGCCGCCCTGCTGACCCTCACCTTCCTCCTCGCCTGTGGCGGGGGGGGGGGCGGTGGCACCCCTCCGCCTCCAGTGGCACCCACCATCAGCACCCAGCCCGTGAACCAGTCGGTCCTGGCCGGCGCCACCGCCACCTTCTCCGTCACGGCCACCGGCACCGCCCCACTGACCTACCAGTGGAAGAAGGGCGGGACCGCCATCGCGGGCGCGACCTCCTCCAGCTACACCACGCCCGCCACTGTCGTGGGCGACAGCGGCGCCAGCTTCACGGTGACCGTGACCAACTCGGCGGGTACCATCACCAGCTCCGCCGCGACCCTCACCGTCACCCCCGTCGCCGCCGTGCTGGCCTACACCGACCCCACCACCGGCACCTACCAGCTCAAGAAGAACGCTGCCCTCTCCTCGGCGACCCACCTGGTCCTCGAACTCGTGGGACCCGCCACCACGGGCTGCGGTGTCTCGGCCACCTTCAGCGCCGACACCACCAAGGTCACCTGGGTTGATGTGCCCGCTGGCGGAACCACCACCGCCTTCGTCGCCAACGGCACCGCCTTCGCCCTCGGCGCCCTGCCCAATATCCTCAAAGGCAAGGTCACGGGCAATGTCCTGCAGGTCGCTGTGGCCCAGAAGGGCCTTGCCAGCCCCGTGGCGCTGAATGCTCCCTTGTTGCGGGTGGCCCTGGACCTGAAGGCCGGCCTGCCCACCGGCACCGTCACCTTCAGCGCCGACGCTACCAAGTGCCAGGTGCTCGATGCTGCGGGCACCCTGTCCACCATCACCGTGACCGTGGGCACCCTCGCGACCCAGTAGGGACCACCCATCCCACCCGAGCGCCCGGCACCCTGCCGGGCGTTTTTCTGTACCAGCAGAACCAGCCATGCATGAGAAAATCAGCGGGTCGTCGGCCCCTGCCTCACTCGGACGATCCAGGCCAGGCGCTCTGTCCATTCCTGCGGGCAGCCCGTCTCCCGACCCGACGAAGTGACGGAGGCTCGGACCTGCAATGGAGTTCCCTTGAACCGCGCTTCCCATGCTGCCTTGGCCTTCCTGGCTGCACTCCTGATCCCAGCCTGCGGCGGCGGGGGCAACCCGGCCCCCCCAGCCCCTGTCGCCACCCCGACCATCACAAGCATCAGCCCCACCCACGGCAGTACCGGCACCACCGTGACCATCACCGGAACGAACCTCGACAACACCAGTTCCGTCACCTTCAATGGTCGGGGCGCCTTTGCCTTGACGGTCAAGAGCAGCACCCAGGTCGAAGCGGTGGTACCTGCCTACGCCACCACGGGCACCATTGCGGTCACCACACCAAAGGGGCAGGCCACCTCCCCCGCCTTCACGGTGGACGCGAACCAACCCCCGACCATCACCTCCTTCACGCCCACCACCCTGGCGCCGGGCACTGTCATCACGATGGTGGGCAGCCACTTCGTGGGGACAGTCCGCGTGAACTTCGGCCCCGTCCAGGCGAGCTTCACCGTGGATAGCGACCGCCAGCTGCGGATCACAGCCCCCTTGGACCTGGTGCCGGGGGAGATCGCCGTGACCAACCAGGAGGGGACCACCTTCAGCGGCGCCTACTCCGTGGAAACCGGGAGCGCCAACCTCGACCTGCACGTGGACAAGGTGCAGTTCACCCAGAGCACCCAGACACCGGACAACCAGGTGCCCATCCTCGCTGGCAAGGCCGGACTGATCCGGGTGTTCGTGCTCGCCAACCACTTCAACACGGCCGCCCCCACGGTGCGGATCACTCTGCTGAACGGCGGGGTTCCCGTCGCGGGGTACCCGAAGACGGTTCCCGCACCCAAGCCCGGCGTACCCACGGCCTTCGGAGAATCGACCCTGGACAGGAGCTGGAACCTGGCGG
Source organism: Geothrix sp. (assembly GCF_049292215.1). Lineage (GTDB taxonomy): Bacteria > Acidobacteriota > Holophagae > Holophagales > Holophagaceae > Geothrix. The sequence goes on along the minus strand of NZ_JBATQW010000038.1, from coordinate 4,576 downwards.
TCCCCGCCACCGACCTGACGACCCCCGCCAGGGGCGGCTACAGCATCCTGGCCGAGGTGGATCCCCTGAACGCCTTCCCAGAGACAGATGAGGCGAACAACTCGGCCACCGCCACGTTTGTCAGCACCACCGTACCGGTTTTCAAATCCACCATCTTCCCCGTGGCCCTCGCGAGTGGCACCGGGAACATCACCGCAAGCAACCACGCCCAGTGGGTTGCCAGGCTCGCCAAGATGTTCCCCGTGTCTGGGGTGGAGGTCACGGTTGGCGCCACCTACACCTCATCTGTGGTCTTGGGCTCGGACGGCGCTGGCTGGAGCATCCTGCTGTCCGAGCTGGCGGCCAAGCACCAGATCGATGACGCCACCATCGGGGCCGCCGACCGCTACTACTACGGGGCCCTGAGCGTCGACTACGGATCGGGAACGGCCGGCATGGGCTATGTCCCGGGTTCCCCCTCGAGCCCCTTCTATTACCGGACCGCCCTCGGCTGGGATAAGTCGAGCGGCTACCTGGATGGCGGGCTGTTCCCGGAGGTCTTCGCCCACGAGGTGGGCCACAACATGGGCCGGCCCCACAGTCCCTGCGGCGGCGTGGCCACCTCGGACCCCGCCTACCCCTATGCCGGCGGCTACATCGGCGTCTGGGGCTATGACAGCGTGTTCAACGCCCTTCATTCCCCGTTCATCGACAAGGACATCATGGGCTATTGTTCGCCCAACTGGGTGAGCGACTACGTCTACAAGCAGATCCTGGACTTCCGGGGTGGCACCGGCGGCTTCCTTACCGGGGGGGCGGAGGACGCGCCTCGATCAAAGGTCCAGATCCCGGTCCGGGAATGCCTCCTCGTCCGGGGCATCCTCCACGCCGATGGCAGGGTCGAGCTGCTGCCAGCCTTCCGCGCCACGACCCGCCCTTCAGAGCTGGCCAGTGGCACCGACTACTTCCTGAAGGGCCTGGACCCGACTGGAGCCACCCTCTTCACCCTTTCCCTCGACTGGGTAGAAGTGGGCTGTTCACCGAAGGACCAGGAGCGCCACTTCGTCATGGCCCTGCCCCTGGATGCGGCTGTGCTGGATGGCCTCGCCGGACTCCAGGTCGTCAAGACCGGCCAGACCCTGGTCAGCCTGCGCTCAGTCACAGCCAGTGCCCGGGCGGTGGTCGCCGCCATGCCCGAGGCCCAGCGGCTGTCCGCCGACAAGCTACAGCTCACATGGGATGCCACGATCCATCCGGCCGCCATGGTCCGGGATGCGGATACCGGCGAGGTCATCGCCATCCTCTCCGGCGGCCGCCGGACCATCACCGCCACCGGAAAGCGCTTCGACCTGGTGCTCAGCGACGGCGTGGCCAGCCGCACCCACCGCCTGGAACCCACTAACTAGGCACCTTGTTTTTGTCCACCTAAGCGCCCGGGCTACCGGGCGCTTTTTGCGCGTGAGTGGATTCCACTCTTGTGGGATACTGGAAGATCCTCTGTACCCGGGTGCTCATGCCGCACACGCACTTCCAGCTTCTCTCGAACTGCTCGGATGAGCAGCTCCGCACCATCTGCGACCGGCGGCGCCTGCCCATCCCCATCCGCTGGGAGGACTGTGGCGAGGGCCGGATGCGCCTGCTCAAGACCATGGTCTTCCATCTCGAGGATCACAAGCGGCTGTCCGACACCCTCGCCGACCTGGACAGCGGTTCCCTGGTCGCGCTGAAGCACTTCGTCAGCGACGGGACTGCGCCAGAATCCCGCGTGATCGAGGTCCTGCGGGACCTAGGCCTGATCCTGCCGACCGGGACCGAGTGGGCCGTGGCGGAGCGGGTGGCCGATGCCCTGGAAGACTTTGACGAGGGCGCGCTGAGCTTTCAGGCCCCCACCGAAGTGAAGCTCAAGGCGGCCGAGCCCTTCCGCTTCTCCCTGGCCCTCACCAGCGTCCTGCTGCGGTGTGTGTCCGGTCTGCGGGTGCTGAAGGGCGGCCTGCCCGCCAAGAAGGAGCTGGGCCAGCTCATGCAGCGCAACGCCATGCTCCAGGAGGAGCAAGACGCGACGCTGCTCTTCACCCTCCTGCACCGCCTGGGCCTGCTCTGGAACCGCGACGGCCGCGTGGAGACCCTGCTGCCCGCGGTGACCAGCCACCCGCCCCGCTGGGTGGCCGAGCGCGCCTTCGCCAGCCTGCTGGAACATGACCTCAAGGGCTGGGGCATGCCCCCGGCGGAGGACCGCCACTTCCTCATGCAGCACCTGCTGGAGCGTCGGGACCAGGCCCTGGCCGTGCAGCCCTTCCTCGCCTTCCTCAAGACCCTGCACCCCCTCGATGAGGAGCGCACCCGCACGGTGTTCCTGCCCTTCCTGGGCCGCATGGGCATCATCCAGGCCGATGAGGGCTTCACCCACCTCCGGCTCACGGAACACGGCGAGGCCCTGGCCCATGAGTACTTGCTCCGCGACCTGAAGGGCACGGCGGCCCACTGGCAGCCCCTGGAGCTGGATCAGCCCATGATCATGCAGCCCACGCTGGAGCTGCTGACCCCGCTGCTGCAGAACCCGCACCGGCTCCTCCAACTCGCGCAGCTGGCGGAGGTGGAGTCCCTGGATGCCATGGGCAGCTTCCGCGTGAGCCACGCCACCCTGGTGCGCGCCCTGGATGCGGGCGTGCCCCTGGAGGAGCTGGGCCTGCGCCTGGGCGCCACCACCCAGACCCTGCCCCAGCCCCTGCTGCAGCTGCTGGAGGACCTCTCGCGTCGCGTGGGCGAGGTGGAGGTCCACCAGGGCGTGCGGCTCGTCCGGGCCCGGACGGCCCACCTGGCCGAGGAGCTGAAACTGCGGCCCGAGCTGGCGCCCCTGAAGCTCAGCTCCCTCTCCGACACCGTCCTCGAAGTCCGGGGCGATGGCAATGCCCATGCCCTGCTCAAGCAGGCCGGCTTCATGCCCAAGCCCGGCCGCTTCCTGGCCCTCAGTGTGGACTCCGACGAGAAGCTCTACCTCTGGGCCCTGGCGGCCCTGGCCTTCGTGGACGAGAAGGGCATGAACCACCACCTGGAGCCCGTCCAGCAGATGGTGCGCTCGGCCCTCCAGAAGCTCCACGACGAGGATCCGGCCCTCTACCAGGAAGTGCAGCGACGCATTCCCATGCTGCATCTGGGCGGCGAGGACCAGCTGGCGGAGGAGGTGCAGCGCATCCTCGAATACGCCGCGGGCCACACCTTGATGGTGGAGCTCACCTACCTGCCCCCGGCCGCCCACCGCACCCAGTTGCGCCGCGTCTCGCCCCGCACCATCCAGGAGGACCACCTGCTGGCCTTCTGCCACCTCCACCAGGAGGAGATGGCCTTCCGGCTGACCCGCATCCAGGGTGTGAAGCTGCTCAACGAGCGGGGCTGGACACCGGCCAACCACAGCCAGGCTGGGTAGAACCTAGTACACCTCGCCTGAAATACCTGGATCAATGGGCTGGTGGCGAGATGCACTTCCATCGGGACATGGCCCCTCTGGCGCCCTTGCGCGCAGACGCGCCAGGGCTGTCACCTCGCTGGGGGCACTGGTGTGCCCCCAGACCCCCGCCACGTGGTGCCCACGGGCGCGGTAACGGGTCCAGATATTTGGCGCGGGCACCCCTAGACCCGCTTCAGCTGCTCGACCAGGGCCGTGGCCAGGGCGCCCACCTCGGCGTCGGTCAGGTGGGCCCCGGTGGTGATGCGCAAGCGGGCCGAGCCCTCCGGAACCGTGGGGGGCCGCACGGCCCGCACATCGAACCCCTGGCCTTGCAGGGCCTGGGCCAGGCGCATGGCAGCGGTGTCGGCCCCCACGGGGACCGGGACGATGGCCGAGGGCTGCCGGGGCTGTTCCAGGGCCGCACGCAGACGGTCTGCCAGGGCCAGGGCCCGCTCCCGTCGCCAGGGCTCGGTCCGGGCCAGGCGGATCCCCTCCAGGGCCGCACCCAGGACAGGAGGCGGCAGGGCCGTGGAGAAGATGAAGCCCCGGGCGGTGTTCAACAGGTGCTCCCTGAGCAGGGCCTCACAGCAGACGAAGGCGCCGAAGCTCCCGAGGGCCTTGCCGAGGGTCCCCACCACCAGGGGGATACGGCCGTGGACCCCCTGCAGCTGGGCCAGGCCGGCGCCATCGGCGCCCAGCAGGCCTGTGGCGTGGGCCTCGTCGATGAGCAGGAGGGCTCCGTGCCGCTCGCACAGGTCGAGCAGGGCGGGGAGATCGGCGGCGTCGCCATCCATGCTGAACACCGCGTCGCTGGCCACCAGCGCCAGCGCGCCGGCAGGGGCCTTGGCGCGCCAAGCCGTCAGCCGCCCCGCCAGCTCCTCCAGGTCGAGGTGGCGGTAGATGGCGACCTGGGCGCCACTCGCCCGGGCCATCCGGCAGCCATCCACCAGGGAGGCGTGGTTGAGGGCGTCGGAAAACACCGCGTCACCTGGGGCCACCAGGGCCGGGAGCAGGGTGGCATTGGCCTGGTAGCCAGTGTTGAAGAGCAGGCAGGCCTTGCTGCCCTTCCAGCGGGCCAGGGTGGCTTCGAGCTCGTCGTGGAGGTCGCAGGTGCCCCGCAGGAGCCGGGCCGCCCCGGCCCCGGCCCCATGC
>NZ_JBATQW010000037.1:0-2690 GCF_049292215.1 Geothrix sp. | reverse complement strand
CAGCAGGGCCGTGAGCTGGCGGATGCGGGCCAGGCGGGCGGGGAGGCTCTCGCCGAGCCGCGCCACGAAGCCGCAGCGCAGGTGCGCTTCGTCCGTGGCGTCACGCTGCGCCAGACCCTGCCGGATGCGCGCCCGCTCCCCCTCAGTGAGGGCCAGGCCGCGCCGCGCCAGCTCCGCCAGGGCGGCCTCCACGGCCTCGGTGCGATAGCCCTCGATGTGCGCGAGGACCTGCCGAAGCTCGGCTTCGGAGAGGGTCAGGAGCCGCGCATGGAAGGTGTCCGTCATGGGGGCTCAGCCTTCGCCCAGCAGGGCCGCGAGGGTGGCTGCGTCCGGCGGCTCCGTGAGCCTCCGCTTGGGGCCATCGTAGCCCTCGAAGAGTGCCTGGTGGGCCGCCAGCGACAGCTCACCCTCCCGGATGTCGTAGGCCCGCACCCAGTCCAGCAGGAAGGCCAGCTTCGCGTCCTGCTCGGCCTTGGAAGCGTACTTGTGCGGCTCCCAGGGGCGGGCGCGGCAGTGCTCCAGGCAGGTCTCCACGCCGGGCTCCAGGAACACGAGGATGGGGCGGTGTGCGAGGGTGGCGCGGATCAGCTCCCCGTAGCAGCCCTCGATGATCCAGGCTCCGTGCGCTGCGCAGAAGGTCGCCACGTCGGCGGCGGCCCGGGCCGGATCCAGTGGGACCGCCACCTGGCCTGGCTCCCAGGCGAAGGTGTCCAGGTCCAGGGCCGGGGCGCCGGTGCGCGCGGCCAGACGCTGGGCCAGCGTGGATTTGCCCGAGCCCGAGTTGCCGAGGATTGCGACGCGCATGGGGATCCTTCGCCGGTCAACATCCAGGCTACCCCACAGGGCGCAAAGGATAGCTGGTGATCGGGTATTCTGGCCCCGTCCCCGGGTCCGTGGACGGCGAGGCCCCATGCATTCATCCGTCCTGCGCTCCCTCCTGCTCGGCTGTGGCCTCCTACTGGCGGTGCTGGGCTGCTCCCCGCATGGGGACTGCGGCTGCACACAGCCACCCTCCGGCACCGTGCAGGGCCGCCTGGTGGACGCGCAGGGGCAACCCGTGGTGGGGGCTGAGGTGTGCGTGGTCACCCTGAGCGTCTATGATCCCGCGCACCCGGGCATCTTCGTCCAGGCGAAGGGCCGTTCCCGCGCCGACGGCACTTTTGAGATCAAGGCCACCGTGGGCCGGCATCGGCTCCTCGTGCGCGCCCAGGTGGGCCCCACCGTCTTCCTGCCTCGCCTGGGTCCGGAGTTCGAGCTGAGCACCCCGGGCATGCTGGTGGCGGGCCAGGACCTGGACCTGACGGCCACGGCGCCCGCCACCCTGACCGTGGCCATCACGCCCGCCCACGGCGCCCAGCAGGAGGACGCCCTGCTGCTGGAACAGCTCCTGCTGGTGGACGGAGTCGAATACAGCCTGCCCATCGCCAGCCTCAAGCCCGCGGTGGTCGCGGGCCTGGAGACCGTGCTGTTCAGCAGCCAGCCGCCGGGCGCCTACACGCTCTCCTTGTGGCGCAGCGAGACCACCGGCACGCACCCCGTCGTTGGCACGGCCAAGGCCACCATCACCCTGGCCGAGGGTGCCACCTTGGACCTGCCTCTGCCGGTGCAGTGACCCGGCTTCAGTGCATGGGGATCTTCCCCGGCTCCCGGCGCAGGGGGACGATGGGCGCCGGAGCTTCTTCGTAGGTGGGCAGACCCGCCAGGCGCAGGCGCGGTCCCCGCAGCTCCGGCAGGGGCGGCGCGCCCAGCAGCCAGGCATTCGCGCGGATCAGCAGCCGCGGGTACACCGCGCTGGGGTGGCCCTCCTTGCGCAGCTCCACCCGGTACTCGCCGGGCGACAGGCCCCCGGCCTGGCACTGGCCCTGCGCGTTGGTGGTCGCCGCCCAGGTCCGGCCATCCAAGTGCCTTAGCAGCACCCGCACGCCCGGCACCGGCGTGCCCTGGCGGTCCCGCACCTCCGCCTTCAGGCCGCCCTCGGTCTGCGAGATCACCGGCCGCACGGGCAGGGGCTCCGGCGCAGACTGGAGCAGGAGGCAGAGCAGAATCGCGGCAGCGGGCATGGGTCACCTGAACCTAGGAGGCGCAGACGGCCCCGGTCGTGACAGGGTTCAGGGTTCCAAGCGCTTGTAGAACACCACCGTGGGATGGAGCTGCCCGTCGGGAGCGGCGGCGAACTCGGGGATCTCGCCCACCCGCTGCCAGCCCAGGTGCTGGTAGATGGCCTCGGAGCGCGTCCCGGCCAGGGTGTCCAGCACCAGCAGGGTGCGGCCTTCCGCCCGCGTGGCGGCCTCCACCTCGGCCATGAGCCGCCCGGCCAGGCCCCGGCCCTGGAAGGCGCCGAGCACCAGCAGCTTCTGCACCTCGGCCCGGTGGAGGCCATTCTCCCGCGGATTCAGCGCGAGCTGCACCGAGCCCACCACCCGGCCTTCCGCCTCGGCCACCCAGAGCCGCAGGCCCTGGTCCAGGCCCTTGAGCACCTGTGTCCAGTAGTGGGCCGCGCGGTCCCGGGACAGCGGTGCCAGGAACCCCACCGAGGCGCCGCCGTGCACGGCGTCGATGAGCAGGTCGCAGAGGGGGTCCAGCAGGGCCGGCTCGGCGGTGGGGACGGGGCGCAGGCTGGGCAAGGGCTCCCCTCCGGATCAGCGGCGCGTGAAGATCGAACCCAGCGCCCGGCCCACCCGGGCCAGGAG
>NZ_JBATQW010000036.1:0-12560 GCF_049292215.1 Geothrix sp. | reverse complement strand
TCGGTCCACTTGGCCCTGGATGGGCTCCAGGTTCTGGGTGTCCACCAGCTCCAGATACTGGACGGAGTCCACTCCGGCAAGGGGCTTCCGGGCGATCTCGACCAGCTTGGCGGCGCCCCGTTCCCCGGCCTCGAAGGCGGCCTTCGCGGCAAGCAGGCCTTCGCTCAGCTTGAGGGCGCGGCGCCGGGCATCCTCGTCGAGGTAGGTGTTGCGGCTGCTGAGGGCCAGGCCGTCGGCCTCCCGGATGGTGGGGACCACCACCACGTCCACGGGCAGGTTCAGGTCCCGGGCCGTGCGCCGGATGACCACGGTCTGCTGGAAGTCCTTCTGGCCAAAGAAGGCCAGGTCGGGCTCCACCATGTTGAAGAGCTTGGCCACCACGGTGGCGACGCCCCGGAAGTGGCCCGGGCGGAAGCGCCCGCAGAGGGGCTCGGCCAGGCGGCCGGGCTCCACGTGGGTCTGGAAACCGGTGGGGTAGATCTCGGAGGCATCGGGGAGGAACAGCACGGTGGCGCCCGCATCCAGGCAAAGGTTCTGGTCCCGCTCCAGGTCCTTGGGATAGCTGGCCAGGTCCTCGCTGGGGCCGAACTGGGTGGGGTTCACGAAGATAGACACCACGGTGGCATCACAGCGGGCCGCACTCTGGCGGATCAGGGCCCCGTGCCCCTCGTGGAGGAATCCCATGGTGGGAACGAAGCCGATGCGCTTCCCGGATTCTCTCAAGGGACGAAGCAGAGCTCTCAAATCAGCGATAGTACGGACGACTCGCATGGACAAAACCGGGATCCTTCAGAAGACACCTGCCAGCTTACCAAGGAGGCCCCTAGGGGCGCCACTGGGTCAATGCCGGACGGACGGCTTCTGGAAGGGTATAGGATTCACGGGCATCCGGGAACCCTCCCGACCTGACATCCTCGGCCCAGGAGGCCAAAGCGACCCGTAGGTCTTCGAATCCTTCGGCATAGCGCCGAACGAATTTTGGCGATGTGCCGGGCAGAAGACCCAGCACATCGTGGAAGACCAACACTTGGCCCGAACACTGGGGACCGGCGCCGATGCCAATGGTGGGAATCTCGATGGTCTCGGTGACCTTGGCCGCCAGGTCCGCCGGGATGCCTTCCAGCACCATGGCAAAGCAGCCCGCGTCCTGGAGCTTCTGGGCGTCCTCCAGCAGTCGGAGGGCCTCGCCCTTGTGCTTGCCCTGCACCTTGTAGCCGCCCATGGGGTTGATGCTCTGGGGCGTGAGGCCCAGGTGGCCCATGACGGGGATCTCGGCGTCGATGAGGGCATGGATCATCGGCAGACGCTTGGCGCCCCCTTCAAGCTTCACAGCCTGGGCCCCCCGCTGGAGGAAGCCCCCGGCATTGCGCAGGGTGTCCTCCACGCTGAGGTGGAAACTCAGGTAGGGCATGTCGGCCACCAGCATGGCGGTGGGGCGGGTGCGGGCCACGGCCTCCAGGTGGTGGTTCATCATGGCCATGCTGACGGGCAGGGTGTTCTCGAAGCCCAGGCAGACGTTCCCGACGCTGTCCCCCACGAGGATGACATCCACCCCGGCAGCATCCGCGATGCGAGCCGTGGCGGCGTCATAGGCGGTGACCATCACCAGCTTTCGCCCGGCGCGGTGCCAGGTATGCACCTGGGACAGGGTGATGCGGGCGCGCGAATCGGCGGGCAGGTGGCTCATGGGGTCTCCGCTGGAAGGTCGAAGCCTGGACCCTCCATCAGACCACCGAACCCGGCAGGCGTCACCCCGGATCGGGGAACGCCGGCAGGTTCATCTGGGTGGGGGTCCAGTCCACCAGCGGGTCGGCCCGCTCGGGCTGGATGAACCGGAGGCCCACGGCCTCCACGGTCTGCCGGAAGCGGTGGAGATCCTCCCGGCCCAGGAAGCTGGTCTCCTGGCCCTCTGGAAGCCGGGCCCACAGTTGCTGGAAGCTGGGGAAGGCATCCTGCATACGGGCGCGGGCCCCCAGCTTTTCTCCGCGCTGCAGCAGGAGCTGGGCTCCCTCGGCGCTGGCCTCCAGGATCAGAGCGGGGAACTGCAGATCGCGGGCCGCAGCCTGGACTTCGCTCCAGGCTTCGAGCGACTCCAGCGCCACGGCTTCCGTGGCCGGTACCGTGGACAGCAGCAGGGCATGGGCACGGTGCCACTCCAGGTCCAGCCAGCGGGAGCCGGAGCCTTCGACGGGCCCCTTCAGGTTCTCCAGGATCGCCCAGCCCTGCTCGGGGGCTTCCAGCTTCGACTGGCGGGCTTCCCTGGCCATGGCCTGGCTGTAGCGCAGCTGGGCGAGGCGCTGGCGCCAGAGGAGGCCGGTGGATTCGTATTGTTCCGCCGCGGCCCGGAACAGCCGGGCCGTATCCCGCCAGGCGCTGCGGAACCGGGCCACCTCGCCCTGGAGGAAGAGGTGGTCTCCCTGCTCCTCGGGCGATAGGAGCGGCGGCTGGGCAGCCAGGGCCTCGAACTGGGCGTGGTCGGCGGCCACGGAATCGCCCATGGCGGCGAGGGTGCGCGCCCGCCAGATCTGAATGAGGGAAACCAAGGCTGCGTCCCCCAGCCGCTGGGCCCGGGCTAGGGCCCGGTCCAGGTGCGACAGGGCCGGGCCCAGGAACTGTTGGAGGCTGCGGACCATGCCGAGAGCGAGGTGCCCCTTTGCTTGGAGGGTGGTGTCGCCCTGCATCCGGGCCGTCTGCAGGGCCTCCCGCAGGAGGCGGATGCAGGCCTCGGACTGGCCTTGGGCGAGCCGCACCTGGGCGAGGGCGATCTGCACGGAGACCAGGCTGCGAAAGCCCTGGGCATGCTCCAGCATCCGCTGGGCCGACTGCAGCATCGAGGCCGCCCGGAGGAACTGCGATTGCCCGGCGAGGGCCTGGCCGAGCGTGAGCAGGAGGGCGGCCTGGTCCTGGGGGTGGGGCTTGAAGCCCCCCTGGGGATGCAGGCCCTCCTCCAGGGCGCGGATGCCCTTGGTGAGGTGGCCCTGGAGCAGGTGCAATTGGCCGAGGGCCAGGCGCAGGCGCGGCTGTTCAGGGTGCAGGGGATGGTCGGCCAGCCGCTCCGAGGCGAACTGGAGCGCCTCTTGGGCCTCGGCCGGCCGCCGAAGGCGCAGGAGCAGGGTGGCCCGCTTGCGGAAGAGGCGGGCCGCGGTGAGGCGACTCTCCTCATCGCTGGATCCATGGGCAAGTGCGCTGAGGGCCCGCCCAAGGGAGAGGAGGGCCTCCTCGAGGGGAGAGCGCTCCGCCACCTCGTCCGGCAGGCGGACCCCCGCGGCCCAGGCGTCAGCCAGATGCTCGTGAAGCCTCGCTTCCTCTCGAGGTGCGGGCTTGAGGTGGAGGGCCTGGCCCACGATCCGCCGGACGTCCTCGGGCGAATGGTTGGCCGCGTGGTCGAGGGAGGCGAGCACCGAGGCCAGCGCCGTGGCCTCGTCCGAGGCCAGGGACCGGAGGGGCACCGGGCAGTCCCAGCCCTGCTCCTGGAAGGCCGTGGACAGGGCGCGGGCCAGGCGCTTGAGTTCGGGCTGGGGCGTATGGCCCAGCACCAGCTCGCGCCACCGTGGATCGGGAATCAGGGCGTGGCCACGTTGGAGCTGGGCCAGGCGGGAACCCACGGCACCGTGCAAGGCATCTTCCAGGGCCTCGTCCTGGAGCCCGAGCAGCCGCCCCAGCGCACCGGAAGGCAGGGGGCGCTCGGCCAGGGCCAGCAGGCGCACCAGGGTGGCCGAAGCCGCCGTCAGCCGCTGGAGGCGGCCGAGGAAGATCTGACGCATGAGGTCTTCCTCGGCCCGCAGGGTGGTGGGCTGGCCGGGGACCAGGAGCCAGTGGTCCTGGTCCCAGGCGAGGGTGCCGGACTGGTGGGCCAGCTCCAGGAAGTTCCTTAGCAGCCCGGGGTTGCCGAGGCTCTGGGTGACCAGATCGTTCCGGAAGGCCTCCGGCAGTTCGTGTCGACCCAGGAGGTCATCGAGGACCAGGTGCAGGTCCTCATCCTCGAGTCGGTTGACCCCCACCACCGCCGCCGCCTGCTCACCGCGCAGCTGCGCGATGAGCGGCCTCAGGCCGGCGCCCTGGGCCCCCGTGGTCAGGGAGAGCAGCCATGGCAGCGAGGAGGCGTGGACCAGCTCCCGGATGAGGCTCAGGACACCGGGAGTGGCGCGGTCCAAGCCAGAGAGGTGGATGAGCCGATGGTGGAGGAGACCGGCGAAGTCCAGGGCCTCCAGAGCCGCCCTGACTTCCTCGGGCTCGGGTCCGGCTTCCTGGCCGTTCACATGGCGGCCACCGGTGAGGAAGGCAAAGGCCTGGACCCGCAGCGACAGGGTCTTGGCGGCCTCAGGCCGCTCGGCGTAGAAGTCCACTTCACTGCCACCGAGCAGGGCTTCGAGCAGCCGACCCAGGAAGCGGCCTGGGGTCTCATCGGCTGAGGCGGCCAGGTGGTGGACCCAGATGCCCTCGCCTTCGGCCACGGCACAGGCGAAGGCCGCCAGGTGCTCCTTGCCCACACCCTCCTCGCCCTGGAGCAGGACGATGCGTTCCATGGGGATGGGGGCGCTGAAGCCTAGCATCAGGGACTTGAGGTAGGGGAGTTCTTGGCTGCGCCCCCGCAGGGGACGGGCGATCGGCTCCGACAGGTCCCGTGGGTGGTTCCAGGGCAGATCCTCGGAGAGCGCTGGAACCGGGGCTGTCTCGGGCAGGAACCCCGCGACCAACTCGAGCCCCCAGGGAGCCTCGCCAATCACCCGGGGAACTTGGGTGAGGCCGGGCCGGAAGGTGATGACCTCGGGATGCAGGAACCGGGGGTGGGGATCCCGGCCGAGCTGGTCTCCAAGGTACGCCAGCAGGGCCTGGCGCTCGGTCTCGCCCCAGCAGAGCCAGAGCCGTGAGAGCGGCGTGCCCTGGATGGCCTGGAGGCACCAGGCTTGCTCACCGTCGAAGCCCAGGTGGCTGATGACGGGATCCAGGGGGGAGGCATCCAGGAACCGCGCCAGGAAGGTGTCCCGAATGTGGTCGAGGTCGCGATCCGCGGGCAGGGGCGACCAGATCTGCGCGAGGAAGCGGGTGCCGTCCACCTCGCGTCGCATCAGGTGCCAGGAGCATCCCTCCGCCCGGCTCAGCTCGGTGAGCCAGGTATATCGGTGGGTGCCGAGGAAGCGCGTCACGTCCATGGGAGGATCTCGGCGGTTCCTGCCTGGCGATGGGGGGACATGGACGAGAGTTTACCTCAGGGGCCGCGGGCCGATCCGGGAGCCTCAGACTTCCTGCCGGACTGGCGTCTGGTGGCCCGCCGATTCAGCCCAGCAGGTGTGGTGACAATTTTGCTCAACCCCAGGCGCTGCTTGGCCGATAGGCAACCACCACCAGGAATGGGAACGGAGTCCCTTTCCAGCGAACCCAAGGAGGGGGTATGTCGGATCTGAGCGTCATCACCACCAGCAATGCGCCCGCCCCACCGAGCCACTGGGCCCAACGCAAGGCCCTCTTCGACCAGCTCGGGCAGGCCCTGCAGGCCGGAGATCTCCAGGCCGCCCAGGATGCCTTCGCCGCCTTGCGCCCCCCGGCACCGGACGCTCAGGGGGCTGGGAACCCACCCAGGGGGCCCTTCTCGGCCCTTACCGATGCCTTGCAGAAGGGTGACCTAGTCGCGGCTCAGGAGGCATTCGCGCAGATCACGCAGCGCCGGGAGCATCGCCACCATCGCACGGAAGAGGTTGAGCATCCTGAGGCGGAATTCTTCAAGCAGATGAAGGCCCTGTTCCAACAGTTGGGGCAGGCCCTGGAAGCAGGTGACCTGGCGGGTGCACAGGAGGCTTTCGCAGACCTCAAGTCCGGAGCGCCTGGGGACGGCCCCGGCCGCCGCCTGGGGCGTGGCGGGAATGGTCACGGCCCTTTCGCCACCCTAGCCAATGCCCTCGAGAACGGTGACCTCGCGGCCGCCCAGGAGGCCTTCGGCCAGATCCAGCAGGCCCGGGGCCACCGTCATCATCGCCATGAGCATGATGACGACGAGGGGGCTACGACCCCTCCAACCCCAACGACGCCTCCGACCACGGACCCGGCTCCGGCCTCATCCACTCCTCCCGCCCCTGCTCCGATCCAGGCTGGAGATCAGGAGGGTAATGATGATGAAGGCGGTGCCAAGTCCCGGCGGAAGCGCATCGACCTGACGGCCTGAGTCGCGGTTAGCGCGCGAACCAGGGATCCAGGATGACGGCGGCCGTGAGCACCAGGGCGAAGAGGTTGATGTTCATGAAGACCCTCCGGTAGAGGGTCGCATCCTGGCCCGGCTTCAGCAGGGGCAGGGAGCCGGCCACCAGCCAGAGGGCCCCAAGGCCCAGCATCACCTCCGAAGGCCAGGACACCAGCACCCGGAACATGGGCAGCAGACCGCAAGCGGCCGCGGTGCCGCAGGTCCAGGTGAAGGTGAGGCGGGAAAGCCGGGGGCGACCGAACACACTCACCAGAGTGGGATAGCCGGCCTCCTCGTAGCCCTCGGCGTGGAGTCCAACCAGCAGCCAGAAGTGGGGCACCTGCCAGATGAAGAAGACGAAGGCCAGCGCCAGCACCGATGGGTGGGCCACGCTACCCCCGGCAGCGGTCCAGCCGATGGCTGGGGGCAGGGCGCCGATGAGGGAGCCCGGTACCACCGCAAAGGCGCTGATGCGCTTCAGGGGCGTGTAGAAGCCGTTGTACCAGCCCAGCGCCAGGGCCCCGAGGAGGGCCGAGGTCAGGTTGTGGGCGAGCCACAGCACCAGGAAGCCGCAGACGGCCATCACCGTGGCGATGACCGCGGCCTGAGTCGGGGACAGATCGCCACGCGGAATCGGCCGGTTCGCCGTGCGAGGCATCATGGCGTCGAAGCGGTGTTCCTGCACCTCGTTCAGGGCGCTGCTGCCCATGGCTAGTAGCAGGATGCCTAGTAGCGTCGTCACCAGGCCCATGTCAGCGCCCCGGAGGTAGGCCACGTAGCCCGCCGCCGCCGTGAAGGTGGAAGCCCCCGAGATGCGGAGCTTGGTCAACTCCAGGAAGGTCGAGACCGGGTGGGCTTTCTGGGCGGGAAGGGCGGCCACGCTCAAGGGTGTGCTCCTAATTGATGCTCTTGATGTAGCGCACGACTTCGTTCAGCTCCTGCTCGGTGAGCGGGGTCTTGGGCATGGCATTCGGATAGCCGCGGACCACCTGTCCCGTGGGGTCGGTGATGGACCGGCGCAGGTAGGCGTCGTCCACCTGGACGACCTTCATGGTTCCCGCCATGAGGATCTGCTCCTCGCGGCCGTAGAGGGCCTTCAAGGTGGGGCCCACCTTGGGCTTGCCGTCCACGGAGTGGCAGGCGAGACAGCCCTTGGCCGTCAGCACGGCCAAGCCCTGGGGCATGTCCTTGAGGTCGGGATGGGCTTCCGTGGCGCGGAAGCTCTTGCCGGGCTCCGGGGCATCCTCGCCACCGAAGTACCAGGCTTTGAACTCGTCCTCGGGCACCACGATGACCTTGCTCAGCATCAGGCTGTGGTCCACGCCACAGATGACCGTGCACTGGATGTCGTACGAGCCCACCTTGGTGGCCTGGAACCAGGTGGTGTTGGTGCGGCTGGGCACGGCGTCGATCTTGATGCGGAAGGAGGGCACAAAGAACCCATGCACCACGTCGGCGCTGCGCACTTCCATCTTCATTGGCTTGGCGAGGGGTGCGAAGAGCACGCGGCTCTGCTTGCCGTTGGGGTATTCGAAGGACCAACTCCACTGGCGCGCGGTCACCTTCACCGCCATGGCGTCCCGCGGGGCCTGGTTCATGTATTCGTAGTTCGTCCAGCCGTAGTAGAAGATCGACAGGAACAGCACGAGGGGGACGACGGTCCAGACGATTTCGAGGCCCACATGACCATCGATCTGCGAGGCGACCGGGTTGCGCTTCTTGCTGTAGCGCACCACGAAGTAGATCATCAGCGCCGTGATGCCGATCAGGAAGACCACCGACAGCCCGAACACGTAGAAGAAGACCGCGTCGGACTTCTGGGCCGATACGGCGGCTTGGTTCATCCAGTCCATGGGAGCCTCAGCGGAAAGCGACGTCGGAGAACAGCAGGGCGAAGAAGATCAGCAGGGTGCCCAGGGTCACCAGGACCACGACCTTGAAGAGCGGCCCCTCGTATTTCAGGTGCATGAAGTAGTAGAAGACCAGTCCGGCCTTGAGGGGCGTCAAGGTGAGCAGGCCCCAAACGGCGGCGGTCTGCCCAAGGTGGCTGACCCCCACCAGGCAGCCGGTGAGGACCACCAGGATCACCCAGATCTTGATGAAGGTGCCGTAGCCGGGATGTTCGGTGTGCTCAGGGGAGTGTTCGGCGTGTTCGCTCATGGGATGTCCTTACGCGGCCAGGTAGAACAGCGGGAGGAGGAAGATCCAGATCACGTCCACGAGGTGCCAGTAGAGGCCGCTGTTCTCCAGATGGACATAACGGTCCTTCCGGACGCGGTCCGTGGCCACCCACCAGAGCATGACGCTGAGCACGCCGAGCCCCACGATCACGTGGACGCCATGGAGGCCGGTCATCGTGAAGTAGAGACCGAAAAATACCTGCTCCCCGGGAGGCAGCGTGGCCAGGTGGTGGGAGTTGGGGTAGATGCCGTGGTGGAACTTGGCGCCCCACTCGAAGCCTTTGATGACCAGGAAGGTAAGGCCCAAAGCCAGGGTGGTGCCCAGGAAGACCATGGCCCGCTTCTTCTCGGCCCGCTGCACGGCCACGATGGCCAGCACCACCGTGAGGCTGCTCGTGAGCAGGACCAGGGTGTTGATGATGCCCAGTGTCGCGTTCAACTCGCCGCCGCCGTGGTGGAACTCGGCGGGGTAGCGGTAGCGCATGTAGGAGTAGCCGATGAAAAGGCCCCCGAAGAGCACCATCTCGGTGACCAGGAACAGCCACATGCCGAGGCGCGCACCGAGATCATCCCTGTGAACGTGCTCGGTCATTTCGCCTCCTGCTGCTCGAAGTGGTAGGGACCATGGGTGATGGTGGGGATCTCCTCGAAGTTCTCAAGGGGTGGCGGGCTGGGGATGGTCCATTCCAGCGTGACGCCTCCCCAGGGATTGTCCTCGGCCTTCTCGCCCTTGAAGATCGCGTAGACCAGGGCTCCAAAGAACATCAGGAGTCCAAGGATCAGGAACCAGCTGCCCACGGTCATGACGATGTGCAGCGTGTGGTACTGGGGCAGGTGCACGTAGTAGCGCCGGGGCATGCCCATCATCCCGGCGATCATCATGCCGAAGTAGAGCATGTTGAATCCGACGAACATGGGGAGCCAGGAGGCGTAGATGGCCTTCTTCGAATACATCTTTCCCCACATCTTGGGGAACCAGTAGAGCAGCGCCGCGAAGAGGGCCATGCCGGTGCCGCCGAACATCACGTAGTGGAAGTGGCCCACGATGAAGTAGGTGTCGTGGATGTGTACGTTGATGGCCAGGGCCCCCTGCATCACGCCCGTGAGGCCGCCGATGCAGAACAGGAAGATGAAGGTCATGGTGAAGAGCAGGGGCGGCTGGAAGTCGATGCTGCCTTTGTAGAGGGTACTGACCCAGTTGAAGACCTTGATGGCGCTGGGCACGGCCACAACCATGGTGAGCAGGGAGAAGAGCATCTGGGCCATGTTGCTCATGCCCGAGGTGAACATGTGGTGGGCCCAGACCAGGCTGCCCACGCCGGCGATGGACATGGAGCTGAAGGCGATGGCCTTGTAGCCGAATATCGGGCGCTTGGTGAAGGTGGGCAGGATCTCGGAGATGACCCCCATGGCCGGCAGGATCATGATGTAGACCGCCGGGTGCGAGTAGATCCAGAAGAGGTGCTGGTAGAGCAGGGGATCGCCACCCTTGGCCGGATCGAAGATTCCGATGCCGAAGAAGCGCTCGAGGATCACCAGCACCAGGGTGATGGCCACGATGGGGGTGGCCAGCAGCTGGATCCAGGCGGTGGAGTAGAGCGCCCAGCACATCAGGGGCATCCGGAACCACTTCATGCCCGGCGCGCGGAGGCGGTGGATGGTGGTGACGAAGTTGATGCCCGTCAGCATGGACGAGAAGCCCAGGATGAAGGCCGCAAATACCGCCAGGCTCACGTTGGTGCCGGTCTTCAGGCTGAAGGGCGCGTAGAAGGTCCAGCCGGTGTCGGGTGCGCCGCCGCCGGTGAAGAGGGAGAGCACCGCCAGGATGGCCCCGGCCATGTAGAAGTACCAGGAGGCGAGGTTCAGCCGCGGGAAGGACACGTCCTTGGCACCGATCAGAATTGGCAGAAAGAAGTTGCCAAACACGGCGGGAATGCCCGGGATGATGAACAGGAAGATCATGATCACGCCGTGGAGCGTGAAGAGGGCGTTGTAGGTCTGGGCCGTGATCAGCTTCTGGAACATGGTCAGCTGCACCAGGCGCATGACAAAGGCCACGCCCACGGCAACGAAGAAGAACGCGATGGTCGAGTAGAGGTAGAGCAGTCCGATGCGCTTGTGATCGGTGGTGGTCAGCCAGGCCATGAGCCCCTTGCGCGTGCCCGTGTCCACCAGGTAGCTCGGCTGCGCCGTGGTTGCATGCGTGCTCATTGGCTCTCCTCAGACTTGGCCTTGCTTCCCCGGCGGGTCAGCGCGAACACCAGAATCAGGGCCGCCAGGATGATGACGGTGGCGCCGATGGAAGTGGTGTTCAGGACGTACCTGCGCCCGACGGGGTCATAGCTGAAACAGAACTTAAGGAACTTGTTGATGGTGGGCTGGGCCTCGCCCCGGGCCGCCTCCTGGGCCGCCAGCTGGAGGTCGGCGGGCAGGTAGGTGACGCCGTACATGTAGCGGGTCACCTGGCCCTTGGGGCTGAGGAAGATGATGGCGGCGGCATGGACAAAGTCATCCTTGTCACGCTTGAACTTGAACCCCACAGCGTCGGCCAGGGCCTTGGTGGTGGCCCCAGGGCCCGTCAGGAAGCGCCAGGCGGTGGGCGGCATGGGCCGCTTGATCTCACCCAGGTAGTTGGTGCGCTTCTGGGCGGCCACCTCGGGCTCATCCCGCTCGTCGAAGCTCACTGTGAGCACCTGGAAGTCGCGGCCGGGCACAGCTTCGGTGCGGTTCAGCACCTCGGCCACGCCGCCCAGCTGTGGGGTGCAGATGCCGGCGCAGCGGAAGTAGTTCAGCGTCAGGATCGTGGGCTTGTCGATGAGCTGGCGGAGGGTGACGGTCTTGCCGTCCTCGTCTTTCAATTCGAGGTCGAGCGGGATGGTGGCGCCCAGCTTCTCGTTGATGCCCACTTCCTCGGGGGTGAAGGCGGGTGTGGGGGTTTGGGCCTTCGCCATCCCGGCGCTCACCGCCATGGCGGTGAGCGCTAGGGAAAGCAGAAGACGGCGGATCGAAAGGTTGGGCATGGGTTCAGCGGATCGTCGATGGGGCAGGCTGGGGGTGGGCGTCCGCATATTCGCGGCAGAGGCCGGTCACGGCCCGGCTCACGGGAATGCGGTTGGGGACCACTTCGCCGGCGCTGGCGAAGAGCTTCTCTAAAGCCGCGAGCGCCTTGGGATCACTGGTTCCGTGGTCGAAGGAGCCCATGGTCTGGACCACGTGCACCAGCGCCATCCGGTCCCGCTTGCGCAGGTAGTTGTAGGACACCATGGAACTGCCCTTGATGCCTTCCTCCAGGGTCTTGTAGAGGTCCTCGACCCGGCTGCCATTCTTCCATCCGCCCTTCTCGGCGAAGTTGCGGGGCTTGGGGTTGAGCCCCTTGCCGGCGGCGCCATCCCCCTTGCCTTCCGCCCCGTGGCAGGTGGCGCAGTTCTGGTCGAAGAGCACCTTGCCCCTGGCCAGAAGGGCGGGGTTGGGGGTCATGACGGTCTTGGGGTCGATGGGGGGAATGACCTCCCGGACGGCCGCGGGGTATTCCGTGGGGTCCAGCCAGCCGGTCTCGCCTTGCACGGCCTGGACGGAGGTGTCGGTGGTGTGGGCCTGGTAGCGCAGGCCCGGCACCACGGTGAAGCCGAAGAAGGCGGCGATGGCGATGAACCCGAGCACCACCAGCAGGGCGGAGGCGAGGCGCTTCAGCTCTTCAGGAGAGAGGTAGTCGTTGAGCTTCATAGCCGGAACTCCAGACCCTCGCGGAGGAAGGGATCGCCGACGGGCATGTCTTCACCCTTCTGCATGGCGCCGCGGACCCAGAGGAGGATCCCACCGATGAAGAAGAGGGCGAAGCTGATCTCAGGCCAGGAGAAGTAGGGCTTGGCACCGAGCACGGGGAAGATGAGCCAGTACATGTCCAGCACGTGGGCGCCGAGCATCAGGAAGGCCACGCGGCGCATGCGCTTCGGATCCTTCTTGGAATCCCGGGTCACCAGGGCGAAGAATGGCAGGATGAAGTGCAGGAAGGCCAGGGAGATGGTGATGGCGCGCCAGGTACCGGCCAGACGGACCTTGTAGTAGATGACCTCGTCCGGCAGGTTGGCGTACCACATGAGCATGTACTGGGCGAAGCCGATGTAGGACCAGAACACGGTGAAGCCGAAGAGGAAGGCGCCCAGGTTGTAGAGGTGGTCGCCCTTCACACCCTCCAGGCGGTTCTG
>NZ_JBATQW010000035.1:0-129416 GCF_049292215.1 Geothrix sp. | reverse complement strand
CCGGCCGGCCCCCCAGCCTCCGCCTCCAGCGGCGAAGCCGGTTTCTCCCCGGGTTCCCGCCGCACCCGACCAGCTGAGGGCCGCCTGCACCGAGGCCCTGCGGCAGGTGCAGGGGCTGCGCGGCCTGGCCACTGCGCCCCAACTGGCCTCGGACCTGAGCTGGGACGCACCCACCCTCCGCTTTCGCTTCCCCGGCAATGTGCGCCAGACCCTGCGGGACTTCGAGCGGGAGTCGGCCAGCCCCCACCTCCTGGCGGCCCTGGCGGCGGTGCTGCCAGGCCTGCAGGTCATCGAGGTCTCCTTCGACGATTCCGACACGGTGCCGACGGCTGAGCGCCCGGAGGACCGCCTCCGTCGCGAGCCCGCCTTCCAGGAGCTGCTGCGCATCAGCGACGGTGAAGTGCTGGAGATTCGCCGCGAGGTGTGATCAGCCCCCTGAGACGGGTGGCATGAGGGCCACTTCGTCGCCGTCGGCAAGGGCCGTGGCCCGGTCCGCGAAGCTCTGGTTCACGGCCAGCAGGGCCTCCGGTGGCAGGGGGGCCAGGCGGGCGTCGAGCAGCAGGTCGCCCAGGGTGGGCGCTGCGGGCAGTTCCAGCTCGCTGAAGCCCAGCAGGGCCCGGTACCGTGCGAAGGCCTTCACCATGATCATGGGCAGCTCCTTGGCTACTTGGGGCTCCAGGTGTGCCGGATCTCCCCGGAGGGGTTGATCCCGGCATCGCCGCCCTTGCTGGCGCCGAGCTGGAGAATGACATTGCCGAAGCGCCACTCCACCTGGCCGGAGGTGATGCTCAGCTCGCCCGTCTTCTTGTGGGAGACGACGAAGGCGCTGCGCTGGCCCAGCAGGTTCACGCTTTTGCCCAGGGTCACCTCGGTCTCGGTGCTGCCTAGGGTCGTGGTGCGCACGGCCACGTTCACCCGGTCCAGCCCCAGGGTGCGGCGCAGCTGCTCCTGGAAGGGCGCGAAGGCGAGGGTGGTGATGAGCCCGGAGCCGGCGCTGGCGAGGCCGGAGGTGATGGCCCCCTGGGTGGCCCCGGAGGAGCCCCCGGCCGTGCCCACATTGGCCACGTTGCCCGGGTTGATCAGGATGGCCACGATCTCGTCCTGCCGCAGGCTGGGGGTGGAACTGGGCACGATGGTGAGGTTGCTGAGCGTGCCGCGGATGTCGAGGTTCACCGTGTAGCCCGGGATCGAGCTGACGCTGCCCTGCATGTTGATGATCGGATCCAGGGCCCGCAACTCGGAGAAGCTCAGGGAGCCCCGGTCCACGACCATGTCGCCGGCGGGGAAGATGTTGGTGACCCGGCCCCCGGCCTGGAAGACCATGGTGCCCTTCGGGACCGGGTGGCCCAGGGTGCCCAGCACCTGGAAGGGGCCGTCGGTGCGGCCTTCGAGCTTCAGGAGGTTGGTATCGAAGCTCCAGGGCGTCCGCAGATCCAGCTCCAGGTCGAGGCGGATGCGCTCGAGGGGATCGTCCAGGTCCAGCCCAGTGAGGCCGCCACTGTCGCTGAGGGCGCTCCGCAGGATCAGGTCCGACAGCTTGACTTCGCTCTGGTAGCTGAGGCGGTCTGCCCGCAGCCGGCCTTTAAGCAGGCCGCCCTCCTCGGTGCCGGTGAGGTTCGCCTCGAGGGTGCCCTGCAGGTCCAGGCCATCGGGCACGTCGCGCAGCTGGAAGTTCGTGAGCAGGGCCTTTAGGGCGTAGGTGTCCAGCCCGCCCAGGCGCCAGGTGATCGCGCCGCTGGCCTTGAGTTCCCCGTGGGCCAGGGTTCCCCGCACGGGACGATCCTCGGCGATGGTGACGGTCCGGTCCTTGAGCATCAGCTCGGCCTGGATGCCCTCGGCACCCTGGTAGCCACGGAGGTTCATGCTCCCATGGTCCAGGGACACGACCCCATCCAGGAGGGGCTCGAGGTAGGTCCCGTGGGCCAGGGTGTCAAAGCGGCTCGTACCCTGGACGGTCAGCTCGGAGAGCAGGCTGTAGTCGTCCACCTCCATGAAGCGGTCGAGGATGGCCTTCAGGTGGGCGAGGTCCGCTGACCCCTGGACCTTGAGGGCCATGGGAACCATGCCGGAGAAGGGAACCGTACCCGAAAGATGCACCTGGGCCGCCTGGGGATTGACCCCGCTGACCGGCCCGCGGGCGCCGCCCTCCAGGCTCAGATCCACGGAGGCCCCGAGCGCATTGCCCCGCAGCGTCGAGGCGCTGGTCTGGTGCAACTCGAAGGCGCCGAACTGGGCCGCCAGCTGATCCAGGGAGCCGCTCCAGGCCAGGTCTCGGCCGTTCTGCCATCGGCCCTGGGCCGTGGCAGAGAGCGTCAGGTCCTCCAACAGATCATCCGTCAGGCCCCGGGCCAGCAGCTCGGTGCGGGCACTCTCGGGGGATATTTTGAGGCTCAGCAGGCCCACCAGGTCGGGACCCTCCTGGCGGACCCGGGCCTCCAGAAGGGGACTGGGCATGCCTTCGCTGCCGAGCTGCCCAGCCAGGGTGCCCTTCTCCAGGGTGGCTCGCGCATGGAGACCTTCCACGCTCCGATCTCCGAAGAAGATGCGGCCCCGGTTCATTTGGATCCGCCCCTCGGGCAGGTCGTAGCCGCCAAAGGGGGCGGTGATCGGTCCGAGGAGGTGGACCTCCACCTGGGCCTGGAGCCGAGGCCCGGGCAGGGATAGCAGCTCCGAGTCCAGGCGCCCGCCCAGATCCACCCACCAGGTCCAGCGTTGGAAGTCCATGTCGGCCTGCCCCTGGAGGGCCAGGACGCCTTCGGGTGCAGCCTCACCATGGCCGAGCAGGTCCGGTCGTTCGGCCACCCGGAGGTCGGTCAGTTTCATCTGGAGGGCTTCGATGTCCATAGAAAAGTCGGAGGAGGCTACTGGAATCTTGATTCCGTAAGCTTCACCTTGTTCGACTTGGGCTGATCCATACATGGCAAGGTGGTCGTAGGGGCCATGGAGCCGAACCCAGCCGCTGCCGCTCCCGGTGATGGGGAGGTCCTTCCCGGCTTCATCCTTCAGGTCGGCGGCTCGCAGTCCCTCGGCTACGGGCAACCGGTGGGCGGTGTAGCACATGTCCATCTGGGCCTGGCCGGGGGCGGTCCTGGCCCAGGTCAGCCAGAGCTCACCGCTGCCGGTGCCCTGGTCCTTGCTGAGCTCGATGTCCCTGATCCGAAGGTCGGCGCCGCGGATCTCGACCCGCCTGGCCCACAAGGCATCGGCCCGGGCTCCGTGCCACCGAGGGTGGTCCACCCCGACGGACCCATCCAGCTCCAGGCCCCCCGGCCGACTCCAGCGCACCTTGGCCTGGGCAGTGGTCTGCCCCTCCATGTCCAGGTTGGTGATCTGCCAGGCTTGGAGTGCCCGGCCCACCTGGTTGGCGTCCAGGGCGGCCTCCCCGGCGCCTTCGAGCTGCACCAGGCCCCGGCCGTCCAGGGTGGCCCAGCCCCGGCCCTCGAGCTTCAGGGCGTCGAGGTCGAGCTTGACGCGGTCAAGGGTGGCCTGCCCCCGGTCCAGGGTTGCGGAGAGGCCGCCGGCTTCCCGGCCATTCTGGGTCAGGGCCACTCGGGCGCTGGCCTGCCACTGGTCCGGACGCCCAGGCGAACTCCCTGGCTGGGGGCCCTTGACCTGGGCCTGGACACTGGCCCGGGTGCCGCGGAGCTCGGGGAGCCGGAGCAGGGTGCCCACGGCTTCCAGATCAAGGTCCTGGCCCTGGAGGTCGGCCTGTACAGGTGCATGGCGGGACCAGCTGCCCTTGACCTCGAGGTCGCCCTGGGGGGAGGCCCACCGGAGGTGCTCCAGCCGGGCCTGGTCAAGGCTGCCGCTTCCCTTGAGGTCCAGCCTGCCCGGAACGAAGGAGGCCAGGCTGGGGCGCAGGTCCTGGCCTTCAGCGGTGAAGGTCCAGGTGGGCTGGGCCAGCGAGCCCTGGACCGTGCCGATGAGGTCCAGGCTGCCGGACAGCGGAGGCGGGGCGACCCCGCCCCAGCGGGCGGCCTGCGGGAGGTCCAGCAATCCGGTCAGCCTGGCTTCGATCCGGTCTGCGGTCTTGGAGGTTTTCAGGTCGAACCGGCCGATCAGGCGGGCCTGGCTATCGCCAAGCCGGACGTAGGCTTCATGGACCACCAGAGCCGGCTCGGAGACCTCCCCGTTCAGGTCGAGGCGACCCTTCTCCCAGCCCCGGGGACCCTTCACGGCCAATTGGGCCCCGGCCAACTCCAGGCGAAGGTGATTGGGCCCCAGGCCGCCCCCCTTCGCCTCGAATAGGCAGCGCAGGGCGGGGATCCCCCGCAGCGGCTCCGGCACATCGATCTCCCCACCCGTGAGGCTGAAGCTGTCGAGGCGGAACTGGGGCAGGGGGCCCGTTCTGGGTGGGTGCTCCTTCAGTCTGATGGCGGCCAGACCGGCCTCGGTCAGGCGGAGGTGGGGATGCTCCACCTGGATGCGGTAGATGCGGCGGGTCGGCCCGAGGAGGGACCACAGGTCGGTGCGAACCTCGGCCCGCCGGATGGTTAGAAAATCTCCTCCCAGCTGGATCTCATGGAGCACCAGGGAACCCAGCATGGGATGGAGTTCGATGCGGCCGATGGCCAGGGGGAGCCCCGTCTCCTCCCGGACCACGGCATCGACGCGACCCACCACCCAGCGCAGGACAGCCGACCTGGATGCGATCCAGGGTGTCACCGTAACGAGGGTGGCACCGCCCACCAGCGCATAGGAGACGCGACGGACCCATCGCCTGTTCCAGAGCCGGCGCACCGCGTCTTTGGCGGGATGCCAGTCCATCACGTGGTCTTTTCGCCGCAGTTGGGGCACACCATCGCCATCCGGGGCAGCTGCCGGTAGCAGAAGCGGCAGAGCCGTGACTGGGAGGCGGCCCGCAGGGAGGGGTGGGGACCGGAGGTGGACGTGGACAGCACGGCGGTGCCCAGGGGGCGGGTCTCCCGGGCCACGTTCTCCTTGAGTCGGCGCAGGGCCTCCAGGAGGGCCTGCGCCGAGAGGTAGCGCTCCCCGAGGTTCACGGCCAGGGCCTTCATCACCACCTCGGAGAAGGCCTTGGGAACGATCGGGTTCCGCAGATGCGGCGCCACGATCTGCTGGGTGGTGAAGGCCTGGGCGATCTTCAGCGGGTCGGCGTCATAGAAGGGCACCGTGCCCGTCAGCATCTCGTAGAGGGTGATGCCTAGGGACCAAAGGTCGGACTGGAACACGGCCCTGCCCCGGAAGTGCTCGGGCGCCATGTAGGGGGGCGAGCCGATGCGGGTGGGCGCATAGGGCACGTGCTGCATCTCCAGGACGCGGGAGGTCCCGAAGTCCGTGACCTTGGCCACGCCGTCGCGATTCACCAGGATGTTGGCGGGCCGCAGATCGCGGTGGAGGATCTGGTGGCCATGGGCGAAGGCGATGGCGCAGCAGACGTCGAGGCCGATCTCGAGGGCGCGGGTGGGCGGCAGGGCGCGCTCGCGGCGGATGAAACGGTCGAGGCCCTCACCCTCCACGTATTCCAGCACCATGAAGAAGATGCCGTTCTTCCGCTCGACGGTGATGAGCTCGACGATGTTGGGATGCTTCAGACCCGCCATGATGCGGGGTTCCTTCAGCAGATCGACGATCTCCTCCTGCTGCTGGTGCGGCACCTTGAGGGCCACCTTGCGGTTCACCCAGGTGTCCATGGCCAGGTAGACGGCGCCGAAACCACCCGAACCGAGGCGGTCCAGGATCTGGTATTTGCCCAGCGTCTGATCCTTGGAAAGCACTGTCAGGGGCTCCGATGCGATGGGTTCAGGATGACCGAAAAAGCCCCGCCGAGGCGGGGCTTTTTGACGTGGCGGATCGGGCATCAGCCTAAAAAGGCCTTGAGCGTTTTGGAATAGCGAGGGTGCCGAATCTTTCTCAGCGCCTTGGACTCGATCTGCCGGATGCGCTCGCGGGTCACGGCGAACTCGCTGCCCACTTCCTCCAGTGTGTGCTCGGAGCCATCGTCGCCAACGCCGAAGCGCATGCGGAGGACGCGCTCTTCGCGCTCGCTGAGGGTGTTGAGGACGTTGCGGACGGTCTCCTTGAGGCGCTGCTGCACGACCTGCTCCACGGGGGAGACCACGGTCTTGTCCTCGATGAAGTCCCCCAGGTGGGAGTCCTCCTCCTCGCCGATGGGCGTTTCCAGGGAGATGGGCTCCTGGGCGATCTTCATCACCTTGCGGACCTTGCCCACGGGCATATCCATGGCGTGGGCGATCTCCTCGCTGGAGGGTTCCCGGCCCAGCTTCTGCACCAGCTCGCGCTGGGTGCGGATGAGCTTGTTGATGGTCTCGATCATGTGCACGGGGATGCGGATGGTGCGGGCCTGATCGGCAATGGCGCGGGTGATGGCCTGCCGGATCCACCAGGTGGCGTAGGTCGAGAACTTGAAGCCCCGGCTGTACTCGAACTTGTCCACGGCCTTCATGAGTCCAATGTTGCCCTCCTGGATGAGGTCCAGGAACTGCAGGCCGCGGTTGGTGTAGCGCTTGGCGATGCTGACCACGAGGCGGAGGTTGGCTTCGATCAGCTCGGCCTTGGCGGCGCGGCTGATGCTCTCGGCCCCCTTGAGGCTGTTGAAGTCCTTGTGGAACTGCTCGCTGGTGGTCTCGTACTTGATGAAGAAGTCGGCCAGGGTCTTCTCGATGTGGGCCAGTTCCTCCTTGTACTTGTCCTTCAGCTTGGCGAAGGCGGGATTCTTCAGGCGATCGCGAAGTTCCCGGCACTTCCGCTCCCCAGCCATCACTTGGCTGTGCTGATGGGTGATGCGGTCGATGAGGCGGGTGACGGCCAGGCTGTTGAGGCCCAGCTTCCGGATCTGGCGGGAGAGGCGGCCACGGGCCTGGAGAATCTCCCGTCCCAGCTTGCGCCGCTTGGGCAGGGTCTTGGTGCCGGCATCGACATTGACCTTGAGCTCCAGCAGGTCCTGCAGGGCCTGATCGTAGACCAGCAGCTTCTCGAACTGGTGGTGCACATGCTGGGTGGCCGAGGTGCTCTCGGCATCCTCGTCGTCATCCACCTCGTCTGAGAGGCCCACCACTTCGCGGATTTTGCCCGGGTTCTCCTTCAGCATGCGGCCGATGTCGATGAGCAGGCTGGCCGCCAACCGGGACCGGGAGAGGGCGCGCATGACGCTGCGGACGCCGACCTCAATGCGCTTGGCGATCTCGACCTCATCCTCGCGCTTGAGGAGGGGGACCGTGCCCATCTCCTTGAGGTACATGCGCACGGGGTCGTTGAACTTGTCGCTGTCGGGGCTGTCGATTTCGACTTCCCCGTCTTTTTCGGCCTTGCCGCTGCCTTCGATTAGGACGAACTCGGGCTCGATGGCCTCGCGGGCCGCCTGGGCCTCCTCCTCGGTGGCGCCGATGCCCACACCCAGGCGCGCAAACAAAGCCATGACCGTCTCGAGGTCCAGAGGACTGGAGGCGGTGTTGGGAAGGAAATCATTGAGCTGGTCGACCAGCAGGAATCCGTTTTTCCTTCCGATGGAGATGAGGGCTTTGGTGAGCGTGTAGTAGGTATCTAGGTGCGGCGTCGGAACCATTCGTACCTCAAAGAGCGCTGCGATCGTCGGACCGGGGACCCGGTGACCGAGGGATATGCAGAGTTCGGCCAATGTACCGGCCGAATCCGGAACTTTTCAGTATACGGGATCCACGGATTCAGGCAAGGGCCGGGCTCAGCGGGGCCCTCTGCGCCGGCGGGAGAGTTCCTTCTGACGGGCCAGGAGGTCGTTCTGCCGGCCCATCACCCGGGCCATCAGGGCACCGTCCACCATGGTGGCAGGATCCTGCAGCAGGCGGTTGTTGGCCTGGATCTCCCGGTCCAGGTAGCGCCCTTCGAGCCGGGCGAAGAGCGACTCGGCGTCCCGGCCCGCCTCGTCCTGCCGGCTGGCCTGGGCCTCCAGGTGCCGGAGGGCCGCCACGGCGCCCTCGGGAAGCAGCCCGACCTCGCCTTCAGCATCGAGCAGCGCCTGTAGGAGGGGAGCACCCTGTAGGCTCTCCCACCAGGCCGCCGGGACCTCCTGGACCCGCCGCCAGTGCCCGGCGGTGCTGAGCAGTAGCAGGGAGCGGATCAGGTCGTCGAGTTCCGGCTGCCCAGCCATGACCGGGGCCTCGGCATCCTGGGAAGGGACCTGGACGCCACGCCCCCTCACGGCCCGGTCCAGTTCCTGCAAGGGCACCTGCAGTTGGTGGGCCAGGCTGGCGAATAGGTCGCGGCTTTCGGTGGTGCGGGGCAGGTAGGGCAGGAAGTCCAGCAGGTCCTTGAAGGCGCCCATGCGGTCGGTGATGCGGCGGAGGTCCTTGCCCTCCATGGCGCGGTCCACCATGAAGGCGGTCCAGTCCGGCGCGGCGCGCAGGAGCTCCCGAAAGGCCTCACCTCCCAGCTTCAGGCACCAGGTGTCGGGATCCTCGCCCAGGGGCAGTTCCAGCAGGCGCACCTCGAAGCCCAGGGGCAGGGCCATGCGCAGGCTCTTTTCCATGGCCCGGCGGCCCGCCGAATCCCCATCGAAGCAGAGGATGACGCGGCGCGTGAAGCGGCCCAGGGCCTTGAGGTGCTCGTCAGTCAGGGCCGTGCCCAGGGGCGCGACTGCCTGGTGGATGCCGTGCTGGTGCAGCTGCAGCACGTCGAAATAGCCTTCCACCACCAGGGCTCCGTCCTTCATGGCGCCCTTGGCGCGATGGAAGCCGAACAGGGTGCCGCCCTTGTGGAAGAGTGGTGTGTCGCGGGTGTTGAGATATTTCGGTTGACCTTCCCCCATGATGCGGCCGCCGAAGGCCACCACCCGGCCCCGGGCATCGTGGATGGGGATGGTCAGGCGGTTGCGCAGGAAGTCGATCTGGGTGCCCCGCTCACTCCGGCTGGCCAGGCCCGCCTGCTCCAGCAGCTCGCCGGAGAAGTTCAGCCCCCGCAGGTGGTTCACCAGCGAATCCCAGGCATCGGGGGCCATGCCGAAGCCGGCCTCGGCCAGGAAGGGGCCCTCGTAGCCGCGGTCGCGGAGGTAGGCCCGGGCGCCCTCGTGGCGGCCCAGTTGGGTCTCGAAGAAGGCCTGGGCAGCTTCCAGGGCGGATCGCATGCGGGTTTCGAGGTCCACTTCAGCCGAGGGCCGCTCGCGGCGCTGGGGCAGGTCGATGCCCGCCGCCCGGGCCAGCTGTTCCAGGGCCTCGGGAAAGCTCATGCCCTCCCGCTCCATGAGCCAAGCGAAGGCATCACCATGCTTGCCGCAGCCGAAGCAGTGGTAGAAGCCCCGGTTGGCCACCACCTGGAAGCTGGGGCTCCGCTCGGCGTGGAAGGGGCAGAGGCCCACGTGGGCCGAGCCCTGCTTGCGAAGCTTCACCGCCGAGCCCACCAGGGCCAGCAGGTCCGTCGCGTCCCGGACGCGTTCGACGATTTCGCGGTCACGCATGTTCCAGGCATAACACGAGAGCGGGCCGGGATCGAGGACTCATGGCATGCTTGAGGATTCGCTTGGTGGAACCCATGACCCAGCTCCTCGACACGATCCTGCTCTTCAGCCTGCCCGCTTCGGGCAAGTCGGAGGTACGCCGCTACCTGGCCAGCCTCACGCCGGACCAGTGCCGGAACGACTTCCACATGGGCCCCACGCTGCAGCTGGACGACTACCCCTATGTCCACCTCATGCACCGCATTGACGACGAGCTGAAGGCCCACGGCCTGGGCTACGCCTACTACCACGGCCCCAACCGCCCCTTCCGCGACAACTGGACCTGGGCCGTGCTCATCGAGCTGCTGAACGAGGATCACGCGAACCTCATGGCCAGCCGCCAGACCGAGGTGTCCAGCGCCGCCCAGCACCTCTTCGACCGCCTGGACGCGGCCCATGCAAAGGTGGGCCTGTCTCAGCCCCTGGGCGAGATCCCGCATCGTGTCCGGGTGTGCATGGCCGAGGCCCTGGAGGTCGAGTGCCGGGCCGAGCTGGACGTGCTGAACCGCCAGAACGCCAAGGACAAGGCCGGCCGCACCCTGGTCATCGAGGCCGCCCGGGGCGGTGCCCACGGTTCCGCTTTCCCCCTCTGCCCACCCCACGGCTACGACACGGCTTTCCAGACGCTCTCGCCCGCCATCCTTGAGAAGGCGTCGGTGCTCTACGTATGGGTGGATCCCACCGAGAGCCGCCGCAAGAACATTGAACGGGGGCGCCCTGACGGCCAGGGCAGCATCCTGCACCACAGCGTGCCCATGGAGGTGATGCTCGGCCAGTACGGCACCGACGACATGGCCTGGCTCATGGAGCAGGGCGACCGCCCTGGCGCCATCCGCGTGGAGCGCACCATCCAGGAGGGCGAACGTTACGCGACCAGGGTCTACCACTTGCCCGTGGCCCGCTTCGACAACCGCAGCGACCTCACCACCTTCGTCCGCGAAGATCAGAAGCTGTGGAAGCCCGCCGACGTTCAGGCCATCCACAGCGGGCTGAAGGCAGCCTTCGATCAGCTGGCGAAGAGCTAGAAGGAGCGCATCCGTTTCAGTGCGCCCCGGCGCCCGCCTTGGCGTTCCAGATGCGGGTCATGATGAAGGCGCCGATGAGGCTGAAGGGGATGATGGACCCGACCCACACCCAGGCGTGGGTGGGCTGGTGGCCGTGGGTGGCAACACCGTCCCAGCCGTAGGTCTTCAGGATCCAGCCCAGGCCGAAGCCCGTGAGACCCGAGCCGATGTATTGGATGCCGTCCAGGGCGCCGGTGACCGTGGCCGCGGCCTTCCGGCCCCCGAAGTCCATGCTGGCGGTTCCGCTGAGCATGCCGTGGACGCCGAAGATGAACATGGCCGTGAGGCCCAGCAGGAGCACGGCCCAGACCTGCCCGCCGGTGCTGCCCTGACCGAGCGTCATGCCCAGCAGGGCCAGCATCACCACCTGGATGAGGTAGAAGACGAAAGCCACGGGCGGGCGCCGGGACTGGAACAGCTTGTCGCTCATCCATCCGCAGACCAGCCCGCCGAGGATTCCGCCGCCCATGAAGGCGATGCCGGTCCACCAGAACAGATGCTCCCGCTTGCCCAGGTGGTAGATCTCCTGCAGGTACTCGGTGAAGTAGAGCATGACGCCCTGCCGGACAAAGCCGGTGCAGAACTCCGCGAAGATTAGGGACACGATGATGGGGTTCTTGAACACCTTGCGGATCAGCTCGCGGAGGGGCAGGGGGGTGTCCTCGGCGTGATGGGCATTGGATCCGTCGCCGGTGTCGAAGTCCGCATGTCCTGCGTGGCTCGGCCGGTTGCGGACCAGGAACCAGTCCACACAGAACATCACCACCATGGCCGCCGCAGGCACGAACCAGATGACCGTCCAGCTGCGGAAGCTGGCCAGCAGCCAGGCGCCGATGGTGGTGGCCAGGAAGTAGCCCGAGCTGATCATGATGCCGAAGATGCCCCCGAAGACGCCTCGTTCCTTCACGTGGAACCAGGTGCTGTTCACCTTGACCACCGAGAGCGCCCCGAAGCTCTGGAAATACATGTTCACGCTCCAGAGGAGGCTCATGCTCACCAGCACCTGGGTGGCATCGCCCTTGAGGAACATGAAGCCGATGAGGACGTTCACCAGGGCCGCGCCGAGGGCGCCCACCAGGATCGCCTTGCGCCCGCCGATGCGGTCCGCAAGTGGTCCGTTGAAGGCCACCGAAAGCCCGTAGGTCCAGAAGCCGGCGGAGGCGATGAAGCCCATCTGGGCCTTGTCCAGGTGATACCAGGCGCCGATGTCGTTCTTCACGATATTGAAGTTGTAGCGGCCCATGTACATGGCCGCGTAGGTCAGGCCGAGCGGAAACCAGTTCAGGAACCGGCGCAGACGAAAGGCGGGACTGTGATCCAAAGGAACCTCGATGGTCTCAAGGCTACTGGAGGCCGCAGGATCCCCCAAGCCATGAGGCTGTAATGCGGGTCACTCCGCCTTGCGGAAGACCTCGTCGGTGCCGGTCAGCTCCCAGGCGCCCTTCTTCTTCTCGAAGGTGGCGTGGCGGATCTTGGTCTGGCCCACCTTCACGTCCTGGTGCAGGGCCTGGAAGAGGGGGAACTGGGCCGTGGGCTTCTCCAGGCGGATCTCGTACATGATCCGGGCCCCCTCCCGGGTGGGCTCCATCTTGGTGGTGCGGACAAAGGCCGCCTCGGCCGCCGGCATCACGAACCCGCCCTTCGGCGCGGCCTTGATGGCCTTGGGGGCATCGGGCTTCAGACGGAATGTGAAGGTCTCCTGCCCGCCCTCGGTCCTGAGCTCGCAAGTGAACCAGCCGCTCGCCTCGAGGTTCTCCTTCAAGGTCGCGAGCCGCAGGTGGGCAGGGGAACCCACTTCTGCTGAGGCCTTCTCTGGCACCGTCACCGGGACCACCACGGGATAGTCCTTGCGGATCAGGTCCTCGGCCTTGCGGCGGTCCAGCTTGGAGCTGCAGGCCAGGGTCAGGAGGAGGACGGGGGTGAAGATGAGGCGCCGCATGAGATTCCTTTCCAGTTCGACAAGAGGAAGATGCGATGGCCCCGCCGTCACACAACCCCGCAGTATCCTAGCAAGCCTCTGATGATAGGAGATCCCCTTGAGTTCCGCCTACCTGACCCACCTCCACCGCGAGCTTAAGCTGCTGAAAGAGGCTGGCCTCTTCAAGACCGAGCGGGTGATCACCTCACCCCAGCAGCCCCAGATGAAGGCCAACGGCCGCGACGTGGTCTGCCTCTGCGCCAACAACTACCTGGGTCTGGCCAACCATCCTGAGGTCATCCAGGCGGCCAAGGGGGTGATGGACGCCCACGGCTTTGGCATGGCCTCGGTGCGGTTCATCTGCGGCACCCAGGACATCCACCGGGAGCTGGAGCAGAAGCTGGCGACCTTCCTGGGCTTCGAGGACACCCAGCTCTATTCCTCCTGCTTTGATGCCAACGGCGCCATCTTCGAGGGGCTGCTGGGTGAGGAGGACGCCATCATCAGCGATGCCCTGAACCACGCCTCCATCATCGATGGCATCCGCCTCTGCAAGGCCAAGCGCTTCCGCTACGCCAACTCCGACATGGCCGACCTGGAAGCCCAGTTGAAGGCCGCCGACGAGGCTGGCGCCCGCTTCAAGCTGGTGGTGACCGATGGGGTGTTCAGCATGGATGGCTACATCGCCAAGCTGGGCGAGATCTGCGACTTGGCGGAAAAGTACGGTGCCATGGTGATGGTGGATGACAGCCACGCGGTGGGGTTCATGGGGGTCAACGGCCGGGGCACCCACGAGCACTGCGGCGTCATGGGCCGGGTGGACTTCATGACCGGCACCTTCGGCAAGGCCCTGGGCGGCGCCTCCGGCGGCTACATCGCTGGGAAGCAGGTGGCCATCGACTGGCTGCGGCAGAAGGCCCGACCCTACCTATTCTCGAATTCCGTGGCCCCGACCATCGTGGCCGCCACCCTGAAGGTGCTGGACCTCCTCAAGAACAGCCAGGGCCTCATCAAGCAGGTCCATGAGAACGCCCACTACTTCCGGGCCGGCATGGAGAAGGCTGGCTTCAAGCTGCTGCCAGGCGAGCACCCCATCGTGCCCGTCATGCTCTACGAGGCCCCCCTGGCCCAGGAATTCGCCAAGCGCCTGCTGGATGAGGGTGTCTACGTCATCGGCTTCTTCTTCCCCGTGGTGCCCAAGGGCCTGGCCCGCATCCGCACCCAGATGAGCGCCGCCCATACCCGCGCCGACCTGGACCACGCCATTCAAGCCTTCACCAAGGTGGGGCGCGAACTGGGCGTGATTTCCTAGATCGGCACAGACAGGGGCTTGCCACTGGGAGGGCTTGGGCGCAAGGTTTCTGGGAATCCCCGGAGCTGCCTTGACCTTCCCGCCCAAGCGCGAGCCCTCGCCGCACGACACGGCGGAGTACACCTTCGAGGAGATCGTCGCCAGGCTGGAATTGGGCCGCCTCCAGGTGGAGGCCACCGAGGCAGGCTCCCGCCTGGTCATGACCCATGCCGGGGCTCCTGGCCAGGACCGACGGCATCCTGGTGGCGGCCACTCCTTGACGGACGAGCGCCGGACCTTCAAGCCGCTGAACCTCCCCATCCTGTTCCCAGAAAAGGGGCCGATCCTGATCCTCGTGGTGGGAGGCTTCGCCACCGATGCCTCGCTCCAACGGCCGGCCCCTTTCTGGGAGGACGATCAGGCCGGTGGCTACCTCGTCTGGCAGGCCCTGGGACGGGCAGGGCTGCTGCACAAGAAGGACATGGCGTTCACCCTGGGCCGCGGGGGCTTCTGGGATGCGGCCCCACCTCGCACTCTAGGCTTGGCCATGACCTACGCAGGCTTCAGGCCAGACCACGGAAACGTGGACTTCAGGCATGTGGTCCACCCCTGGAACATCCACCGGCTCGAGACCCTGACGGAGGCCTGCTGGAGCCGCTCCATGGAGCGCCTCAAGGTCGTCACCCTGGGAGAGGCCGCCCGCTTCATGATGTGCGCCATCGCCTACGGGATGCCCGGCCTTCCGGTCCTGTCCCTCCCCGAACCTAACCAGGACCAGCTCTCCCGCGATCTGGGCCCTGACTCTGCGGCGGGCCTGTGGCTGGATTGGGCTTCAGACCTGCTGGCCGTCGGCCGGACTTGATGGTTCCGCTCGCCTTGGCCGGGTGGACCAGAGCAGCTGGATCACCAGCAGCCCCAGGGCGGCATCCCGGGCTAGGGACCAGCGCATGTCGGCCAGTTGCTCGGCCTCGGTCCGGTGGACCGCGGCGCCGAAGCAACCGCAGTCCACTGGACGGTGGCGGGCCAGGTTGATGCCCAGGGCCAGGCAGAACGACAGGAGCAGCGCCCCGATCCACAGGGCGGCCGCCCGGATCCAGAAGCCGAGGCAGAGAGCCATGCTGCAGGCCAGTTCCAGCCATGGCAGGATGAGGGCCAGGGGACTCAGGCTCCAGGCGGGGAACAGCCCGTAACCCCAGATGGCCTTGGCGAAGCCTGGTGGGTCGGCGAGCTTGGGCAGGGCCGCCGCCACGAAGACCAGGCCGAGGAGAACCCGAGCGGCCTGGGTCACCCTCGCATGCAGGAGCCAGCGCATCATGGCTGGCCCTTCGCGACGGGATGGCCCGCGGCGAGCCAGTCGGGAAACCCGTCCCGATAGATGAGCAGATGGAAGTAACCCTCGTTCAGAAGCCTCGCTGCAAGCAGGTGGGAGTCCCGGCAGTCCCCGCCGCTGCAGTAGATGACGATGGGATCCTCAGGGCCGGGTCGTCGCGAGGCTTTGAAGGAGAGGAGCCGATCCTCCAGATCCGCCTCCCACACCGGAGCGCACCAAGCCCCGGCGACATGGCCGACGGCGAAGTCCTCGCTCCGGCGGGCGTCCAGAAAGGGCTGGCCGGCCTGGAAGGCCTTCCAGGCCTCCGGACCACTGATTTCCCGGATGGGACTTGCCGGAACGGCGGGCGGTAGTAGTGCCTCGACACTTGGCCGGGGCGTGGGGAAGGCCACAGGCTGCGTGGGACGGGTCGTGTTCAGCGGCTGGGCTGGTGCCACGGCAGGCGTTGGCGGATCGGGAGGTGCCGCCTTCCCGGGAGGTGCGACCGGGTTGGAGGGGCGGAAACCCGACCAGGGCAGGCGGCGGGAGGCAGGGAGGAGGGCATTGGATAGCAGGGCCGCCAAGCCCGCGAGCCCGGCCAGGGCGAGCATGCGGACGGAGGTGGCGCTGAGCTTGGAGGGCATGGGCTGCGGCATCCGGGTCAAAGCACGATGTACCGATAGGTGCCAGGGTTCTGTTCCTTCAGCAGCAGCTGGATGGTCCAGCGCCCATCGGGAAACCGCTCGAACATCGTGGCGCTCATGACGGAATCCCTCAGCCAGAGGCGGATGGCGTCGTAGTCCTCGAAGGCCGGGGGCTCCCAGCTGTCGACGATGTCGGCGTGCCGGGACGATCCGGGCTTGAGCCGGTCCAGGAGGTGGGCCAGGGACGTCTCGGGGGCCAGCATCATCATCTCCACAGTCTGTGCCTACTGGTCCCTGGGCTCTTCGGCCAGGGGGTCCAGGGAATGGATGAGGAGCTTGAGGGCTTCGGCGCTGGCGGGCTCGAGGTTCCTGGAGAAAGCAATGGCGACGCCGCGTTCGTCCACCCTGACGACCATGCCTCGGGTCACGATCCGCTTCCCGGGCTCCCCCGCCCCGAGCAGGATGGCCAGGCCACAGCTGGTGCCGACCGGCAAAGGGCTACGTCCATCCACCAGGATGCCCCCCAGGCTGAGATCGATGGCCGAGGGGAAGCTGATGATACGGTCCTCGACGATGAGCTTCACCTCGTAGGCGATGGGGACGCGGCGGAAGCGGCGTTTCTCGGGGAGCGGGGTCATGGGCGGAATCCGGTGTGGGGCATGATAGCGCGGCTCCGCCCTGGCCTCACGCCTTCCCAGGTTCCTGGTAGCCCTGGTCGTGGATGTCCATGACGGCCCGGCCGGAAGGGTCGGTCAGCTTAGCGAAGGAAGCGTCCCACCGCAGGGCCGTCTCGGTGCTGCAGGCCACGCTGCGCTCGTAGGGCACGCAGTTGACCGCCGTGGCGCTGGGGAAGTGATGTTCGAAGAATTGCCGGTAGAAATAGGCCTCCTTGGTTTCCGGCGTCTTCACCGGGAAGCGCTCCGCAGCCCCCGCCATCATGCCGTCGCTGATCTCCCGTTCGGCCGTGGCCTTGAGGGCGTTGATCCAGGCATAGCCCACGCCATCGGAGAACTGTTCCTTCTGGCGCCAGAGCACCTCGTCGGGGATGAAGCCGTCGAAGGCATGGCGGAGGGGCCACTTCTCGATGGGGCGGGGGCGGGCGGCGTTCCTCGGCAGCTTCACGGAAGGATCCATGCGCATGGCCACGTCCAGGAATTCCCGGTCCAGGAAGGGGACGCGGGCCTCCACGCCCCAGGCGGCGCTGGACTTGTTGGCCCGGGCGCAGTCGTAGAGGTGAAGCTTCTGGAGCTTCCGCACCGTCTCGAAGTGCAACTCCGGCCCGTCCGGTGCCTTGTGGAAGTAGAGGTAGCCGCCGAAGATCTCGTCCGCGCCCTCGCCGGACAGCACCATCTTGATGCCCATGGCCCGGATCTTCCGCATGAGGAGGTACATAGGCGTCGAGGCCCGGATGGTGGTCACGTCGAAGCTCTCGATGTGGTGGATCACATCGGAGAGGGCATCCAGGCCCTCCTGAACGGTGAAGTGGATCTCATGGTGGATGGCGCCGATGTGCTCGGCGACCAGGCGGGCCGGCGCTAGGTCCGGCGCGCCTTTCAGGCCGATGGCGAAGGAGTGGATGCGGGGCCACCAAGCCGGGGCCGAGCCGCCCTCTTCTACGCGCCCTTCCCGGTATTGGGCGGCGATGGCCGAGATGAGCGACGAGTCCACGCCGCCTGAGATCAGCACGCCGTAGGGCACGTCGCACATGAGTTGGCGCCGCACGGCGGCCTCCAACGCCGCGCGAAGCTTCACGGGATCGTAGGGGTCCGAGGGGACATGGCCCGGGGCGGCCCAGTCAGGCTCGTAGTAGCGCTGGAACCCTTTGTCGGCCTCGTGGCCCAGGAAGTAGTGGCCTGGCGGCACTTCGCGGATGCGCTCACAGTGGCCTACCAGGGCCTTCATCTCGGAGGCCACATACAGGTGGTCGTGGCGGTCCCAGCCCACGTAGAGGGGGATGACGCCGATGGGATCCCGGGCGATGAGGTAGGTCTCGCGCTTGGGATCGTAGAGCACGAAGGCGAAGATCCCGTTCATGCGGTTGAGGAAGTCGCGGGGCTGGAGTTCGTCGTAGAGGTAGAGGATCACTTCGCAGTCCGAGAGGGTCTGAAAGTCGTGGCTCTCCCGCAGGCCGTGGCGCAGTTCCTGGTGATTGTAGATCTCGCCGTTCACCGCCAGCACCGTGCCCTTGAGGGTGTCGATCAGCGGCTGGGCCCCGTGCTCCACGTCCACGATGGAGAGGCGCTCGTGGACGAGGATCGCGCGGTCATCGCTGAAGATGCCGCTCCAGTCCGGGCCCCGGTGGCGGATCTTGCGGGCCATGGCCAGCGCCTGTCGGCGCAGGTCGGCCAGGGGGGACTTGACCGGATCCAGGTTGAGGATGCTGACGATGCCGCACATGGAAACTCCAAAAAGAAAGAACCCCGATCCGCCTTCGCGAATCGGGGTGGTCCGGGGTGTCAGGAATCTTAGGAGAGACCCTTGCCGGCCCACGCGCGATTCGCGCGAGGGAGCCGATTGGTATTGCGGTTGGGCCGCAGGGGGGAAAGGGTCATGGGTTACCTGGTAGAACCTTATCGGTCCTCTTCACGAATCGTCAAGGCTGGAACGGCAAAAGTTGGTCCGGCTTGCTCTTGATGATGAAATGATCCGGTTGGAGGAACCGATGAAAGCCCTGTTGAAGACCAAGCGCGAGGAAGGCATCTGGATGGGGGAGGTCCCCATGCCGGAGGTGGGACCCAACGATGTGCTGATCCGGGTCCACAAGAGTGCCATCTGCGGCACCGACGTCCACATCTACAACTGGGACGAGTGGGCACAGAAGACCATCCCCGTGCCCATGGTGGTGGGCCACGAGTATGTCGGCGTCATCGAGCGGGTGGGCACCGAGGTGGAGGGCTACCAGCCGGGGGATCGCGTCAGCGGCGAAGGGCACATCACCTGCGGGCATTGTCGCAACTGCCGCGCGGGCAAGCGCCACCTCTGCCGCAACACCTTCGGCGTGGGCGTGAATCGCACCGGTTCCTTCGCGGAGTATCTCTCTCTTCCCGCCTTCAATGTCTTCAAGGTGCCCGACAACGTGCCCGATGACGTGGCCGCCATCTTCGATCCCTACGGCAACGCCACCCACACAGCCCTCAGCTTCGATCTGGTGGGCGAGGATGTGCTGATCACCGGCGCCGGTCCCATCGGCATCATGGCCGTGGCCATCGCCAAGCACGTGGGGGCCCGGCACGTGGTCATCACGGACGTGAACGAGTACCGGCTCGACCTGGCCCGGAAGATGGGCGCCACCGTGGCCGTGAACCCCATGACGAAGAGGCTCCCCGAGGTCATGAAGGACCTGGGCATGACCGAGGGCTTCGACGTGGGCCTGGAGATGAGCGGCAACCGCAACGCCTTCGAATCCATGCTGGAGGCCATGCACCACGGGGGCCGCATCGCCCTACTGGGTATCCTGCCCGGTGACTGCGCGGTGGACTGGAGCCAGGTGATCTTCAAGGGGCTCATCCTGAAGGGGATCTACGGCCGGGAGATGTTCGAGACCTGGTACAAGATGGCCGCCATGGTCCAGAGCGGTCTGGACATCACCCCCGTCATTACTCACCACTTCGGCATCGACGACTTCCAGAAGGGCTTTGACGCCATGCGGAGCGGGCAGAGCGGGAAGGTCATCCTGGATTGGAGAGTGAAGTAGGCTTCTGTCCTGAGTCCTCTGTAAGGGCGCCCAAGGCGCCCTTATATTTTGCGCCGGTGAAGCCGAGCGCCACTGAGGCCTGAGGATTATCGGATCGGTTGCGGCTGCGGGATGGGCGGGAAGGCGCTCTCATTCAAGGGGACCCCATCCTTTATGAGGACATCGGCGGCCATGCCCTCGCCCCCGGGCTGTAGGTCCGTGCCCAGGCAGAGCAGGTAGTAGCCGTCGAACTTGGTGTTGAACTTCTGCCGCGCGGGTCCCCGCTTGACCTGGAGGTCCTCGATGGGGCGGGTGACGAAGGGGCGGTAGAGGAAGGGGTGGCCCCATGGCGCCTCGGGCACCTGGTCGAGGTATTCCGGAACCAGCTCCCCCATGGTCAGGGGATACTCGCTGCGCTTGGTCCGGTAGCGGATCAGCGCGTCGGTGATGCGCTTCATGGCAGCGCGAACCTGCTTCTGGCGGTCGGCGATGTCCCGGTTCACGAAGGCCTCGATGAGGTAGAGGTCCCGCTTCGCCTGCTGGGCGGCCTCGGATTCGGGATAGCGGGCGGTCAGCTGGTTCATCATTGCGCGGGCTTCGAGGCTCCGGCCCTCCACATTGAGCTTCCGTGCCTCCTCGTAGAGGTTGGCCGGCAGCCTGGGGTCCTCGGAGCTGCAGCCGGCGGCCAGCAGCAGGAGGGCCAGGGCAGGGGCGAAGCGACGATGGCGCATGGTCCGAACCATAGCAGAGGCGAGGCCCGGCTTGAAGTAGCATAGGACCCAAGGGAGGTCGTCATGACGGACAGGCCGATGCTGGTGGGCATCGTGGGGGGGTCCGGCAGCGGCAAGACCTCCGTGGCGGCCGAGCTGGTCAAGCGGCTGCGGGAGCAGGGGGTCGCCGCGATGTTGCTGGACATGGATGCCTATTACGCCCCGCTGGAGGTGGTGAAGGGACGGTTCGACGGGAGGCCCGTCAACTGGGACCACCCCCATGCCTTCGACCTTGAGCTGATGGCCGCCCATCTATCGGCACTGCACCGGGGGGAATCCATCCGCAAGCCCCGGTACGATTTCACCCTCTCGGATCGCACCGGCTGGGAGGAACCGATCCCCCCCGGCCAGGTAGTCATTCTGGAAGGTCTCCTCCTCTTTGCTCTGCAGGAGCTCCGGGACTTGCTGGACGTGAAGGTCTTCGTGGACACCGACGCCGACATCCGGATCATGCGACGCATCCGGCGGGACACCCGCGAGCGGGGGCGGAGCCTGGAGAGCGTCATGGATCAGTACGAGAATAGCGTCCGGCCCATGCACCTGGAGTTCGTCGAACCGAGCAAGCGCTGGGCCGACCTGATCGTCCCCACCGGGGTGGAGAACCGCACGGCGCTTGACATCATCACGCACCACATCTGCAGCCGGGTCATGAACCGGGAGGGGTTGTCCCATGTTTGAGGCCGGCCCCCACCTCGACGCGGCCGCTTTCCGGTCCCTGGATCCCGCCCTTGTGCAGATCCTCGATGTCCGGGAGCCATGGGAGTATGACCGGGCCCACCTGTCCGGGGCGCTGCTCATCCCTCTGGGCGACCTGGCAGACCGCGTTGGAGAGCTTGACCCGAACCGCCCCCTGGCTGCCTACTGCCACCACGGCATGCGCAGCCTGCAGGCCCTGAGGTTCCTGAAGGGAGCGGGCTTCACAGATCTGGCGCACCTCGCGGGCGGCATCGATGCCTACAGCCGGCTGGACCCATCGGTGCCGAGGTACTGATGAGGCTCCTCCATCGCCATCCCGAGGGGTTCGATCCGGCTGTCCCCTGGGTGCAGGAGTCGGAGAGCGTGCGGCAGGATTCCAGGCTCTTCCGCCAGATCGTCGCCCAGCGGCGGAGCCCGCACACAGGCCGGGAGCATGCCTTCTACCGCCTCCAGGGCCCCGACTGGGTCAATGTGGTGGCCTTCACCCGGACCGGAGAGCTGCTCGTGGTCGAACAGTTCCGGCATGGCATCGACGCGGCCACCCTGGAGATCCCCGGGGGCGGCTGCGACGCGGGTGAGACCCCAGCCGAGGCGGCCCAGCGCGAACTGCGGGAGGAGACGGGCTTCGTGTCCGAGCACTGGGTGCCCCTGGGTGCCTGCACCCCCAACCCCGCCACCCAGAACAACCGCTGCCACACCTTCCTGGCGATGGATTGTGACCCGGCCGGGGACCTCGAGCTGGATCCGGCGGAGGAACTCCAGGTCTGGGCCTATTCCTGGCCGGAATGGCATGGCCTCATGCAGCGTGGTTCGATCCACCATGCCCTGGTCCTGGCGGCCTTCCAGTTCCTGAGCCTCTGGGATGGCTGGCCCGACCTGCTTCGCCGCCTGGAGGCCTGAGGTGATCCGCCCCTACTGCTTGATCCTCGTGGCGTCCTTCCTGGTGGCGGAAGCCCCCGTGCCGACCATCCCCGCCTGCCAGATCGCCGGGGCTCCCAATGCCCACTTCGAAGCCGAGCTGGACGCCGCAGTCCGCGCCCTGGCTCCTCCAGACCGGAACCCATTCTTCAAGGCCCTGCGCACCAAGCAGCGGGAGCTCCAGGTGCGCATCTTCGAAGTGGAGCGGGGCCTTCTACAGGCCCAGTCCCTGCGGAATACGCTGGAACGGGAGGGCTCCGCGAACCTACCCCAGGCCCAGGCTCTGGTCGATGGTCAGGCCCGGATGCTGGCCGAGTTCCGCGAGATGGACAAGGTCATTGCCCGGAGGCGCTGGGAGGATGACCCCCTGAAGCTGGATGCGGATGAGCTCAAGGTGGACCTGTATGGCGGCTTCCAGTTCTCCAGCCTGTTCAGCGAGCAGGACCAGAAGGGCTCCTTCTTCTCCAAGTCCCGCCCCTTCGTGGCCCTGGACATCCGGCAGACCTTTCGGCGTCCGGCCCAGGACACCTGGTGGGAGGTGTTCAGCACCCTGGCCTTCCAGTCCTCCAGCTTCGAGACTTCGGAGACCCTCAACGTCATCACCTCGAGCGGCCATTTCCGGGGGGAGGTGGGGCTCTGGTGGATGAAGACCCTGACCGAACGGGTGAGCTGGGGTGTGGTGGGGTCGGCCGGGGTGGTGGGCTTCAGCCAGCCTGTGAACCAGTCGGATCTCACCACCACCTCCCGGGACGAGTT
Organism: Geothrix sp.; assembly: GCF_049292215.1. Taxonomy (GTDB): domain Bacteria; phylum Acidobacteriota; class Holophagae; order Holophagales; family Holophagaceae; genus Geothrix. The sequence continues at coordinate 106,929 of NZ_JBATQW010000035.1, read as the reverse complement.
CCGGAACCGGTTCAAGGTGGGGGTCACCACGCGCCAGGAGGAAGGGGCCTTCAAGGGATCTTTCGCAGAGTGGTCATACCTCCGGGATCCCCTGTTCCGCTATCAGGACCGGATCTACATGCGGGGCCGGGTGGTGCTCACGCAGTTCGGCTCCCAGGGGGCCAGCGGCGATTTCTACATGGAGGGCTCCGTCAATAAGGGGGCCCACGGCAAGGACGAGGCTGTAATGCTGGTGGGCTTCCGCCTCAGCACTGTGGCCTTCTTCAGGAGCCTTGGCGGTGGCGCCAAGCCTTGATTCCATGCGGATTTAGGCGTTAGTCTGAACGACGGATTCCAATGAGGAGCGCCCCATGGCCAGCGAATGTTCCTTCGACGTCGTGTGCAAGGTGGACTTGGACGAAGTCAAGAACGCCGTCTCCCAGGCCATGAAGGAGATCGGCCAGCGCTTTGACTTCAAGGGCTCGGTCTCGAAGATCGAGCTGAAGGATGACAAGGTGCTCGTCCTCAGCAGCGACGACGAGGTGAAGCTCAAGGCTGTCATCGACGTGCTGCAGACCAAGCTGCACAAGCGCGGCGTCAGCATCCGCAGCATGACCTACGGCAAGCTCGAGCCTGCGGCGAAGGGCAGCGTCCGCCAGGAGGTCACCATCCAGCAGGGCATTCCGGTGGAGAAGGCGAAGGGGCTCATCAAGGCCATCAAGGATTCGAAGATCAAGGTGCAGGCCAGCATCCAGGGCGACCAGCTGCGCGTCAGCGGCAAGAGCCGGGACGACCTCCAGGAGGTCATCGCCCTGTTCAAGAAGGATGACCAGGGGCTGGACCTGCAGTTCACGAATTACAGAGGCTGATTTGTCGCGTCTGGACCTCTCCCGCTACTTCCTCCCCATTGCCCCCAAGCTGGCGGGGGTGGAGGCAGAGCTGCAGCGCATCCTGCAGAGCGATGTGGAGGTCGTCCAGAAGCTGGCGGATCACGTCCGGGGCGGGCAGGGCAAGCGCCTCCGTCCGGCCCTGGTGCTGCTCTCCTCCCGCTTCTGCGGCGTGCAGAACGAGGATGACGTCCGCTTCGGGGCGGTGTTCGAGCTGATCCACACGGCCACCCTGGTGCACGACGATGTCATCGACCACGCCCAGTTGCGGCGGGGGATGCCCACGCTCAACCGCCTCTGGGGCAATACGCTCACCGTGCTCTTCGGTGACGTTCTCTACCTGGTGGCCATGGGCGAGGCCATCGCCTGCCGCAGCTGGCGGATGATGGAGATCTTCGCCGAGGTCACCACCCGCATGATCGAGGGCGAACTCATCCAGAACGACGTCCTCTTCAAGCTGGACACCAGCCGCAAGGACTACTTCGACATCCAGGAACGGAAGACGGCCCTCCTCTTCAGTGGCTGCACTGAAACCGGCGCGGTCCTCACCGGCCGGAGCGAATCCGACTGCCTGGCCATGCGGGCCTACGGCCTGGAGGTGGGCCGGGCCTTCCAGCTCGTCGACGACCTGCTGGACTACACCGCCACCAGCGCCCAGTTGGGCAAGCCCGCCTTCAGCGACCTGCGCGAGGGGAAGCTGACGTTGCCCATGCTCACGCTGCTGGAGAAGGCGCCGGACGAGGTGCGGCCCCTGATCCGGACCATCTGGGACCGGGGTGAGGAGGTGCCCATTCCCGAGGCGGAGGAGGTCAAGCTCCGCGCCCTCATCGACAGGCACGATGCGCTTGCCGAGACCCGGGACCTGGCCACGCGGGCCTCGGCAAACGCCGTGGCCCACGTGGTGGGGCTGCAGGGTGACTCCACCACCGGGGAGCTGCTGCGAGAGATTCCCGAGGCTCTGCTGTCGCGGAGCATGTAGAAGCTCAGGCGTCCGCTTCCCCCAGCCGCAGGTCGAAGGGGATGCCAGCCCGCTTGCAGGAGGCGATGAAGCTCTCCTTGTCGGGGCACTTGAGGTAGGCCTCCATGGGCTCCACCTTGCGTCCCTGGATCAGCTCGACCAGGGCGTCGTTCATTAGGCGCTGGCCATAGCTGCGGCCGGTCTGCATGGCGCTGGGGATCTGGAAGTTCTTTCCTTCGCGCATGAGATTCGCGATGGCCGGGGTCACGAAGAGGGTCTCCAGGGCCGCCACCCGACCGCCTCCGATCCGCTTCAGCAGCACCTGGCTGACTACGCACTTGAGCGCGTCCGCCAGCATCACGCGGATCTGCTGCTGCCGGTCAGAAGGGAACTGGTCCACGATGCGATCGATGGTGCCGATGGCGCTGCTGGTGTGCAGGGTGCCGAAGACGAGATGCCCCGTCGCGGCCGTCTCCAGGGCGATGGCGATGGTCTCCAGGTCGCGCATCTCGCCCACCAGGACCACGTCGGGGTCCTCGCGGAGGGCCGCACGCAGGCCGCTCTTGAAGCTGTCTGTGTGGGTGCCCACCTCCCGCTGGTTCACCAGGCAGCCCTTGCGGGGATGCACGAACTCGATGGGATCCTCGATGGTCAGGATGTGGTCCCGCCGCTTCTGATTGGCGAGGTCTACGATGGCCGCGAGGGTGGTGGACTTGCCGCTGCCGGTGGGGCCGGTGACCAGGACCAGTCCCTTGGACAGGGTGGCCAGCCGGCGAACGGGATCGGACAGGCCCAGCCGGTCGGGGTCGGGCAGCTGGTTGGGAATGACCCGGCACACCAGCCCCGGGCCGACCCGGTCGTGGAAGTAGTTGACCCGGAGCCGGCAGCCGCCGGCTTCGTAGCTGTAGGCGAAGTCGGCGTCGTGGTGCTCTTCGAAGCGCTGCCAGATGGCGGGGGTGGCCAGGGCCTCCATCATCTCTAGGAGGGTGGCCGGGTCCAGGCTGTCGAAGCCTTCCAGCTCCTTCATGTCGCCATGGATGCGCACCAATGGGGGTTCGTGGGTGGTGCAGTGCAGGTCGGAGCCCTGCCGCTCCACCAGGGCGGCGAAGAGCCTCTCGGCCAAGGGGTGGGTCTGGGCCTTGCGGGTCATGGGTACGGTCCTGGGAGTCTCTGGCCGGGGCGGCGTCGAAGGGGCGGGGGCGGCTGCCGCCCCTGGCCCTTTCGGGGCGGGTGCCACCTCCACGGCTGCGGCGGGTTTGGGGGTGGGAACGGCCGACGCACGCGAGGGACCCTGGTGCTCCGCCTGGATCTGGGGCAGGTCCATATACCGGCTGAGGCGGATGCGGAAGGATTGCCCGGCCAGGTCGTAGTCGAACTCGGCCTGGCCATCCTTCTGCCAAGTGGCCTTCAGTTCCGGAGGGACCACGTCCCCGGCCAGCACGTCCACCATCACGGTCGGCAGTGGATTTGGCAGCAGGTCGATGGCTTCGCCCGATTTCATTTCGAGGCGGGGTTTCTTGTCGGCCTTCACCTCCAGGCGGCTGCCTGCCTTGGTGATGACCTGGGTGAGCAGACGATCCAGTTGGGCCATGGCGGTATTTCCCCAGCTTCAAAGGATGCCACGGGTCACAGCCTTCAGGGTTCGGGCTTGGGCACGCAGCTTGTAGACTGTTGATCGACCCTACCTGGAGCGAGCATGAACATCCACGAATACCAAGCCAAGGAACTCCTTCGGCTCTACAAGGTGGCCACGCCGGACGGCAAGGTCGCCCAGGACGCGGAAGAGGCCCGCATGATCACCAAGGAATACGGTGGCGCCAGTGTGGTGAAGGCCCAGATCCATGCCGGTGGCCGCGGCAAGGGCGGGGGCGTGAAGTTCGCGAACGATCCCGACAAGGCGGCCGACCTGTTCAAGGCCATCTTCGGCATGCAGCTGATCACCAAGCAGACCGGGGCCGAGGGACGCAAGGTTCACACGGTGTTCATTTCCAAGCCCGTGGACATCGCCCGGGAGCTCTACCTGAGCTTCCTGGTGGATCGCGGCTCCAGCCGGGTGACCATCCTCGCTTCCACCGAGGGCGGCGTCGAGATCGAGGAGGTCGCGGAGAAGACCCCCGAGAAGATCGTCAAGGTGGCCGTGGATCCGGCCCTGGGCCTCTGCGGCTTCCAGGCCCGCCAGGTGGCTTTCGCCCTGGGCCTCGAAGGCGATACCTTCAAGCAGGGCGTGGTCTTCCTCCAGAACCTCTACCGGCTCTTCATGGAGAAGGACTGCTCCATGGTGGAGATCAACCCCCTGGTGATCACCAAGACGGGTGAGGTCACCGCCCTGGACGCGAAGATCGGCTTTGACGACAACGCACTGTTTCGCCACCCGGACGTGCTGGCCTTCCGCGACCTCAACGAGGAAGCCGAGGAGGAGATCGCCGCCAGCAAGTTCAACCTGAACTTCATCAAGCTGGATGGCCAGATCGGCTGCATGGTGAACGGCGCGGGCCTGGCCATGGGCACCATGGACATCATCAAGTACCACGGCGGTTCCCCGGCCAACTTCCTGGATGTCGGCGGTGGAGCCACCGAGGATGCCGTGAAGAACGCTTTCCGGATCATCCTCCAGGATCCCGCCGTGAAGGCCGTGCTGGTGAACATCTTCGGCGGCATCATGCGCTGTGATGTGGTCGCCGCGGGCATCGTCAACGCCGCGAAGGAAATCGGCATCAAAGTGCCGGTGGTCGTGCGGCTGGAAGGCACCAACGTCGAAGAGGGCAAGAAGATCCTGGCCGAGAGCGGCCTGAACCTCATCGTCGCCGCCGACCTGAAGGATGCCGCCGAAAAGGTGGTCGCCTCCATCAAATAGCCCATCCACGGAACCCGACAGAGACCATTTTTGCGAGGTATGACATGGCTGTTCTCGTGGGCAACCACACCAAATTGATTGTTCAGGGCATCACCGGTCGCGAAGGCCTCTTCCACGCCAAGGGCTCCCGCGACTACGGCACCAACGTGGTCGGCGGCGTCACCCCCGGCAAGGGCGGCACCGAGATCGAAGGCTTCCCGGTCTTCAACACCGTCCAGGATGCCGTCGCCAAGACCGGCGCCAACGCCACCATGATCTTCGTGCCCCCCGTGGGCGCGGCGGACGCCATCCTCGAGGCCCTGGAAGCAGGCATCGAGCTCATCGTCTGCATCACCGAGGGCATCCCCGTCCTCGACATGGTGAAGGTCAAGCGCGTCCTCCCAGACTACCCCAAGAGCCGGCTCATCGGCCCCAACTGCCCGGGCATCATCAGCCCCGGCCTGGCCAAGATCGGCATCATGCCTGGCCGCATCCACAAGCAGGGTCACGTGGGCGTGGTCAGCCGCTCTGGCACGCTCACCTATGAAGCTGTGGGGCAGCTCACGGCGCTCGGCATCGGCCAGAGCACCTGCATCGGCATCGGCGGCGATCCCGTCAATGGCACCAGCCACATCGATGCCCTGCGGCTCTTCCAGGATGATCCGGACACCCACGCCATCATCATGATCGGCGAGATCGGCGGCAGCGCCGAGGAGGAGGCTGCGGAGTTCGTGAAGCAGTACGTCACGAAGCCCGTGGTGGCCTTCATCGCCGGCCAGACGGCCCCTCCAGGCCGCCGGATGGGCCACGCGGGCGCCATCATCTCGGGTGGCAAGGGCACCGCCGCCGAGAAGATGAAGGCCCTTACCGCCGCGGGCATCACCGTGGTGCAGAGCCCCGCCGACATGGGCAAGGCCCTTGCCGAGCGGCTGAAATAAATGAGATAAAACTCTAACCACGAAGATAGGAAGACCACGAAGGGGAGCGGTAATCACCTCCTTTCTTCGTGGTCTTTGTGGTCTTCGTGGTTCATGATTTTGAAATGCTCATATCCCGCGAAATGGTCCTGAACATGGACATCGCCCTGAACGAGGCGATGTTCGGCGGGGACATGATGGCCCGCATGGACAAGGTGGCCGGCATCACGGCGTCGCTCATGTCCCGCAACCGGCGTTTCCTCACGCTGAAGGTGTCCGAGCTCCGTTTCCACAGCCCCGTGCGGGCCGGGGAGATCATCGAATTCTTCGCGGCCATCGCCCATCAGGGAACCTCGAGCATGACCCTCCGGATCAACGTGCAGGTCTATGAGCCCGTGTCCGATCGCCGGCGGGATGTTACCAGCGGAGAATTCGTAATGGTGGCGGTGGACGAAGTCCTCCGACCGGAGCCCATTCTCTGGAAGCCGGACATGGTCCAGGCCTCGGCTGGGACTCACGATGGGCCTTCTGGGTTGCGGGCGGACTGGTCCTGAATCGCGTATGCTGGTGGCATGACCGATCTCATCAAGGCCCACCTGGATCATCGGCGCGTGTGGCGGGACTTCGACTTCTGCTACCCCGTGATCTCCCGCCGGAGCAGAGGGGTCAGCCTGGGGGTCAACCTGAACCCGGACAAAGTCTGCAATTTCGATTGCGTCTATTGCGAGGTGGATCGGGTCATTCCCCCCAAGCGGAGGGATCTGGACCTGCAACTTCTGGAACAAGAGCTGGGATTGCTTCTCGACCTGACCACCAGCGGCGAGATCTACCAGATCCCGCCCTTCGACTCCGCGCGGCCGGAGCAGCGCCGCCTCAACGACATCGCCTTCAGCGGGGATGGTGAGCCCACGACTGCGCTGGAGTTTGCAGAGGTGGTGCAGCGGGTGGCCCGACTGAAGGTGCAGCGGGGTCTAGAACTTGTGAAGCTGGTGCTGATCACCGATTCCAGCCGGCTCCAAGCACCGAATGTGGTGGCGGGCCTGGAGACCCTCATGGCCCACCATGGCGAGGTGTGGGCCAAACTGGATGCGGGAACAGAGACCTATTACCAGGAGATCTGCCGGAGCCAAGTCCCCTTCCAGCGCATCCTCGACAACCTGCTGGCCACAGCCCGCCGCTGGCCCATCGTGATCCAGACCCTGTTCCTCGACTGGAAAGGGCAGGGCCCGAGCGAGGCCGAGCTCGAGGCCTACTGCGAGCGGCTGGAGCACATCCTCGCCAATGGTGGGCAGCTACAGGCTGTCCAGCTCTACACGGTGGCCCGCCCGACTCCGGAGCCGGATGCCAGGCCCCTCTGGCACCTGGAGATGGATGCCATCGCGGCGAGCCTGCGCGGCCGACTGCCGGGGCTGCCCGTCGAGGTCTACTACGGTCCGGAGGAATGGGCCTGATGCGTCAGCTCCACCTCGGTACCGCGCTCCTGGTGGGGCTCGGCCTGGTCGGTTGCCGCTCGCGGAAAGTGGAAGCACCAGCCCCGCCCCCGGCGAGCCTCACGGTGGTGGCCGTGGGCGACATCCTGATGCACCAGGACGTGAAGCGGTCCGCCGAGCTGGACCCCGAGGGGCTCCCCTCCCTCTGGAGCGACCTGATCCCTCTGTTCAAGGAGGCGGATCTGGCCTTCGGCAACCTGGAAACGCCTATCGCCCCGCGAACTGGCAGGCCGGGGGTGCCCTTCCAGTTCAATGCACCCGAGGCGCTGCCCGCGGCGCTGCGGGCCAGCGGCTTCACGATCCTGTCCACGGCGAACAACCATGCCTTCGACCAGGGAGCCACGGGTGTGCGAGAGACCCTGGAGCGGCTCAGGGCTGAGCGGCTGGTGGCCGTCGGGAGCGGCGAGGACCGGGCCCGGGCAGAACATCTTCAGGTCCTGGAACGCCATGGCATCAAAGTGGCGTTTCTCGGCTTCACGGACCTCTTCAACCTCGACCTGAACCGTCGCGCCTCGGAGCCCTGGGTGCGTCCCCTCGACCTCGAACCCGCCCTGCAGGCAGTCCGGGAAGCCAAGGGGCAGGCCGACCTGGTGGTGGTGAGCCTCCACTGGGGCAATGAATACCAGCACGCACCCACCCGACGCCAGAAGGACATCGCCCGGGCCCTGGTGGCTGCGGGCTGCGATCTCCTCCTGGGGCACCATCCCCATGTGCTCCAGCCGCTGGAGCTGCTGGAATCAGGTGGCCGGAAGGCCCTGGTGGCCTATTCGCTGGGGAACTTCATCAGCAACCAGGACCGCATGTACCGGGCGGACCTCTTTCCCGTGGCCGGGGGGGACAATCGCGATGGGGCGGCGCTGAAGGTCCGCTTTGAACGCCGGCCTGAGCTGGATGGCCGGGACCGAGTGGTGGTGGCCGAATGCTCGGTCGAACCGCTCTGGACCGAGAACAACTGGGGTGCCCCCGCCCCCCGCAGGGAGATCCGAGTGATCCGGGTGGCGGCCGCAGAGGCACGGGTCCGCGCCGACCTGGAAAAGCTTTCCGATGCGATCGAAGGCCCCAGACTCCAGCCGGACGAGGCCCAGCGCCGAAGGGCCATCCTGGACAAGCAGGAGTACCTCCGCACCCTGATCCTGCGCCGGAAGCGGGTCGCCGAGGTCGTGGGTGAGGCCTTCGTACCCTAGGCCAGGCCCAGCTCTGCCCCGTGTTCGTGCAGCACCCCGATGATGCGGGCCAGGTGCTCATCTTCGGTACCGCCCACGGCCCCGATCAGCATCCGCAGGCCTTCAGCCACTTCATGGCGGTCCACGCCGGCGGCGAAGGCCTTGTCCTTGAGCTTCTTCTTCACGCTCCTGGGTTCCAGGCCCTCGGTGCGGGTGGGACGCACCAGGGCACAGGCCATGATGAAGCCGGTGATCTCGTCCGAGGCCAACAGGGCCTTGTCCAGCAGGCTCTCGTAGGGGACGTTCCACCGGGTGTAGTGGGCGCTGATCGCGTGGGCCAGGTCCTCGTCGCCCCGTTCCCGTAGCCAGGCGACAATGCGGATGGGATGCTCGGCCGGCCACGAGTCGTAGTCCGCATCATGCAGCAGCCCCGCCAGGCCGAACCGTTCCACGTCCTGGCCCAGGCCCGTGGCAAGGTCCCGCATCACCAGCTCCACGGCCCGGGCGTGGGTGCGCAGCTTTTCGGAGGGCGTCCAGTCGCAGAGCAGCTGCCAGGCTTCGTCGCGGGTGAGCATGTGGGCGACCTCAGGGGATGAAGAGGGTGGGCCTCGGCGGTCCGGGCTCAGGGTCTCCGGAGTAGCGCACGGCTTCCAGGAACAGGCCCGAGGAAGGCGCGGCCTTCGCGCCCCAGTAGAGGTTGGCGGCTTCGGTGGGATTCCGGAGGTCCTCCAGCACCCGTCGGGGTTCCTCCTCGCCCAGGGCACAGGCCACGGAGGCGCCGACCATGCGGCGCACCTGGCGGCGATAGAAGTGCGTGGCACGGACCCGGAGCAGGACGAGTGAACCGGATTCAGCGACTTCGCAGCGGAGCATGCGGGCCCGGCCATCCTCTTCTGCATCCAGGTCGGCGAAGGCGGCCACATCCTGGTCGCCCTCGAAGGCGGACCAGGCATGCCTGAGCCGGTCGAGATCCAGGTTGCGTTTCACCCACCAGATCCAGGGTTTGCCAAAGGCGCTGCGCCTGGGGCTGATCTGGTAGAGATACGTGCGATCCACGGCGTCATGGCGGGCGTGGAAGCGGGGGGGGCAGGTGCGCACATCGCGGACGGCGATGTCCTGGGGCAATGCACCGTCCATGAGGCGCCTCAATTCCCCGGGGCGAGGGGCTCCCTTGGCCTCCAGATGGAGGTGGGCGACCTGACCGAGCGCATGGACGCCGGCATCCGTCCGGCCCGCCCCACCGAGATACACCAGGTGGAGGCCGGCCTCGTGGAGGGCGTGCTCGAGGCTGCCCGCCACGGTGCGCACGCCTTCCCGCGATTGCTTGGGACCCTGCCGCTGCCAGCCCTGGAAGCGGCTGCCATCGTATTCAAGCAGCAGCCGGAAGGCGGCGATGGGCGGCGCTTTTAGGACCATATCAGGGCTCGATGACGGCTCTGACGGCCGCGATCAAGGTGGCGGGGTCATGGATCGGCTTGGCGATGTAGCCTTCGGCCCCGGTGAGCTCGAGATACTTCTCGCGGTCACCGAACATGGCGTGGGCCGTGGCCAACAGGACCGGAATGTCACGCGTGGCTGGGTCCTTCTTCAAAAGCTGGGTGATGAAGATGCCGTCCACCTTGTGGCCCTCGTAGCTGGAGCGGGAAAGGCTCACATCCATGATGATGGCCGCCAGGTCAGCCTCCTGGGCCAGGCGGAGGATCTCATCCACTTCTTCCGATACCAGCACCTCGTATCCGCCCTTCTTGGCGAGCACGGTCTGGATGAATTTCACATTGATGGGGTCGTCCTCCACCAGGAGGATCCGTTTGGACATGAACGCCTCGGCCTTCCCAGCCTATCGGCAGTCAGTGGTAACGGCCAATTCTTTGTTGGGTTTCCAGTCGATCGAGGAGGTCATCGGGGACCTGGAGGCCCCCTCGGCCGCGACCCAGGCGCAGGCCGGGCTTGTTGGCCCCGTGGTAGTCGCTGCCGCCGGTGACCACCATGCCGAGCCGGGCGGCCAGGGTCACGAAATACTTCTGCTCGGAGGCGCGATACTCGCCGTAATACGCTTCCAGACCTTCGAGTCCCTGCCGTTGCAGGTCCGCCATGGCATCGTCCCAGCGGAAGCCACCGCCGATGAAGCGGCCGGGGTGCGCGACCACGGGCACGCCGCCGGCCTCGCGGATCCAGCGGGCAGCCTCTGTGGGGCTCAGTTCATCCCGGGGCACGAAACCGGGGCAGTCATCACCGATGAGGCGCTCGAAGGCTTCCGGAGCACGCCTGACAAAGCCCCGGGCAGCCAGGGCCATGGCGAAATGGACCCGGGAGAGCAGGGGCGTATCCGCCTGGGCCTGGACATCTTGCTGTGTGATGGGACACCCCAGTTCCGCTAGGCGCAGGAGCATGCGCTGGTTCCGGTCCTCCCGGCGCCCGCGCAGATCCTCAAGCCTGGACTGGAACACGGCATCATCCGGATCCACCAGCAGCCCGAGAACGTGCAGCGATTGCCCCAGGAAGCGGCAGCTTAGCTCGGTACCCACCAGGAGCCGCACCTTTACCTGGGGCTGCATGGCGAGAAACTGGGGGATTCCCCCGAGGGTGTCGTGGTCCGTGAGGCAGAGGGCCGACAGGTGGGCGGCCTCGCCGAGCAGGGCGAGCCTCTCGGGCGTATCCGTGCCGTCGGAATGCAGGGTGTGGCAGTGCAGATCGATCATTCGGGTCAGGGCGCCGGAGGGGCAAGGGACTTGTTGGCCCGGTAGAGGGCGGCAAGGAGGATGGCCACGGCCTGGAACAGGTCAGGTGGGATGAGTCGGTCCAGGTCCAGAGGTTCCAGGGCGGCCAGCAGGTCCGGATCCTTGGTGATCGACACGCCGTGCTGCTTGGCCAGTTCAAGGATGCGCTCGGCCAGGAGCCCCTGCCCCTTGGCAATGAGCCTGGGCGCCGCATCCTGGAACGGAGCCTCCGGCCGATACCGCAGCGCGGCAGCGCGGGGCCGGGAGGAACCAGGACGGGACGCAGGACGAGCCATGGTCCCGTATCGGACGATTCGGCTACTGAACGAAGTTCGAGGCGCTCTGTGCGTCGTCGGCGGGCTCATCCATGGCCAGGCGGCGGAACAGCTTCACGTCGGCCAGGGACAGGATGCTCATGTAGGAGAAGCCGCTGAAGAACAGCCAGAGGAAGGGCACGGAGGCCCACTTGCGGATGTAGATGGCCACCAGCACCGCACCGAAGTAATAGATGGCGAAGCCCAACTCCAGGAAGGTCATGAGGCTCTTGGGCACCTTGTAGGCCCGCTTGGTGACGGAGTTGCCGTTGGCGTCCACACCATACTTGGGGGTGCGCTTGAACTCCTTGTCGTCGGTGAAGAAGCCTTCCAGCACGGCTTTGGCCTGGTTCAAGGCAAGGCCGATGCCCAGACCCATGAGGCCGGGGATGTATTTCAGGCGTTTGGTCCAGCCGGTGTTATCCGTCAGTTCCTTCTGGGAGAGACCGAAGTAGAGGCCCACGCTGACGGCATTCAGCAGGAAGAAGGGGCCGTCGGTCAGTAGCAGGATGTGCACGGGCGTGCCGGCCCGGAAGACCATGGCGGGCACCATGATGACGGAGAGCACCACCATCAGCATGTAGTTGCAGTTGGCCGTGAGGTGGAACCAGCACTCCAGCTTGGTGTGCAGGCTCTCATTGGACTTCCAGATGGTCACCATGAGCTTGCGGATGACCTGGGCGTTGCCCTTGGCCCAGCGGTGCTGCTGGCTCTTGAAGGCATTTACCTCCACGGGCAACTCGGCAGGGACGACGAGATCCTTGAGGTAGACGCCCTTCCAGCCCTTGAGCTGGGCCCGGTAGGACAGGTCGGCATCCTCGGTGATGGTGTCGTGCTCCCAGCCCCCGGCATCGGCGATGGCGGCCACACGCCACATGCCGGCGGTACCGCTGAAATTGAAGAAGGCCTTGGAGCGGTTACGGGCGGTGTGTTCGAAGACGAAGTGCCCGTCGAGCAGGATGGCCTGCACTTGGGTCAGCAGAGAGAACTCGCGGTTGAGGTGCGCCCAGCATCCCTGGACGAAGGCGACCTTGCCATCGGCGAAGTGGGGTACGGCCTTGCGAAGGAAGTCCACGGTGGGCAGGAAGTCGGCGTCGAACATGGCCACCAGCTCGCCCTTGGCGACCTTGAGGCCTTCGGACAGTGCGCCGGCCTTGAAGCCCGTGCGATCGGTCCGATGCAGGTAGTGGATGTCAAAGCCCAACGCCTTGTAGCGGTCCACCACGGCACTGGCGACCTTCACGGTGTCGTCCGTGGAATCGTCCAGAACCTGGATCTCAAGCTTCTCCTTGGGCCAGTCCATCTTCACGACGTAGTCCATGAGCCGCTCGATGACGTTCATCTCGTTGAACACGGCCAGCTGCACCGTGACCATCGGGAGGTAGCTCGCATCGCCCACGGGCTGGGGCACATCCTTCTTGTGACGGTAGTAGAGCAGCAGCATCCAGAGGCGGTGCGCCCCATAGATGCTCAAGATGGTGAGCAGCGTGAAGTAGGTGACAAGTACGACAGATTTGACAACTTCCATCACGGAACAGACCCTCCACAGCCCAGGTCAAGGGCTTGCTTTATTGTGTCACAAGTTCTTGGAAAATCCATGAAAAACATAACAATCTACCGCTTCATCTCCGATGGGTTCGGTAGGATGCTGACATGGGCGACCTCGACAACTCCAACTTCCCCAGAATGATCGGCCGCTACCAGGTTCTTCGTCTGCTTGGCTCGGGGGCCATGGGGAGCGTTGTCCTGGCCGAGGATCCACGGATCAAGCGCAAGGTGGCCATCAAACTCATGAAGCTGGATGCGGTTCGGACCGAGGCCGACCAGCACGAATACCTGGCCAGGTTCCAGCGCGAGGCTGAAATTTCCGGCCTCCTGAACCATCCGGGCATCGTGGCCATCTACGACGTCGGCGAGGTCGAGGGCCACGGGCCCTTCCTGGCCATGGAGTACGTGGCGGGCCGGCCCCTGGACGGGATCATGAAGTCCGGGCCACCTCCGACCATGAAGGACAAATTCAGGATCATCGTCGGGTTGGCCGAGGCCCTGGACCACGCGCACGCCAAGGCCATCGTCCACCGGGATGTGAAACCCGGGAACGTGATGGTCAGCGAGGACGGCCGGCCCAAGCTCATGGACTTCGGGATCGCCAAGCGGGAGGATGCCAGCCTCACGCAGACGGGGACCTTCCTCGGCACCCCGAGCTATGCCAGCCCCGAGCAGATCAAGGAGGGCACGGTCGACAACCGTTCCGACATCTTCAGCTTCGGAGTGCTGGTCTTCGAGTTGATGAGTGGGCAGTCGCCGTTTCCCGGATCCTCCATCAACACCATCCTCTACCGCATCGTCAACGAGCCGCCCGTCGAGGTCCAACCCCCGGTGGTGGGCATGCTGCAGGAAGGCTGGCGGCGGGTTTTCGATCGAGTGCTGGCCAAGCGGCCCGAGGATCGGTACCCCACCTGCACAGCCTTTGTCCGGGAGCTGCTTGATGTGGTGGTAGAACTGGGCAAGGAGGACCGGCGGGAGGTCCTGAGCCTGATGCGGATGAGCGGCGAAGCCCCTCTGCCGGAGATCGTCTCCACCTCCTTCGACGAGACCATGGTTGTGGCCCGGTCCAAATCGAGGTCGCAGGGATGGCCATGGATCGGTGCCCTGACGCTGGTGGCCGTCCTCGGGCTGGGCTGGTTCCTCTTCCGGGGGCCCAAGGGCACGCGCCTTCAGATCGACTCCCAGCCCGCCGGGGCGAAGGTCTTTGTGAACGATCTGGCCGTGGGCACCACGCCCATGAACCAGGCACTGGAAGCCGGCGACAAACTGCGGCTCGAGCTCAAAGGACACCGACCCGTTACTTACGAAATCAAGCCCGGGGAAGCCCCACGGACCTTCCCCCTCCCGCCCGTCATCAGCGAGGAGCTCATCGACTCGATGCCCAAGGGGGCGACGGTGGTCATGGATGAGAAGCCACTGGAGGGAGTGACGCCGCTCACCGTCCGCTGGAACCAGGGGCAATCCCACCGCCTGACCCTGACCAAGGAGAAGTTGGGGCATGCCTCGGACTTTGGACTGGGCGAGGTGCCCGGGGGCCGGGTCTTTGAACTCAAGGAGGCCACCACGGCCGAAACCCGGCAGGAGCCGGCCCTGAATCCCCATGAACCAGGGGCTCTCAAGCTTTCAGGGGGCTTCAGCGTGCGCGTCAAGGCCGATGGCAAGGACCTGGGCGAGCTCAGCCCGGGTGGCAGGCTGCCGCTGCCCCCCGGGACGCATCAACTGGAGTTGCTCAGCGCCCGTCACTTCTATAAGGACACCCGGGCCGTCACCGTGGGGGCCGGCCAGACGTCGACCCTCACGGTGCCCGGACTGGCCTCCCTCACCGTCAACACCTTCCCCGGGTCCGGAAAGGTCTTCGTGGATGGTATGGACACAGGGACCGAAAGCGATGGCAGCAGCCCCATCCGGGTTGCCCTGGGTCGCCACACGATCACTGTCCGTGGACCCAAGGGCAGCAAGACCGAGACCGTGGACGTAACGGATGACAAGCTGTTGAGCTTCCAGCTCTGAGGCCTTGCCCTACCTGGGCGCCATCCCTGACTTCGAATCCTTCAAGCCTCCCCAACGCAAACGGCCGCCTGACGGCGGCCCTTTGCGTTGGGGAGGAAGGATTCGAACCCTCGGTACGCAGGATCAAAACCTGCTGCCTTACCACTTGGCTACTCCCCAGGCGGAAAGGCAAGCATAGCGCGGGTCCACGTCCTGCCCAAGCCCCGGGATCCGGCCTCAGGGATTGGCCTTCGGCGTGAAGCCGAACTCCTCGACGCCCAGCAGGTCGGGGCGCACCTGGGCGGCCTCGCCCCGCTCGATGCGGCTCAGGGCGCGATGCCCGGTGGCCGCCTCATAGGCGAGCAGGACCTTCTCCTCGATCACTTCGCGCAGCGTGTTGTTCAAGGGATAGGCGATGTCCTTGAAGCTGCCGTCGCGCTTGCGGCGGCTGGGCATGGCCACGAAGTAGCCGTCCTCCCCCTCCACCACCCGGAGGTCCCCCACCAGGAAACAGTCCTCGATCACCAGGGCGGCGAAGGCCTTCAGCTTGTCGTCGCCTTCCACCTTGGTGATCCGGATGTCGGTGATGTTGAGCATGGCCGTCCTCGTGCGTTGATCCTCGGTCTTCAGGAGCGAGGCAGCATCCAGATTAGCCGATCTCGATCCAGCCCCACTGGCGGCCGGTGGCATCGCCCCGGCGGTAGGAGTAAAGCAGATCCGGCCGGCACATGGTGCAGAGGCCGACGCTGCCGTCCTTCGCGGGATCCATGCCCAGGTCCAGGGCCTGCGCCTTCAGGAAGCCGCGCAGGTCCAGGTGGGCCTTACCGCTGGGTCCCGTGGACCGCAGGCCTTCCCGCCAGGCGGGGTCCTGGCGCGCGGCCTCGATGACCTCGGAGCCCACCTCGAAATGGCAGAGCTGGATGGCGGGTCCGCAGGCCCAGGCCAGGTCCCGGGGATTGCCGCCCACGGCTAGAAACCTAGCCACGCCCCGGCGCAGGATTCCGCCCCCGGGCTCAGGATCCCCGTGGCCAGTGGCCCCACGCCATCCGGCATGCAGGGCCGCGACCCAGGGGGTGCCGTCGATCAACGGCCCGGCCAGCAGCACTGGCACACAGTCCGCCACCCTCACGCCGATGCGGACGCCTGGCCGGCTTGTCCAGAGGCCGTCTGCCTCGACCACGGCGTCGTGGGCCTCCACCACGCCACAGCGGTGCACCTGGCGCAGGCGCGGTTCCGGCAGGGATTCCGGTGCATCCAGGCGCGTGGAGAAACCCCAGCGGAGCGGGAAGGGGGGTGGGACATCAGGAGTCAGCACTGCCGGATCAGCCCTTCGACCCCGAGCGGGTTTCCAGCCACTGCTTGATGCGATTGGCGTCCCCCAAGCGGGTGTACTTGCCCCAGGAATCCAGGAGAATGACCAGCACGGGCCGGTTGCCCAGCATCGCCTGCATTACGAGGCAGCGGCCGGCTTCCTCGATGTAGCCGGTCTTGGACAGCCCGATGGTCCACCTGGGGTTGCGCACGAGGGCGTTGGTGTTCGGGAACTGGATGGTGCGCCGCCCCGCCTGGATCGAGGTTTCGGGCCGGGTGCTGAAGTCCCGGATCTCGGGATAGCGGTAGGCAGCCTGGATGATTCGGGCCAAATCCCAGGCGGTGGCCACATTGCCGCTGGAAAGGCCGGAAGGATCCTCGAAGTGGGCCCCACTGAGACCAAGCTCCCGGGCTTTGGCATTCATGGCCAGGACAAAGCTGGCCAGGCCGCCCGGATAGGTGCGCCCAAGGGCATGGGCCGCGCGGTTCTCCGAGGCCACCAGGGCCAACAGGAGCGCCTGTTCCCGGGGGAGGCGGGTGCCCACGGGCAACCGCGAGCGGCTATGGCGGAGGGAGTCCTTGTCATCGCTCGTGATGGTGAGCAGTTCGGCCGGATCGAGGTGCGCGTCGAGCAGCACCATGGCCGTCATCAGCTTGGTCAGGGAGGCGATGGGCACCACGGCCGCGGCCTGCTTCTCCACCAGTGCTTGGCCCGTGTTCTGGTCGAGGACCAGGGCCGAGGCAGATTTCAGGGAAAGCCGCGTGGACGCCTGTGGCGAGGCCGCGCCCAGCGCCACACCCAGCGCCGCCAGTGCGCCTACCGTCCATCCCTTACCCCAGCTCAGCACCATGCCGACTCCAGAAGATTTCGACTGTCATCACTTCTTCCCAGTCTATCGGATCTGGAGGTCCAATACTCAAGGGATCATGGCCACAACAGGGCCAGCAGGGTCAGATCGGTGATGGCCCAGGCGCCCAGGCCCCAATACATTCCTGTTTCATGCTGCTGGTCGGTCCAGGTGCGCCAGCCGCGCAGCCAGGGCAGTAGGACGGCCAGCCAGGCCAGAAGCGAGGGAACGAGGAACCGTGGCTCGCGCCCCAGGGCCAGGACACCAGCCAGGAAGAACCCATGGGCGACCAGGGCGGCGAGAAGCGCCAGGCCCAGGCTGCGGCCCACGCCCACTTGGATCACCAGGGTCCGGTCGCCCCGGCGACTGTCCTCGGCGACCTGGTAGATCTGGGTCATGGGATAGAGGGTGGCGAACAGGAAGGCGAAGCCGACGGATGCCAGCAGGATGGGGCGGCTGAAGGTCCGCCCGGTGAGGGCCCAGCCGGCCAGGGGGGTCAGCATGCCGAACCCGATGCAGTTGATGAGCAGATCCCAGCCGGCCCTGGCCTTCAGACGAGGCGGGGGCACCGAATACAGCACACTCATCACGACGCAGGCCAGATTGATGAGGGCGAAGGGCAGGGGGAGCAGGAAGCCGAGGAGTGCCGAAAGGCCCAGGAGTATCGAAGAGAAGGTCGCCAGATGCCTCGGCGGCTTTGGCGGCGCCTTCAGGTAGCCTATGTCCCCCTCATCCTGGTCGAAGGCGCTGTTGATGGCCAGCGTTCCGCCGTTCATGAGCGCCACGAAGATGAACCAGCCCAGGAGGGTGGGCCGGGCACTCAGAGCCCAGCCCGTGGCCTGGAGGGTGCCCAGCAGGAAGTGGGCGGACATGATCGGCCACTCCAGGGGGCGGAGGTGCAGCAAGTAGGGCATAGCCCTTGGGCCGATGATCGTTTCGAAGAAGCGCCGGACGGGGAAGCGGCTCTCCGTCATGCGATGCCCTCATGGCGCAACGCCTGGATCTCCCCGGGGGGACGGCGGGGTTCCACCAGCGTCTCCATGGCCGAAAAGAGATGGGGCACGCTGAAGTCCGTGTCGACGCACATGCCGTGGGGCAGGACGAGTGGAATCACGTAGCAGGGGATCTCAGGCATTTTCGTGAGCCCCTTCAGCAGGCGGTCGGTGCAGCTCACGGCCACCACCAGGTCGGGGCGGTATTCTCGGGCTTCACGGTAGGCCTTGTGGCTGCGGTTGGTGATGCGCCCCTCCCACCTGTTCAGCAGGGCCGCGTTCATGTAGTCACCCACGGGGCACAGGCCACAGTCGTAGCAGGCTTGCAGATCATCGAGGATGCCCGCCTTGCAGCGGGACATCTGGATGCAGTGCGGCAGGAGGATCAGGGCGCGTTTGGCCCGCCGACCCGCAAAGGCTGCGCGGACGCGCTGGTTGTTGTAGCCGCAGAAGGCGAGAATCCAGGCGTCCTCCAGGCCCATTCGCCGGGCCACGGGCAAGAGGGCATTGGCCCACCGGCTGTCCTGGCGCATGATCGCGGCCCGGTTCCGCAGGAAGGCCGGACCGCTGAGGAAACTGGGCCAGGCGGCGGCCAGGGCGCCGACGCCCGCCAGCATCCACCAGCCCCGGCCTGTGGCGTGCAGGGTCGCGGCCACGAATGAGATCCCGGCGAAGGCGAGCGGGACTCCCCGGCGGACCAGGAGGAAGGCCAAGCCCCGCTCATCCGGCAGGGGACCGGTGAGGGCGGGGAGACGGGGGGCCTTCACTTGGCGACTCCGGCGAGGCCCACCATCTTCTTCAAGTCATCGTCCTTCCAGCGCAGGCCACCTCCGAAGAAGATGGTGCGCAGGTCCTTGTTGCCGATGTCCTGGACGCCAGCCTGGATGTAGGCACCCTTCCAGAACTGGTAACTGCTGGTGAAGCGGTACCGGGGGTTCGGCTTGTCGTCACGCTTGGTGAAGTCATAGGCCAGGAAGCCGAGCCGAAGCCGGTCCTCATCCAGCAGGCGGAGTTCCAGGCCACCGCCCCCCTTGTTCTCCACGATGCCTGCCGAGAAGATCGCAGGGCCGAGGCGCTTGGCGAACTGGGCAGAGGCCGTGAAGGCCTGGTCCGTGGTCACAGTCTTGGTCCGCTCCAGGACACTCACGGGCTGGCCTGTCACGGGATCAAGGGTGGTGACGATGCGCGAGCTCTCGGCGAGCTTGCCATCAGGTGTGGAGGCGAAGCCCAGTGAATACCAGTAATCAGGTCGGGGGGCGATCTCGAGTCCCAGTCCAACGCGGCTGTCCTTGCGCTTCTCCCACTGGGCTGCGTTCATGTCGAGGCGGAAGTCCATCTTGTTGAAGCCGCCGAGCATGTTGTTCACGTTGTCCACGGCCTCGTTGATCTTCTTGACCGTCGACTCATCGTTCAGCAGCTTCCCGATGGTGCCTTCGCCCTTGTTGATGCGGTCGGTGAGGGTTTTGAGGTTGTCGGCCGAGCCCTGGAAGCTCTGGGCCAGCTTGCGCACATCGCCCACAACGCCCTTCAGCTCAGGACGGTTCTCCTCGAGGATGGCATTGAGGTTCTTGCCCACGGCCTCGAACTGTTGGGCCAGCTTGGGCAGCTTGTCCCGCAGGTCCAGGGAGAGGGCTTCAACGTTGGCAAGGGTGTGGTTGATGGCCCCGTGGTTCTCTTGGGCCATGGACCGGAACTCGGCGGTCAAGACCCGGATGTTGTCCACGATCTCGTCGAGTTTCTGTCGGCCCTGCTCGCCGCCGATGGACTGATTGAGGGCCTGGGTAACACCCTTCACGTTGGTGCCGATCTCGGACAGGGTCTCCATGAGGTTATCAAGGCTCACCCCGGCCTTGCTGGGGATCGGGCTGCCTTCCGGGAAGGGACCCTTGGCGCTGTGGCCAGGGTCCAGGTCGATGAACTTCTCGCCAAGGATGCCGATGGACCCCAGCGAGACCACTGCGTCGGCATAGACGGGGACCTCGTTGGAGAGGCCCACCACCACGCGAGCCTTGCCGTTCTCGAGGGCGATGGTCCGGACGTCGCCGACCTTGACGCCGGCGATGCGCACGGCGCTCTGCAGGTTCAGGCCCGCGACCTGTTGGAAGTAAGTGAACCGCTCGGTCTGGTTGCGCTTGCCGCCGAATTCCAGCTTTTCTGTCCGGAAGATGAGCACTGCCATCAGGACGATGCCGCCGGTGAAGAAGAGGCCGACCTTGGTTTCGAGCTTCATGAATGGGCCTCCTGAATCTTGCGCTTGGGGGGGGGAGGGTCCTGAAGGAAGGGACCATCGGCATCCCCCCGGAGGAACTGCTGGATGACGGGGTGCGGATTGACCTTGAAGTCTGCAGGGGCTTGGCAGGCGATGCACTCGCCCCGGAAGATCAGGGCGATGCGGTCGGCGATCTCGAAGGCGGACTTGAGGTCATGGGTGATGGTGATGCTGGTGATGCCGAGCTCGTGCTTGAGGTCGAGGATGATGCGCCCGATGACGTCGGTCATCACAGGGTCGAGGCCCGTGGTGGGTTCGTCGAAGAGCAGGATCTTGGGCTTGAGGGCGATGGCCCGGGCAAAGCCTACGCGCCGTTTCATGCCGCCCGAGAGCTCCGCCGGCTTCAGTTTCTCCGTCTCCTTCATGCCGACCATGGACAGGCACTCTTCCACCCGGGCGCGGATCTCTGTTTCGGACATCTTGTGGTGGCGGCGGAGGCCGAAGGCCACGTTCTCGAAGACCGTCATGGAATCGAACAGGGCCGCCATCTGGAAGCACATGCCGATGCTCTGGCGGACGGAGAAGAGGTCGTCCCGCGAGAGCTGCGCGATGATCTTGCCTTCGACGGCCACATGGCCCGAGTCGGGCGTGAGCAGGCCCATGATGTTGCGGAGCAGGACCGTCTTGCCCGTGCCGGAACCGCCCAGCACCACGAGGCTTTCCCCCTCCTCCACCTGCAGGTTCACATTGGACAACACGACTTTTGGCCCGAAGGCCTTGGAAAGGTTGACGACGTCGATCACGGCCATGTCGTCAGACCAACAAAAGCTTAGTCAAAAAGAAGTCGGAGACGAGGATCCACAGCGAGCTGGTCACCACGCTGCTGGTGGGAGCGTTCCCCACGCCCTCGGCGCCGCCGTGGGTTCGGTAGCCCTTCCAGCAACCGACCAGAGCGATGATCATGCCGAAGACGAAGGCCTTGTACAGGGCGATGCGGAGGTCCCGGAAGGCCAGGAGCTTGTAGAACTCGTTGCCGTAGACGTAGGCGCTCTGGCCCTCAACGCCCACCAGGATCAGGTAGCCACCCCAGTACCCGATGTAGATCGAGACGACCGTTAGGATCGGGACCATCACCATGGAGGCCAGCAGCCGTGGCACGAACAGGTAGTGGATCGGGTCCGTGGCCAGGCACTCTAGGGCATCGATCTGCTCGGTCACCTGCATGGTGCCCAGCTCAGCGGCCATGGCGGAGCCGACGCGGCCAGAGAGCATCAGGCCGGTGATCACCGGCGCCAACTCGCGCATGATGGCCAGGCCCTCGACTTGGGAGGCCAGTCCCTCCGCCTGGAACTGCTTGAAGCCATAGGCGAGCTGCACCGCGAACACCATGCTCACGGCCAGGCTGGTGAGGGCCACCACGGGAATCGAGTTGACCCCCACGGACTGGAACTGGTTCAGCAGGTTTTTGCCATCGAAGGGGCGCTTGAAGATGGCGGCAAAGGTCCGGCCTGCCAGGACTGCGAAATCACCGAACGTATCCGTGGCCTTGAGCACGCCTGCGCCGGCCTTGTCGAATAAAGTCAGGATCATGGGGCTCCGAACCTAAAGGACTAGCTTAACCCAGTCCCCTTCCTCTGCCGGGTCCTGAGCCTAGGGGCACCGCCTTCGCGGTTCACCTGGGGCGCTCGGCTCAGGGCCAAGGCGTCGGCGGGTACATCCTTGGTGATGGTGCTGCCGGCCCCGATGAGGACCCCGTCCCCAATGACCAGGGGGGCCACCAGCTGGGTATCGGACCCGATGAAGACGTTCCGCCCGATCAGCGTGCGGTGCTTGTTCACGCCATCGTAGTTGCAGGTGATGACCCCCGCGCCGATGTTGGTGCCCTCGCCCACTTCGGTGTCTCCGAGGTAGGCTAGGTGATTGGCCTTGGCGCCGCGTTGGAGCTTCGCCTTCTTGGTTTCCACAAAATTCCCGATGTGGACCTTTTCAGCCAGTTCTGTGCCTTCCCGAAGCCTGGCGAAAGGACCGACCTTGGAGCCTTCGCCCACAAGGGCCCGCTCGATGACACAGTAGGGGCGGACTTCGACCCCGGGACCCAGGGTCGAATCCGTGATCACCGTACCTTGGCCGATCTGCGTGCCTTCACCCACGACGACGGCCCCTTCCAGCCGCACACCTGGTTCTAGGATTACATCTTGGTGCAGGTGGACCCGGGGACCCACCAGGATGGAGCCGGGATGCAGGAAGGTCACGCCCTCGGCCATCCAGTGTCGTTCGATGCGGCGCTGCGCAGCGGCCTGGAGCGCCGCTTGATCGTGCCGCGAGTTCATGCCCGCCAGTTCCTCGGGCTCGCAGACTTCCACGGCCACCGGGATCTCCCGGGCCACCCCCACGACGGCGTCCGTCAGGTAGTACTCTCGCTGGGCATTGTCGTTGGTCAGTCCTAGGAGCGCCAGACGGAGGGCGGGCCAGGGCAGGGAATAAGCGCCCCCGTTGACCCGCTGCACCGCCAGTTGTTCGGGGGTGGCGTCCTTGGCCTCCACCAATCCGGCGAGCCGCCCATCCGGATGCTGGAGCACGCGGCCGTAGGCCCCGGGAGTTTGCAGGTCCATGGCCAACAGCAGGGCCTCCGAGGCGCAGAGGCGCTGAACCGTGCCTGGGGTCGTGAGGGGGACATCGCCACAGAGAATGACCACCTGGCCAGCCCCGAGCCGGTCAAGTTCAGGGATGCAGGCCTGCAGTGCATGACCGGTTCCGAGGGGCACGCCCTGGTCCACGGTGGAGATGGGGCAGGGCAGGAGCCCCGCGGTCTGCCAGGCCCCGATGGCCCTTTCGACCTGCTCCTTGCCGTGATGGACCACCACGACCGCACCGCCGAGGTCGCTGGGAAGGGCACGGAGGACCCAGAGCAGGGAGGGATCGCCGAGGATGGGATGCAGCACTTTGGGAAGCCGCGATTTCATGCGGGTTCCGAGGCCCGCCGCCAGGATCACTGCCACCGTGGACATGCCACCTCCCGCATCCAGCCTACAACAGCCGGGTGCCCGGTCTATGGTGGGGAGGGGATCAAGCCAGACTGGCCAGCCAGAAGCCACGCAGGGCGTTCATGCACCAGAGACGGCCCCCCATGACCGAGGGGACGGATATGTCGGCGACTTCGATGCGGAGCCCCCTTGCCCTGGCCCAACCTGGGAGGTCAAGCCGCTCTGCCAGGCTCGCCACCCGGCCCTGGGGCGGAGGGACCAGAAGGGTGTCCCCCTGTTCCAGAGCCACGGAGGCGATGGCGGTTTCCGCCAGTGTCCCGTCGTCCCAGAGGAGCAGGGCGTCCTCGGCGCCCGACTCTCGGGCTGCAACCAGCACGGCCTGGCCCCAGGGACCCGCCAGGCCTTTGTGCACGATGGCGACGTCCTGGCGCCGCTCCCGCAGCGGGTGGGGAAGAACCTTCAGACGGTAGGAATGGGGAACGGCCGGTAGGGGCTCCAGACGGGCCGAGAGCCGGGCGACCTCCGGCTCGAGCACCAGCCGCAGGGCAGCGTCCGACCGTGGTGTTTCCTCCCTCACCCAGGTCTCGATTTCCGCTTGAGACCCGAGCAGCCAGGGGAGGCCCCAGCCCAGGGCCGAGGCCCCGGCCTGAAGGCGACCCAGGTGAGCTAGCAGGTGGCGAGGCACCCCGCCATGGATGGTCAAGGCCGTCCGCGGCAGCGCGGCCAGCAATTGGTCAGCCCGATCGAGAGGGACCGCTCGGCCCGGGCCGAAATGACACTCGGTGCTCATGCGCCGGGTGAAGGCAGGGGCAGGCCTGACTGACCGGCCAGGCGGATCGCGAGGGCCGCTGCGGCTAGAAAATTTCGGGAATCTGCGACCCACTTTCCGGCCTTATCGAAGGCCGTTCCGTGGTCGGGGCTGGTGCGGATGAAAGGGAGGCCCAAGGTCAGGTTTACAGCCCTGGTCGGCTCGAGGAGCTTGATCGGGATCAAGCCCTGATCATGGTAGAGGGCCACGACGAGGTCGAATTCGCCTTGAGAGGCACGCTGGAAGACACTGTCGGAGGGCAGGGGCCCAAAAAACAGTGGCGTGGGGCGGGACTGCTCCGCGCCCGCTGTGGAGAAAACTTCCACTCCGCGCTGGCCCCCTGAAAGGCGCTGCCTGTGGCCGTCTGGTCGGGTTACTGGGGCATCGCTTGCGGCACTTGCGGGGAAGCTCAGGAAGGCGGCCCCAGCCTGCATGATGGCCTCTTCGAGCAATCGTTCCTCCTCGCCAAAGGCCCCCTGCTCTCCGCCATGGGGATTCAGGGCGCAGAGTGCCACCCGCAGATCGGTCTTCCCGGTGAGGTGGCTGAACCGGTCGGCCGCGAAGATGAGCGTCTCGGCCACCCCATCAGCCGTGATGGATTCCACGACGGAACGCAGGCTCTGGTGGACCGTGTGGAGGACCACGTTCAGCTGGGGGCTCACGAAGGCCATCCGGGTGATGGCGGATCCCGACAGATCCCGAAGGAATTCGGTGTGTCCGGGGAGGTCATAGCCGGCCAGGTGAGCGGCGGACTTGGCCATGGGGAGGGTCACCAGGGCGTCTGCGGCACCGGCCATGGTCATCAGGGCGGCGGCTCGGACAGCCTCCACCGTGGCCCGACCGGAGGCTGCAGACCCCTCGCCCAGGTGCAACTGGTTAGCCTTGATCTCGGGGGTGGGATCCAGCCACAGGGCTTCGGCCAGCACCCTTGGCGAAGCGTCCCCGAGGGACAGCACCTGAAGGGTCTGAGCCTTGGCCTGGGCGATCGCGACCACCTTCGCCTGGGTCTCCACCCACCGCCAGGCCACCCGGGCGCCCGGCAGTCCTTCCAGCAGATCCACCCCTGCCTTGCTGCCCACAACCGTGACCTCCGCCCAGTCCAGGAGGCTGGGGAGACTGCTGAGGAGCAGCTCGGGCCCGATGCCACAGGGGTCACCTAGGCTGACAACGATGTGGGGACGGCGGCTCATGGTGCTCCGTGCGCGGCATGGCCGGGGCTCAGTCGTAGATCGGAATCTCGACCTCGGCCGCCACGGGGTCGTCCTTCTTCGCGGTGCGGCTGCGTCGGATCCTTGGTTCCTCTTCCTGCTTGTAGATGTACTTGATGTTGTGCTTGGGCACGAGGACGTTCGGCTCCTTGACCCGATTGATCTTCAGGCAGTGCTTGTCGTACCACTCGATGACGCCGCGCACCTTCTCATCGTCCTGGAGTACGATCACCATCGGCGTCTTGGACTGCATCTGCTTGAGGTAGTAGAAGCTCTCGGCATTCGTCTGCTCAGGCGGCGCGATCTTGCGCCGGGGACTCCCCAGTCCCTGGGGCGCCGTGGCCGCCGCGGGGTTCACTGCGGGGTTGGGCTCCCCCCCCGCGGTCACGGCAGGCGGAGCGGGGGTCATGACTTCAACGCCGCCGCCTTTCACGGGGATGCCTAGCCTGTCCTTCAGTTCACTGAGGTTCGGTCGGATGAGTTTCCGGTTCATGGAGAATCCTGGTCCAGCGGGCAGAGCGGGTTGTCAAAGGCATCGACCATGAGTCGAACCCCACCCAGATCCGTGGAGCCAGACCCAAAGGGGGCGGACTGAACGCGCTGAGAGGGGATGTACCACTGTGGCAGGTGCCAAGTGGACCGTGCAAGGGTGTATGCCAGGTTGGATGCTTGAAGGCTGGGAAAAGTTTACGCCTGATCAGGGGCCGACGCCATGGACTCTTCCTCCTGGTGCAGCGGCAGGAGTATCCGGATTTGAGTGCCCAGACCCAGGGTGCTCTCGACCTCGATCCGCCAATCCATCGCTTCGATGAACTTGTAGACCAGGCTCATGCCGAGGCCCGAACCTTCTTCAAAGCTCCCGGCGAAGGGCACAAAAAGTCGGTCCAACTGCTCGCTGGCCATGCCGCAACCGTTGTCCGAGATGGTGAGGCAGAGGCTTGTCTCCGATACATGACAGGACAGCCGTACCGTGGGATCGGGGCGATCTTTCACGGCCTTGCGGGCATTGCTCAGGAGGTTCATCAGGGATCGGTGCAGGCCGGTGGGATCCGAGCGCAGACTCACCGTCGGGACAGGATCCGTGACCAGGGGCAGGCCAGCGGTCCGGGGGTCCATCTCCCAGCTCGATTGGACCTCCTGGATGACCCTCGGCAGGAACAATGCCATTCCGGTTGGAGGTTCGGGACGGGCGAAGTCCAGGAAGTCGGACACGATGTCCCCCACGCGCTGGGTCTCCCGTTCCAGGATGCCCATGACGCGGCTGCGGACGTCTTCGGGCGCCCCCTCATTCTGAAGGAGCTGCACGCAACCACTGATGGAGGCCAGGGGGTTCCGGAGCTCGTGGGCAAGTCCGGCGGCGAGCTGGCCGATGGCCGCGAGCCGCTCGCTGATCCGCGTGCGTTCCTCCAGCGCCTTGAGATCGGTGAGGTCCTGGAACAGCAGCAACTGGCCGGACTCCCGGCCGGAGGCCCCGCGCAGAGAGGCCAGGTGACCACCGAGAATGCGCCTGCCCCGGCCCTCCACGTTAAATACCACCTCGAAGCGATGTTCGCGGCCCTGGCGCAAGGCCAGCGGGTCGCCGAGTTGGAGTAGCTCCTGAATCGCGACCCCCGCCTCGATGGCGCCCCCCAGGATGTCCCTGGCGGCAGGGTTGGCAGACGTGACTCGTCCCTTCAGGTCCAGAGTGATCAACCCTGAGTTCAGGGACTCGACGACCCTCTGGTGCAGGGCGGAGATCTCGTCGACGGCCGCCTCGCTGACACTGAGGTCAGTCCGAAGCCGGTCAAGGTTTCGTCGAATCAGGACAACCAGAAGCGTCGCTGCGAAGACCTGCAACGAAGCTCCACCCAGCAGAAACGAGAGCCGACCGGGATCGGGGTCGAGCACGCTGCTGGACATCCCGAAGGGCGGGATCACGCCAAAGGTGAACCCAAGTACCAGGATGATGTGCGAGAGCGAAGAACCGACGCCCACCCAGACGATCTCCACCGTGCCCAGGTAGAAGGCCGAGGCCAGCACGGGGAAGATGTAGAGGGTCGCGAAGCGGTCCTGCACGACCCCCTGGAAGGCGATGACGAGCGTCACCAGTGCCAAATCGAGGACCAGGTTCCAGCGTATCCAGGGCAGACGGGGTGTGGGAAACAGCCGGTCCATGGCCGTGAGCCCGCGCCCGGACTCCCAGAGTGCCTCCAGGAACATCAGCAGGAGGGCGGCCAAGTAGGCCTGCTCGCCGGGCCCCGAGGCCCGGATCTCCACAGGCAGGGCGAGGTGCAGCACCAGCAGGCCGAAGCTGGCGAAGAGGCGGAAGGAGAGAGGGAGGAAGGGGGCGCTGGCATCCGATACGCCCAGCCGTCCCCAGGTACGCTGGAGCATGTGAACCATGGTGCCCGAATCTGCCATCCTAGGGCCATGGCCGACCCCGCCGCCTCACCGACCCCCTCCCTCCGTGCTGCCGGCATGCGGCAGACGCCCCAGCGGGAGGGCATCCTCCAGGTTTTACGGGATTCAGACCGGCCGCTCACGGTCGAGGAGATCTGGGAGCGCATGCCCGAGCGGCGGTCGGGGCTTCCCACGGTCTATCGCAACCTTGAACGCTTCGTTCAGGAGGGCTGGGCGGAAAGCATCCTCGGTGCCGACCAGGTGATGCGGTTCGTCCGCTGTGAATCTCGGCACCACCACCACCACCTCCAGTGCGAGCGGTGTGGCCGCACCGTGGAGGTGGATGCCTGCGGCCTCGACGAGTCGCTGCGGCACCTGGAAGCGCTGTCCGGATTCAGGATCACGCGCCATCAACTCCAGTTGTTCGGGCTCTGCGCGACCTGTCGATCCGAAAAAGACCGTTGACCGGACCACGCGCCATTGCTAGGCTTGATGTCTCACGCGGGTGTAACTCAGTGGTAGAGTGCAACCTTGCCAAGGTTGAAGTCGTGGGTTCAAATCCCATCACCCGCTCCACTGCCCGGGCCGCATCAGCGGCCCGTATTGGTTCAATGTCAAACTGCATCAGCGCAAGGCGCCGTCGCCAAGTGGTAAGGCCCGGGACTGCAAATCCCGTATACATCGGTTCGAATCCGATCGGCGCCTCCAGCAAAGCCCCCGCAAGGGGGCTTCCTTTTGGCGAGCCTGCCATGACTATGTGCGTGAGTCAGCCAAGCCCAGGATGACCCCAAGGGCCAGGGACCAGAGGGCCGCCAGGCCGATCTGGAACTCGGCCGGCAGGCTAAAGGTGAGCGTGTGCGCCGGAATCCAGAACCAGACGAGGGTCCGGATGGCCGGTAGCATGCCATCAAACCCCTTGCGACGCAGGATGAAGTTGTCCTCCAGCCGGTGGAAGAGCATCATCTGCGGCCCGAAGAAGAGGTTGGTCAGGGTTGACAGAGAGAGGGCCCACCCAAAGCCGGATGCCAGGAAGGCCGGGAGGATCTGGTGATCGATGAGGGCACGGGTGAAGCCCTTCATCCCCACGAAGCCGGCTTTGATGACCAGCCCGAGCAAGGCCCAGGCGACCACCTTCAGGAGCGCTTGGATGGGGGTGCATGGGAGCGTCGGACGGCGGGCCTTCAGGGAGGCGGCTCCGAACTCGCCCAGGGTGCCGAGCAGGCCGAACTGGATGGCGGCGGAGAGATAAGGGTGGGCGAGAACCCAGAGTCTGTAGCTGTTCATCCAGGAAGGCTAACCAGGGCTGGGGAGGGCAGGGGTCACAGGGTTGTGGAGCCTGTGCGGCCATCGATCCAGCCTCCACCCAGCACTTCGCCCTCGCGGTAGAAGACCACGGCCTGGCCCGGAGCGATGGCGCGCTGGGCCTCGGCAAAGGCGACCTTCACCCGGCCGTCGGGGAGGGGGATGACCATGGCCTCAGCCTCGGGAGCACGGCTGCGGATCCGGGCTTCGCAGACGAGCGGACCCTGGGGGATGCCATCGACCCAACTCAAGTCCCGGGCCACGAGGTCCCGCGCCATCAGGTCTGATTCGACCCCGACCCAGACGGTATTGCTGCCCGGTTCAGTCCTGATCACATAGAGGGGTTCCGAAAAGGCCACGCCTAGGCCGCGCCTTTGGCCCACGGTGTGCCGCCAGTACCCCTGGTGGCGTCCTAGGACGCGACCGTCTAGGTGGCGAATCTCTCCTTCGCCGACGCGGGGGTCCAGGCCCTCAGCCTCGATGAAGGCGTCATAGCGGTCCTGGGTGACGAAGCAAATCTCCTGGCTTTCGGGCTTATCGGCGAGGTGGAGTCCCAACTCCGCACCCAGGCGCCGGACCTCAGGTTTGGTGAGATGGGCCAGGGGGAACAGGGTGCGCGCCAAGGTCGCCTGGCTGTGGTGGAAGAGGAAGTAGCTCTGATCCTTGGCAGGATCTGAGGCCTTCCGAAGGTGCCAGCGACCCCGCTCATGGGTGATCGTCGAGTAGTGGCCTGTGGCCACGAAGGGTGCCTCCATCGATTCAGCCCGTTCCATGAGGGTGGAGAACTTGAGGTGTTGATTGCAACGAATGCATGGACTTGGGGTTTCGCCGTCCAAATACCCCTGGATGAAGCCCTCAATCACGGTCCTCCTGAATCGATCTTCAAAGTCCATGACGTAGTGTGGGAAACCCAGTTGTTGGGCCACTCGACGCGCATCGTGGAAGTCATCTAGAGTGCAACATTTCCCATCGGAATTTTGACTACTCTTCTTGTCGAAGAGTTGCATGGAGATGCCGACCACCTGATAACCAGCCCTGTGCAGGAGTGCGGCCATGACGGAGCTGTCCACTCCTCCAGACATCGCCGCCAGCACCCGGTCCCCGGTGCGGAGGGTAGGGTGCTGGCCCAGGGGAGCCAAAGCCCCGTCTAGAAGGTCACTCACGGTCAGGTCCTAAGTCGGCGCAGGCGGAGGAGGGAGATCGAGAGGAGCAGGAGCAGGGGGGCGGCAACCCCCCAATAGGCCGGGATCTCCGAGGCCCGGGCCGCCCCGCCGAAGAGGGTCTGTAGGCCGAGGAACACCAGGCCCGCCACCAACCCGGCACCCATGGCCTGCCCCCGACCCTGCCTGGGCCCGGGAAAGGCGAACGAGAGCATGGCCAACACCAGGCAGGGGCCCGCCAGCCAACCCAAAATGCGGCTCCAGAGCATGTATGCGCGCTCTGGATCCGGTGCCCACATCTGCCAGCGGGCCAGGTCGAGGGTCTGGGCCTCTTCTGCGCTGGCTGAGCTTCGGAGGGCCCGGGCAGGGAAGAGCCGCTCTGCGGGTGGTCCCTGGATGAGCTGTGAACCACCCCAGGCCAGGGCCTCGGAATGGGTCTCGCCGATCCGCCAGCGGAGAAGAATCGGGGCCTCACCCGGTGACTTGAGCGGAAAGCCCCACCGTTGCTCGGCCTGAAGATGCCAGAGGACGCCCGTGGAGCCGAGGTAGAGCCAGGGGCGTGAGGAGAATTGGCCCTCAGGCCGATTTAGGATTTGCCTGTAAAGCTGGTTAGCTTTCGTCATAGCTCTTGGAGCTAAGCCGACCTGAAGCACCAGCGTGAGGGCTGCGACCAGGCCCCAGGCCCAACGACTGCTCCACAACCAGCGCAGTAGGCTGACGCCCCCCGCCCGGAGTGCCAGCCATTCACGGTTGAGGGCGGCCTCTGACAGGGTGAGAAGCGTGCCAAGCAGGAAGGAGATGGGTAACGCGACCACCAGGAAAGGGGGGAGATTCCAGAACCAATACTGAATAAAAACAATGAGTTGGACACCATTTTTTGACAGGTCGCCCGCTAGGCTGGCGTACTCCACAAGGAGGTTCAACACCAGCAGGCTGCCCATGGCAGAGCCCCAGTTCCGCCACCAGGCGAGGGTGGACCAATGGCGGAGAATCCCATGCCGGGTCCCCTTGCCGTGCAGCCACGCCGCGAGGGAATCCCGGCGATGTCTCAACCCTCCAAGCAGAGGTTCCCAGCTCATCCGAATGGGCCGGAGGACCAGGCTGAGGCGGCCTTCCATAGGGTTTGACCGATGGGGTTTCAGCCGTTCCCTGAGGAGCAGCCATCCGGCAAGCAGGAACAGAAACGGCAGGATGAAGAGAGGGAAAATCGTTTTAATTTTTCCATTCATCCACATGTTTTCAATGTACTTCATGAGTAGGTAGTAAAGCATGATGATGCCGAGGCTCTTGAGGATGGCTCCCCCTCGATGGAATCTGGGGTGGCCGAACCCTGTCGCGATGCCCAGCAGAAGGAGGGCAGCTGCGGCCAGGGGTAGGGTCGTGCGTCGGCAGAATTCCATGGCCGCCTTGAGTCTCAACTCCCTGATCCCAGGGGTGGTGTCCGCCAGCGTCGTCTGCGCCCGGAGGATGGTCAGCAGGGCGGCTGAGCTTTCATAGCGCAGGGGGGTGGGGGGGAGTAGCCGCGCTCCTGCCGGAATGGCAAACCGGAGGACCTGCTTCTCCTGGCTCAGGTGGACGACACTTCCATGGCCTGAAGTCTGGAAAAGCGCCCCCTGAAGGCCTGTGAGGTGAAGCTGCAACTCGGAGGAGCCATCCGGTTTGGCCTCCAGGGCATAGGTCATGCTGGAGGCCGTCAGGTGCTGAACACCCTGTGGTGTGGATTCCATGATGTGGATCTGGCCTTCGGGGGACACCCAGAAGGCTGAGTTGGGAGCCCCAGGAGGGAACCAGGGCGGCGCCCCAGGTCGGAGAAACCTCGCCTTGGCGTCTTCGGTCATCCGGACCCTCACCGTCCGCTGGAGCCGAGCTGCTGCAGGTACCAGGACGTGGGCATTCAAGGTGGCCAGGAAGACCAGCCATACAGCCATTTTGAGCCAAGGCGCGGTCCAGGTCCGGCGCCCCGCTCCCAGTCCCTGGGCGGCCACCAGCTCGGAGCCTTCCATCAGCTGCTGCGTGCCGATCAAACCACCGAGGACGGCGGCCATAGGAAGCACCAGCCCCAGGTTCTCCGGCATGGAAGTCAGCAGCATCGGCAGCAGCCAGCGTAGGGGCGCCCCCTGGGAGAAGATCTCCTTGGAAATGGTCACCATCTCCCAGGAGAGGAGAAGGAATCCATAGAACAGCAGGGCACCCAGGAATGGGGTCGCCCAGCGCCGGAGGACGTATTGAGAGAGAACGGAGCTCACTTTGGGGTCCTGATTTAGTTTCGATAATGTATATTATGTAACCCTAACTATCCAATAACGCTCGTCTGAACAACTCATAGGACCTTGGCGGCCAAGAGATCGTGGATGTGGAGGACACCGCAGGGGGTGCCCTGCCGCATCACCACAAGGAAGGTGATCTTCCGGGTCTCCATGATGCCGGCAGCCTCCAAGGCCAGGGCCTGGTCCTCAATGGTGGCGGGATTCAAGGTCATGAGCTGCTCGGCCTGGAGGTCCAGTGGGTTCCGTCCCTCCAACTCGGCCTTCTCGAGGGCGCGACGGAGGTCCCCGTCTGTGATGACGCCAACGAGTGCCGATCCTCTAAGAACACCCGCCATCCCGAGCCGCCCTTCGGTCATGGCCTTCAGGACCTGGGTGAGCGAAGCCTCAGGCCCGACGATGGGCCAAGATTCGTGCATCAAGGTCATTACTCTCAAAAGCTTGGCACCCAGACTTCCACCAGGGTGATTGAGGGCGAAGAGGTCCCGGGTGAACCCCTTCCGCTCCATCAGGCTGCCCGCCAGGACATCACCCCAGATCAGCTGGAGGGTCGTGCTGGCCATGGGGGCCAGATCGAGTGGGCACCCCTCGCCCTCGGGGAGTCGATAGGTAAAGGCCCAATCTGCCGCCTGGCCCAGGCTGCTTTCTGGCCGGGACGTGATGGCCGCAATGGGAATGCCCAGCCGGAGCAGGCTTGGAAGGAGGCGCACCACCTCCTCGCTCTCGCCGCTGTTCGAAAGCGCCAGAATGGAATCCTCGGGTGTCACCATGCCCAGGTCCCCATGCAGGGCTTCCGCGGGATGGAGGAAGAATGCAGGACAGCCGGTCGAGGCAAGGGTGGCCGCGATCTTCTGGGCGACGAGTCCCGACTTTCCCATCCCGGTCGATATGACCCGACCGCTTCTGCCCATCACCATGTGAACCCAGCCGTCCACGACCTGCGGATCCCAGGTTTCCCTCAGGTCCCGGAGGGCTTCCTGGGCCGCACCCAGCACGGCATTTCCGACCTCGAGCGCTCCTGCGGCCTCGTTCTCATCCTTCACTGTTTCGACTCCGATGCGTTGGCGAGCAAGGTGTTCATGCTACCAGCCATTCTCCCCCTCTTCCCCCTGCCCCAGGTCGTGCTGTTCCCGCAGACCTTCCTGCCGGTCCGGATTTTCGAGCCCCGTTATCAGGAGATGACGGTGGAGGTGCTGAACTCGCACCACCACCTGATCCTCACTCTGATGCGGGAGACCCCGGATCCAGGCTCCCTGGGGGAGACCGCGCCGATCTTCGAGACGGGCTGCCTGGCCGAAGTGGTGCGGGCCGAACCCCTCACTTCGGGGCGCTGGAACCTCCTTCTCCAAGGGAAGGAGACAGTGCGGATCCTGGAGGAACTCCCCGGGAAGCCCTTTCGCCAGTGCCGTTACGATGCGATCCCATTCAATGCCTCGATGCTCTGGCCCGGCCCCCATCGCCGCCATCTCATGGAATCCCTCCACGCCTACGCGGCTGCGGAAGGCATCGAGGTCCAACTCAAGGAGCTCCTGGATCTCCCGCTGGAGGATGCGGGCCGCCTGAACACCTTGGCCATGGCCCTGGACTTCGAGCCCACGGAGCGCCAGTTCCTCCTCGAGTCCGAGGATCTTCCGACCCTCGCGGACCGCATGCTGCAGCTCCTGGATTTCGCCTTGGGTGGCCGCTCCATCCGCGGGCTGTGACCCGGTAGTCCGGACTCCATTTGCTACACTGCCTCTGGCCCTGTAGCTCAGTGGTCAGAGCTGGCGGCTCATAACCGCTTGGTCGTGGGTTCGAACCCCACCGGGGCCACCATTTGCCAGGACTGCCAAATCGGACGGAATCGCCTACGGCGATTCCGTCCGAAGGGCGAGGGCACAGGACGTGCCCTAGTCACAAGGCGAGCTTGCGGCACTCCGCGCCTAAACGATCCACTTCCTCAGTTCGCCCTCCGCAAAGATCAGGTGCCCGAGCATGGCCTCCGAGGCGGCCTTTGGGGACCGGGAGCGAATGGCTTCAAGGATCTCCGAATGCTGGTCGATGATCTTCTGGGCATTCTGGATGTTGTCGTGGTAGAGCTGGCGTCGGGCCACGGAGTTGGCCTTGGCGAATTCCTCGGACACGGTCTTGAACAACTTGGTCAGCAAGCTGTTGTGTGTGGACTCGGCCACCGCGTAGTGGAATGCTGCGTCATATTCCTCACCCTTCTCTGGGTCAAGAACATTCAGCCGCTCCCGCATCTTGTCGAGCATGGCCTCGATGTGATCCAGTTCCTCCTGTGTGGCCCGCTCGGCCGCGAGCGCCGCCGTGGCCGTCTCGAAGATGCGGCGCATCTCGAACATGTCGAGGAGTGAACTTCGCTCCACGGCAAGAAACATGGCCAGGGGGCGGATGATGTCATCAGTCTCGGTGCCCCTGACAAAGGTGCCCTCGCCGGGTCGGATGTCGATGACGCCGAGCATCTCCAGGGTCCGGATGGCTTCCCGGACCGAGGCACGACTGACCTGGAACTGCTCGGCCAATTCCCGCTCCGCGAGAAGACGGTCCCCCGGCTTCAGCCTCCCATCGGTGATGAGCTGCTTGATCTGCTCCACGATCTCCTCGTAGAGCCGTTTGGTTTTGATGGGTGAGAAATCCATGGGGGTCGCTTTATGAAAAAATATAAATGTTGAAAAAAATACTACATGGAAAGTGTGATCAAAAATACCATTCTTCGCTATGGTCTGACCACTAGACCCATTGTAACCTTCGCCCAAGATCTTTTCCAAAACTCTACCCCCCCATCTTCTTCCACCCCCCCCCCCTTCTGGAGGCTGCATGACCCCCTGGACCCAAGTCTATTCCCCCGTCATGGGGAATATCTTCATTTCCGCACTGGTGGCCGCCTTGCCGGTCTTCGTGCTGCTGGGCTTCCTGGCCAAGCATGTGAAGGCCCACTATTCGGCCATCCTCGGCCTGATCACCTGTCTGGCCGTCGCCATCCTCGTCTACAAGATGCCCGCAGGCATGGCTAGCATGGCCGCCGTCCACGGCGCCCTGTTCGGTCTCCTGCCCATCGGCTGGATCGTTCTGAACGCTATCTTCATCTATGACATCACGGTGAAATCCGGTGATTTCGAGGTGGTGAAGCACTCCATCGCCGGTCTGGCCGGGGATCGCCGCATTCAGGCCCTGCTGATCGCCTTCAGCTTCGGCGCCTTCATCGAGGGCGCGGCCGGCTTCGGAACGCCCGTGGCGATTTCCGCCGCCATGCTCATAGGTCTGGGCTTCCGGCCCCTCCAGGCCGCCGGCCTGGCTCTCATCGGCAACACCGCTCCCGTGGCCTACGGTGCCCTGGGTAGCCCCCTCATCGCCTTGGCTGGCGTCACCGGCCTGGACCTGAATCTGCTCAGCGCCGCCGCGGGCCGCATCCTGCCCATCTTCTCGCTGATCGTGCCCTTCTGGATCATTTGGACCATGGCGGGACGCAAGGCCATGATGGAAGTCTGGCCCGCCTGCCTCACCGCGGGTGGCAGCTTTGCCATCGCCCAGTTCCTGGTGAGCAACTACCACGGCCCCTGGCTGGTGGACATCATCGGCGCCATCATCTCCATGCTGTCCCTGGTCGTCCTGCTGAAGGTCTGGCAGCCCAAGACCATCTGGCGCTATGAGCATGAGCGCGAAGAGGCCCATGCGGCGGTGGTCGATCAGAGCACCGGCAAGGTCGTGAAGGCCTGGATGCCTTGGGTTCTCCTGTCCGTGTTCGTGTTCGCCTGGGGCACCCCCCAAGTCAAGACCTTCCTGAATGGCGGCACCAAGACCGCACCCAACTTCCTTAGCGGCTACACGGTCAAGACCTTTGAAATCCCCAAGCTCCACAAGATGGTCATCAAGGCCCCTCCCGTGGTCGCCAAGCCCTCGGCCGAAGCCGCCGTCTGGACCTTCAACTGGCTCTCCCTCACTGGTACCAGCCTCATGCTCGCCGGCATCGTCAGTGGCCTGCTGGCCGGGTTCAGCTTCCTGGAACTGGTCAAGATCTGGGGCAAGACGGTCAATCGCGTGAAGATCTCCCTGCTGACCATCGCGGCCATGCTGGCCCTGGGCTTCGTCTCGAAGTCCGCGGGTCTGGACGCCACCATGGGCCTGGCCTTCGCCAGCACTGGTGTGCTCTTCCCCTTCTTCAGCGCCATGCTGGGCTGGCTGGGCGTGGCC
This sequence comes from Geothrix sp., assembly GCF_049292215.1. GTDB lineage: Bacteria > Acidobacteriota > Holophagae > Holophagales > Holophagaceae > Geothrix. The sequence continues at coordinate 70,478 of NZ_JBATQW010000035.1, read as the reverse complement.
CTCACGGGCAGCGACACCTCCTCCAATGTGTTGTTCGGTGGCCTCCAGAAGATCACCGCCGAGCAGCTGGGTCTGAACCCGATCCTCACCGCCGCGGCCAACACCACCGGCGGCGTCATGGGCAAGATGATCGACGCCCAGAGCCTTGTGGTGGCTTCCGTCGCCACCAACCAGCAGGGCGAGGAAGGCACCATTCTCCGCTACGTGTTCTGGCACAGCCTGGCCCTGGCCGCCATGGTTGGTGTCGTGATCTTCCTCTACGCGAAGGTCCTGCCCGCCAACTGGATGCCCCAGCAGCCCCCGCCGGCCCCAGCTGCTGTCGCGCCTGTGACCGCACCTGCCACCCCGGCTGTTCCCACAGCTGCGCCCGCCCCTGCCCCGGCCAAGTAAGCCAGCCGGGCGGATGACCGACGAATGACCTGGGTCCCGCCGACAGCCTGATCGTCGGCGGGACTTTTTCAGCCCCAAAGCAGGGAGAGGATGTTTCTCATGACCACTGCCACCGCCACTTCCCTCAGGGATTCCCTTGTCGCCATCCTGGGTCCGGACCGCGTGCTGGACCGGCCGGTGGACCTAATTGCCTTCGCCTCCGACGCCAGCTTCTACCGACTGATCCCCAAGGCTGTGGCCTTCGCGGGAAGCATCGAGGACATCCGCGGGCTCTTCCGGCTCAGCCATGAAGCGAAGATCCCCATGACCTTCCGGGCCGCAGGCACCAGCCTGTCGGGCCAGTCGGTGTCGGACGGCATCCTGGTAGAAGTGGTCCGCAACTGGCGCGGCATCCAGGTGCTGGAGGGCGGGGCCAAGGTGAAGGTCCAGCCCGGCGTCATCGGCGCCCACGTGAACCACGCCCTGAAGTTCTTCAAGGCCAAGATGGGTCCAGACCCGGCCTCCATCAACACCTGCACGGTGGGCGGCATCCTGTCTAACAACTCCAGCGGCATGTGCTGCGGGGTTACCCAGAACGCCTACCACACGCTCGAGTCGCTGACCTTTGTTCTGCCCTCCGGCACCGTGATCGATACCGCCGCCCCCGATGCTGACGCGCGCTTCCGCGAGGCGGAGCCCGAACTGGCGCAGGGACTGCTGAATCTCAAGGCCAACCTCCTGGCCAACCCAGCCCTGGCCGAGCGCATTCGGGCGAAGTACAAGATGAAGAACACGACGGGCTATTCCCTCAATGCCTTCATCGACTTCGACCGACCCGTGGACATTTTCCGCAACGTGCTGGTGGGCTCGGAAGGCACACTGGCCTTCATCGCCGAGGCCGTGCTGAAGTCCGTGCCGGACCTGCCCGTGAAGGTGACGGCCTTCCTCTTGTTTCCGGATCTGCACGCGGCCTGTGCCGCCATCATCCCGCTGCGGGATGCGGGCGCGGCTGCCCTGGAACTGCTGGATCGCGCCTCCCTTAAATCCGTCGAGAACCAGCCCGGCATCCCGCCCGCCATCAAGTCTCTGCCCGAGGGCGCCGCGGCGCTACTGGTGGAGTTCCACGGCCGTGACGAGTCCGTCCGCGCCGACCTGGAACGCACTGCCCTGGCCACCACCGCCGGCCTCAAGCTGATGGAGCCCGCCCGGTTCACCCATGACCCGGTGGAGCAGGCCCTCTTCTGGAAGATCCGCTCAGGCACCTTCCCCTCCGTGGGCGCGGTCCGCAAGCGCGGCACCACGGTGCTCATCGAGGACGTGGCCTTCCCCATCGAGAGCCTGGCGGACGCCGCCGTGGACCTCACCAAGCTCTTCGCCAAGCACGGCTACGACGAGGCCATCATCTTCGGCCACGCCAAGGACGGGAACCTCCACTTCGTCATCACCCAGTCCTTCAACGACCAGGGCGCCGTGGACCGCTACGCGCGCTTCATTGATGACGTGGTCGAGCTGGTGGTGAAGAAATACGACGGCGCCCTGAAGGCCGAGCACGGCACGGGCCGCAACATGGCCCCCTTCGTCGAGGCCGAGTGGGGCCACGAGGCCAAGGCCGTCATGGAGAAGCTCAAGGCCCTGGTGGATCCCCTGCATCTGCTGAACCCGGGGGTCATCATCAACGCCGACCCCAAGGCCCACCTGGCGGACCTCAAGCCCATGCCCGGCGTGGAGGAGGAAGTCGACAAGTGCATCGAGTGCGGCTACTGCGAGCCCAAGTGCCCCAGCCGTGAGCTCACCCTCACCCCCCGCCAGCGCATCGTCGTGCGCCGGGAGATGGCGCGCCTCGAAGCCAACCACGAGAACCCCGCCCTGCTCGCCTCCCTCACCGGGGCCTTCGACTACATGGCCGTGGAGACCTGTGCGGCTGATGGCCTCTGCGCCACGGCCTGCCCCGTGAGCATCGACACGGGCCAGCTCACCAAGCGCTTCCGCCGGGCCAGCCACAGCCGCCGTGCCCAGAAGATCGCCCTCTCCGTGGCGCGCAACTTCGCCACGGTGGAGCCGGTCATGCGGGTCGCCCTGCGGTCCGGGCACATGGTCCAGAGCCTCTTCGGGCCGAAGGCGATGCCGTTCATCACCCGGGTCATGAAGGCCTTCGGCGCCTCACACCAGTGGAGCCCTGAGATGCCCAAGGCCGCCAAGGCGCCGCTGCCCGTGACCTCCATGGAGGGCGCCCAGGCCATCTACTTCCCAGCCTGCATCTCCCGCATGATGGGCCACCTGCCCGGCGAATCCGAGGAGTTGAGCCTGGTGGAAGCCCTGGTCAAGGTCTCGGCGCGGGCCGGGGTGCCAGTCCACATCCCCCTGGACGTCGAAGGCACCTGCTGTGGCGTGCCCTTCTCCTCCAAGGGCTTTGACCTGGCGCACAAGCACACGGTAAACCACGCCATCGAGAAGTTCTGGGAGTGGAGCCAGGAGGGCCGCCTCTCCATCGTCATGGACACCAGCCCCTGCACCTACGGCGTTGTCACCAGCCGGGCCTACCTCACGCCCGAGAACCAGGCGAAGTTCGACAAGCTGAAGATCATCGACAGCACCGCCTTCGCCTACGATGTGCTGCTCCCCAAGCTACAGATCAGCCGCAAGGTAGGCTCCGTGGTGCTCCATCCGGTCTGCTCGCTCACCAAGATGAACCTGCTGCCCAAGTTGGAGGGCGTGGCCCAGGCCTGCGCCGACAAGGTCGTGGTGCCCCGCGACGCTGGCTGCTGCGGGTTCGCGGGGGACCGCGGCTTCACCCACGCCGAGCTCACCGCCTCGGCCACGAAGCATGAGGCGAAAGAAGTGAAGAGCCAGTCCTTCGACGGCTACTACGCCAGCAGCCGCACCTGCGAGGTGGGCATGACCCGCTCCACGGGCGAGGTGTACCGCAGCTTCCTCTACCTGTTGGAAGCGGCCACGCGCTGAAAGGAATCCCCATGAGTGCCACCCTCGAGGCTTTCAAGATCAGGGCCGAGGCCGTCAGTGCTGAAGTCCACCGGTTCGCCGGTCGGACGGAGGCGCTGGCCTTCGTACTGGGGTTCCTCCAGGAGACTGGGGTGTCGGACGCGCCTGGTTGCGGCGCCGTGTGGGCAGCGGGGACGTTCCTGGATGGGGCCGAAAGGGAAGCACTGAGATCCCAGGTGCCGGGCCTTGAGTTCAACGTTACCCAGGCGGCCTCGGCCGCCTCCAGGGTGGGGATCAGCCAGCTGGATTGGGCCATCGCCGGCACGGGCACCTTGGTGCAGGATGCCACGGCGGTGGACAAGCGCCTGGTGTCGACCCTGCCACCCATCCATATCGCGTTGCTCGGCACCGAGCGGATCCTCGCAGACATGGGCAGCGTGCTCGAGCGCCTCCGCCCGGAGCAGATCAACTACATCTCCTTCATCACAGGGCCCAGCCGCACCGCCGACATTGAGCGGGTGCTCACCATCGGCGTGCATGGCCCGGGGAGACTCATCATCGTCGTGGTGGATTCATTTGATCAGGTGCCCTCATGACGACCCAGTTCAAAGAATCCATCGAAACCGCCCTGCACAATCCGAACCTCACCGGCGCCTTGGGCCGCTTCTCCGAGGCCTACCGCATCGGTCGAGCCAAGGCCTATGAAGGCATCGACTTTGAGGCGGTGCGGGATCAGATCGCCGAGATCAAGTGCAGCGCCTCAGCGAATTTCGAGGCCTTGGCCGAGCAGTTCAAGGCCCAGGCGGAAGGCCGCGGCGCTAAGGTCTTCCGGACCTCCGATCCGGCCCAGGTAAAGCAATACATCCTGGATCTCGCCAAGGACAGGGGCGTGCAACGGGTCGTCAAGTCCAAGTCCATGGCCTCAGAGGAGATCCATCTCAACAAGGCCCTTGAGCAGGCCGGCATCGAAGTGGATGAGACAGATCTGGGCGAGTGGATCATCCAGCTGGCCCACCAGACGCCTTCGCACATGGTGATGCCCGCCATCCACATGACCAAGGAGGAGGTGGCCGAGGTCTTCAGCCAGGAAGTGGAGGAGGGCCAGGCACCTGATATCCCCAAGCTGGTGAAGTTCGCTCGCGCCAAGCTCCGCCCCAAGTTCCTGGCGGCCGACATGGGCATCACGGGCGCCAACATCGCCGTGGCTGAAACCGGCAGCCTGGTCATTGTCACCAATGAGGGCAACGCCCGTCTGGTCTCCACCCTGCCTCGGATCCACGTGGCCATCGTGGGCATCGAGAAGCTTGTGGCCCTGGTCAAGGACATCGAGCCGATCCTCACCGCCCTGCCCCGCAGCGCCACTGGGCAGCTGCTCACGAGCTACGTGTCCATCCTCTCGGGCCAGGTGCCCAACCCCGACGGCTCCCCCAAGGAACTCCATATCATCCTCATGGACAACCACCGCTCGGACATGGCCAAGGACCCAATGTTCAAGGAGGCGCTCCAGTGCATCCGCTGCGCCACCTGCCTGAACGTGTGCCCGGTGTTCCGGCTGGTGGGCGGCCACGTCTTCGGCAAGACCTACACGGGTGGGATCGGCACGATTCTCACGGCCTGGTTCGATGAGCTCAAGAAGGCCGATGACATCCAGGGGCTCTGCATCCAGTGCGGCAGCTGCGTGCCTTTGTGCCCGGGCAAGATCGACATTCCAGGACTGATCCTGGAGCTGAGGCGGCGCCTGGTGGTCGAAAAGGGCCAGTCCCTGGCCATGAAGGCGATCTTCGGCGTCGTGAACAACCGACGGCTGTTCCATTCCATGCTGCGCATGGCCTCAGTCACACAGAAGCCCTTCAAGCAGGGCCGGTTCATCCGGCACCTGCCCCTGTTCCTGTCGGACATGACCGACTTCCGGAGCCTGCCGGCCGTGGCGGCCGTGCCCTTCCGGGACCAGGTCAAGAGCATCGTCCAGCCCAAGGGCGGCGAGAAGGTGGCCTTCTACGCAGGGTGCCTGATCGACTTCTGCTATCCGGAGACGGGCGAATCCCTGGTGAAGATCCTGAACAAGGCCGGCATCGAGGTTGTCTTCCCTGACGATCAGACCTGCTGCGGCGCCCCAGCTCGTTACAACGGCGCCTACGAGGTGGCCGCCCAGAATGCCCGGGACAACATCAAGGCTCTCCTGGCGGAGGATGTCACCCATGTGGTCTCGGCCTGCCCCACCTGCACGGTGGCGCTGAAACACGACTTCATCGAGACCTTCAAGAGCCTGGGCGTCACGGACGCCATGGAAGCGGCCAGGACCCTCTCGGCCAAGACCATCGACTTCTCCAGCCTGGTCAAGCAGTTGGTCGATGCGGGCCGTCTGACGTTCAAGGAAGGCGAGGCCCTGGAAAAAGTCACCTACCACGACTCCTGCCACCTGAAGCGGACTCTCAAGGCCAGCGATGAGCCCCGGGAACTCCTCAAGGAAGCCGGCCACGAGATTGCCGAGATGTACGAGTGCGACACCTGCTGCGGAATGGCCGGATCCTACTCCCTGAAGCTGCCGGAGATTTCCGCTCCGATCCTTGAACGCAAACTGAAGCACATCAAGGAAACAGGGGTTTCGAAGGTCGTCATGGACTGCCCCGGCTGTGTCATGCAGATCCGGGGGGGCCTCGACAAGGACGGGGCCACCATCCAGACGACCCACACAGCCGAGCTGCTTGCAGAGCGTTTCCTGTAGGCTTGCGCCAAGACCATTGAGACCATCGAGGAGGTGCGGCGTGCGAGAGGTGTACTTCTACGGCACCTGTCTGGTTGACCTGTTCTTTCCGGACGCCGGCATGGCGGGCATCCAGCTGCTTCGCCAAGCTGGCGTGAAGGTGATCTTTCCCGAAGGCCAGACCTGCTGTGGCCAGCCAGCCTTCAACTGTGGCTACTGGGAGGAGGCCCGGGACGTGGCCCGCACCCAGGTGGCGCTGTTCCCCAAGGACCTGTCCGTGATCCTGCCCTCGGGCAGCTGCGCCGGCATGATGAAGGTCCACTACCCGGAGCTCTTCCACGGGCAACCCGACGAGGCCCAGGTGCGCGCCTTCAGCGCCCGGGTCTACGAGCTGACCCAGTTCCTGGTGGACGTGCTTGATGTGAAGCTCGAGGACCTGGGCGAGCCCGTGAAGGTCACCTGGCACAGCTCCTGCCACGCCGTGCGGGACTTGGGCCTAAAGGGCGAGCCCCAGGCCCTCATCGGCCAGCTGGCCAATGTGGAGCTGGCGCCCCTGACCCGCGAGCATGAGTGCTGTGGCTTCGGTGGGACCTTTTCTGTACGCCAGCCGGAGATCTCCGGCGTCATGTCCTGCGACAAGGCGGCGGATGCCGAAGCCACCGGCGCTTCCGTGCTGCTGTCCACGGATGGCGGCTGCCTCCTCAACGTGAACGGCACACTGGAGGCGAAGCAAAGCCCGCTCCGCGTCCAGCACATCGCCGAGTTCCTCTGGGAGCGCACCCATGCACGCTGAGACAGAAATTCTCTTCCGCGACTCAGCGTCGAAGGCCCTGCTTGATCCCCAGCTCCGGGCGAACTTCCGCAGGGCCATGGACGGCCTCATCACCAAGCGCCGGAACCAGTTCCCGGATCCCCGCGATCTCCAGGACCTGCGTAATCTCAGTACGGCAATCCGCTCGCGGAGCCTGCTTAGCCTGCCTGAATTGCTGGAGCAGTTCGAGGCCAACTGCACGAAGAACGGCATCCAGGTGCATTGGGCCGAGACCTGCGACCAAGCCAACGAGCTGATCCTGGGCATCCTCCGCTCCAAGAACGCCAAGACCCTGGTCAAGGGCAAGAGCATGGTCTCGGAGGAGATGCACCTCAACGCCTTCCTGGAGTCCAAAGGCATCGAGGCCCTGGAGTCCGACCTGGGCGAGTACATCATCCAGCTCGATGGCGAGACCCCGAGCCACATCATCATGCCCGCCATCCACAAGAACAAGGATCAGATCGCCCGGCAATTCAGCCAGAAGATCAAGGATGCGAAATACACCGAGGACGTGGACGAGCTCACCGCCATGGCCCGGAAGGTGCTCCGCGAGAAGTTCCTCCACGCCGATGCGGGCCTCTCTGGCGTGAACTTTGCCGTGGCCGAGACAGGAACCCTCTGCCTGGTGGAGAACGAAGGCAACGGTCGCATGAGCACGCACGTGCCGCCCCTCCACATCGCGGTGATGGGGCTGGAGAAGGTCGTGGCCTGCCTGGAGGACGTGGCGCCGCTCTACGCCATCCTCACCCGCTCAGCCACCGGACAGGCGGTGAGCACCTACTTCAACCTGATCAGCGGCCCGCGGGGCACGGACGAGAAGGACGGCCCCCGGGAGGTCCACCTCGTCATCCTCGACAACGGACGCTCCCGGATGTACGCCGACCCCCAGCTCCGCGCCACCCTGCGCTGCATCCGCTGCGGCGCGTGCATGAACCACTGCCCGGTCTACACCCGCATCGGGGGTCATGCCTATGAAGCCACCTACCCAGGTCCCATCGGCAAGATCCTCACGCCGCAGATGGAAGGCGTGGGCGTCCGCCACGACCTCATCCACGGGTCGAGCCTCTGTGGCGCCTGCGCTGAGGTCTGTCCTGTGGAGATCCCCATCCCTGAGATCCTGGTGCGCCTGCGCCGGGAGGCCACCCACGAGGACGTGGGCTCGAACGTGCTCGGCCGGGGGACCGGCCGGACGGCCACTGAGGACTGGGCCTGGCGCCTATGGGCTGGCGTCCTGAAGCGGCCGGCCCTCTACCGGGTCGCGGCCTGGTTCGCCACCCGCTTCGGCAAGGCCCTGCCCGCCGGAGCCCCCCTGATCAAGAACTGGACCCGCACCCGCAGCAAACCCGTTCCGGCCCGCCGCTCGCTCAGCGAGCGGATGCGCGCCGAGGGAGGCTCCCATGACTGACGCCCGCACTGCCATCCTTGGCCGGCTCCGCGCCGCCGGGGGATCAGGCCCCCTGCCAGACCTCGACACGGCCGTCCTGGAGCGCCGCCAGTGGCCCGCCGCCGAGCGGATTGAGCGCCTCCGCAAGGGCATGGAGGCCGTCCACACGGAGTTCCTCGAGGCCACCCCGGCCACCTGGCCCGCCGTGGTCCGCGCCCTCTGCGACCGCGAGGGCCTGAAGAACCTGCTCTTCGGCCCCAGCTGCGAGGCCGGGGCGGAGCTGGCCAAGGGCTGGGCACCTGGGGGCACCCAGCTGATGCCCTACGACCGGCCCGTCGAGGCCTTCAAGGATGAGCTCTTCACGGGCGTGGACGCCGGCTTCACCAGCACCGTGGGTGGCGTCGCCGAAACGGGCGGCCTGCTGCTGATGCCTGGTTCCGCCGAGCCGCGCCTCATGTCGCTGGTGCCCCCCATCCACATCGCCCTGCTGCGGGCCTCCACCATCCAGGACACCTTCTGGTCCGCCGTGAAAGCCCTGGGCTGGGGCCGCAGCCTGCCGCCCAACGCCCTGCTGATCTCCGGCCCCAGCAAGACCGCCGACATCGAGCAGACCCTCGCCTACGGCGTCCACGGCCCCAAGCGGCTCATCGTGGTGCTGGTGCAGGATCTCGCCTAGACCCCGATACACGCCCGCGCTAGACTGTCCCTTCGTGGCTGGGTAGCTCAGGTGGTTAGAGCGAGGGTCTCATAATCCCTAGGTCGGCAGTTCGAGTCTGCCTCCAGCCACCAACAATGACCCCCTAGATTGAGCAAATCTAGGGGGTTACGTCTTTCAGGCCGCACTCCGGCGCAGTGCGGCAAAGTGCTTCGCAGTGCTAAATACTGCGGAAGGGTGAACAAGAACTGAAACGCCCCCCCCCGAGCACCACCGGGGGTGGTGTGCCTACTTCCCGCTGAGCATCTCCTCCGATGTCTCCTGCATGAAGACAGCCAAGGTGGTTGCCGCCCCGACCGCCAATCTTGCGTGACGGGCACTCAGCCCTCGTGTTTGGGCAGACTTGCCATGCCCGGTGCCATAGCCATTCCGAAGCTCGGCCAACCCGTTGGAGATCGTGGCGAGGTTCATGAGCAACCTCTTGATGATGTCCGACGCGTGCACCTTCTCGGGGATGTCATCAGGGACGAGGCGTAGCTGCTTCAGCGCCGCCCGCACCAGCTTGGGGAAGTCCAGATCCTCTGGGACCACCTCCCCATGGTCCAGCAGGATGGTCTTCGCCAAGGTCTCGACCAACTCCTTGGCGGTGCCGATGGCCTGCTCGGGATCCTTCTCCAGGGCGCCCTCGATCCGCTGGATCTGCCGGTGCACATAGGCCGCGTCTGCCCGTTCCGCCATGCCCTTGGCTGCGTTAAGAGCTGGAAGGACCGGGATACCGGCGTTGCGCGGACCGTAGACCGGCAGCTCGGCCAGCGTGGCAGTGACTGCGAGTTCCCACCCCTCCCTGCGGAGGATGGGGTTGATCAGGTCCAGGATGGCGCCCACTTCGTCCGGGTTCGACCGGACCGTCGGGTGGAGCATCATGGCCAAAAAGGCCAAGAACTCGGTTTCGGGGCCGTGGAGGAGGTCGAACCGGGTGTCTGTGAATACCCAATCGTCTTCCCAGTCGTGGTTGTTGACCCTGTGCTGGAAGATGTCGCCGCTGGCATCCCGGAACCGACCATCGTGGGATGGGAGGTTTTTCATATCGTAGAGCCGCCCGAGGAAGTCCACTTCTTCCAGGCGTCCGTTGTAGCTGATCCCGCTGAGGGTCAAGGCGTCAATGACATCTCGCCGGGTGAGTTCATGGAGCACGATCGGAGCCTCCTACTGGGACAAGTCCTCAGTCTAGAGCCAGCGGAGAATCACGACACGGTCCTGAAGACCCACCACGCCCAAGGCCGGGACCACTACACCGTTAGTGATGTGGTCCAGGCGGCTGACTGGTTCAGGGGATACGGCGGGCTCGACAAGGCCCGCCGTGTCCCCCACCAGGCATCGGCTCTGGGCATGGTCAATCGGTGAGGTATTCATCCTCAGCGAGGATCGCGGAGTCCTTCGCATAGGTGATCAACTCACCCAGGGTTGTGAACCAGGATCCAGCCATGCTGGTGTAGATATCCTGCTGGTAGTAGCGACCGAGGTTGTGATACCCCTGGCTGGGGTAACGACTGACGCGGAGGACCTTCCCTTCATGAGCGAGGATCCGGTTGATCCGACGGATCAGGGCTCGTTCGGTCACGGGTTTGACCGTGGTGGGGGCACCGGTGGGGCTGGTGTCGGGGTTGGTGGGGGTGATGGTTACAGGCATGGGATCTCCTGCGGCTCGTGGCCGCGAATGGGGTGGTTGTGGGTTCCGAGGACACCTGATTGTTCCCCGTTTGAGCCAGACCACCTTGCGCCAGCTCCCATGCCTTGCATCGCCTTCAGGAGGGCGAGCGAGGGAATGTTGTCCCTCATCCAGATGATACCCAGCAGCACGTTCCAACCCTTGGACCTCCCCGATTAGGTAGGCAGGCCCCGACCTAAGTCCACCGCAGGATCACAACCCCGTCCTGAAGATCCGCGACACCCCGGGCCGGGACAACCTCTCCGACGGTGAACCCCTGGCCCCGACGGCGGAACACACTTGGGCGGCGCCCCATCTTCGTGGCCCCCATCACAAGCACAGAGCTATAACGCAGGATATTACATTGATTCGTGTAGTATCTCTTTGATGGCTAAGTCGCCCCAAAAGCTCCCCGCCTGCCCCCCCAAGGCGCCCCTCTCGGAGCGGCCTTTGCTGGGCCTGGGTGAGTCTGCTGAGCTGGCCCGGATATTTGACGTGCTTGCCTCCGACACACGGCTCCGTCTGCTTCACGCCCTGGTGCTTCTGGGCGACCCGTGCATGTCTGACCTCGCCGAAGCCGTGGGTATGAAGCCCCAGGCTGTTTCCAATCAGCTCCGGCGCCTGGTGGACCTGGGCATCCTCGCCACGCGGCGTCATGGGACCCATATCCACTACACCATCGTCGATCCTTGCGTCATCCGCTTGATGCACCATAGCCTCTGCCTCAATGAAGAAACCCGCGACCACGCGAAGTTGGACGCGTCATGAGGCGCTGGGCTGCGATCCTCCTCCTCTGCCTGGCTTCCTTCTACCTGGGCGCGACGTGCCTGGACCAGTGCGCCGAGGGTGCGAACGACGACTGTGCGCCCATCTGCCATATCTTCTGCGCAGATGGCTGTGCCACCGTCCCCGTTCCTGAAGCCCCCGTCCCGCCTGCCCCAGATCCGTTGCCGCGCCTCCGCTACGAAGCCGAGCGGGCCGAGAACCTCGTCAGCCTGGTTGTCGAACCCGAGAAGGATCCTCCCCGGGTCTGAGCGATCCGAGCTCCGAATCCACGGCTGGGCCTCGCCCTGCCGTGCCATCCACTCGAACCGACTGAGGCTCCCATGCGATCTCTCCTTCTTGGGGTGATGCCCTGCCTGCTCTTCGCGCAGGCGCCGCCACTCTCCTACGACGACATTGTCCAGCGGGCGCGAACCAGCCCCGAGCAGTTCCGGACCGAGGCCCTGCTTGCCGAGCGGCACCGGGCCCTGGCCAGCACACGCGGATTCTTGCGCGAGGGACCTGCCCTTGGCATCTCTGCCGGGCCCCGCACGAACCCCATCGCCCCGACTACTACGGACCAGACCGTGGATCTGGATTTGCCGTTGTTCTTGTCGCAGGGCACCCGGAGCCGCCTGGAGACATCCCTCGGACAAGCCGACCCCGCCCTTCGTGGCGCCGCCAAGGTCGAGGCCCGGTTCCGCCTTCGCCAAGGTTACTTGGACGCCTGGCTGGCCGAGGAGATCCTGCACCTCCGGGAGGCGGATCTCCAGACGGTGCAGGCATGGTTCAAGGCCGCACAGGTGCGACTGGAGGCCGGTGCTGACCCCGCGTTCCAGGTGACCTTGGTCGAAGGCGAACAGCTCCGCGCCCAGGCGGATCTGGACGAGGCCCGCCGCCAGCGGCTGAACGCATGGGCCGTGCTGCGGTCTCTTGCTGATGTGCCCCCAGCACCAACTGTTTTGGCGGCCCCGGGGGACGCTTCACTGCTACCCGTCGATGGCCTCCAGTCCAAGTTCGACGCCAGCGCCCTACGCCGGGCCATCCAGGATCGCTTGGATCTGGAGGAGCAAGCCCTCCGGCACCAGGAAGCCATCGCCACCAGTCGGTGGAGCCTCCGAGGCAGCTACGGCAAGGAAGGAGAAGACCGCATCGGCAAGGTGGGCTTCGCGTATCGCTTCCCCCGCCCCGGTGAAGGCCAGGCCGTCAGGCGAGAGACGGAGGCCACTTTCCAGGCCACCAAGCGTGAGCTGGAGACGGCCTTGCTGGAACTGGATGCCCGCTTCCAATCCGCCTTAGCAAGGCTTCAGACCGCCACGCCACCCCTGCCCTTCACGGGTTTTGAGCAGTCCCTCAAGGCCATCAGCTTGCGTCTCAGCGAGGGCAAGGAACGGCCTTCCGAGGCCCTTCCCATCCGCCGCCAGCTCCTGGAGGCGAAGGCCGCTTCCTTCCGCCGCCTCCACGCCGCCCACCTTTTGTCCGCCGAAGTCCAGGCCCTCACCAACGGGGTGAACCCATGAACCATGTCCTACGTCTCTCCGTGCTAACCCTCGCACTGGTGGCCACCTTTGCCTGCGACCGCAAGGCCGCCGCCCCCGCTGAAACCAAGGAGGCCCAGAAGGATGAGGCCACCCAAGGCGACGAGCATATGCACCTTCCGCTGAAGGACATCCGGGGTCTTCGCTTCCTCGTGGTCCCCGAGCCCAAGGCCGAGGGCGCGTGGTATCCCGCCGAGGCCATCGGGGACGAATCCGCCCAGGCCATCCTCAGCAGCCCGGTGAAGGGCATCGTCTCGGCGATCCAGGTCCCACCCGGTCAGCACGTCGGCGCGGGTGTCGGGTTGTTCACCATCCAGAGCCCCGAACTGGCCCGACTGAAAGCTGACTGGCTGTCCGCCAGGGCCAAGCGTGACCGTGCCGAGTCCGAACTGGCCCGCGAGCAGCGCCTCTTCGACGCCCAGGCCGGATCCCGGCGCGATTTGGAAGTCTCCAAGAGTGAAGCCGCCACAGCCCGTGCCGACGAAGAAGCGGCCCGCCTTGCCCTGGAGGCCCGAGGGCAGAACCCCGAGACCACTGGCGCCGTCCTGACCGTGAAAGCTCCGAAAGCTGGCACGGTCACCGCTTACAAGATCCAGCCCGGCCAGGGGGTCGAGGCTGGACAGGAGCTGGGTAGCTTCCAGGCCGCCTCCGCTGCCATCGCCCGCCTGGAGCTGCCGCTCCCCGCTCCGGAGAACTGGAAAACCGGCGCCATGACCGAGGTCCGCAAGGGCGACGGCCAGCGTTGGAAGGCGCGACTGGAGGGCACCCCCATGACCCTCACCACGGACACCCGGCGCCTCAGCTACCGCCTGCGCCTGCTGGGGGGTCCGCTGCCGATCCCAGGCACGCCGCTGGAGGTCCACGTGCCCCTGGCGAAGACCGTTGTCCTCCCCCAGAGCGCCCTGCAACAGGTGGAAGGCATCTGGGGCGTCTTCGTGAAGGACGGCGAGGAGGCCGTGTTCCGACCTGTCCGCCGGGGCCCTGAGTTGGGAACTGATGTGATGGTGCTCGACGGGGTGAAGCCCGCCGAGACAGTGGTGGGCGAAGGCGCCTACCTGCTGAAGTCCCTCCAGATCAAGCGGAAGAGCGGAGGGGAAGACCATGACCACTGAGCCCAATGCCAACCAGGATCCGGACATCCCCCTCGATCCAGCGATGCCCAACGATCCCTTCAAGGTTTACACACCCCAGCACCGGACCCTGATCCGCCGCTGGTTCGACTGGATGCTCCCCCGCAAGGGCTGGGTCTTCGCCCTGGCCATGGTCTGGGGAGTCGCGGGATTGGCTAGCTTCGCGACCCTGAAGCGGGATCTCTTCCCGGACCTCACGCTCCCCAGCCTCAACCTGCTGATCCAGAGCCCCGGGCGGGCCGCCACGGAGCTGGAGCTGACCGTGGCCCAGCCGGTGGAGCAGGCCATCGGCGGCCTTCCCGGCGTCAAGCGCGTGGTGAGCACCGTGCAGGCTGAGGTGGTGCAGGTCGTGGTGTCCTTCGAGGGCGACACGGATCCTTGGCGAGCCCGCCAGCTTGTGGCCGAACGCCTCGCAGGGATCATCGGCAACTTCCCCGATGGGACCCGAGCACCGCTGGTCTCCAGTGCCGCTGGGCGCCTCCAGGAGATCATGGAGATCGTGCTTGAAGGGCCCACCACGGACCCCATGAAGCTGCGGGACCATACGGAGAAGGTGATCATTCCCCGGCTTCAGGCCGTTCCCGGCGTGGCCCGCGTGGAACGCCTGGGCGGCGAGGAGCGCCAACTCCAGATCATCGTCCAGCCTGAACGAATGCGCCTACAGGGGGTGAGCCTCACCCAGATCCTCGAAGCCATGGACGGCACCAACCAGGACAGCGCCGCCGGGGTGATGGAGATCCAAGACAAGGGCTGGTTCATCACCGTGGGCAGCCTCGCGGCCCAGCCCGAGGCCGTGAAGAAGCTCCGCCTGAAGACCCCCCGGGGGACGATCCTCCTGGGCGATGTTGCTGAAGTCCGTGAAGGTGCTGGCTTCCGGCGCGGCCTCGCCCGCCACCAGGGCCACGAGGACGTGAGCCTGCGGGTCGTGCGGCAGCCCTCGGCGGAGACCCTGACCGTGTCCATGGAGACCAGGAAGGCCCTGGATGAACTTCGCCAGAGCCTCCCGGAGGGCATGGAACTGACCCTTATGTATGACCAGGGAGGACTCGTCACCCACGCCCTGAATGGCGTCACACTGGCGCTCCTGCTCGGCGGACTCTTCGTCGCCCTGGTGCTCGTGCTTCTCTTGGGGAACATCCGGGCAGCCCTCATCGTCATCGCCGTGCTCCCACTGGCCACCCTCGGGGCTGCGATCCCCCTGAGCGCCGCAGGCATGGGGCTCAATGCCATGACCTTGGGCGGCCTCGCCATCGCGGTGGGTCTGCTGGTGGACGCCGCCGTGATCATGGTGGAGAACCTCGCCCACCGGTTACATGAACACCGTGATCACATCGAACCCCGCCGGGTGGCTCTCACGCGGGCCGCCGCAGAAGTGGGGGTTCCCATCCTCACGGCGGTGCTGGTCATCCTGGCCGTCTTCATCCCCTTGCTGGCCATCGGGGGACTCGCGGGCAGGCTCTATGCCCCCCTGGCTGTGGCCATCGCCACCGCGATGACCCTCAGCCTAGTGCTGAGCTTCACGCTCGTCCCGGCGCTCGTGGAGCGGTTCCTGCCCCCCGGTTCCATGCTGGAGGAGCCCAGGCCCGTGAAGGCCATCAAGGCCATCTACAAGCCCGGCCTGGAGTGGGCCATGAAGCACGGGGTGCTGGTGCAGATGGCGTTCCTGGGGTTGACGATCCCCAGCCTGTGGCTGGCGATCAACCTGGGGAGCAACTTCCTGCCCACCCTGGACGAGGGCGCCCTGCTCCTGAACAGCATCCTGCCAGCGGAGACGAGCCTGGCCGCCGTGGACGAGGCCAACTTCCAACTCGAACAGAAGCTGGTCAAGCTCCCCGGTGTCTCCTCGGTCTACCGCCGAACTGGACGATCCGAACTAACCGAAGATCCCATGCCTCACACGATCTCCGACGTGTTGGTGGTGCTGGACGGGTCCAAGCGAACCGCTGATGTTCAGAAGGAAGTGGCAGAAATCTCTGAAGAGCTGCCCTATCCGGTGGAGCTGACCACACCCATGCAGATGCGCATCGCTGAAGGCATCGGGGGCACTCCGGCGGACATCCAGATCAAGCTCTTCCACCCGGACCTGGGGGCCCTTCAGACCCAGCTCCCCGGCATCCAGGAAGTCTTGGCCAAGGTGCCGGGCGTGGCGTCGGTCACCCCCGAGGGCGCGGGATCGCTCCCAAAGTGGACCGTGGTGCCCGACGAGGACGCCCTGCGTCGTCTGGACGTGCCTCGGATGCTGATTGTGAAGACTCTGAGGACAGCCCTGCAAGGCATCGACACTGCGCCTCGCTTCGACGGCCCCCAGCGCATCGAACGGATCGTCCGCTTCCCGGACGATGGCCGCACCAGCCCCGAGACCCTCAAGCGTCTGCCCTTGGTGCTGGACGATGGCCGTGTGGTGGAGCTGGGTCAGGTGGCCCGCTTCGACGAGGCCAGCACGCCCAGCTTGATCCGTCGGGAAGCGGCCCAGCGGCGTCTGGCCCTGAACGTCCGCACCAAGGGCGACCTCGGTGGCACGGCGGATCGCCTGGAGAAGGCCCTGAAGGGCATCACGTTGCCCAAGGGCACCGTCGTGAAGCTGGGCGGCAAGATCGAGGATGCCCGGGAGACCCAGAAGCGCCTGATGGTGGCCATCGGAGCCGCCCTGGCCCTCGTGGTCGGCCTGCTCTACCTAGCCCTCGGTCGATGGCGGGAAGTCCTCGTGGTCGTGCTCACCATGCCCAACGCCTTCGCCGGTGGCCTCATCGCCCTCTGGCTGGCAGGGGAGACCTGGAACATCAGTTCCATCGTGGGGGTGATCGGGCTCTTCGGTGTGGCGGTGCAGAACAGTCTGGTCCTCATCTCCCAGGCCAAGCACCTCATAGCTGCGGGGATGCCCTTCCATGAGGCCATCAAGGAAGCCAGCCTGGGTCGTGTGCGCCCCAAGCTAATGACCGCCGGGAGCGCCATCCTCGGCCTCATGCCCATGCTGCTCGGCATCGGCGGCAGCGAACTTGAACGCCCCCTTGCCATCGTCATGGTGGGCGGGCTCATCACCAGCACCCTGTTCACCCTACTGGCGTTGCCGAGCTTCTACGCCTGGGTGGGGAAGCCGAAGGAAAGGCGAGATGCCATGTCCTAGCGCCACGCGGTCTGGGGTGGAGTCCCTGGGACAACCTACAATGGGGAATCCACCCGCACCAAACGCGACTCCCAACGAGGTTCTCCATGACTTCGCACTACGACCCAGAAAAAAAATGCCGCATTGGCCTCATGGACGAGAAGCAGTTCTTCTCGGAGGCCAACGAGGTCAACGGGGTCTACTTCAAAGCGTTGCTCGGCGCCTGGCGGAAACAGGGAGGAAGCCAGCAATGGGGAGCGGGGGGCCTTGGCCTCCGCTCCCGCATCGAAGGGAAGGAGGTTGGCATCTGCTTCCTCGCGCCCGCCTTCGCGGGCAAGAAGGATCGCATCGAGCTATCGTTCACAAATCTGGCGAAGCAGGTGGGCCCCACCAGGTGTGAGACCCTAAAGCGGGCCTTGCAGGCTGCGGCGGGCGACCACTTCAAGGGCACGTCCATGGTGAGCATCCTAGACCCAGGGGACCTGCCGCCCGCAAGCTGCACGGCCCTGACTACCGCCCTTACGGCCCTGCTCTAGGGGTTGGCGTCGGCAGGTGTTCAACTCAAAACGTGACGACCTTGTCGGAATCCCGCACGAGTTCGTAGAGGTCCTTCATGGTCGAAAGGGGACAGAGTTCTGTGCCCTCAGAGTTCCGGATCTTCAGACAGGTGCCGCAGGCGAGGATCTTGCCGCCCTTCTCCACCAACTCGGTCATCTGGCCGGTCACAGAGAACCGCTCGGTATCCAGGGATTCGCACTCGACGCCGCTGGCCAGCAGGAAGACGTTCACCGTGTCGCCTTCCTTGAGGGCGAACACACCCAACCGGAAGGCGTTCCACACGGTCTCCGCATCGGTGGAGTAGATGACGATTCCAAGCTTCATGGGGTATCTCCTATGGCGACCACGAGGGTCAGCGTGGTTGCTTTGTGCGGGTGGAAGCCCGAGGGCTGGGTAAGAGAGGCGTGGAGGCCTGGCCTACGGCGACGGGGAACCCCCTTTTGCGCCAGTCCTGGACGCCGTCTTCAAGGCGGATGGCTTCGATCCCATGCTTCCGGAGCAGCTCGACAGCCTCTACCGCCAGAACGCAGTAGGGCCCACGGCAGTAGGCGACGACCTCACGGTCCTTTGGGAGGCTGGCGATCCGGCGCTTCAGCTCCGCAAGGGGCACGGAGATCGCCCCGGGGATATGGCCCGTCTGGAACTCCTCCTCCGGACGCACATCCAGAAGCATGACCTCCTGGTGCCTCACGCGATCAACCAAAGCGTCCTGGTCTACAACCTCCAGCAGATGCCGTTCCTTCAAGAAGGTCCGGGTGAGCTGGCCCACCTCGGCGATCTGGACCTCACCCAGGCGACGGAAGCTGGTGAGGAAGTCCTCCACCTCCGGGGTCGCCAAGCGGTAGACCACAAATGTCCCCTTCCGGTCGGTCCGAACCAGGGCGGAGCCCTTGAGCACCTGAAGGTGTTGGGAGGTATTGGCGATGGGCATCCCCGTCAGTTTCGCCAGGGCATCGACCGTGCGCGGACACTGCGCCAGGAGATCCAACAACTCCATCCGCTTCGGATTGGCCAAGCCCTTGGCCAACCGGGCGAACTGTTCCCAGACCTGGTCCTTGAAGTGGCGGTTGGAGAGCATGGTGGGCTTGGGCTCCAGATATTCAACAAATCTATTGAATACTAAAATCCGAACGGCCATCCTTGTCAATCCACGGATTCCTCATGACCACGAACCCCGATCCCATCTACCTGGACCACAACGCCACGACGCCCTTGTTGCCCGAGGTCCTAGAGGCGATGCTGCCCTTCCTCTCCACGCACTTTGGCAACGCCTCCAGCTCCCACATCTACGGTCAGCGGACAAGGGAGGCCATCATGCGGGCCCGAGCCCAGGTGGCGACCCTCATCGGAGCCACTCCAGAGGAGATCGTCTTCACCTCCGGCGGTATCGAGGCGAACAACCTCGCCATCCGGGGTGTCGCCCAGGCGGCGACAGGTGATCGGCACATCGTCACTTCGGTCATCGAGCACCCGGCCACGGATGGGCCATGCACTTTCCTAGAGGCCGAGGGCTGGCGCATCACCCGCCTGGGCGTAGATGTGGACGGACGTGTCCGACCCGGCGAAGCGGATGCGGCCCTCTCCGCTGGCACCGCCTTGATGACCCTCATGCACGCCAACAACGAGACCGGGGTGCTCCAGCCCGTGGCGGAGCTGGCCAGACTTGCCAGAGCACGCGGCATCCTCGTCCATACCGACGCAGCTCAGAGCGTCGGAAAGGTCCCCGTCCACGTGGACGACCTCGGCGTCGATCTTCTCTCACTGGTAGGGCACAAGGTCTATGCCCCCAAAGGGATCGGGGTCTTATATGTGCGCAAAGGAACCCCCCTCCAGCCCCTGCTCCTGGGGTCTCCAGGCGACCTCCGCTCCGGCACTTTGAACACCCCCTCCATCGTGGCCCTTGGGGCAGCCTGTGAGATCGCCGCCCGCGATCTGGCCGCCGAATCGGCACGCCTTCTGCGGATGCGGGATGAGCTATGGGACCGCCTTCATGCCGCGATCCCCGGTCTCCGCCTCCACGGTCACCCCTCCCAGCGTCTTCCCAATACGCTGAACGTGGGCTTCCCCGGGGTAACCGGCGGTGCATTGCTGGGTCAGGCAAAGGAGATCGCAGCCTCTACCGGGGCGGCCTGCCACGCCGGACAAAATCATGGCAGCGCCGTGCTTCTCGCCATGGGCCTCACCAATGATCAAGCCCTCGGAGCGGTGAGATTGTCCCTGGGCAAGCTGGTCGGCGAACATCAAATCGCCGACATTGCCGAGTCGCTTTCTTTGGCATGGGAACTCGCACGTTAAAAGTTGGCCCACACCGGATGCCAGCGATCTTGGCACCCTCGGAGTGGGCGGCATGGTTGGACCCGACTACACCAGTGGCCGATCTCCAGGCCCTACTGCGGCCCTGCCCACCAAGCCTCCTCGAAGTGAGGACTGGAGGTCCGAAGGATTTCCATTAATCCAGGTTGGTCCTGGGGAACGAAAAAGATAGTGCCGCTTTGAGGGAGCGGCACTATCCACTTTGGTTGAGAACTGTATTAGTTTTCGAGGATTTCGATTTCGATCAGAACTCCGTTAGAGAGAAGGGCATGGAGAGCAAGAAGGCCGACCGCTCCGAGGAGTTGATCGGGCGGGCATGCCGTTGAGAACCGGTGGACGTGGTCGCTCGAAGGGTCTGAGAGGCCGAAGATTTCGAGGGTGATTTCACCTGGTACGACTTGGACATCGAGCTTGGCCGACGTGTTCTGGCCGTCCATTTTGATTCTGAAACGATCAGTGAACCCCATTTTGGGGGTGAGGAGGATGCGTGCGGAAGTTATGAAGGCCACCCGTACGACTTCTTGGTGCTTCTGGTCCGAGCATTTCATGTTGGTGGCCTGGTGGAGCAGGAGGTCGGCAAGGAAGTAAAAAAAATCCAGTTGGAGGGCTTGGTTGTCCGGCCCCGAGGAGGGCGTTGGACTCAGTGGGAGGGGGCTAGGGACTGTGGGGCGAACAGACGACTGTCGTGAGGCGGACTTCTGGTGGGACTTCTGGCGGTTTTTCATTGAACGTCTCCATGCGTGAGGGAAGTGGCTGGTGGCCCGTTGAGGAATGATTTGAGGTCTGGTCCTGAGGTACAGCTCTCCTGCCCACCGCCAGCGGTGCCGTGAGCAGGGTGGTATCGAAGGCCGCTTGACTCCTCGATACCGGGGGATGGTCTGAAGTTCAGCCGCCGGTTTTGGTCGAATAGGCCGTCTTCATTTGGATGATACCCAGCACATGGGAAACTTCATTGACGGGCCCCCTCAAGAGAGGAAAGCACATTCACCTCAAGTCGCCTGGCAGTCAAGAATCTCCGGTTCCCGGGCTTCGAGGGATGGTTTAGGCCGCATCATGCTGGCCACCAATGCCGGGTAATAGGGTCCTCCAGACTGGCGGCAGTGCCCCTGCTGACGAAGGGCCTCCGCGACCTTCCGAAGTGAAAGCCCCCCTGACCTCAGGCGGCGTGCTTCCTCTATGACGTTCCACTCCTGCTCATTGAGGGTCAGCCGGGTTTTGCCGCCAACCTCAACAAGATTGAAACCGAAGGGCCGCCTCCCCCCGATGTAGCCCCCAGATTGGAAAAGGTGCCGGACACAGGCTGAAGTTCGCTCGCTGATCTGGCCCCGTTCCAGCTCCGCGAGACTTGCAAGCAGGTGGAACAAAAATCTTCCGGCAGCCGTCTCGGTGTTCAGCTCCTCGCTCAGAGAGACGAGGCTGGCACCCTTCTTCTCCAATAGCTTGACGATGTCCAACGCATCGCGGATGGATCGAACCAGCCGGGAGAGGGCGCAAACCACGAGGGTGTCACCCCGCTCCAGCATCCCGAGTGCCATGCGGAGCTGATGGCGATTCAGGAGCGACCCACCACTGACGCCCAGCTCTCGGACGATGAGGGGCGTGCCGCGCTGCTGGAAATCGCACCATGCCTTGATGCGTTCGGCCTGGTTGTCCAGGCTGACGCCATGCCGGGCTTGCTCTTGGGTGGACACGCGGCAGTAGCCAACGACCACCGGATCCCTTTTTCGCTGTTTCCGGCTGATGGTCACCCCGTTGGTTTGTATGGGCGGCGTCGCGCCCATACACTCACACTCCCGAATAGGGCCTGAAGGGTGCCCCGGTGCACCCTCAATCTCGCAGGCCATATCCTCGCGCCCAGCCGCTCCACCTTCGGCGATTCGATGGGGCCGGTGGCCGAGGCTGGCCATAACGAACTGGCGTTGGACCTCCAGCCCTATAATTGAGGTAAAGGGGGAGGATTTGCTGGTGAACAAATGCCAGCTTCCCCTCGATACCAACTCCAGTGTCGGCGTTCACTCAATCGATTTGATTCTAGTTAAGTCCAATCGATAAAGGAATAAACGTGAATTTCTACTCCGAAGGCATCAGTGGAAAACCTGCGACAGGATTCTCCGAGGTCCGGGACTGGGAGGCATTCAAGGGAAGGGCATTGGCTTGCTTCGTCCCGGCACTCTCTGAACCTGTTCAGGAGTCCGCATGGGCTGAAGTGAAATACCTTGGTACGGTTTACATGGCCAACCTCGAACGATTAAGAACCCCATCGCCTTTCACGATGAATTACATGTTGAGGTTTAAGAGTGGGCTTCTCGTCAAGGCCACTTACCCTTCTCCAAAACATCGTGGAAGGCCAAGTGAAAATATTGCAGCTAGGCTTGTTTGCGACCTTCGAGCGTTATTGATCCGACATCATTGCCGACATGGTGTCTCCCACCAAGATCGCAAGAAATACGGAAGTCCCATTGAGGATCTGGCCAAGGTCGTCCACGAGATGGTGGGAGAAGATCCCAGGGGGGGGTGGATGCACATGGCTGAGATGGCCAACGTCAACCGGGAAAGGGCCAAACGGGTCAAGGCAATCAAGTGGCGGTGGAACTTGAAATGTGGAGACGGGGCCCCTCCACCTAGCTCGACACTTGATGAGTCGAGGGTGTGGGAGTGCATCACTTCGACCTACGAACCGGGCACCACAGAACCATAAGACCCACACCCCAGTGTTCACAGCCTTCAGATCCTGTTCAAGGAGAGGCTAAGACGGGCTTCAGAAATGGAAATTTGCGACCGGGATTTGTCCCGCCTAAGAAAGTCCAAAAGGATGGGGTTTCATGATTGCAGGCCTATCTTGGCCATCCTGGAACCCACATGGCACACGACCCACATCCTCCCCAGCCCTCACATCAGGCTAGCCAACAATCCCAGTTGTCTACCGCAGAGCCTCACCATCTGGCAACAGCCGATGCTCTGATCGATCCCCGTGCCACCGCCGCCTATCTCGGGGTATCGATCATGACCCTCGCCGATTTCCGCACCAAGCGGGTTGGCCCTGACTACATCAAAGTCGGTCGATGCGTTCGTTACCGTCGATCTGACATAGAAGCCTGGCTTGTCAGCCGAACCAAACAGGGTGGCTAACAACGCTTAAGGTCTAAACCCAATCCTTCACCTTCCACCTTCAAGGGATTAGCCATGGCCTGCCTTCGGTCTGTCTATTCCTAGAACAACCCGACTTACAGCACAGCGCCTTGGCCTACTTGGAACACAACCTGATCCGAACTCCAACACTCACAGGAGAGCAAACCATGAAACCGCTCAAGCTCGATGAGCTGACCATCGTCTTCGGAATCGACGGGATCTTACTCACGGAGGGCGAGGACGTTGAATGGGGCGAGGACCCTAGGTTGATCCTCATCACCCCAGGAACCTCCCGAGTTCTGGCCGAGCACTATGCTCATGTGTTCCGGGTGGTCGCTGACCACTTCGAGACCATCGTGAAACCCTGGGCAGAACAGGTGGATGCCCCGAAGCCCACCATCTCCTTGAGGAAAGCCCAGGCCACCCTTAACCATGTGTGCCGCAACTACGGATCCTGGTCGGAGGAGTTCCACCAGGCCATCACGGAAGGTCCCACTGAGCTTCCTAGCGACACGGCTGAGTGGGATTACTAGATGGCGGTCTGGAGCGCAGTTCTTCTCAACCTTCGCCTTCTCTTCCATCTGCAGAAAAGGCCTCATCAACAACGAGTGGGGTCATAGATGGCCAGGGAACGAACCCTCTCGCCTGAGTTCTTCACGAACCACCGGCTCGCAAGTTGTCCACCCCTCACCCGCCTGATGCTCCAGGGGATCTGGACCCTTGCAGATTTCGACGGGTGCTTCGAGTGGGATCCGGAGGCCCTGGCGATGAAGCTCCTTCCCCGGGATGACTTCGACGCCCAGGAAGCTCTGGGTCGTCTGGAGCGGGACGGGTTCGTCAAATCGTTCGACGCCGATGGTCGTCGCTTCGGCTACGTCACGAAGTGGCACGACCACCAGGACCCCCACCCGCTGGAGCGGCTCGTCTACCCGAGGCCCGATGGGGATCCTGAGTTCTGCGTGCGGGTGAAGGCCGAGAAGTATCGGCGGGACGGGGACATTGGCGTCGGCGTGCCCGACCTTCTGCCCCGTCGCTACCCCTTTCAGCAAGTCGCTAGCAAGTTGCTCGCACATGGTCAGCAGGTTGTCAGCAACGCTATGCCTTCTATGCCTTCTATGCCTTCTTGTCCTTCTTTGAAAGACATAAAAGACATGAAAGACATGGAGCCCATTTCCCCTTCGGGGATTGAAAAGCAAAGGACCCGGGCTACGCCCGACAGGAACACCCCAGAACTCACTCAGCTCTACTCCGCCTATTCAGCTATCACCATCCAGGGAGCCCCCTGGCCCGCCATTTCCCAGGAGGTCATGGAGGCTATCCCGGGGGTCCACCGGTGCCTCTCCCGCCCGGGCTGGTTCGAGGAGGCGGAGGAACTCTTCGGTCTCATGACCAACCCGGAGAACACTCCGCTCCTCGCCGGACTGCTCCCGGCGAAGTCCGGGGGAAAGAAATTCGACCCTGCGACGACTCCCCGCTACCTCTTCTCTGACCCCCGTCGAGTGCCCGCCCATCTGAAAAGAGCCCGGGAGGTCGCCGCCCAGCGCCAACACACCCCCGAGAACCCCCGGGAGGCTCCTCCTGCACCCCAACCCACCTGTGAGACCTACAGCCAGAAAGTGGCCCGTATTCAGGCCAAGACCTCGATCACCACCCCAGCTCCCGCCATCCAGGAGGCCCGATGACCCCCGACGAGTTCACCACCCGCCAACTCAAGGTCTGGAAGGTCCCGAAGACCCTTCAGGGCCTGAACCTCGCCGACCTTGATGACGCGGCGGCCCTCCCCGACCACGCCATCGAGGCGGCCCTGGTCGGCAAGCTCCCCGCCTCGTTCGGCCTCCTGGCCGTCGGGGGCGACCGGGTGATCGCCGCCCTCCTCCGCCAGACCCTACTGGCCATGGTCGCCACGCATCCCCGGTTCCTGGACGACGACCGCCAGAACCACCAGCTCCTCTGGGTGTCCTGGCCTGTCCTCTTCGGCGAGCTGGCCATGGCCGACCTCGCCTCCGACGCCTACAAGGCGACCCTGACCACCCTGGACCGGATGCAGACCGTGAAGGTCCTGGTCCTCACCGGCCTCGGCGACACCCCCGAGCGTCCCGACCGCCTGGAGGCCGCCCTGAGGGGGATCCTCACCCGCCGGGAATCCGAGGGGCTCCGGACCTACTGGTCCTCGCCGCTTGGCCTTCTCCAACTCCGGGCCCGTTATGGCCGGACGGGGCTACTCCCGGAGGCTGCCCATGTCTGAGATCACGATCACCACCTGGCACTTGGTCAAGGCGATCCTCCG
Organism: Geothrix sp.; assembly: GCF_049292215.1. Lineage (GTDB taxonomy): Bacteria > Acidobacteriota > Holophagae > Holophagales > Holophagaceae > Geothrix. The sequence goes on along the minus strand of NZ_JBATQW010000035.1, from coordinate 45,087 downwards.
CCCCGAGAACGCCACGCCGACCGAGATGGAGGAGTCTCGTCGGGCGTGCCAGTGGCTCCACGAGAACCTCACGGTCGTCCAGAAGGTCTCGGTCGCCGAGGAGCGCGAGCTTCTCGACAACATCAACGTCTATTACCTGGTCAACCGCGAGGCTCCGACCCGATCCCTCCTGGAGCACACGCTCCTAGAGACCAGGGCATCCCTGGTCAACCTCGACGAATACAAGGCCGCCGACGACGCCGGGGAGCTGGTGAGGCAGGCGGTCGAGGACCTCCCGGCGATCCTCAAAATGAGGGCCACCGCGTTCCGAAACGAACAGCTCGCGAAGGTCTTCAAGAACGGGATGGCCATCGCCACTATTGGTGTGGACCAGCCCGTGAAGGGCGGTGAGAAGCTCCGGCTCCAGGGCGCAGACGCCGCGATCCAATACGTCCTCGCCCGCCTCGACCGCGACGCCATCCGCCAGGGCTTGCCCCCGACGCGGGTCTCGTCCTCGGGGGACCCGACCCTCCGCCAGCTCTGGGAGGCCGCCCTTGCCCCCGACGACCGGGACAAGATCACCTCAGGGATCACCACCATCGACGAGAAAATCCCCCTCCGGAAGGGCCAGCTCGTCGGGCTCCTCGGCCACGCCGGTCAGGGCAAGTCCACCTTGGCGCGGACCATTGTTTACAACGCTGCGATGGCGGGTGCTTCGGTCCTGACGATCCCATTGGAGTTTGAAGTAGGCGAGGAGGTCGCCGCCCTGGCGATCATCCACGCCCTCAAGGTCTTCCCCGATGAGTCCCGGCACCTGAAGGTCACGAAGGCCGCCCAGTATCAGCGGCAGCTCTCTCCCGATGCCCGCTCGTGGCTCTCCGGGGTCCGGGCTGACTTCGAGGCCCAGTTCGATGGTCAGGGAAGCCGGGGAATTATCCGTGTCGCCCGCCCGGCGGCGATGACCCTCGATGCCGTGATCGCCCTGATCGACCAGGAGCACGCCAAGCACCCCATCGACGTGGTGTGCATCGACTACCCCCGTTGCCTCCGGCTCCCCGGGAAGAACCCCCGCCCAGAGGCCGAGGACATGGTCGCCCGTCTCAAGGACCTCGCCGCCCACTTTGACTCCGGGAACCGCCTTCTCGTCCTGGCGCCAATCCAGTCCAACCGCGCTGGGTATGAGACTGCGAAGAAAAACGGTGGGGCATGGGAGATGTCTGCGGTCCTGGAGGATAGCGCTTATGAGCGTTACGCCGACATGATCCTGGGTGTCTACCGGGACGATGATCTCGACGACGAAGGCAAGGTTCGGCTCAGCACACCCAAGGTCCGCAACGGGGCTCCCATCCCTCCCTGGGACCTTCGCGTGGACCGCGCCGGTCGATTCTTTTTTCAGGGGAATCCTCCTCTTCCGGACATCGACCTGGTGACGATGGATGTTCTGGAGGTTATCTAGCTCCTCGGCAACCTCAAGCGGGACGCTTCTTTGGCCCAGATTGGTTGACGACCTTGGGTTCGACGACCTAGGTGAGTGGGTCGATTTGAATGCCACCTACAGCTCTCCACCCTACGAACATGCCCACCTCCAGTAGGTGGCGGGGATGGTGGCCATCGGGGCATTCACCCGAAGGTCAGGGCCTATCAGCGCAGGCCCCAGGAAGCCTCAATCCGGCGTGTAGACGAGTCGGGGCGGCCATCACATAGGCGGAGGCCCTTGCGGGGCTATTAGGACCTGTTCTGGAGGCGACTTTTTTCGGTCCCGAATCGAACACTCGGGTGATGGCCCCGAACTTCGTGACAGCCGACTACCCGTGCAGGCTGTGGCCAATGGCCTCCATGTGCTGCTTCTTCCCTGTTGGGTCGCTGAGGGCACTCCAGGGGATGCGGTGGACGTGATACCCCTCCATCTTCAGGATCCGGTTGATCATCGCGTCACGCTCTCGCATCTTGGGGTCCCCGTGCAGCCCGGCGGACATCCCATCCAGGTAGACGGCGACCTTCTTGGTCCTGTAGAGGGCGTCCGGGGAGGTCACGATGCCATCGCCGAGGTCCAGATTGGCGTTCAGCTCGGGGCCGTCGTCACCGACGAGTCCGGCCTCTTGCAGTGCCAGGAGGAAGACCTGCTCCTTCGAGTGGTGCGGCTGGCCCTTCGTGGGCATGTCCCCGGTCGCGGGCTCGATGGTGTTCTGCTTGGTAAGACCGCGCCACGCGGCCAGTAGATCCTGGGCTTTGACCCGATCCAGGTATGGCTGATGGAAGGCGTTGGAGTGGTTCTTCAAACACTCGTAGCACGCGGTCGCACATGCTTCTGGACATCCTTGTAGACGTTCGGTGGCGCCGTCCAGCACCTGCTCCCAACGGTCCAGGATCTCATCGAGAACCCCCGACCCGCCGGGCATGGGGTCGTAGAGGAGGGCTTCCCAGGCGCCGTCGTCCTGGGCGATCCCAACCCAGGTCAGATCCCGCTCTCCCATGTCCAGGAGGTCACGGGCGCCGAGGAGGAGGGCCTCGCACAGATTCGCCGCGTCCGCCATGGACGCCTGACCACGTAGACGAAGACCATCTACGCGAACATCCGCGAAGAGGGCACGGGGGACGGGCACCTGGCCGCAGGACTTCACGTGGGTGTCCACGAAGGCGGCCTTCTCGGCGTCCGATGACATCGAACTCCGGGCGGCCCCGCACACAGTGCAGATGGGGTAGCCCCATTCACCCTGCCGGGAGAGATTGGCCGGTCCGAGGTTCACTAGCCGGAGCTTCTGCTGACGAAGCAACTGGAGCTGAAGTCCCGTTGGGGCCGTGTAGGTGGCACCGCCGTTGTGGACGTTCTCCAACTGGCTGGCGCGGAGGTCCACGGACAAGGCGAATCGCATGGACTCGTCGTCGGTGATCCGGCTGGCGTGGTCCAGGCTGCCGTCGGACATGGGAATGGCATCCACGGAGGCCGGTGGTGTCGAGGCGGCCACGCCGAGCTTACCTGCCTGACCGGGCAGACGTAGGAACGGGGCATCCGGGTCCACGCCGATCTCGAACCGCTCGGCGGTCCGGTCCTCCGGCTTGGGGCTCAGCCTATAGCTCACGACCTTGAATCGTTCGCCCATGGCGTAGATCAAGTTGCCCGGCACGAACTCGCGGACGCCCTGGGCCAGACCGCGCCCGAGGGATAGGTCCCGGCTGGCAGACTTCGAGTCGGCGCCGTGGAACTCGAAGCGGCAACCACCCTGGGTCATCCCATAGCCGGGCAGGAAGCCCTCCAGTGCCAATACCGACAACGTATAGGTGTCCTGGGTCTTGCCCCGGTAGGCCCGGATCATGGCGTCGAACCGCTGCTTCAACCGGCGCTCTGACTCCTCCAGCTCCTTGCCCTCACCCTCCAGCTTTGCCCATTCAGCCCGGCGATCGCTTGCCCACTTGGCGCGGTGATAGAGACGAGCGACGACTTCCTGGAGATCAGGGCCGAGACCATCAAGGAGAGCGTCCAGGATCTCGGGGCGCACGGTCTCCTGATCCTCCACGGGCCACGCCTGATCGAAGGCGGCCCGGACTGCGACGACGAGCTTGTCCCGATGCTTGACGACCAGCTCCGCCAGGGGCTCACCCACCTCGGGGGGCTTGCCGCGCAGGCGGGTCCGCTCGTCGTCGGCGTCGTAGATGAACATGTAGTCGCCGATGAAGGACGGGAAGATGGTCTTGATGGCCTCGGAGTCGGGGCCTTCCAGGCGAAGTAACGTTCCGACGACGACGGCGTGGAGGTGCTTGGCCACCAACACGGGATTCCGGAGGTTGAACCTTGGGGCTTCGATCTCACCTCTCAGCAAGTCCAGGGGGTTGTTGAAGAAGTATTGGTCGTGGTGCCACCGTTTGCAGTAGGTGACGATCGACGCCATCCGCTCGCGCCGCCCTGCACGACCAGCCCGCTGCCAGTAGTTACTGGAGCCCGGCGGCATGTTCCGCATCAGCACCATGTCCAGTGCGCCGATGTCCACGCCCATCTCCAGGGTCGGGGTGGCGACCAGGCAGTTGAGATCGCCGTCCTTCCGCTTGAACTCGCGCTCGATGCGGGCCCGCACGTCGGCGGGCACCTGGGCGGAGTGCTCGGAGGGCACCAGGGGCTCGAAGTCGGGTTGGAGCAGGAGCGCCACGTCGAAGTTGTCCTTGTCCAAGGACTCCAGCTTCAGCAGGCCGTCGCAGTTGTGCCGGGGACACCTGTTCTCCGGTGATGCATGTGCCGTAGGCTTCCGGCACCGCTGACAGCGCCACCGGTCGTCGGCGATCTTGAAGCTCAAGCTGTCGGCGACCAGGGAATAGCCCTTGCCGCCCGGCAAGGCCGTGGCCTTCAGGCCGCTGCCCTTGAGGGTGACGTGCTCCATCAGCGACGACTGGCTGAGGAAGGCCCATGCCTCTTCCATGAACGCGATCCGGTCCGAGGGGGATCGTCCCGGCGTCAGCTTTGCCAGGAGGCCGAGGGCGAACGTCCGCCCGGTCTTCGACACCAGGGCCTGCTGCCGACGTTCGTCGTCGCCCTCCTTTTTCTTCTTGAGCACAATAACCTTCGGGCGCTTGAACTCCTGGATGTAGCCCTTGGTGACTTCGCGGGCACCCTGGTTCCAGATGCGGGTGAAGGTGTCGGCCCCACCGGTGGCGTCCGAGAGAATCTGGTTGCGCCGCCAACTGTCCAGCAGGAGGGCCAGGAAGCGACGCACCTCCACGGGGTCCCAGGTCAGGATCCCAGCCAGCTCCCGGAGCTTGGCCCCGTGGGCGTCCAGCTCGGGGTAGTCGATCTGCACAAGGCCATAGGGTTCCAGGCCATAGCGGCTGGTGTAGGAAGTCGCGGCCTCGACCATCAGTCGGTGCCGGAGGTATCGCGCCAGCTCCTTCCGCTGGCGGTCCTTGTCCGTGGTCCCCACCAAGTAGGACATGACTTCTGGGGCGATCACACGGAGGAGAAAACTGTCCCCCATGAGGCGATCGACGAGGCGGCTATGGAGGGCCCCGAAGGATAAGCCATCGTCCTTCTGGATCTCCTGGAACATCAACTGGCGAAGCCGGTGACGGCGCCCATGATCTTCACTCCAGCCTGCCTGGAAGGCGGCGTCCTGGCGGCTGTCGGCAAACACCAGGAGCTTCCGATGCTCTGTCGGGGCAAAGGTGAGCATGGCCTGCCCCAGGGTGTGCACGTCGGCCACCTGAGAAGCGCGGACCGGACGGAAGGGGCGAACAGCCCCCTTATAGCCCCGACTGCCTGAACCGCAGGCCGGGCACTTGGTGTTCTCCTCGCCGGAGACCTCGACCTTCAGCAGCGGTAGCTCGACGCCGCACTTCGGGGCCAGACATCGTTCTGCCTGCCGTCCATGCATACTCCCGCATCTCCGGCACAGGTAGCCCCTGACGGTTCCCTTCAGTTCAGGCCGGGTCGTCAACGGCAGGGTGTCGTCCTCGCCCTCGTCCTCTGGCAGCCACGCGAGCTGGTCCGTGAAGTAGCAGGTGGCGGTCGCGGGACCATCGGGGATCTGTCCTCCACTGGCCCAGACGGCGTTGTGCCCCTCCTGCTGTCCGCCGACGACCTTCCCGTCCTCGGTGCCGAAGCCGTGGATCTCGGTGGCCATCAAGTGCTGGCCGCACGTCGTGCACACCGACACGGGGAAGATGCCCGAGGGTTGCCAGTCCGGGTGCTGCTGGATCAAGTCCACCTTGTTGGTGAGATAGAGCTTGAGCTGATCATCATCCTCGAAGCGGGCATGGGCCTGGTCGAGGCCGGAGATGAACGTGTGGAGCTTGGGGCGGAGGATGGGATCCCCCTCCTTCTGCGCCCGGACGCCCATGGCCAGATAGGCCAGGACCTCGACCTGATTCCAGATCGGATCGATGGCGCGGCCCGTCTCCTTTGCCACCTGTTCGGCCCCTTCGGCCAGCCCCAGCGGCTTTGCGAAGGTCCTCGCGATGGCCTGCACCATGGGGTTGGCAGCCAGGAGGTAGTGAAGCCCCTCTTCGGCGGATGCCTTGGTGGGGATGCTCTGCCCGAGCCACCGTTTAACTTCGGCGTTCAGCTTGGGCAACTCCTCCCAGTCCTCGCCCGTGACCGTGGCGAGCAAGCTCTCCAGGGTGGCCATGGCATCGCCAGTCGGCAGTGCGGGGAGCGCACCCGGCGTGGGCCACTCCACCTCCACGTAGCGTTCCTCGACGACGGCCACCTTGTCCTGGGGCACGCCGAAGAAGCGATGGGCAAAGCGGGCGGCGGCCTCCGTGCCGCGCTCGGGGTCCGCCAACGTCGCCGACGTTCCGATACAGGTGATCTGGCCCCCGGCGAACGCCTTCAGGCGCCGGATGAGCACGGCGACCTCCGCCCCGGTAGTGCCCTCGTAGGTGTGAGCCTCGTCGAAGACAAGGTAGCGAAGCATCCCACTGGAGAAGAGCCCCTGGTCCTTGGCCCGGGTGAGCAGCATCTCTAACTGCTGGGGGTTCGTGAGCAGAAGGCGAGGCGGGCGGGTGCGAATGTCTTCCTCTGAGATGCGCTCCTCCTGGGGAACCCGGCGGGTCTTGGCCTTGGGGTCCTCCAGCCACTTCGACAGCGGCTCCCCCGACAGGGCCTCGGGCGCCCGCTCGACATCAGCCCCGGCGTCCTTGTCAGGCGTGGAGCCCACCCACATCCCGTAGCTGATGCCCGAGCCGCGAAGCATCCGCCGAAGGCGGTCCATCTGGTCGATGGCCAAGGCGTTCATGGGGTAGACGAGCACGGCCATGACCCCCTGGGGGGCCTTCTCATCCCTCATCGTCAAGGCCGAGTCCAGGATGGGGGACAAAAACGCCTCGGTCTTCCCGGAGCCCGTGCCGGTGGACACGATCAGGTGCTTGCCCGCCTTCACCGCCCGCAGGGCTTCCTCCTGGTGCTGGAAGAGCGTCGGATAGGGCATGACCCCCTTCATCCCGGCGTGGAGGGTCCCCTCCGCGACTAGGGAGGCCACGGTAGCCCCGAGCCTGAAGGGGCGGCTGAGGCTGACGAAGGGACCTTTGGCCAGATGGCTGGTCAGGCTCTCGCCCAGCATCTCCTTGGCCTGGGCCGCCAACCTGGGGTCCGAAAACGGGAACGCCGTCCGCTGGTAACGGAGGAAGGTGTCCAGGATCTGCTTGGTGAACACGATGGGGTTCAGGGACATATGTGATCCTGTTCTTCGCTGAAACTATCGAAAGTAATGTGTTAGGTTCTCATTCATGACCACCTTCCCGCCAGATATGCCTGATCAGTGTCCCCCTGCGGACGCTCAGGCGGCCTCTGGTCCCGTGTTCCGAATCGTTCAACGTCGCCCTTTGGCCCACAAAGATTTCCGGACCCACGCGGAGATGGACAAACTCCCAGATGCCGACCCTTGCCTTCGCAGGGGGTTGTCCGTTTTCCCTCACGTCAAAGGTGCGATTCATCAAGCCAACCTGTTCCCAAAGCTAGGCCCGTTGTTGGCTTGTGGGACCTTCCAGCCCCATCATGGGGTAATTAAACGGACCCCAGGAAAAGCACCCGGACACACCACATGGTGGCCCTACGAAGGTGTGGACAGGGTTGAACCGTTTCATGAAGTCATTGATATCCCGGTGCAATCATGACCTGGGAAATTGAGGATCGTTTTGCTTGTCCTAATGTCTTTGGCGATCTTAGGCCAGAGACGGTCTTGAACGAGTTCGATGGCCCAAAACTATTCACCACTCGACACACACAGGGGCATCTTCTTCTGGCGTATTGGTGTGATGAGGACGATGAAGCTAAAACAGAACGATTTATCCTGGCCCCAACAACAGAATCAACGATTACTAGTATTGATTCTGGTGAGTTGGCAGTTCGTGATGGGCTAGATCAACCACTTGTATGGTTAGTGGATCGTGCGTATGACTCACGTGTTACTGCATGTTGGAACGTCCCCTTCGCCTTGATACCTAACGGCGTTCTTCCGAAATTAAATACATTCCTACACTTAGAACACCAACCTTATCTCTCCGTTCGTATGGCAGGGGCCGATCTCCACAAGGACAACGTCCCTGCAAGCGTCATCAAGCGAGTTGTGGACTCAGTGACGACCGCCATGAAATCTTTAGTCGAAGCAGCCTCGTCCCGAGCTATCGCACCCGGACGACCTGATGATGCATTCCGAATGCTTTATGACCTCCGGGCCCAAAGTGTGGCATTTGGCAGTTTTCAAATATCCTTCCGCCCCCCCCAAACTTCAGATGTAGATAAAGAATCCTGCGGACATGTATCCCAATTGTTCACTCAGTCCTTGGACTGGCTTGTAGGCCCAGCGGAAACGCTGCCTTCAGACGGCGATCAGGAGCTATTGGCCCTCGCATTAGCTTCCATCGTGAGTTTAACTCCTCCGAAACATGGCCTCGTCGAGGAAGTGCACATCGGCGGGGTTGTCGCGGCAGGGCGTGACTTCGTCCTGCGTCGGGAACACACCGTTAAGGCTAAGAACGAATTAAAACGAATTGCATCCGAAGACCCTGTGGTCGAAATCAAAGGGCAAGTTCGCCAAATTGATAAAGATAGGTGCATCCTTACTGTGCGTGACCACCAGGTAGGAGTGGATCAGCGTTGTCGCTACGACGACCAGTATGCTGACGACGCAATTGAAGCCCTGGCTAACGATGATGTTGTTCGTGTCGTAGGTAGGAGGAAGCCGTCTGGGGTTGTAGAAATCAACCTTCTATCGGTTGAGCCACCCGATGGCGCAGGCCATGCCGACGGTGGAACTCCCACCCCCTGAACTACCGAAGCCTCAACCATAGACCACAAGGCTACGGTGTGTGGGCCCTTATGCGCCGATGCGACGTAGCTTCTCGATCATCTCGGTCTCCATCTCATAGCGACGTGCCCCATAGTGGGCTTGGCGATGATGTTCTGGGCACAGCGCGATCACGTTCTCCACGGTGTCTGGCCCTTGGTCCGCCAGCGAGATGATGTGGTGGGCCTCCAAATATTTTTTTCCATCCAGCATGAGGAAACCTTCCATACCGCAATGTTCACACCGTCCCTGTGCCCGCCGGATGACGTAGGCCCGCACTGCTGGATCTCTCTGGAAGGCCAATGCTGAGGACTTGATCCTGGGTGGCTGCTGGGCACCCACTGGACGGTCGTCCAAGTCATCTAGCGAGTCCAGGTTGGCCTGTGGGCCTGAATGGATCTCCAACAAGTCCACGCCGAATGTCCGGACCACGTTCACCAGAGCTTCTTGTCGTGGCCCGGTTGCCGTGACGTAAAAACTTGGTGAGGCTCCGTTCTGGGTGAGCGGGAAGTCAACAGCCAGGGCCGCCTCGGTGAGGGCACCGAATGCGACGAGGGGAACTAGATAGGCTGCCAGCGGGGTCTGCCCCGAATTGTCCGCAGCCAGTAGGAGCACGTGTGTTGCACCCCGCTGCTCAGCTCGTCCCACCTTTTCGGTCACGATGGTGATGACTTCTTCAGGAGTGTGGGCACGCTCCTCCTTACCGGGGAAGGCCATCTGCACCGCACAGTTGCCATGCTTCCCTGGCTTCCATGCACATTTCACCCAGACCACCATTTTTGAGTCGGACTCTGGTTCCACTGTCACGAACTGCATCCCTCGAACCGTGCGTTCCTCAGTGATGGGGCCTAGGCGGCCAACGAGCGTGGGCGCAAGCGCTCGCATGGTGACTTCCCTTGATTCACTTTCTGGAGTCCTCGAATACGGTGTTTTGTCAGCCATTGGTCATCCTGTGATTCTGTCTCATGTGGGCCTTGCTCGTTAGAAGGCTGGGTCCTCGTCGAAGAGGCCCAAGGTGTCATCACTTCCAACCTTGGCCTTCTTCCCGATGACCGCCCTGTCCTCCAGGAAGGGGGCGAGGTCCTTCTTGTCGTGGAAGGCGTCCAGGAGTCGTTCCCTGAACTCATCCTCGTTCATCTGCTGAAGGGTGAACTCCCGGATCGTGACCTCCAGCTTGGGCTTGGTGAGCTGCCTCATCATCTGGTTGACGTTGTTCCAAAGGGCCTCCTGGATCCGGTCCCCCAACGGCACAGCCATGTCAGGCCTGCTCGGGCGCGTTTCCATCCACCGTTCCCAACGGGCCAGTTCCTTCTTGTCCTTGGTCTGGGGTCGTAAAGCTTGGATGATGTCCTGATCGTTCATGGTGTGAAGGCACTGCTCCAAGCAGATATGGCGGATGTCCTCTACCTGCGGTGCCAGCCCATCCTTGAAGGCCCTGATGGCTTCCGGGTGGTTCAGCTCGATGAGGGCCTCGATGGCCTTGCGCTCAGCTTCAAAGACATCCAGATCCCGGCGGAGAAGCACTGTGCCATAGGGCTTCCCCAGGCTCCGGGCGGTCTTCGTCCGGAGGATGTCCGTGCGCCTGCGAATCTCTGCCAGCCCCGAGAGATCACCATCCACCTTCAACTGGAAGGACCGGCGGCCAACGATGTCAGCCTTCTCACCCAGAAGGGGCAGCAGGGCCTTGTTGACGACGATCTCCCGGTTGTCCAACCGGCAGGCGGTCAGTTCCACCACCACGTAGAGCAGCAGGGACGTGTAGACCATGGACTGTCGGTGGACCTGAAAGTCCATGGGGGGTGCCATGGCCAGGGAAGCCTGGGTCACCGCTAGGACTTCATCGGTGATCGGCAGGGCCTTGGGCGCTTCCAGGTCAGCGTTCTTGCTGTTGGCGAGCCGGTCGAGGATGTCTTCCTGGGCCTCAGAGGAAAGTTCAGGGTCGGGCGAGAGCACGTCATCCAGCTCTGGTCCGTTGGCAATGCCTCGCAGGAACGCCAGGGCGATCTGGGGCTCGACGTAGACAGCATTCACTGGATGCACTTCTGGGTCCGGGGGTGCCTCGACCAGTTGGGGCGGCTGTGTCAGGAAGAAGGCCCTCTCGTCGATCAGGCCGCAACCCAGACGAAGCCCATGCCGGGCGAGCAGGGGCATCCCCTTGCCGTAGGCCTCCTTGATCTCCTGGAACGCCCCGTAGCCGACCCGGTAGACCCGTTCATCTGGGTCAACGACCACCAGGACCCGGCCAGGGAGGCGGTCGTGGGCTGCCACAAGAGCTGCACCGAGACCCTCTGTCAGGCTAGGCAGGGCAAAGATCACACGAGTCTGGGCGGATGCCACCGACTTGACCAAGTCGAGCATGGTCAGGCACTGGGGGACTGCTCTAGGCATGGTCGCCTCGCATCAGAACCACTCTGGGACAGGGGCAGACGGGGGTGGAACGGGGGCCACGGCCACGGCGGCGGGATCTCGGCGGCCTGAGAGGATGGCCACGAGGTTGACGACCGAGGTGGTCGCCTCCTCGCACAGTGCCGCTGTGCGGAAGTTGGCCGTTCGGTCGTGCTGGAGACCTAACGTAAGATCCATTGCCGCCTTGGCGTGCTTACGGGCGATCTCGTTGGACCCACCCCCAAGCTCGACGGCGATGAACGCCTCAAGCATCCGCTTAGCATCTGTCCGGCTTGGGGTGGTCCCATCTAGGGGTGGATGGCGTTGCGGGTCATACACGGCCTGGGCAGTGGAGATCAGGACCTCGCGGCACAGGAGACCCACCTGTTGAAAGTCCTCTTCCACGGCTGCGGTAGCCAATCGGCCCCTGGCCTTCTCGACACACCGGTCCACCCGTTCCCATCCGGTAGGTTCAGCCCCCAGGCCCGTTCGGTCGCCAGAGGACGTGGACTCTAACTCGTCCAAAAGTGGGCGAAACATCTCAGAGAGGAAGACTCTGCGGTCCTGCCATTTGGGCATCTCTCCGTTGCTCCAACGTCCATACCAATCCCAGATGCCCCGGAAGGGGTTGGGGTCGGCGATACCCATGGCGGTGAGGGACCGGTTGATGAGCCTCCAGCGTTCCGAGTATTCCTGCTCAACTGATTTGAGGGTCGGTCCCTTGGTGGCTACGGCCAGCATCAGGTCCCACTGGGCCTGAACCTCCATAGCCAGAGCACCTCGGGCGAGAACTTCAGGGCTCACAGCAGCCTCCGCTGCCCATCCCGGCGGAACTCATCGGTATCGAAGAGGGCTCCGGGTTGGGGGTCGGCGCGGTAGGGGTCCTTGCCGTGCTCGGCGGAGGCGGCCATGTCCAGGGCGCCTTCGAGGTTGCCGTATTCGGCTTGGACGGCGTGCTCCTTGCCCAGGAAGAGATCCCATTCATGCTCTGACTCCGCCATGGCCTCGGCCTCGGCCCAGGCGGCGTCCCAGCCGTCGGCGGGGGACCATATCTCGATCAGAGGGCGGCGGTAACCCAGGGCAGCCTCTGGGATCTCAGCGCCGTCCTGGAGGAAGCGATCAAGGCCCTTGTGGAGGAGCTGATGGTAGGCATCCAGGGTGAGTTGGGGCTGGCGGATCTTGAAAGGAAGATGTTTGTCCAAAGCATCGAAACCTTTGGGCTTGGCTTCTGAGTCCAGGAGGATGTGTTCGTAAAGGTCCTCAGGCAACTCATAGGAGAAGGCACAGAGGACATCTATCAAGATGTGTGCGCGAAGACGGGCAAGGGGATCACTTTCAGGTGCACAACCGACACCCGATAGGGATATAACCGCTTCCGAAAGTGTTCTCACAACCTCCGGATGAAGCCGAGGAATTGGTAGAGTCGTGATCTGGAACAGGCTTAGGTGGTTCGTGATCTTCCTCCGGATCACCCAGTCCACACAGAAGGAGTTCAGAAGGGCCACGGCTCCATCACGGCCCATTCCGTGCGTAGTGGAGATGTCTGCTACCAGGTGGCCGTGGGGAAGAGGAAGCCCGGTAGTCGCGATATATGTCCTTGCATTGGTGGCGTTCTGGATATCTCTGAACATCAATCTGGGTCTTACCCATGGCATAAAATCCAGGAGCGCTTGGTCGAAGGACTCGTCGTTTTTCTCTGCCTTCTCCTTGGCCTTCTGCCACTGCTCCTCGGCAACCCGATGGAGGGTGTCACGGGTAACAAACCGCTGGCGCTCCATAATTTTGCGAAGACCGTTCTCGGTATCGTTTCCTAGGTAGTAGGGATTGAATTGCCAGAAGTGCTTGCCTTCGACTAGGGGAACCAAGCCTGCCTTCCAAAGGCGGAATCGAACTCGGACATCCCGAACATCCTCTCCGGGAGCACTGAACCCAGCCGCGTCCAATTTCTTCCGAGTGCCCTCCTTCCATAGATCGGAGTCACCCGTCATGTTGAACTCCTGGCTGTATCGCAGGCCAAGATCCCCCAGAAGTGGATGATCCGCGTATAGCCTGTCCGCAACTGCCAAGTCTTTAGGGCTCCTGAACTCCATGAAGGCGAGCGTATTCGGGGCGAAACGACGCACTGCTGAGGATTTGAGAGCAAGTGTGTAAGGAACCGGAGACTTCAATTCCTCAGGGTCCAATCGCATAAAGGCGGCCTGAAGTGGTTGGCTCGGTTCAGGCATACCCTTCGCAACAACAATCGCAACGAATTTTTCGCGGGAATCAATTTGGAAAATTTTTCGTCGATTTTCAAAACCAAACATCAACTCCCAGTGGTCCTGGAACAGGAAAGTGCGCCGAAGATCAACGGCGCCAGAAGCGTTATATAAGCTTGAAGGCACTAAGAACCCAAGGCGACCCCCAGCCTTCAGAACAGAGCGAGCCTGTTCGAGAAACAGTTTGTAGGTGAAGACCTTCCCACTCGCCTGAAATACAAATGGGTGTGCAGGATCGCTGTGGACAGGATGGCGCTTTCTCTGGGTTGACCAGCGCTCCAATAATTGGTCCTTCCCCTTACCGAAACTGGTGTCGAAGGGGTTTCCAGCCGCTTTGATGAAACCGGTCAAAGACCGGATCTCCTGAATTACAGTGTTCCAAGAACGAGCTATGCCTGGATCCTGTGCAAAGAGGTCCTTTTGAACAGTAAGTGCCTTCTGCTTGCCACGTGTCCTGTAGATGGGGTCGAACCTCGTGAAGAACTCCAAGCTTTCTGGCTGAACGGTATCCCATGGGGGGTTCCCGACAACAACGTCGAAGCCAGACATGGGCCCTGTGAACACCTCAGGGAACGCAAGCTCCCAATGAAAGAAGCAATGCCGAGCAGCCAGTCGGTGGACAGTGGCAGCGAAAGCCTGATCCCGCCAGGAGTCAGGCATGGGCAGGCCCTCGGGCTTGATGGGCTGGCCCGCATCGCCGACACCCGGCCAGAAGAACAAGGCGCACCAGCGATCGAGGGCTTGCTTGAGGGCGTGGAGAGCGGGGTCAGCCTCCAGGGCCCTCCAGGTCTTCCGCTGGCGATCCACATTGTGGATAGGGATGTCGTGCAGATCGCCCAAGGCCTTGCGGGCAGCGGGCAGCACCTCCTCCGGAGCCTTGTGGTCGGGCGCCATCACCCAGGAGGCGCCGCTGAAGAGCTGACCTTCTAAGAGCTTCTTAGCAGCCTTGAAGGCTTCCTTGAGGGCTTTTGTTTCGACGCCAGCCTTGCCGTCGCCACCCTCCCGGTCCCAGGCCAGGATGGGGTAGTCATCCACCCGATCAAGCCAGCAGCCGACGAGGCCGTTACCGCAGCGAAGCTTGTGGTCCAGAAATCCGAAGGGCAAGTCGGGGTCCAGGGTCTCCACCCACACGGCCAGCTTGGCCAGCTCCACTGCCAGGGGGTTGATGTCTACGCCGTAGATGCACCGCTCTACCACAAAACGCTTGAGCCTCCGCTTCAACTTGGGCTCGGCGTCGGCATCATCCGGGTGCACCGGCGGCAAGCTCTCCCCAGGGCTGCCCACGGCCCGCAGGCCGAAGGGGAGCGTCAGGATCACCCGGTCGGGCCTGTCCTCGCGGAGCCGGTGATGGATGAGGCTGTCGTAGAGGGCATGGGTGAGGTAGCGCAGGGCGCCAACCAGGAAGCTGGCGCTGCCCATGGCTGGGTCCAACACCCGCAGTGACAGGATGGCCTCCGGTTTCTTCGGTGTGCCATCGGCCTCGAAGCACAGGGGCTTGAGGGTCTCGCGGATCAAAGGCTCGGTGAGGGCGGGCCGGGTGTAGAAGGTGCCGGAGCCCTTGCGGGTGCCGGACCAGCGGATCAGGTAACGCTCCCCAGGCGGTATGACGCGGGCCACCAGGTTCCGGGCGGCCCGCTGAAGGCGGTCGGCCCACTCCTGGGTGTCCATGTCATCGGGCTTTTGGGCCTTGGTCTGGCCACGTCGCAGGTTGCCCAGCCCGAAGCGGGACGGCATGATGCGTGCTGCCTCAGCAGCCCAATCCCAAGCCTGGGTCATCAGCTCGACCGGGACCTCAGGGGCATCTTCGGGGGCAGTTTCGTCCTCCGAGGGCGTTTCGGAAGCATCCGGCTCCGGTTCTTCGGCTACCTCCTCCTCGGTCTCGGACTCGTCATCCTCCTCATCGTACTCTTCGTCAGAACTGGCCTTGGTGGCCTTCTCCTTCGCCAGCGTCTCCAGCAGTTCCTTTGTTTCTTTCTCGCTCTTGTCCTTGAGTAAGCTCAGGGGCAGCAGGGGCTGCTGGCCCAGGTTGAGGAGGAGCATGGGCTCGGTGGCGGTGCGGAGGTCGTAGTCCAGCAAGCCCTCGTAGAGCAAGCCAATGTATTCCGTGCTGAGGGTGCTGAAGTCCACGGGCGTGGCCACGGCCCTGCCGTTCACCCGGATGGTGGTCCGCTTCAGCCGATCCAGAACCTGCAACACATCCTTGTCCGACACGGGCACGCCGTCCACGGACTCCCACAGAGCCATGGCCCGGGATACGGGGTCAAAGTCTGACGCATTGCCAGGACGGAATAGGTCCCCACCATAGGCGCGAAGATTAAGATTTGGATGGGCGCACCCGTCATGAACCAGTCGGAACAGGCCCAGAAGCTGAACCCAGGCGGACATCTGATTGTCGAAGCCGACTTCACCTTTGGCCCGCTTCAGGCGCTGCCAAAGCACCTCCAGCCCGTAGCTCTGCTTGTAGGCATCGAGATCCTTGGGAAGCAGGCCCCGGCTCTCTGCAAAGGCGATGACCACTAGCCGCATGACCAGCCGCACGGCAGCGGTGTAGAGCGCATGGTTCTGTTTGAGGGGATCGGGCTCGGCCTCCACCAGGGGTGCGAGACGAGTGGCGTCCTCCATGGACCAGCGGTCTAGGGCGTGGACGAGGGCCTCCACGGCCTCTCGGATCTGCTCTCCCAGCGTGGTGGAGAGGTCGCCCTGCATCTGGCCGCTCTCCAGTAGCCACAGGCCGAGCTGGTGGGCCCGGTCCTTGTCGGGGGTAGCAGCCCAGCCCTGGCCGCGACCGAACAATGTGAACAGCCCCCGCCAGGGGAGCCATGCCTCGCCTTCGCCCCAGCCCGCCAGGAGATCCCATTGGGTGAAGGCGTTTTGGTGGGTGCCTGCCACGACCCAGCGGAGCGATCGTCCGTCCGTGATGAGGCCCATGGGGAGCTGCTTGGCCCGGAGGAAGCGGTCCAGATCCAGGGCCCGGCGCTTGCCGTCCTTCTGGTTCAGCGGCGCCGACGTAATGAAGATCGGGAGGGCGTGCTCCTCCCCGGGCGGGTTCAGGCGGAGAAGCCGCTCGGGTTTCAGGGCCCGGCCATCGGGGCCGACGACCTTCCAACTGTCGCCGATGCCGCTGTGCTTGAGGTAGTCCTGGGGGCTGTGACCCAGGAAGCCTTCGAGCACCGCATCGAGCCAGCGGTGGAGGGGGTCCAGGTTCTTCTCGCGCTTGCTGGCGCCTAGCTCGGTCCAGGCCCGGAAGGCGGGCATGGCCTCGGCCAGGGCGATCCAGGACTTCGCCGGGGGATCGGCCAGGGTCAGCTTGGGGGCGTGCCCAGCGTGAAGGGTCTGTCCGAAGTGGTTCAGCTCGGACCACCAGGAGGTGTAGGCGAAGGTGCTCGGGTTCACCATGTCAGCTCCCCACCCGAACTTCAAAGGCAAGGGGCAGCACGGACAGGCCACCCGGGGGGATGGCGTAGCGCCTGGGGAGGATCTTGTTCAGCCAGCGATCCTGACCCTGCTGCAACTGATCCTGGAGGGCCATGAGTTCGGCTTTGCGCTGTTCGAGGAAGGCCACGCGCTGCTCACGGGCGACGAGGTCGTTCTCCAGGTTCAGGAGCTGCTCCTGGCGTTCCATTTCCAGTTCCTCGAAGAGGCTCTGGCTCTGCTGGCGGGCAGCGATGAGGTCTTTCTGATCGGCGAGGATTTTCTCTTCCAGGCGCTTGATGCCCCTCTCGCTGAGGTTGTCGCCGATCTCTTTGAGTCGGGCCTCGAACTGGGTCTTGCCCTCCTTGGCCAGCTCGGACCTCCAGACCTTGGCCCGCTCCGTCAGCAGAGCCTGGTGCTGGGTCTCAGCCTGCTTGATGGCCTGGGTCAGGGTGGGTTCCAGGCGGGTCCACACCTGATTCAGGCGGCTGTGGATGGTGGCGGCGCGGTCCTTGGCAAGGGGCTGAAGGATGTGCGTGGCGTAGGGTTCCCACTCCCGGGCTTCCATGGGCAGCAGGTGATCACCAGCCCATTGGAAGGGGATGGACACGATCTCGTGGTGGAGGTTCTCCCGCAGATCGTTCTGGGCCCGCAACTCAGCATGGAGGATGAGCACGCCTTCCACCCCCGGGGGAAGCTCGGCGGTCCCGAGGGTCCATCGGTGTGCATCCTCGTCATGGACCCGCCTGAGGATTTCGTGGACGGCGCGGCGGAGAATGGGGTGGCCAAGACGGAGAAGCAGGGAGTCCGGCTCGTTGCGGAAGGTGCGGAGGCCGTTGACGCGCTTCTCGAAAGTGAGGGGATCGAACACCAGGTAGGGCCGATTGCCGTGGTCGTCCATGAGGCTGGTCTTGACCATGTCCTCCCAAGCCTTCGGCTCCTGGAAGGTGAAGTGACCGGGGCGATGGGCGACGGCGGTCACGGTGCCCCGGGTCCTCACGGTCGCTCGCTCCAGCACCCGGCGAACGCGGTCGGGGCTCCACCCCATCTGCCGCTCCATGACCTTGAGCTGGCGACGGGTGCGCTCCAGAACATCTCGGGATCCGTGATCCGCGCCTTGCATATCCGCACGGGAGGAAGAGGCGGCCACGCGGCCTTCCACGGCATCGAGCAGGCCCTTGGCGGTCTTCTTCTCGCCCAGGAAGTGCTGGGTGACGGCGGCGTCCAGGACCTGCCCAGCCGAGCCAAGTTCCTCGCGGACGGTGTGGACCTTGCGGGCCAGAAGATCGAGGAAGGCGAGATCCTCGTCCTGGTCGCTGACGAAGTGGTGGGCGACTACGTCCCGGAACTGGCCATGGCGATCAACACGACCGTTGCGCTGTTCCAGCTTGGTAGGACTCCAGGGGAGTTCCTGGTGGATGACGTAGCGGCAGGACTCCTGGAAGTTCAAGCCCTCGCTGGCGGCGTCGGTGGCCACCATTAGGCGGAGGTCTGCCATGGGGTTGTTGAAGAGCTTCTTGATGCGGTCGCGGTCCCTGGCATCGCTGGCGCCGTGCAACTCCTCGACCCTTGGCGTCTTGAAGCCTTCGGCATCGAGCCGTGCCCGGAGGTAGTCCAGGGTGTCGCGATATTCGGTGAAGAGGATCAGGCGCTCATCGGTCCAATCCCCCATAGGAGTCAGTAGCTTGCTGCCGATCCACGTCTTTAGCGCGACCCAGCGGGCATCCTCCGGCCACTTGGCGGGCCAGCTCATGGGCACAGCGGAGCCATCCTCGCCCAAGGCACGGGCGGTCTTGGCCCGGGTCCACCCCAGGGCCTCCAGGGCGGCGGATACCTCGGCGGCGGGGATCAGCAGGTCCTTGGCCACGGTGGACAGCCAGCGGGCGCCCTTGACCAGGGCTTCCTGCTCCCAGAGGCTTCGGGCGGCTTCGTTATCCACTTCGCGTTCGGCCTGCCGCTGGGCAGCACGAGCTTCCTGGAGGGCAGCTTCCTCCCGTAGGGCCTGGGCTTTGGCGTGACCCTCCAACCCCTCCATGTGGGACCACCATGTGCGGGCGAAGGAGTAGGAGCTGGACAGGGCCCGCTTGGTGAGCAGGGTGAAGATGAACCGGCCTACATGTTGTTCTCGGCGGCCCAGCCGCCCCAGGATCGCCAAGCCCTGCTCGCGGTAGGCGCGGAGGGCTGTCCACAGACGTGCTTCGCCGGGGCCGTAAGCCGGGAGGGTAATGGCCTCGATGTGGCGGTCCTTGAACCGGGGTTCGAGGCTCTGGGCGTTGATCTCCTTCTTCAACCTGCGGACCATCACGAGCTGGAGCTGCTGCTGCGCGGCGACCGGAAAGGTGTCGTCCTGGTGGAACCGGACGGGGTCGAGGAGTTCGAGCAGGCCGGTGAAGGCCCGGGTCTGCCCGTTGTGGGGGGTGGCCGTCAGGAACAGCCGGTGCTCGAAGCACGGCAGAAGAGCCCGGAGGAGCTGAGTGCGTTGGGAGTCGTCGCCGAGGGCGTTGGGGGCGAGGTTGTGGGCCTCGTCCACGATCAGCAGGTCGAAGCCCGGGAAGAGGCTCTGGCCCTCCTGGCTGAACCTGCGGGATGCCTCTAGGAACTGGTCCTTGATGCCTTCCTGCTTGAGGAAGTCCATAGACGTGATGAGTCGGGGGTGGACCATCCAGGGGTTGGTGTCGAAGCCTTCTTCCTTGCGGAGACGGTCTACGGCGCGGCTGTCGAGCACCTCGAAGTCGAGGTGAAACTTGTCGTGCAGTTCTTCCTGCCACTGCTGCTGGAGGCCCGCCGGGCACAGCACGAGCACGCGGCGGATGCGGCGCCGGTTGAACAGCTCGGAGAGGGTGAGACCGGCCTCGATGGTCTTGCCCAAGCCGACATCATCCGCCAGTAGGAGCGTCACCCGGGGCATGGCCAGGGCCTTAAGCACGGGGACGAGCTGGTAGTCCTCGGGCTCCACCGCTGAGTGCCACACGCCGGTGAGGGGAGAGTGCTGGGCACGCTCCAGGGGGTCCGAACTCCAGTCTGGCAGGCGGTCCAGGGCCGTCCAGCGGCAGGCGTCCACCATGGCCTCCAGGTCTGCCGGGTCGTCAGCTTTGCCTTCGATGGGGTTGGGGAGCGTCAACGACGAGATGACCTTGGCGCCGGTGAGTTCCTCCAGGTGCCAGACAACCTTGTCGGACTCAGGGTGGGCCCAGGGGTCCAGGTAGCTCACCTCGACCAGGGAGGTGACGCCGTCCTTGTCCCCGTGGTGGGGAACGACGTTGACTACTCGCCCGAATCGGCGGCGGAGCTTCACAAACTGACCGGGCAGAGGTTGAGTCATAAGTGGGTCCAGTGCAGTAGATTCTGGCACATGGGCAACATTTACATGACCTGTTGGACATTATTTGACCGATTGATGTGCGTTCCAAAGGGGGGGTGACCTACTGGGGAGGGAGGTGTGTCTGCTTTCCGATAGAAGCCGGTTAAAACCATTCTCGGGGACACCGAAGTCCCATGGTGATCCTCCAACGGGTCTGGCCTGGGTTAGGGATCGACGGGACCAGCCGCGCCATGGCACCCGTTTACGCCTTGGGGCGCTTCCCTGTGGTGGCCCTGCCCACCTTCGATTTCGTGTCGGGTTTGGACACGATCCACACGGGGGCTTCGCTGTCGATGGCGTCGGACAACCACGCCACCGCCTGCTCCTTGGTGAGGGGGACTCTCTCCCCAGAGTCGGCATCGATGCCCCAGACCTCTCCGGGCGCCGCCGCTGGCAGTGCGATGGGCTTGCGAGTCCCGTCTTCAACGGCCACGTAGCCCTCCTCTGCCCCATGGAGCTGGGCTCCCCTGCCCTCCAGGGCCGGTGGCGCATCCGGGATTGTGAACCCCTTCCCGGTCTTGAGGGCGGCGGCGGTCACGCCCAGGACGTTCGTGAGCATGGCCATCCCGGGCCCCGATGGGTCGGTCAGCCCCCGCTCCCACGAGGAAACGCTCTGCTGGGGAACACCGACAGCCTCTGCCAGGGTCACCTGACTGAACCCGAGGGCACGGCGAACTACCTGGAGCCTCTCGCCCAGGGTCTCGGGCTTCATGACGGCGCGGCGAGGCTTGTAAGGCCCCCTGTTGGTCACAACTGCCTCGACGATGAAATACAACGATGGTGTAATCCATGTTGACCATTCTGACACCCCACATCTCCAGGGGGGCCAGCTCGGTAGCAGGTCATGACCTGCATTCTACCTAACTGCTCCTGAATCGTTGACCAACCTCACCACCCACTCAAATCCCTCGGAGCCCACATGACGCGCTTCCCCCGAGCCCGGTTTTTCTTCCTGGCCCCTGCCCTGGTCGCCTGCATGGCCCAGGCCCAGGCCCCTGAATGGAAAGAGATATGCAAAACCCCTAGAACCACAGTGGAAGTGCGCGTCGGTTCGGTAATTCCGACAAAACGTGGGGTCACGGCGTGGCTTAGGATCCGGCCAGTGAACCCTCCCATGACGGTCCCGGGGTTCAGTGACCAAGTCTTCGTGATTGTGGAAAAGGCGGAGTTCTCCAAGACGCGAAAGTGGTCGCACCGGTTTCTCCTCTACGACAAGGATGACCGGCAGTTGGTGGACCACAGCGACCCCGCATCCAGCCCGGGCGGGGAGATCATCCCAGACACTGTGGATGATGTTTGCTGCCAGAAGGTTTGGGCCCTGGCACCCAAGGGGAAGAAGAGCACAACCTCGAAGACCGCCCGCTAACGCCAGGCTCCCGCATATTGGCAAAGGCTCGGGTCGCAAAGCTGGTGCCCCCGTTTTGCTTTCTAGGACTCTCACTGGAGGTGGTTGAGATGAAGATGTGGGCAAAGGTCGGGTTGTCGGTCGTCGTCAGCATCGCTGTCATGGCGGGCGGCGTTATCGGGGTCCAAAAGCGTGCCCTCTCCAATGGAAGGCTTGAACTCCAGCAGCACGGAGCCTCAGGGTTCGAGAAGGCTCTGGGTTCCCTCAAGCTCGCCGAGAAGCTGGGCAGCGCCGAGGCCGCCTACGAGATCGGGAAGTGCTTCTCCGAAGGGTCAGTGACTCCGGTGGACCACGAGACGGCCATGGGGTGGTTCCAGCGGGCGGCAAACCGCTCGCACCCCGAGGCGATGGCCGTCATCGGGCAGGCCATGGTTGAAGGGGGCAGTTCTCCCGATGACCTCGCCAAGGGTGCCCAGATGCTGCGGCGCTCGGCGGAGGCGGGGTCCCCGTTGGGGATGTTCAGGTTCAGCCGGGCGCTAACTACGGGGAAGGGCGTTCCGGAGAACGCACAACTCGGAACCTCCTGGGCTGACCGCGCTGCGGAGGCGGGTCAGGTGGACGCCGCCTTCACCCAGGGCACCGTCTACCTGTTGACCGGCAAGGACACCCAGAAGGGCATCCACTACCTTGAGATCGCCGCAGCCAAGGGCAGTCACCCGGCGACCATGGCCCTCTTCGACACTTACAGCGGGAACATCGGATCGACGCCGGACCCGGTGAAGGCCCTTGCCCTTCTACAGAAGAAGGTTCAGGACGGAAACGAGTGGGCAATGTTCAAACTCGGCGTGGCTCATGTCCGAGGACAGTTCGGATTGAAGGAAGACCAGCAGGAGGGTGAGCGCCTCATCAGGCTGGCCGCTAGCAAGGGAGACCTCGACGCCAGGAAGATCGTGGCGGCGATGGACGCTCCCAAGCCAGATCCCATCACCTTGATTGGCCCCCAGGTAATCGTGTCTGACGGCGGCTACGCCCGGGTCATTGGATACGCCAAGAACATCAGCAACGCCACCCTCGACGCCAACGTGCAGTTCGACCTCATCGACCCAGGTGGGGTGACCTTGGAGAACTACAGCAAGTCCTTATTCGGGATCCCCCCTGGCGGCTCCCAAAT
This sequence comes from Geothrix sp., assembly GCF_049292215.1. Classification (GTDB taxonomy): domain Bacteria; phylum Acidobacteriota; class Holophagae; order Holophagales; family Holophagaceae; genus Geothrix. Next base: position 22,409 of record NZ_JBATQW010000035.1, on the reverse strand, counting down.
GATCGACATCGCCATCGCCCCCTACCATCGCAACGCCCACGTCCAGGTCCGGGGCGTGAAGTGGCGATAGACACCCGCTCCTGACCGCTAGTCAGACCAAACCGAGAGGTCCTATGTTCCGCATGACCTTTGTCCTACTGACGCTTGCTGTGGCGGCGGTTGGCCAGACGAACTCTGGTAAGAAGCCCAAGGCGCCACCGGCGAAGCCAGCGGCCCAATACACTTCGATCACTGAGGTCCAGGAGGCGGCGGGGAGGGGTGTCCCGGAAGCTCAACTCATGCTTGGCCTCGCCTATCAGGCCGGTAAGGCAGGGTTGACCAAGGACGATGTCGAAGCCATGAGCTGGTTTCAGAAGGCCGCGACCCAGGGAAATCCCACTGCCATGAACGAACTGGGCCACGCCTACGAAGACGGAAAAGGAGCCACCCAGAACCTCCCCGAAGCCATCAGGTGGTATCAACAGGCCGCTGAACATGGAGACGAATGGGCACAGGTCCGGGTTGGCCGCGCCTACACAAAGGGTGAGGGTGTCAGATTGGACAAGGGCGAAGCCGTGAAGTGGTATCGCAAGGCTGCGGCGCAGGGGAGCCTGTCAGCCCAGTTCTACCTCGGGCACGCACTTCAGCAGGGTGAGGGCGTCCCCCAGAACTTCGTGGAGGCCGCAAAGTGGTTTAGGAAGGCGGCTGAGCGTGGGCAGGGAGATGCCCAGTTCAGGCTGGGGATGGCCTACCTAGAGGGTAAGGGCGTGACTAAGAGTGTGCCGGAGTCCTACATTTGGTTCAGTCTCGCGGCGGCCAAGGATCACCCTGGCGGAGCCAAGGGTATGGACCTGGCTTCCGGGATGATGTCAGCACAGGCGCTTCAACAGGCCCAGGCCAGGACTCTGAAGATCGCCGAGGAAATCCAAAAGAGGAAGAAGGGCTGAGACGGGCGCCTCGGCTTGGTTATGCACCCCGAGGATCCCCGTGGTCCTGGTCGTCGTTTCTCCCGTGACCAAACCCGGAATGTGAGGCTGCGGGGTCTTCATCCTTCTGGTCATCGGCGGCGCCCTGTATTTCATTTTGAAATAGGGGTGACTCTACGCACCACCGCCTCCCCTCTCTGAACTTCCGGTGGGTTCGTGGGGATAAGTAGCCAGCAGTTTTACGGCAACCCTGATGATTCGGGGTGTAACCCAGGGCCACACCTCCCTACTTAGGAAGATGAACTCAGTTCCCCCGTGCCCCCGATGACCATCCGGACCGCAACCCTTACCGGTGTGCAGAAGTCCTTCCGGCCCGTGCTCCGGCTGTGGGGTCTTCGCCTGCTCCTGGACCTCGACGGCTACCGCTTTGTCATGGACCAGAACCGGATCACCGACTCATTCAGCCTGGCGATGATCGGCATGGACGATGTCATCGACATGGGCGACGCCAGCCTGAAGGAGCGGCTGGACACCCTGTGGCGCCAGCGAAAGACCATGAGGGTCATGGCCCCCCGGATCCCCCGGACCTCCACGCTGGGGAAGAACATCGCCTGGCTGGCGAAGACCCTGTGCCTGACCGCAGTGGAAAGCGACATCGTGGCCTTCCTCGCCCTGGCCCACCAGAACGTGGGCCTGGAACGCCTGCTGGAGAAGTTCGGGGCCTTGCGAACCAGCGAAGTCCACATGGTTTTGGCCACTGTCCTTGGCCACCCGACCGAGGAAATCGCCACTGCCTTGCACCACGCCGCCCGGCTGATCCGGTCGAACTTGGTATGGGTCCAGGGCGCGGACAAGTGGAGCTGGTCATTGAAGCTCGGCCTCCTGGCCGGGATTGGAGACCTGCTTGCCCTTGAGCACGCGGACCCTTTTGACATGTTCGCGTCGAACTTCCGCCGACCTTCCTCCGGTCCACTCGACCTCGCGGACTTCCCCCATTTGGAGCAGGACCTCAGGGTGCTGGCCCCCTATCTTCGACAGGCCCTGTTGAAGGGGCATTCCGGCGTGAACATCTTGTTCTACGGCCCGCCGGGCACCGGCAAGACTGAGTTGGCGAAAGCCCTTGCCAAAGCCGTGGGGGCGCCCCTCTTCGAGGTCGCCGCCGAGGACCGGGACGGCAACGTGATCAAGGGGGAGGCCCGGTTCGGTGCCTTCCAGCTTGCCCAGGGGGTGCTCGGTGGCGACCCCCCGCCCGTTCTGCTCTTCGACGAGGTCGAAGACGTGTTCCAGGCCGAGGAGGATGGGCTCGGCCTGTCCCGGAGGCACCGGTCGGGGCGAAAAGCATGGGTGAACCACATGCTTAGCCAGAACGCCATCCCGGCGATCTGGGTGACGAACGTCGTGGCAGCCATCGACCCCGCCTACCTTCGCAGGTTCGACTACGTTCTGGAGGTTGGGGTTCCACCCCGAAGCGTCCGCGCCGACATCCTGGAGCAATACACCAATGGGTTATCGGTCTCTCCGTGCTGGCAGGCCCAGGTGGCCGACCAGGAACGCCTCACACCCGCCGCGCTCGAACGAGCCGCAAAGGTCACGCGGGTGGCCCTCAACGGTCAGCCCGATCTCCAGGCAGAAGGGGTGATGAGCCAGCTGTTGAACAACGGTCTGGCCCTGCTGGGTGAGGTACGGATGCCATCAGGTCACAACCACGGGGAACCTCCCTATCGGCATGATCTGGTCAACGCCGACCTCGACCTGGGCGCCGTAGCCCTGGGCTTGAAGGGTTCTGGGGCGGGTCGTCTCTGCCTCTACGGCCCGCCCGGGACGGGCAAAACGGCATGGGGGCGACACCTGGCTCAGGTGCTGGACCGTCCCCTACATGTCCATCGGGGCTCGGACCTCCTTAGCCCCTACGTCGGCGAGACAGAGGCCAAGATGGCGCGGATGTTCCGCATGGCAGAGGCCGAGGGCGCCCTCCTACTCCTCGACGAGGCGGACAGCTTCTTCAGGGACCGGACGACGGCGGACGTGAGGGGTTGGGAGGTCACCCAGGTGAACGAGATGCTGACCCAGACCGAGTCCTACAGGGGGATCTTCGTCGCCTCAACGAACCTCATGGATCGCATCGACGCCGCAACCCTACGCCGCTTCGACCTGAAGATCCGCTTCGGCTTCATGACCCCGGACCAAACCGTGGCCATGCTCACGAACTGCCTAGGGCTCCTGGGGCTTCACCGCGACAGCAGGGCAGAGATGGACATCCAGAGCCTCAGCAACCTCACCCCGGGCGACTTCGCCAACGTCATGCGGCAGGCCCGCCTGGACCCCGTGACCACCACCAGGGAGTTCGTGGTCAGGCTCTCCAGAGAGTGCTCCCTCAAAGGCGGCCCCCAACGCCGCACCATCGGCTTCAGGGGGGACCATGTCGCTGTGTGACATCATCCGCCCTCGGCGCCCGGGAGCCCCCCTCCCCAACCCACAGGGGCGGTGGGCGGACCTCCTGACATCCCTGAGGGCGCAGGAGGACAGCCCGGTCGTCCAGCTCCAGGCTGTGGAAGATGCCGGTGCTATGCCAGACGAGATCGGGGATTTGGTCCAAGACTTCTTCCTCCCGCTGTTCCCCCGCTTCCGTGGGCTCTCCAGGGGCTTTCGGACTTCAAGACGGGACCTCCGCCCTGATGACTCCGAGATGGGGCTCTGGTGCCTCACGGTCTTCCGCGAACCCTGGCGGATCTTGGAGGCCCTGGGGCATCAACCCATTAACCTACTGCGTTTCCTCCTGGCCACCCATGAACCCTCCGCCTGGATCGAAGACCTTCAGCTCCTCCGTGTGCCTGCCGACATCGGCAGGTTCATCAAACCCTGGGGTGTCGAGGTCAGCCCCCAGACGGCCCCCGTGGACCTCACCTGGCTGCCGCCCAGACTGATGGGGCACCTTCAGATCATTGGCCCGGTATCCCTAGTCAAACCGCCGGAGACCGTTGACTGCCGGGGCAGTTTCACCCTTCAGGATGTCGCCGGTGTGCGCCGCCTCCACCCGGTGTTCGCTCAGTCCCTGCTAGTGGAGGGTGGCGTGGATCTGGCCGCCGTCATGCTTCACCCGCTGACCCCGACGACCATCCGGGCCTGCCCGGCCTTGAGGCAGATCCACGGCTCCGTGTGTGCGGATCTGGTCGTAGAGGACTGCCCCAACCTCCTGACCCTTGACGTGCTTCTGCCGAGGGACGCCATGCCGATCCCGTCCCTGACTATCAGGGGGTGCTCATCCTTGAAGTGGATCGGGCGGATGGCCTCTCAGCCCCGGGTGGTCAAACATCTGGTCATTGAAGGCTGCCCTGCCCTGCAAGGGGTCCGTCAGCGCCTCATCGTCAGGGGGCATAAGACCGTGGCCGGATGCCCGAGGTTGGTGGGGTGACCGTGCGTTCTTATCCCTTCAAGTCCGGCACGGCCCAGGTGGTCGTGTTCAACGGCTACGACCAGCACGGCCTCACCCTCTCCGGGCGAACCCTGACCCGGATCCTGGCGGGCAAGCCGGTGGCCATCCGGGGCCAGGGCTTTCCCGTCGAGGGCGTCCTGGAGTGGGACAGCTGGACTTTCAATCACCTCGTTCCCGGTCGCATCCATATATTCACCGACACTGGCCGCGAGGTGTTCGAGGGGAACCTCCGTGATGCCGAGGTGGCCGTCGTGGGTCCCACCCGGGGGTGACGGTGCCGAGAAGCAGGCCGGGAACCCATTCCACATGGATTGAACTTTGGTGTGTATTGGGAGCACCGGTGGTCCTACTAGGTGGGTGGAGGTGCTTTCCATGGCCCGTAAGACCGCCCCCCACGCCCTAGAACCCGAGATGGACCGCAGCCTGCGGGTGCAGCTCCTGTTGCCAGAGCATGTCGCCGACATGGTTCAGAAAATCTGCCGCGTGACCGGGGAGCGGCCTGCCGACGCCCTAAAACGCCTCATCCACATCGCCGCACCCGAAGAGCTTCACCGCATGACCAGGAGAGCGGCATGAGCGCGGGCTGGCGGGGGGGCCTCAAGAAGATCGGCGAGTTCTGGCAGTATCGGTTCTCCCACCGGGGCCAGCTCCTGACCGGCAGCACCAAGTGCGCGAACTTTAACGATGCCCGGACGTGGCTAGCCGCTTTCAGATCTCGCCTCGCTCGCGCAGAAGTGGGGGACCTCGACGCCCCCACGGTGGAGCGAGCCTTCAAGAACTGGCTCTCTCTGAAGAAGGGCATGTCCTCTGAGGCGAACCTCTCCAGAGCCCGCCGGGCGATGGACCTGCATGTCCTCCCGATCATCGGCAAAGTGAAGGCTGACCGCGTCCGGACCGGTGATGTCGCTCGGGTCTTCCAGACCTACCTCGAAGGCAAGGGGCCTCACGGACGCGCCCGCACAGTTGACGGGGCCAACGTGCTGATCTCCTACCTGCGGGCGGTCTTCGCTCAGCTCGTCGATGACGGCTACCTCGTCAAGATCCCCTTCAAGATCAGGAAGCAGAAGGTCCAGGTGAAGCCCCGGACGACGCTGCCCATAGATTTGATCGAGCCCTTCCTGGAACACATCGACCAGCACGCCCACCTCCACATCCGGGTCGCCGTGCGGTTCATGCTCTGGATGGGCCTGCGGGAGACGGAGTCACTCAGCGTTCGTTGGGAATGGATGCGCGGAAAGACCAACATGGCCCACGGGGCCACGAAGGGTAAGGAAGAAGCCAAACTCAACATCTCCGAGGACCTCCAGGAGTTACTGGCTAAGCTGCCAAAGGAGTCCGCCTGGGTTCTCCCCGGGAAGGATGACGCCCCCCATAGCCAGCAGTTCACTCGAACGGCCATCAAGCGGGCTGGGATCGCGGTGGGCGTGCCCGGGCTGACTCCCCATCGGCTTCGTGCGACCTATGCGACCCTGCTCAGCCAAACAGGGGCATCCGTCTACGAGGTTCAGAAGCTGCTGCGTCATAAGCAGTTGTCAACAACCCTGCACTACGTCCAGACGGACGAGAAGAGTCTTGCCGAGGCCAACCAGCGCCTTTACCGTCTGGCCCACCAGCCCAGGGTCACCCCTGCTGGTGACGACCCAGCGGTGCAGGAGCCCAGGGCCGTGGCCGTGACCAACATGACGGCGCCCTACGCAAACCAATCGGCCCAGATCGTCACCTTCGTTCCCATGGCCAGCGGCTACTCCTCGACGATGGGGGCCCAGAGAACGACATGGGTCTCCCAGGCCGAGGATGAGCTGACGGTGCCGGTGGCATGACCTGGGCTGGAACATGAGCGACGCGAAACTGATCACGAGCCCACTGGGTGCCATGACCTACCTGGAGACCCAGGGCTATCACCCGGGCACCTCAGGGCTCCTCGTCCTCGACACCTCGGGGCACATTCTCCTGGCCAAGGTTCTCTCTGAGACGGCCCTGCCCGACTGTCGGAAGTTCTTCCGCGAGGCCCTGGTGGCAGGCCCATCCGCTTCCGGGGTCGTGGCCTTCACCATCGCGGCGGAGGTCGGCCAGCGGGTCGAGGATGTCCGCGAGTTTGCCCTTCATCTCCACGAAGCAGGTTCCGTGCTGGGCCTTCCTCTTCTCGACTTCCTGGTGATCACCGCCTGCCCCTTCAAGGGAGCCTCTGCCAGCTTCCGGGCGAGGGAGCCATGGAGCTGAAACCTGGCCGAGACGTTGTATGGGTCGAGGGCACGATCCAGTCCGTGGAGATCGCGGGATCGTTGCTCACCATTTACGTAGTTGACGACGAGGGTGACCGACACGTCATGGCCGGGGACTGGCGTCCGGTCTCCCTCATCCTGGACGAGGTGATCTCCAGGTCGAGAGCCCTGGGCATCAACCCCTCTGATCTGGTCGTCCAGGTATGCGCCCATTCGTTGCCCATGCGGAAAGTAACAAATAGTGTTTCTATCCGCATAGGACCAAGTCCCCGGCCTCCATATACCAATTGAAATAGTATTCGTTACATTTTGAGGTTGTTCATGTTGGATGTCTCGATCAACTCCGCCCATCCACCTCCTCGTCTTCGACGGTGGGTGGATGAGCTGCAAGCGGAAGGCCGTCACACCTTCACCAAGGAGGAGGCATCCAAGGCAACCCGTCTCGTCGATCCAAACTTGCGGATCTACCTGGGACGGCTGGTCAGTCGTGGACGATTGGCCATGCCCCGGCGCGGCTTCTTCGTGATCGTTCCGCTGGAGCACCAGTCAACGGGGGGCCCATCAGCCCCCTGGTTCATCGACGCCCTGATGGCAGCCGAAGGCCGTGAATACTATGTGGCCCTCGTGTCCGCCGCCGCGATCTACGGCGTGTCCACCCCACCCCTCGCGGCGCTCCAGGTCATGGTGGAGTCCCAGCGGAGGCCCGTGCAGGTTGGGCACCACCGGATCGACTTCTTCGTGCGCCCAGCCGCCGAGCTGATGCCTCGCCGGGAGGTGAAGACGCCCACGGGCACCATGATGGTCTCTACCCCGGCCACTACCGCCCTGGATCTTGTGGCTTTCCAGCATCACATCGGTGGGCTGGACCGTGCCGTATCCCTGATCTCCAGGTTTGCAGATCAAATCGACACCTACGACCTGCTTTTGGCCGCCAGAAGGGCCAGCCCACCGACCTTCCAGCGCCTGGGCTTCCTCCTTGAGCAGATGGGCAAGGAGAAGCCGGTGGAGGAGATCGAGATCATCCTCCGGTCCGTGAAACACGACATCGTCAAACTTCATCCCGGAGTTCCTGTCGGGGGTTCGGCCTTCTCGAACCGATGGTTACTCTGGCTTAATGATGAGCGCGGGTAGGGTTCGAGGTCCTCAAAAGGCAAAGATTCCAGTCCTTACAAATGATTTTACCGTTTCAAAATATAATATTGAATCGGTCATCAATAGTCCTAGACTCTATTTATGATCCAACGGGACCTCCTGCCCATCCTTCTACGCTGGGCCGCTGCCTACCCAGTCGTGACCCTGACGGGGCCCAGGCAGTCGGGGAAGACGACCCTATGCAAGGCGGCCTTCCCCGGCAAGCCATACGTGAGCCTGGAGCCGCTGGAGACCCGGGCCTTCGCCCTGGAGGACCCCAGAGGGTTCCTAGCCCAATACCCTGATGGCGCCATCCTCGACGAGGTCCAGCACGCCGCCGGACTGCTCAGTTACATCCAGGACATGGTGGACAACGACCCCGCCCCTGGTCGCTTCATCCTCACAGGCTCTCAACATTTCGGGCTGAGCGAGGCGGTGAGCCAGTCCCTGGCCGGAAGGACGGTCATCCTCCACCTGCTGCCGCCCAGCCTGGGCGAGCTGCGCCGATTCCCGGCGGCCCCGAAGGACTTGTTCTCCACGCTGTTCATGGGCGCCTACCCCCGCATCCATGACCAGGGCATCCCGCCGGAACGGTGGCTGGCCGACTACGTCGCCACCTATGTCCAACGTGACGTTCGGCAGGTGCTCAACGTGGGCGACCTGCTGGGCTTCAACACCTTCCTCCGCCTCTGTGCAGGCAGCACGGGGCAGGAACTCAATCTCTCCCGCCTCGGGGCGGATGCTGGGATCTCCCAGCCCACCGCCAAGGCATGGCTCTCGGTGCTGGAGAGCAGCTTCCTATGCTTCCGCCTGGGCCCGTGGCACACGAACCACCGCAAGCGGCTCGTCAAGGCCCCGAAGCTGCACTTCTACGATTCGGGCCTGGTCTGCTATCTACTCGGCATCCGCACCGCCGAGCAGCTTGAGACCCACCCCCTGAGGGGCTCGATCTTCGAGACCTGGGTGGCCTCCGAGGTCATGAAGATGCACCTACATCAGGGCCTGGAAGCCTCGGCGTTCCACTACCGGGAGGTCTCTGGCTTGGAAGTGGACCTTGTCATCCATGGCCTCGACCGGACCCGCCTCGTGGAGTTCAAGTCGGGACGCACCGTCGATGGCTCATGGTTGAAGCCGCTCATGGAGGCCAAGGCAGCCCTGGAGGCCGGGGCGCCGGGTCACGAGTTCGAGCCCATCCTGGTTTACGGTGGTGATCAGCGACAGCGCCGGAACGAGGTAGACATCCGTCCCTGGGACAGCCTCGAAGACTTGGGCCCGACTCCGAATCGCCCCCAGGAACGCTGACATCGCCCGGATGATCCATGACCGTTATCTCGATCTCAAGCGCCCGACACTGTGAGTTGGGGCTCTCCCGGTGACTGGTCAGAGGCAGCTTGGGGTTGTTATCTGATTAAAAAGATTTAAAATCCCTAAATGGGGGGTCTCTATGGCCATCGGTCGTCCAAAGTCCTTTGAAGGTCCGACCACCAAGGTCTCCATGATGGTCCCGGAGGAGACGGCTCGGATGATGCGCGTCATGGCTGCTGAGAAGGGCGTGAGCATGGCCCAGCTTGTGGATGATTGGGCGCGTCGGGCCCGAGTTGTAGAAGCTGTTGACCAGGGGCGGGAGGCTTTCGAGGCCGGGGACTTCGTCACCCATGAGGAGGCAGGAGCCCGCCTCAAGAAGCGTGCTCACTGATGCAGGTCCTGTGGGCCGGACCGGCCCTGAGGGAGCTGGAGGAGTCGCTGGACTACATCGCTAGAGAGGCCCCCGAGGCCGCCGACCGCATCGGTCACAAGGTCCACGGTGCTGTGGGGCGGCTTGCCCAGTTCCCTGACCTAGGCCGCATGGTGCCGGAGATCGAGGACCCCTCCTTGAGGGAAATCATCGAACCTCCCTTTCGAGTCATATACGAGCGCCAGGACGATGTCATCCGCGTCTTGGCGGTGCTACGGTTTGAGCGGGATCCTGACCTCGGAGAGATTCAGGGGCGTTAAAAAAAAATCCAGGATTCAACCCTTGGTGAACAAGGATTGAAATATCGAGGTCGCCACCACCATCACCAACCCGCACCACTATTGAGTTCCAGCGGTTTTCATCCAGGTCCTCATAATCCCTAGGTCGGCAGTTCGAGTCTGCCTCCAGCCACCACTCAACACACCGGAGCCGAGCGGCTCCGGTTTTGCTGTGCCACCACCCAAGCCCGCAGACTCGGACTGCCGAGAAGCAGTGGCGGCCCGGCAGTCCAAAGCGAGCAAGACATCATTGACAGCCATTGTCGAATGTTGGGGTCCGTCTCTGTACAGAACCAGCGGGGAGGCACACCGCCTCCCCGCTGGCCTTGCTCGAACCGCTGCTACTTCTTCTTGGCGGCCTTCTTCGGGGCGGCCTTCTTGGCGGCGCCGGCCTTGGAGGCCTTGAAGCCCATGGACTTGGAAGCGCCGATCTTGATCGCGGCGCCAGTCTGGGGGTTGCGGCCAGTGCGGGCCTTGCGGACCTTCTGGGAGAAGGTGCCGAAGCCAACGAGGGTCACCTTTCCGCCCTTGCCAACGTGGCCGGCGATGGTTCCGAGGAAGCAGCCGATGGCGGCGGCAGCAGCGGACTTGGTGATGTCGGCAGCCTTGGCGACCGCTTCGACGAGTTCAGCCTTGGTGAGGTTCTCGGCCATGAAATGGCTCCTGTGTAAGGGCGTGGGCCCGCACAGGATGATGCCCTCAATCGCGGGAGTTTCAAGCCCGAATTGAGTTCCCGGGAAATTCGTGGGAGGCATCGGGCCCTGCCCGGGCTGCAGAAAGCCCCCTCTGGACACCCCTGAATCGGGGCAGAATCCCAATCAAATCAAGGCGATTCCCATTGCGGAACCATGCTGGTACTGGATCCGCACACGGCTGGAGCCACCCCGGTATGGCGCCTCTCCCCGCCTAGTCGATGGCGATCTTCAGGTCGAACCGGGTGATCTTGTCGGATCCCATTTTGAGGAGTTCCTCGGTCTGATAGGAAAACAGGGCCTCCCGCTCGGGGTTCTGGTTGGTCCGGTTGAGGAAGTCCTCCCGCAGCTTGTCGACCTTCCCGGTCATCTCCCCCCAGGTCGCCTCGGGGTCGAAGTCGGGGATCTTCCTGTCCCGGACCCGCTCCGCCAGGAAGCTCACCACCGTGCGGGCCAGTTTCTTGTTGGCAAAGGTCATGCGTTTGGTCTTCTGGATGAAGTGGGCCGCCTCCTCGGCCAGTTCCCCCCGCAGGTCCAGGGGCAGGGAGGCCGGGAGCAGCCGCAGCAGCTGCATGCTGGTCAGCATGGGGGTCTGGGCCCGGGGAGCTGTGATCTGCGCCAGGGCCAGGGGCAGGGACACCGAAGCCTCGGTGATCCGGATGCGGCTGGGGGCGAACTCCTTGAGCAGGCTATTGCTCTCATAGACCTGCCGCCAGTGCTCGCGGCTGACGTCGGCGGCCACTCCCGCCGCTTCGAACTCCTTGAGCAGGCTGGCCAGGATTTCCTTCAGAGGCAGGGCTTCCATGAATCATTCTCTCCCGGCCTCCGCCGACATATCCGACGGAGGCACCCAAGCTGACGATGGTGGAATCAGGTCCCTCGGTCCGGTCAGGGGGCTGGCGGCGTCACGACCTTGGTGGCGTTCTCGGCGATGCTCAGGAGGGTCTCGATGCCCTTGGGGAGCGGCGCAGAGCTGCCCTTAATGCTGATGTTGAGGTTGTACTCCTGCTCTCGCCCGGTCTTGAACCTCGATTCGAAATCAGTCTTGGTGGTGGACTCCACCTTCATTCCCCCACCGATCTTCAGCATGGAGAAGATGCTCAGGGATCCGCCCACATTGCCGGTGGTGGTCGTGGTGGTGCTGGTCGCGAACTTGGCTGAGAAGGACTGCATGCTCTTCAGCTTCACGTTGAAGGACCAGTCGAAGTTATTGATCTCGAAGCTCGGGACATTGAAGAGGGTAATGAAGGGGAGGTCGACGTTGGTGACCGTCTGGACTCCGTCCTTGTCCACGGAGACCTGTAGCTTCGCCACGCGGACATCGTAGTCGTTCGCCGTGCCGTCGCTGGGTGCATCGAAGAGGGAGAGGGAGTCCTCCTCCTTGCGGATGAAGCCGACCTCCTCGATGAACTGGACGGTCGTCATGGCGGCCTGGGCCTGGGCCTTGATGACGGCATTGAGGGGGGCCGAGATCAGCTGTTCCAGGGGCAGGTTCCTGAGTTCGGTGATGTCTTCTTGCATGGCTCTGATCCTCCTGAGGCGTGCCTACTCTGTGCGGTTTTCGGCGTTCCCGTATTCGGAACCCTGGACCGCAAGGAGTGTGCCTGTGGGATTGATTCGATAAATGATTTATTTGCCTGAAATAAACAAGCAGCACGCCAGCCATGGGGCGATGACGACCCGGTTTGATGCGGGGCTCCGGGTCTGATCAGACCCAATTCCCGGGTGGCTTGGACCCAAGAGGTCCAGCCCCTACCGGGCCTTCTCCAGACCCGTGATGCGCTCGGTGGCCTCCATGGCCAGGCTCACCAGGCTGGAGGCGAAGGCCGCGAACTGCTTCTCCTCGGGCAGCCAGGCCCGCCGGGGGCCGGTGTGTTCCAGGCAGACGACCCCCGCCAATTTGTCGCCATGCTTGATGGGCACATCCAGCATGGAGGTGATGCTCAGCGGGATCAGGTAACCTTCCGTGAACTCCCGCGTACGGGGGTCCTGGCGGGCATCCTCGGCGGCGACCACCCTGCCCCGTTCGATCTCCGCGAAATAGGTGGGGTAGTGGCCGCCCGAGAGCCGGGCGCCTTCGCTGTGGAGGCCCTCAAGGCCGTCGAAGATGCAGGCGCAGGTCAGGATTGTCCGTGTCTCGTCGAGGAACCAGACACTGGCCCGCTGGACCTGGACGGAAAGCGCCGCCATCCGGGTGATGTCACGCAGGGCGCTGCCCAGGTCGCCCGACACGATCGAGCGGTGGCGGCTGAGCAGGGTCATGGCCATGAGCAGGCGGTTGAGGAAGTTTTCCTTCTCACGCAGATGGTGAACCTCGAGCGAGAGCGCCTCCACGTCCACCGTGTTCACGGCGTCGATGAACTCGAAAACGGAGCCGTTCTCGGAACGCATGTGACTAGGCACGAAGCCCCTCCGGGCAAAGGAACAGTCTGGTCGATCGGTTCCTCCCAGTGGAGTGGTGAGCATCACACTTTCGGATTAAATAAATAATATGATTCAACTTCTAATTACAGCATGATCCATGACCCCAGACTCCTCATTGACAGATCCCGGTTCGGGGTCTATCCGTGGAGGACTTTTCCCGGGGTGCCTCATGGCGTGCAGCCTTCGTCGATTCCGAGTTGGGCTGAGTCTGCTTGCCCTCAGTTTGCCGAGTTGTGCCCAGGGCGCACCTGGCCCCTGGTCCATGACGGCCTACCTCCAGCAAAGCTGGCCAAAGCAGACCGAGACGAACAGGCAGATCAGGGAGATCAACGCGACCTTCGGATCCTCCTTCCGGACTTGGGATGATGTGCCGAATCTCAATCTGGGTCTGCACCTCTTCCATGACCTGAACCCGAAGTGGAAGGTGGGCCTCGGCCTTGACTACTCCCGGGGCAAGATCGATGGGATGGCCACCGTGGACACGCTGGCCGGACCAGCCGCCCTGACCTTCAAGCAGGAGTACGGGATCTATGCCGACCTCTTCGTCCTGGCCCAGTATCGGCCCATGGGTGCGGCGGATCGCTGGGTGCCCTTTCTGCTCGGCGGGGTCGGGCTCGCCTACGAGAAGGACCAGACGCGCCTGACCCTGCGCAACAGCTTCCTGGACGAGTCCCTCCAGGTGGACAACAGCGGCTGGTTCCCCATCGCCACCCTTGGCGTTGGTGTGGACATCTATCTGTCCGAACGGAGGACCTGGTACGCCGAGGCCGGGTTGAGCTATTCCTGGGCCCGGCTCAGGCACTCCGTCCCGGCCACGGGCTCCCTGGCCACCTCACCCTCGGTCACGGCGGACACTGACTCCACCGGGCCCAACGTCTGGGTGGGACTGGGACGGCGGTTCTAGGCCGATCCCTGATCCGGGTGGTCGCCTCGGGGCTCTTCCTTGGCCCTGGTCGGGTGTTTCCCTGAGTAGTCCGGAAACAGGTTGCCCACGCAATCCGGGCAGATGCCATGAGAGAAGCCAACTTCCGAGTGGTCGCTGATGTATTGCTCAAGCTGGTTCCAGTAGCCGCGGTCGTCGCGGATCTTCTTGCAGCTCGCGCAAATGGGCAGGAGCCCTGAGAGCTGTTTCACCCGGCCAAGAGCCTCGGTGAGTTCAAGGTTCCGCCCTCGCAGCTCTTCGGTCCGCGAGGTCACCAGCACTTCCAGGGCCGCCTTGCTGCGGGCGAGGTTGGCGACCCGCAGGCGGACGATCAGGAAGATCACACCCACCGCACCCAGTCCCCAGAGCGTCCAGGCCCACCAGGACCGGTACCAGGACGGCAGGACTCGCAGAGAGAGGCCCGCGGCGGGCCCGAAAGCTCCGTCCGGCTGGGCCGCCCGGGCCTCGAAGCGGTAGGTTCCGCCCGGCAGGGACTGATACCGGGTCCATGGGGCGTCCAGATCGCGCCATGCCTCTTCCAGGCCCAGCAGACGGACCTGAATGCGGACCTGGCCCTCGTGTCGGTAGCTCGGGACGGCCACCCGGAAGGCGAGGCTGGAATCCCGCGGCCCCACAGGCTGGAAAGTGCCGAACGGGGCCTCCAGGCGTTGCTGGCCTTTCATGACGTAGAGGATGTGGGGTTGGGGGGCCGGCAGCGGCGGCTCCACCATGCCAGTCTCGTAGCGGACGAGGCCCGCCACGGTGCCCACCCACACCTGCTTGTCCTCGGCTAGCAGGGCTAGGAGATCGCAGTCCTCACTGACCATCCCTTCCTGGCGACCCACATGCAGTCCGGTGTCCAGGCAGTCCAGCCCCTGGTCCGTGCTCACCCAGGTCCTGCCCTGGGGATCCACCTCTACGGCATAGACTAGATCGGAGCGGAGTCCCTGCCCTGCGTGACGCCTGTCCACCACGGTCAGCCGGTCACCATCGAGGCGGACCCGCAACAGACCAAGGGGCTCGCGAGAGGAGATCCACGCGCTGCCATCGGCGAGGAAGGCAAGAGCATAGTGGCCGAAGGGGTGGAGTCCGTCCTGCTCCGAGAAAAGTCGCCAGGTTCCAGATCTGTCGCGGATGTGCAGACCCAGGCTCGAGGCCGCCCAGATCCTCCCCTGCTTGTCCTCGCGCATCTGGAAGACACTCAGGCTGCCAGATGGCGCGCCCGCCGGCCCAACTTCTTGCACGAGGCGCTGGCTGCTGGGGTCCCAGCGAAGCAGACCCAGGCTGACGTGACCGAGCCAGACCTGCCCGGACCGATCCGTCATCACCGTGTTCAGTTTGCGGCCCAATTCGCCGAGGGGCGCCACTCGGGCCCTGGCGGCCCCTGGCTCGAGCCAGAGAATCGGCCCCATGGTCCCAACCATCCAAAGCCGGCCTGTCTTGTCCATCGCCACGGATTTCACTCGCTGGCCCCCGGTCCCGGGTATCTGCCACGCCCCGCTTTCACCCACACGGAAGGCGCCGTCGTCCGTTCCCGCGAGCAGGTTTCCCTTGGGGTCGCGAAGCATGGACCACACGATGCCCCCAGTCGCTCCAGAGGTCAGTGGATGGTTCCAGATCCGCCCCTTGCCCTGCAGCCGGGCTAGGCTGGGGCCGAGGATCCACAGACCTCCTTCCCGATCCCTGAAGACGTTCCGGACCCAGCGCATGGGCAGGCCGGCCGACGCGTCCAGGAGGATGGAGCGGGTTCCCTCCAGGCGCAGCGCCCCTGCCCTGGTGGGCAACCAGAGAGAGCCGTCTTCATCCCGCAGGAACACGCCATAGGGGGTCAGGGCGGCCTTCAGGTGATGGGACTGGTCGGTGAAGCGGGCGGCCCCCGGCTCCTTCATGACCAGTTGCCGGTCCTTGCAAACCCACACTCGACCTGCTCCGTCCTGGCCGACCAGGCCGGCACCGCTCCGGGGAAGCCCCTGGGAAGCGCCCCAGGATTCAATGCCTCCGTTTGGATGAAAGGTGAAGAGTCCCTGGTCCGTGCCCACGTGCATGGCCCCATCCAGTCCCCCTGCCACGCTGACCACTTGGCCCGGGGGAGAGTGAGGGTGTCGCTTGAACTCCAGGCCCTGGACCTGGACGAACAGGACCTGCCCAGTGGCGATCCACAGTCGACCGGTGGCGTCGGTGGCCATGCCCTGCAGGCCCAAGGGGGGGCTCTGGAGATCGAACCTGGCAGCCTCGATGCGGCCTTGCCTGAACCGGGCGAGCCCCTGGGCGGTCGAGACCCAGAGCCCGCCATCGGGAGCAGCCAGCAACCGGTCGACCCAGTCCGAAGGCAGCCCGTCCTTCCGCGACCAGCGGCTGGTGTGGCCACCCTCGTAGCGGAGCAGCCCGTTCCCGGTGCCCATCCAGATGAATCCATCCGAGTCCTGCGCCAGACAGGTGATGCCACCGTTGGGCAGGCCTTGGTCAGGACCGACCACGGCGAAGGGTCGATGCCAGCCCTCGGCGCTCAGGCCCCCCCAGGCCAGACCCAGGGCCAGGGCTATGAGCGCCATTCGCCAAACCTTCACCTGAATGCCTCCATGCCCGCTTCATCGGCGAAGTGGGCCGATGCCTGATTTCCAGGGCGAACGCCAAAAGCTGCTGCGTCAGGCCTGTCCAAGCACCCGCCGGTATAGGGCCTCGTACTGGTCCACGATGGGGCCTTCGGCGAAAGTGCCCAGGGCCCTGGCCCGGGCAAAGTCCCCCATGGTCAGGCGCAGGTCTTCGTCCCGCAGCAGCCGGATCGCGTCCGCCGCCATGGCCTCCACATCGCCCAGCTCTTCCAGATAGCCGTCCACCCCGTGGCGAACCACCTCGGGCAGGCCGCCCACGCGGCTGGCGATGACCGGTACCCGGTGGCCCATGGCCTCGAGGGCAGCTAGGCCGAAGCTCTCGGTGGCGCTGGGGAGCAGGAAGAGGTCTGAGCAGGCCAGCACCGTCCCGATGTCCAGCTGCTTGCCCGTGAAGCGCACTTCCGCCGCGAAGCCCTGCTCCCGACAGTAGGCCTCGGCCTCCACGCGGTCGGGGCCGTCGCCCACCATGATGAGGCGAGCAGGAACCTCCTTCCGCACCCGCTCAAATACCTTGAGCACATCCATGACCCGCTTCACCGGACGGAAATTGGAGATGTGGGTCAGCACGAAGGCCGCCTTGGGGGCCAGCCAGGCACGGCAGTCGGGTCGCTCCTGGCCGGGCGGCTCCACGAAATTGCCGATGACATCGATGGTGCGGTCCACCCCGAAGGTCTTGACGGTCTCCTCCCGCA
The DNA here is from genome assembly GCF_049292215.1 of Geothrix sp. Lineage (GTDB taxonomy): Bacteria > Acidobacteriota > Holophagae > Holophagales > Holophagaceae > Geothrix. Next base: position 5,363 of record NZ_JBATQW010000035.1, on the reverse strand, counting down.
GGTATTCGGAGACGGCCGTGACGCCATCGCTCTCGCGGATGGCCATCCTCACCATGGGCAGGTAGCTGGGGTCGCTGCCCACCACCGTGATGTCCGTGCCGTGCAGGGTGGTCACCACCTTGAGGCGTGGCACGGCCATGCGCGCCAGCAGGGCCGCCATGGCGTGGGGGATGGCGTAGTGGGCATGGATGATGTCCAGGCCATTGTGCTCGGCCACGTCCGCCATCTTCGAGCCCAGGGCGATTGAATAGGGGGCGTCCTCGAACAGGGGGTAGGGACTGGCCCGCACCTCGTGGAAGGTGATGCGGTCCTCGAAGCCGATTAGGCGCGGCGGCAGGCTGGGGCTGAGGATGTGCACCTCGTGGCCCCGGGCCGCCAGGGCCTTCCCGACCTCCGTGGCCACGACGCCCGAGCCGCCGAAGGTGCTGTAGCAGGAGATGCCGATGCGCATGGAAGATCCTCGTCCCAGCTATGATGAACAGGTCCCAAGGATTATGCCCATGCCCCTGCTCTTCACCATCGCCTACTACGCCCTGGATGCGATCATCTACCTCCTGATCGCCACGGCCCTCCTGTCCTGGTTCCCCATCGATCCCCGGAACCGCTGGGTGCGCCTCCTGCATACGATCACCGAGCCCATCCTGCATCCCATCCGGGCCATCGTTCCCCCCATCGGCGGCTTCAGCCTCGACATCCTCATCGCCGTGCTGCTGCTCGGCGTCATCCAGCGGGTCTTCCTCCGGGCCCTGACCTCCTGAGGCCACCATGAAATACACCCCCCTCGACATCCAGCGCCGGGAATTCGAGAAGGTCTTCCGGGGCCTGGAGGAGTCCGAGGTCCGCACCTTCCTTCACGAGATCGCCGGGGAGTGGGAGGAGCTGCTGGCAGAGAACCAGAAGCTGAAGGAGGAGATCCTCGACAACCGCGAGCGCCTGCGCCAGTACCAGGACCAGGACCGCATCTTCCGCGAGACACTCCTCCAGGCCCAGCGCACCCGCGAGGACGTGCTGGACGGGGCCAACCGCGAAAAGGAACTGGTCATCCGCGAAGCCCAGTTCAAGGCCGAGGAGGTGGTCCGCGAAGCCCAGCAGCACGTGGTGGAGCTGGAGGTGCACATCCGCAATCTAAAAATGGAGCGCCTCAAGTTCCTGCGGGAAATGGAGGCCCTCATGGACCGCACCCGCCGCCACCTGCAGGACGAGGCCCCGGACATCTACCTGGCCGCGCCCCCCACCCTGAACCTGGAGAACCTCGATCTCAGTGCCCTGGATGAGGCCTTTCCGCCGCAGCGGCGCCCGATTCAGGGCTGACCGTGGTGCTCACCACCGGAGTCCCCATGTCCCACGCCGTCATCCTGAAATCCCTCCGCAGCCCCATCGGCAAGTTCCAGGGCGCCTTGGCGCCCCTGGCGGCGCCGGACCTGGCAGCCCAGGTGGTGAAGGCCCTGCTGGCCGCGGTGCCGGGCGCCGAACCCACCGAAGCCATCTTCGGTAATGTGGTGGGCGCGGGCGTGGGCCAGGCCCCGGCCCGCCAGGCGGCGCTCCGCGGCGGCCTACCCGCCAGCGTCTCGGCGCTCACCATCAACAAGGTCTGCGGCAGCGGCCTCAAGGCCATCCAGCTGGCGGCCAACGCCGTGCGACTCGGTGACCACGAGGTGGTCCTGGCGGGCGGCATGGAGTCCATGTCCAATGCGCCCTACCTCATGCCCAAGCTGCGCGCCGGCGCCCGCATGGGCCACACCGAGGCCAAGGACGCCATGATCCTCGATGGCCTCTGGTGCGCCATGACCGATCAGCACATGGGCCACACGGGCGAACTGGTGGCCGACAAGTACGGCGTGGGCCGCGAGGCCCAGGATGCCTGGGCCGCCGAGAGCCACCGCAAGGCCCTGGCTGCCATGCAGGCGGGCGCCTTTCAGGCCGAGATCGTGCCCATCACCATTCCTGGGAAGAAGGGCGACCTCATCGTCAGCGAGGACGAGGGGCCCCGGGCCGACTGCACCACGGAATCCCTGGCTAAGCTGCGCCCGGCCTTCAAGAAGGACGGCACTGTCACCGCGGGCAACGCCCCCAGCGTGAACGACGGCGCCGCCGCTGTTCTGGTCACGACCGAGGACTACGCCAGGGCCCACGGCCTGCCCATCCAGGCGCGCATCCTGGGCACCGCCACGGCGGGCCTGGATCCCGAGTGGGTGCTCATGGCCCCCGTGGAGGCCATCCGCAAGCTGCTGGCGAAGGTGGGCTGGGCCGTGAACGATGTGGACCTCTGGGAGATCAACGAGGCCTTCGCCGTGCAACTCGTGGCCACCAAGGATGAGCTGAAGCTGCCCGCCGACCGCATCAACATCCACGGCGGCGCCGTGGCCCTGGGCCATCCCATCGGGGCGTCCGGTGCCCGGGTGATGGCCACCCTTCTGCATGCCCTGGAGCGCCAGGGGCAGCAGCGCGGCATCGCCGCGCTGTGTCTCGGTGGCGGCAACGCCATCGCCATGGCGGTCGAACGGGTGTAGCGGGACGGCCAAGCCGTGCGTACGCAAAAGGGGGCCGGTATGCCGGCCCCCTTTTGCGCATGAGCGCTGCTAACTAGAAGCTGTAGCGGAGGGCGGCACCCAGGATGTTGATGTCGGCCTTGATGGTGCCGTTCAGGTTGCCGCGGGTCGCGTTGGGGTCGGTGGCCGTGGTCCCGGCGGAGAGCATGACCTTGCCATCGCTGATGAAGAGGCGGCTGTAGCCGAAATCGAGGGTGGTCTGCTTCGAGAAGGCGTAGCTGGCCCCGAAGGAGATCCACTTGCGGTCGTTGTCGGGGATGCGGGGGGTTCGGTAGGCATCGGCCACGGCGCTCTTGTCCATGGCTGCACCAGCCCGGAAGGTCCAGGCCTGGTTCAGCTTCCAAGTGCCGCCCAGGGAGACGAAGGTGGTGTCATTCCAGTTCTCGTCCGTGATGGATTCCGTGGTCTGGGGCGCCACGTTGTCCGTGAACTTCACGACCAGGGTCTTGAAGCTGGACCAGGTCGTGCGGGCCACTTCGCCCTGGAGGGCGAAGGTGGGGGTCACCTTCCAGTCGAAGCCCAGCGAGAGGGTTGAGGGCAGGTTGAGGTCCGCCTGGCCCTTGCCGTTCTTGAGGCCGGCTGCAGTCAGTGCGCCGAAGTCGGTGGCGGGCATGGAAGCCGGGTACTCGAAGGAGGCATCGCCCTTCAGGGTCATGTCCATGGCTGCCTGGTAGGCCAGGCCGATGCGCAAGTCCTTGGAGGGTTGGAAGATGATGCCGGCCTTCCAGCCGTAGCCCCAGCCATCACCCTTGAGTCCAGCCTTGCCGTCCCAGGCGCCCGGGATGGCGTATCCGGGGGTGCCAAACGTGCCATTGGGCAGACCCATGGCGACGGTGGCGACAGGGCTGTTCTGGCCGGGGCCGGGGGATACGGTGGACAGTCCGGCACCCGCCAGGGCCCCACCCACCTTCAAGGCTAGCGCCGTGCCGTAATCCACGGCATTGGTCAGTTCCGCCTCGGCTTTGCGGACAATGAAGGCCGCGCCGAAGGTGACGGAGTTGCTCACGCGATAGGCGATGCTCGGGGCGATGTCGATGGTCTTCAGCTCAGACTTCAGCGCGTGGTAGCGGCCGATCCAGTTGGCGTCGTACTCGGTGGTGAGGCCGTAGGGCACGTTCAGGGAGAGGCCGAGCTTCAGGTCCTTGCTCACGCTGTACATGATGTTGAACTCAGGCAGCACCGCCGAGATGGCGGCGTTGCCGTGGCTGGAAGGACCGGAAATAGTGTTCAGGCTGGTGCCGGTGACAGGGGCACTCTGGAACCCGAGCCCGAGCAGGACCGGCGTGCGGGTCGCCGTGGCACCCTCGAACTTGGCGCCCAAGCTGACATAGGTGCCGCCCATGGAGAACTGCCAGCCGTCGTACTGAGTCATCACCGCCGGATTGAAGAAGAGGGCGCTGATGTCGCCGCCGCCCGCGCTGACGCCGGCGAAGGCGTTGCCCTGGGAGAGCGGGCTCTGCTCGCGAAGCTGGAAGCCGCTGGCCTGGGCCTGGGGCGCGAAGGCCCCGGCCGCGACCAGGGTCAGGGCGGTGAGGGTGAGACGCGAACGATGACTCATAGGGGCATAGCTCCTGACCCGGTGTCCCGGGGTGAGTGGCTGTCGCCAGCCGATTCCGTAGGGATGAAGATGGACCACGATACCAAATCGCCCCGGTCCTGCAACCACTCTCGCGGATTGGGTTCGGTTGCCTCATTCACGATCTAGGAGTCACCAACCATGCGAGGCGACAGAATGGCGCGGAGGCTCTGGCCCTCGGCCAACTCCTGCACCAGAGCTGAACCGATGACTGGCGTGGCTCCGAGAGTGCGCACCTGGGCCAGGCTCTGCGCATCCGACAGGCCGAAGCCCACGGCAAGAGGGCGGTCCGAAAGGGTCCGGATCTGCTGGACGCGCGTCACGACCGGCCCCAGGTCCATGCCCTGCCCCGTGCCGGTGACGCCCAGCCGGGCCACCACATAGGCGAAGCGCTGGGCGAAGGGGGTGCCGGCGCCAGGATCGGGGCGTTCCAACAGGATCTGCCGCGCCCGCTCGAGGGTGGTGGTCGGGGACAGCAGGGGCACCATGGGGTAGCCTGCGGTGCGCAGGTCCGCCTCGAAGGCAGGTTCCTCGCCGAAGGGCAGGTCCACCACGAGCAGGGCCTTCACGGGCGTCGGCGCCAGCAGGGCCCGCAGCCGCCCGGCCCCGATTTGGAGCAGCGGATTGAGGTAGGTGAAGAGGATCACGTCAGGGCTGTCTGATATCCCGGCCAGGGACTCCAGGACACGCATGGGCGTGGCACCGCGGCCGATGGCCCGCTGGGCGGCGGCCTGCAAGACCGGGCCATCGGCGATGGGGTCCGAGTGGGGCAGACCGAGTTCGATGGCTGGGATGCCCAGGGCTTTGGCTTCGGCAAGCAGGCTGGGCAGCGCATCCAGGGAAGGATCGCCGGCCATGAGGAAGGGCAGCAGTGGATTCAGGCTCATCTCAGATCCCCAGACGCGACTGGTAGGTGGACAGGTCCTTGTCACCGCGGCCGCTGAGGCCCAGCAGGACGGTGGCGACGCCCTCGGCGACGAGCGCGGGCAGCAGGGCCAGGGCGTGACTGCTCTCCAGGGCCGGCAGGATGCCCTCGGCTTCGCAGAGCTGGCGTGCGCCGACAAGCGCCTCGTCATCGGAGGCGCGGCGCACTTCGACTTTCCCGTCGAGGGCCAGGGCCGCTAGCTCAGGCCCGAGGGCCGGGTAGTCCAGCCCGGCGCTGATGCTCGCGGTCTCGGCCGTGTGGCCGTGGTCGTTCTGCAGCAGCAGGGTCTTGCAGCCGTGCAGCACACCCATGC
>NZ_JBATQW010000034.1:0-8072 GCF_049292215.1 Geothrix sp. | reverse complement strand
GGCCAGGTTCGAGAGGTTGTAGGCGGCGTGACCGCCCGCGCTCAGGGGCATGGTGGCCACCGCGCCGAGGTCATGGACGCTGCCCTGCCAGGCGAGGCTCAGGTGGTCGTCCTGCACGCCGCAGGTGGCGCCCCCCAGGCGCCGGTGTTCCTGCAGCACCGGGTGGTCGGCGTCCAGCGCGAACCAGCCGAGCGCGCAGTCCAGACCGCGGCTGTGGGCGACCAGCAGGGGGTCGTCCGCGTTGAGCACCAGCGTGCCACCGGGAGCCACGGCACGGGCCACCACGAGCTTGGCCTCGGCCAGGTCTTCCAGGCTGTGGATGCCGTATTCGCCGAAGTGGTCGGCGCTCACGTTGGTGATGAGCGCCACCGGGGTCTCGGCCAGCGCCAGGCCCCGCCGGAGGATGCCGCCCCGGGCCGTCTCGAGAAGGGCCGCCTCGACCCGGGCATCCCTCAGCACGACTCTGGCGCCCATGGGGCCGGAGTAGTCCCCGGCCTCGACGAGCGCGCCCGCGATGCTGACGCCATCGGTGCAGGTGAAGCCGGTCGTCCAGCCCTGGGCGGTGGCCATGGCGGCCAGCAGGCGCGTGGTGGTGGTCTTGCCGTTGGAGCCCGTCACCAGGACCGTGGGGATGCCGTGCAGCCGCGGCCAGGGCACCTGGTCCAGCGCGGGGAGCGCGTCCAGGGGCCAAGCCTGATGGCCGCACCCGGCCCCCAGGGAGAGGCTGTCCTCGCCCAGGAGGGAGGGCAGGTTGCGCCGGCGCGCCTCCGCCAGCAGGGCCATCAGGGCGGGCCGCGCCTCTTCGGCGGCCAGGGCCGCGAGTGTCCTCGCCGCCGAGACGGCATCTCCCACCGCCGGGTGGCCCGGGGCGCAGGGACGGGGGAAGCCAAGGTCTGTCTTTTCCTCCAGCGCCTGCTGCCAGGCCCACTCGTTGACCTCGGTTGCCGTGAAGAGTTGGTCCTCCGGCGCCTCGAAGGCCAGGGTGGCACCACCGGCGTGCAACCGTGCCACCACCGGGCCTTCGGTCCAACCCAGGTGCCGCCGCATCTCGGTGACGAGGCACTCCCAGCGGGCCAGCGCCGCGGAGGCACCGCCGCCGGGCAGGGGCGCTTCGAGCACGGCGCCGCAGGCTCCGAACCAGAGGTTCGGACCCGTGAGCCGGCGACTCTCCTCGAAGGGGGAGGTCCCGATCCCGCTCAGTCGTCACTCTCCCGCGCGAAGCGGACGCCGCGCTCATCCCGGATGAGGCCCTCGAGCTCGAGGACGGGCTCCTCCTGGCTGGGCCCCGGGGCCGGGGTTTCGAAGGCATGGGAGGTGGGCGCTACGGCCACGGTGGGGGGTGCGCCATCCGGCCGGAACTTGATGATCTGCTTCCAGGACCGGGTCAGGGCATCGGCGAAGACCAGCAGCAGGTCCCCGGTCTGTCCCATGCGCAGGGCGGCGTCGGTGGCTTCCTGCTCATCCGGGATGATGCTGATGGCAGAGGCGGGCACTCCCTTGGCCTCCAGAGCCCTGGCCATGATGCGGGGCACCTCGTCCCCGTCGCGGCCGCGGAGGCCGTCGTCCCGGCGGCAGATGTAGTGGTCGAAGCGGCCGGCCACCGTGTGGGCGATGGCCACGAGGTCCTCGTCGCGCCGGTCACCCGGTCCAGCCAGCACGACGATGCGCCGGCCCGTGACGTCGAGGGCGCAGGCCAGGTCGGCCATGACGCCGACGGCATGGGCATTGTGGCCGTAGTCGAAGATCACCTTGAAGGGGTGCTTGTCGAAGACGTTCATGCGGCCCGGGGCCTGGAAGAAGGTGGTGTCGAAGGTGCGCAGCGCCATGCGGATGGCATCCAGCTTGATGCCCAGGGAGAAGGCCATGGCCGCCGCGAACATGGCGTTCTGCACGTTGTGCAGGGCGCGGCCCTCCATGGTGGCGGGGATCAGGTGCGTCCAGAGCAGGGGGATGTGGCTGCCCTTGTCGTAGAGGGTGATCATCTGTCCGTTGACCCCCGCCTCCAGGGCGCAGGCGCGGCCCCCGGCGCGGATGTGCTCGCGCACCAGCGTGTGCTGGGGATTCATGGTGACGTAGCAGATGGTCTTGGCTTCCGTGTAGGCCGACATCTTCACCACCTGGGGATCATCGGCGTTGAGCACGGCGCAGTCGCGCGCCACTTCCACCAGGATGCGCTTCACTTCCGCCAGCTGCTCCAGGGTGTCGATGCCCTTTAGGCCCAGATGGTCGGACTGCACGTTGAGCACGGCGCCCACGTTCACGAAGGGGACGCCCATGCCCGCCCGCAGCAGCCCGCCCCGGGCGATCTCCAGCACGGCCAGGTCGATGTGCGGATCGGCCAGGACCATGCGCGTGGCCACGGGGCCGGTCATGTCGCCTTCCACCGTGCGCTGGCCGTTGATGTAGACCCCGTCGGTGGTGGTGAGTCCCGGGGTGTAGCCCGCCATCTTGGCCACGTGCGCCAGCATGCGGGCCGTGGTGGTCTTGCCGTTGGTGCCCGTGAGTCCGGCCACGGGCACCCGGGACGGTGTCCCGTGGGGGAAGAGCATGTCGATGACGGGGCCCGCCGCGTCGCGGGGGGTGCCCTCGCTGGGGTGGACGTGCATGCGGAAGCCCGGCGCGGCGTTCACCTCGCAGATGGCGCCGCCCACGCTGCGGTAGCTCTCGGTGATGTCGGGGCTGAGGAAGTCCACGCCGCCCACGTCCAGGCCGATGGCCCGGATGGCCCGGGTGGCCATGTCCCGGTTGTCGGGATGGATGATGTCGGTGACATCCGTGGCGGTGCCGCCGGTGCTGAGGTTCGCCGTGGAGCGCAGGGGCACGATCTGTCGCTCCGGGGGGATCGAATCCGCCGTGAAGCCCTGCCGGGACAGCATCAGGTCGGCCTGGGCATCCAGGCTCAGGCGGGTCAGCACCTTCTCGTGGCCGACGCCGCGGCGGGGGTCGCGGTTGACCTCGTCCACCAGCTCCTTGACCGTGTGGACGCCGTCGCCCACCACGTGGCCCGGCGTGCGGCGGGTGGCGGCCACCAGCTCGCCGTTGACCACCAGCAGGCGGTGGTCGTCGCCCTCCACGAAGGTCTCCACGATGACCGTGCGGCTGTGCTCCTTGGCCGCCAGGTAGCCCGCGCGCACTTCCTCGTCCGTGGTGAGGCGGATGGAGATACCCCGCCCGTGGTTGCCGTTGTAGGGCTTGGTGACCACGGGAAAGCCCAGGCGCCGGGCGGCGCGGAGGGCCGCCTCCTCGCTCTGGGCCAGCTCCTGGCGGGGCACCGGCAGGCCCAGGCTAGCCAGGATCTTGTTGGTCTCCTCCTTGTCGCCGGCCAGCTCCACCGCGATGTGCGACGTCCGGCCCGTCACGGTGGCCTGGATGCGCTGCTGGTACTTGCCATGGCCGAGCTGGACCAGGGACTGCTCGTTCATGCGCATCCAGGGGATGTCGCGGTCCTCGGCGGCCCGCACCAGGGACATGGTGGAGGGCCCCAGGGCCCGGCGCTGGGCGTAGCGGATGTACTCGTCGCGGGCCGTGGCCCACGCCCAGTCCTCGGGCACGCTGCGCTCGGGCCGGATGTCATCGGGCAGAAGGGAGCAGAGCAGGCGCATGGCCAGCTCCCCGGCCTCGACCCCCTCCTCCTTCTGGGCGTATTCGTAGATCACCGTATAGACCCCCGGGCGCTCCGCGCTGCGGGTCTTGCCGAAGGTCACCTGCTCGCCGGCCACGTTCTGCAGTTCGATGGCCACGTGCTCGAGCACGTGCCCCAGCCAGGTGCCCTCGTCCTCGCGCATGCGGCGCACGAAGCCGCCGGGCTCGCCGTAGCTGCAGCCGTGTTCGTGGAGGCCCGGCAGGGCCTGGAGCAGGCCATCGATGAACCCGCTGCCCAGGCGGGCCGTGGGCCACTGCTCCAGGGCCTCCAGATCGAGCTCCAGGCGGATCACCGGGAAGTGGGCGTAGAGCGAGGGGCCGACGTAGACGGATCGCTGGAGGATGCGCATGGAGTCTTCCTTATCCGGCTGACGGGGTGGGTTTGGTCTGAATCCTACAATACGGCCCAACCCCTCCCGCGGGATCCTTGAATGCCACGCCAGGCCCGCTTGTCCAGGATCGGGCCTCCCGGGTTAGGTGCTGGCACTGGTCCAGGAACGCGCATCCGGCCCAGGGAAGGCCTTGCGGGTGTGAAGGTTGAAGGAGGCGCCCGCCACGAGGATGTGCACGGTCAGGCCCAGCAGGCAGATGGGCTGGCCCGCATCCGCCTCGTCGATGCCGGAGTATTCGATGTTGGCGGCGTCCACCACGGTGATCCCGCCCTTGCCCTCCACTTCCAGCAGGTTGTCGGGGCCGATGAAGGCGGCCGTGTCCTCGTCGAGGCCCAGGCCCACCGAGAAGGGATTGAAGGCCAGCGCCGAGAGCAGGCGGCCCAGGCGGTCCCGCTGCCGGAAGTGCTGGTCGATGATGAAGCGGTTGGTGAGGCCCAGGCCCGGCGCCAGGCTCACGCAGCCCAGGGTGGGGATGGCGCCCTCCTGGCCGAAGGCGATCATGTGCTCGCTGAGAAAGCTGGCCCCGGCGGAGGTGCCGGCCGTGTGCACGCCGCGGGCGTTCTGGAGGCGCACCAGCTTCGCCATGGGGGTGCCGCCGAGGATGGTCGTCAGCCGCAGCTGGTTGCCCCCGGTGAAGAAGATGCCCGTGGCTTCCTCCATGCGGGCCAGGCGGTTCTCCTCGAAGCAGTCCCTGCGGGTATCGAAGTCCAGGGCCTTCACTCGGCCCGCGCCGAGCTCCCCGAAGATCCGCTCGTAGCGGCTGCCGGTGTCGGGGAGGCGGCTGGCGGTGGGGATCACCACGATGTCGGCCTTGGCCCCGCCACAGAGCTCCACGAACCGCTTGAGGATGCGGGGGTCGTGCTCCTTCTCCTCGGCGCCGCCGATGGGGATGATGTAGCCCCGCTCCACGCCTTCGGGCACCTGGCTGGGACACATGGGCGGGCTCCTCGATCGTTCCGTGCCGCAGGAGTCGTCCGGGAGGCGCCTCGGGAGTTGCGGTCAGCACAACCCTCAGTATACAGGGCCCCTGGACAGCTCAGGGCGCAGGCCAGCGGCCCCGGCCCCCCTGGCGAATCCCCTGACCCGCCAGTCCCTTCGTCCCGTAGGATCTGTCCATGCCTCTCCTCTCCGACCTGATCCAGCGCGCCGCGGACCGGCTGTTCATGCCCTGGGTGCTGCTCGTCCTCATGGGGGGTGGCATCTACCTCACGCTGCGCCTGCGCTTCGTGCAGGTCCGCCGCTTCCGCGAAGCGCTGGGCGTCATGCTGTCGGCGCGCCCGCAGGGCAAGGATGGCCCGCTGACGCCCTTCCAGGCCTTCATGACGGCCCTGGGCGCCTCCATCGGCACCGGCAACATCGCGGGCGTGGCCACGGCCATCATCTCCGGTGGTCCGGGGGCCCTCTTCTGGATCTGGTGCTACGGCTTCTTCGCCACCGCGATCAAGTTCTGCGAGGCGGTGCTGGGCCTGCGCTTTCGTGTGGCCCAGGGGGACGCCGTGAAGAGCGGGCCGATGTACTACCTGCGGGATGGCCTGAAGTCCCCGGCCCTGGCCTGGCTCTACGCCGTGGTCGCCTGCCTGGGGGCCCTGACCACCACGCCCTTCTCCCAGCCCAACAGCATTGGCGTGGCCCTGAGCCACGTGCTGCCCACCGGCGAGGTGGTGCTGCCCTGGCTGGGCGCCGTGTCGCGGACCTCGCTCGGGGTGGGTCTGGCCGTGGGCGTCCTGACCTGGGCCGTCATCATCGGCGGCATCAAGGCCATCGGCCGCGCTGCGGAGAAGCTGGCGCCGCTCAAGGTGGGCCTCTACCTGGCCGGGGGCCTGATCGTGCTCGTGGCGCACGCCGCGGCCCTCCCCGCGGTGCTGGCCCTGGTCTTCCGCGAAGCCTTCTCCCTGCAGGCCGCCGGCGGCACGGCCGCGGGCCTGGGAGTGATGATGGCCATGCGCTACGGTGTGGCCCGGGGCGTCTACGCCAACGAGGCGGGCTACGGCACCGCGGCGGTGGCTTACGGCACGGCCCAGAGCGATCGGCCCGAGCAGCAGGGCCTGCACGCGGTGATGGAGACCTTCATCGTCTCCTGCGTGACCTCGTCCATCAGCGCCCTGACCATCCTGGTGAGCGGCGTGGCGCAGCAGTCCATCGCCCTGACCCGCGCCGGGGGCGAGGGCCTCACCAGCACGGCGGCGGTGGCCGGTGCCTTCAACACGGTGATGCCCACGGTGGGAGGCTGGATCGTGGCCTTCTGCGCCTTCCTCTTCGGCTACACCACCCTCATCGGCTGGGCCTTCTACGGCGAGCAGGCCCTGGAGTACCTGGTCGGGCCCCGGGCCACGAAGGCCTACCGCTGGGTCTACTGCCTGCTCATCCCCTTCGGCGCCATCGCCAAGCCCACCGCGGTGTGGGCCTGGGGCGACATGATGAACGCGCTGCAGGTGTTCCCGAACATGATCGGCCTCATCGGCCTGGCCGGCCTCGCGGCGAAGGTTGCGACGCGCCGGGACGAAAGGGCGGGCCTCGTCTAATTCTCCGTCCGTAGCCGGTAGCCCACGCCCGGCTCGGTCTGGAGGTACTTGGGCCGCGAGGGTTCCGCCTCCAGCTTGTGCCGCAGCTGCGTCATGTAGACGCGGAGATACAGGGGCTGGGCCCCGGCGGCGCCACCCCAGACCTCCTTCAGCAGCTGGCGGTGGGTGACCACCTTCCCGGCGTGGCGGATGAGGGTGGTGAAGAGGCTGTACTCCAGGGGCGTCAGGTGCACTTCCTTCCCGTCCACCAGCACCTGGCGCTTGGCCAGGTCCACGCGCCAGTGGTCCAGGACGAACACCGGCTCCTGCTGGGCTTCCGGACCCGCATGGCGCAGGGCCACGCGCACGCGGGCCAGCAGCTCGCGGGTGCCGAAGGGCTTGGTGAGGTAGTCGTCGGCGCCGGCATCCAGGGCGCCCACCTTGTCCGTCTCCTGGCCCCGGGCCGAGATCACGATCACGGGGATGCGGCTCCATTCCCGCAGGCGGGTGACGAGGTCGAGGCCATCCATGTCCGGCAGGCCCAGGTCCAAGAGGATCGCCTCGGGCCGATGCTGGACGGCCAGGGCCAGACCTTCCTGGCCGGTGCCCGCCTCCAGGTAGCGGTAGCCGCTGCCCTCCAGCGCCACCCGGAGGAAGCGGCGCATCTGCGGCTCGTCCTCCACCAGCAGGATGAGGGCGCCCTGGCCGGTCATGGGGCCTCCTCCGGCATCGCTGGCGGGGTCCCCAGGGGCAGGGTCACCAGGAACTGGGCGCCGCCCTGGGGGTGGTTCACGGCCTGGATGCGCCCGTGGTGGGCCGTCACGATGCCCTTGCAGATGGCCAGCCCCAGCCCGGCTCCGGGCCGGTTCGAGGCGGCCTGGCCCCGGGCCAGCTTCTCGAAGATCCGCTCCTCCTCCCCGGCGGGGATGCCCGGCCCCTGGTCGGCGATGGAGAGCGTGAGCGATTTCCCGGCGGCCCAGGCCTTGATGTCCACGGGTGATCCCGGCGGTGAGTACTTCAGGGCGTTGTCCAGGAGGTTCAGCAGCAGCTGCTCCATGAGCACCCCATCCATGGCCACCAAGGGCAGGTCCTCGGGCAGGGAGACGCGCACCCGGTGGGCCTCCAGGGCCAGCTCCCGGCGGTTGAGGGCGGCCCCCACCACCTCCTCCAGGGGCATCCATTCGGTGTGGAGGTCGAGGACTCCGGATTCCAGGCGGGTGATGTCCAGCAGGTTGCTGACCAGTCGGTGCAGGCGCTGGGCCTCCTCCTGGGCGGATTGCAGCAGCTCCCGCCGAGCGGGTTCGGGCAGGTCTGGTGTCTCCAGGGCCGTGCTGACGGCGCCGGTGATGACGCCCAGCGGCGTGCGCAGGTCATGGGAGACCGAGCTGAGCAGGGCGTTGCGGAGCCGTTCCTCGTCCGCCCGGCGCCTGTCCAGGGCGCCCTGCTCGGCCAGGAGGGCCCGCTCCAGGGCCAGGGCCGTCTGCGTGGCGAAGGCCTCGAGCAGCTGCCGCTGGTCCGGCTCGACCCAGCGCGGGGC
>NZ_JBATQW010000033.1:0-5255 GCF_049292215.1 Geothrix sp. | reverse complement strand
GGCCGTGGCCGTGCCGGACACGAGAGCGTCCAGCGGCGCCAGATGGGGCAACTGGGCGGCCGTCACCAGGGCCAGCTCCACCACCACGCGGGGGAGGCTGCTGTCACGGAGGTCGCGCTCGCGGCTCAGCAGGAGGTTCAGCATCCGGGCCCAGCGGAGCAGCTCATGCGGCCCCCGGCCCGAGCGGGCCTCCTGCTCCAGGCGGTCCCGGAAGGCCAGCACCAGCTCCCGCCAGAAGGTGGCCCAGTCGGCGCCCTGTTCATTCAATTCACGGCAGGCTTCCACCAGGGACGCGGAGTCGCCGATGGCCAGGGCCGACATCACGCCCTGCACCAGGTGGGCGCTGACGATGCCCAGCTGCTCGCGGACGGCCTCCTCCTGGACCTTGCCATCGCCCGCAGAAATGACGCGGTCGAGGATGGTGAGCGCGTCCCGCATGGAGCCCTGCCCCGCCTCGGCCACGAGGCGCAGGCTCTCGCCCTCGAAGGTGACGCCCTCCTGCTCGCAGACGTGCTTCAGTCGGCCCTCGATGAGGCCCACGGGAATGAGGCGGAAGGGGAAGATCTGCACCCGGCTCTTGATGGTGTCCGGCACGTCCTGCAGCTCGGTGGTGGCCAGCACGAAAATCGCGTGGGGCGGCGGCTCCTCGATGACCTTCAGCAGGGCGTTGAAGGCCTCGGTGCTGAGCATGTGCACTTCGTCGATGATGTAGATCCGGTAGCGGCAGAAGGCGGGTCGGGTCTGCACCTGCTCGCGCAGGGCGCGCGCGTCGGCCACCGAGGCGCGGCTGGCGGCGTCGATCTCGACGATGTCCAGGCTGCTGTCCGGCTGCTCCGCGGCCCGGCAGGGATCGCAGACCCCGCAGGGCGTGGCCGTGGGGCCTTCCGCGCAGTTCAACGCCCGGGCCAGGATGCGCGCGGTGCTGGTCTTGCCCGTGCCGCGCACGCCGGCGAAGAGGTAGGCCTGGTGGATCCTGCCGCTTTCCTTGGCCCGCTTGAGGGCATTGGCCAGGGCCTTCACACTGCCCTCCTGCCCCACGAGGTCGGACAGGAGACGGGGGCGGTATTTGAGGGCGAGGGTGGTCATGACGGAACCAGTCTCCCACAGGGTGGCAGCACCCGTCATAAGCAAGTCTTGGGATCCCATAGGCCCGGCTTTCGGAGTACCCTTCTGTTCATCCCGAAGGACATCCGATGCGCGGAGCAGCCCGGAACGAGCACGATGCGTGCGGGGTTGGCTTCATCGCCAGCCGCACCGGAGAGGCCTGCAACCAGATCCTGAAGGATGCCCTCCACGCCCTGAGATGCGTCGAACACCGGGGTGGCTGCGCCGCGGACCAAGTGTCCAGCGATGGCGCCGGCGTCATGACTGACATCCCCTTCGAGCTGCTGGGCTACCGGCCCGGCGAGATCGCCGTGGCCAGCCTGCTGGCCCCGCCGGACCTGCTGCGGCTCCAGGAGGCCCTCTCCATCTTCCGGGCCACCTTCGACTTCTTCGACCTCAAGGTGCTGGCCTTCCGCGAAGTGCCGGTCAACCCCGCGGTGCTGGGCGAGGACGCCCGCCGCACCCTGCCCTCCCTGCGCCACGCCATCATCCGCCGCCCCGCCCACTGCCGCACGGACGCCTCCTTCGAGAAGCTGCTCTACAACGCCAAGCAGGTGCTGCGCACCAAGCTGTCCGAGGCGGGCATCAAGAACGAGTTCTTCTTCGCCTCGCTGTCGGCCCGCACCATCGTCTACAAGGCCCTCACCCGCTCCGCCGACCTCGACCGCTTCTACCTGGATCTGCAGAATCCCCGCTACGCCACCCGCTTCGCGCTGATCCACCGCCGCTTCAGCACCAACACGCGGACCTCCTGGGACAAGGCCCAGCCCTTCCGCCTCATCGCCCACAACGGCGAGATCAACACCATCGCCGGCAACCGCTCCCGCGCCATCTCCCGGGAGATGTCCATCGGGCTCAAGGCCGATCAGCTCGTCACCCACGGCTCCATCAGCGACTCGGGCAGCCTCAACGAGATCGCCGAGGCCCTGCTCTACCGCAGCAGCATCCCGAACATGGAGGACATCCTCGCCATCATGATGCCCCCCGCCGAGGGGCAGAACGACTTCTACACCTTCTGGAGCCGGGCCATGGAGCCCTGGGACGGCCCGGCCATCATCATGTTCTCCGACGGCATCACCGTGGGCGCGCGGCTCGACCGCAACGGCTTCCGGCCCGCCCGGTGGACCCTCACCGACGACCGCTTCATCCTGGCCTCCGAGGCTGGCGCCTTCCCTGTGGACGAGGTCCGGGTCGAGAAGAAGGGCATCGTCTACGCCGGCACGGGGGTGAAGCTGAACCTGGCCACGGGCAAGGTGAACTTCCGCGACGCCAGCCAGTCCCGCGAGAACCGCTACGCGGCCTTCGATCCCCGCGCCACGCCCATCGGCTCCCTGCCGGATGAAGAGGCCACCACGGGACCTGTCAGCGTGTTCCGGAAGACCTTGTTCACCTGCTCCCGGGAGGAGCTGGAGAAGATGATCTACCCCATGGTGGCCACGGGGAAGGAGGCCATCGGCTCCATGGGCGACACGGCCCGGCCCAATGTGTTCTCCTCCCAGCCCCGGCCCTTCTTCGACTACTTCTACCAGCACTTCGCCCAGGTCACGAACCCTCCCCTGGACTACCTCCGCGAGGGCAACATCACGGACCTGCGGGTGTTCCTGGGCCGGGCGCCGAACATCTTCTTCCCCAAGGATCTGGTGCCCCTGAACGAGGCCCTGGAGCTGCCTCGCCCCATCCTCGACCTGGGCCAGATGCGTTTCCTGAACCGCATGCAGACGCTGCGGCCCTCGGAATCCCAGATCATCCCCCGCAGCTTTCCCATGCTGTTCCGCCGGGTGGACGGCATCCGCGGCTTCCACGCGGCCATCGAGCAGCTGGCGGCGGACGTGCGCCGGGCCGTGGAGACCGGCACCACCGTGGTCATCCTGAGCGACCAGGACGCCACCGTGGAGCAGCCCCCCATCCCGGGCCTCATCGCCCTGCGGGCCGTGGTGCACACGCTCAACGAGTCGGGTCTGCGCCTCAACGCCTCCATCGTCATGCAGACCTCGGAGGCCCGCACCTCCCACCACGTGGCCGCCCTCATCAGCTTCGGCGCCTCGGCGGTCTGCCCCGCCCTGGCCCTCGAGATCGCCCGCCGGGACGAGCACCCCACCTTCGCCCACCTCACGCCGGACCAGCGCGAGCAAAACCTCATCTCCGCCCTGGAGGCGGGCCTGCTCAAGATCATGGCCAAGTGCGGCATCTCGGTGGTGCAGAGCTACATGAGCGCCAAGCTCTTCACGGCAGTGGGCCTTGGGCCCGAGCTCATGGAGATTTTCTTCCCCGGCCATGCCAGCCCCATTGGCGGCATCGGCTACGAGGAACTGGCCGGCGACGTGCTGCTGAAAACCGGATACGCAGCCCAGTCCGGCTTCGCGGACAAGCTCCTCCATACGCACCAATTTCGGGAATCCGGCAAGCCCGACGAGGGCGAGAAGCACGGCATGACCACGGCGCGCTCCCGCCTCGTCCACAAACTGGTGGCCCTGGATCCGGAACTGCCGGAGGCCACCGAGCTGTACCGCGAGTACCTGGCCTCCCTGAAGGCCGACGAGCCCATCAATCCCCGGCACCTCCTGGCCTTTCGCGAGGCGGCCGATCCCCTGCCCCTGCCGGAGGTCGAGCCCCGCTCGGAGATCCTGGCCCGCTTCGGCGCGGGCGCCATGTCCTTCGGCGCCGTGAGCGCCGAGAGTCAGCGCGACCTCATCCTGGCCATGGAGGCCGCGGGAGGCCGCAGCAACAGCGGCGAGGGCGGCGAGAACCCCTTCTACTGGACCGACGGCCTCACGGCCAGCACCAAGCAGGTGGCCTCGGCGCGCTTCGGTGTCACGGCCGAGTATCTGGTCTCGGGCCAGGAGATCCAGATCAAGGTGGCCCAGGGCGCCAAGCCCGGCGAGGGCGGCCAGCTCATGAAGGTGAAGGTGGACGCCACCATCGCCAGGGCCCGATTCTCGCTCCCCGGCGTGGACCTCATCTCGCCGCCGCCCCTGCATGACATCTACAGCATCGAGGACCTGAAGGAGCTCATCTACGAGCTGAAGCAATTACACCCCGTCGCCAAGATCAGCGTGAAGCTGGTCTCGGGCACGGGCATCGGCACCATCGCCATGGGCGTCGCCAAGGCGGGCGCCGACATCATCTACATCGCCGGCGGTGATGGCGGCACCGGCGCCGCGACGCTGGGATCGATGAAGCACGCGGGCCTGCCCTGGGAGTTCGGGCTCATGGAGGCCCACCGGGCCCTGCGCGAGAACCACCTCCGCGACCAGGTGGAGCTGCGGGTGGACGGCGGCCTGCTTACGGGCAAGGACATTGTCACGGCCGCCATCCTGGGGGCCCAGGGCTTCGAGTTCGGCAAGCTGCTGCTGGTGGCCGAGGGCTGCATGATGGCCCGCATCTGCGAGAAGAACACCTGCCCCGCGGGCATCGCCACCCACGATCCCAAGTTCAAGGCCCGCTACACCGGCAGCCCCGAGGCCATCCTGCGCATGCTGACCCACCTGGCCGAGGACGTGCGCCGCCACCTGGCCACCCTAGGGGTGGGCGGCCTCGCCGAGCTGCAGGACCGCACCGACCTGCTGACCATCGCCCCCGCCCACGCCACCTTCGTGCATGACCGGAAGCTGGACCTCTCCGCGTTCCTGGAAGCCCCCGCCCCGGAGGTTGGCGAGGCCATCGTGGTCGTCCCCGAGGGCGTGGGCCTGCTCAACCAGCAGCTGGTGGCGGCCGCGCGGACCTTCCTCGATCTCGGCGGCGAGCACGAGCTGACCTTCCCCATCGGCACCGAGGACCGCGGGGTACTGGCCACGCTCTCGGGCGAGATCGCCCAGGGCGTCCGCGAGCGCCGCCGCACCGGCGCCGATCCCGCCGTGCACGGCCTGCTGCGCATCACCTTCAGCGGCAGCGCGGGCCAGGGTTTTGGGGCCTTCCTCACGGAGGGCCTGCACGTGAAGCTGCTGGGCGAGGCCAACGACTCCGTGGGCAAGTCCATGTCCGGCGGCACCCTGGTGCTGCGGCCCGGCTCCCGGTCCACCTACACGCCCGAAGAGAACGCCATCCTTGGCAACGGCGCACTCTACGGGGCCACCGCCGGGCGGTTCTTCGCCCGGGGCCTCGCCGGCGACCGCTTCTGCGTGCGCAACAGCGGCGCCACCGCCGTGGTGGAG
>NZ_JBATQW010000032.1:0-10389 GCF_049292215.1 Geothrix sp. | reverse complement strand
GGGCCAGCCCGTGTGCGCCTCGATGACCTCATCCAGGTCATGGAAGGGCAGGGCCAGCCGGAAGGCGAGCTGCCGTCCCAGGGAGGTCTTGCCGCCGCCGCTGCCACCGAGCAACACCAAGCCCTGGCCGAGGCGGAAGGGGCGGCGGACGCGCCAGCGCTCCAGCTGGACCGCCCAGCCCAGGGCGGCGGGGTCTGCGGCACGGTGGATCTCGCCCACCATGGCCAGGGACTCGGCCCCTGCCTCGAAGCAGGGCGGGGCGTCCGCGAAGGTCAGGCCGCCGATGGCGATGGGGGCGATGCCCTGGGCACGGAGGGCCGCGCAGCCCGCGCGGAGCCCGTCGAGGCCAATGGGCTGCGCATGGTCGGCTTTAGAGGGCGTGCCCCGGAAGGGGCCCACCCCGGCATGGTCGCAGGCGGGACTCACCGCCGCCCACTCGCCAGCCTCGTGGGTGGAGGCGCCGAGGTGGAGTCCGCCCAGTCCCGGCAGGGCCCGGGCCTCCCCCGCGGGCAGGTCCTCCTGGCCCAGGTGCAGACCCCAGGGCGCGAGCCCCTCCCGGGCGGCGAGGATCGCCAGATCCGCCCGGTCATTCACGCAGACCATGGGCCAGCCGCCGTTGGCGGCGGACTCCAGCAGGGCCTTGCGGAGCTCCTCCCACTGAGCCGTTGCGTCAAGCGGCTTGCCCCGGAACTGCACCAGCGGAAAGCCCGCCTCGCCCAGGCGACGGACCTGCGCGGACAGGGGCTCCGTGCGTGTGGCGTCGGTGATGGGGTAGAGGGGCGGGAGGCTGAGCATCTGGAACAGTATGCCTAGGCCGCCTCCCCCTCCGCGAACTGCAGCTTCACCAGCTTGGCGTAGACGCCGTCCTGGGCGATGAGACCGTCGTGGGTGCCGCGCTCGACGATGGCACCCTGATCCATGACCCAGATCTCGTCAGCCTCGCGGATGGTCGAGAGGCGGTGCGCAATGGTGAAGGTGGTGAGGCGGTGGCTCACGCGCTCGATGACGGTCTGGATCTTGGCTTCGGTTTCCGAGTCGATGTTGGCGGTGGCCTCGTCCAGCAACAGCACCGCGGGTTCCAGGTAGAGCATGCGGGCGAAGGCCAGCAGCTGGCGCTCGCCGGCGCTGAGCTTCTGGCCCCGCTCGCCCACCTGCGTCTCCAGGCCCTGGGGCAGACGGTCCACCAGATCCTTCAGCTGGCTCTGGTCCAGCACGGAGGCGAGGCGGCTGTCATCCAAGGGACGGTCCAGCACGATGTTGTCGCGCAGGGTGCCGGAGAAGACGAACACATCCTGGAGCACCAGCCCGAAGAGGTCGCGGAGGCTGCGCAGGGTGAGGTGGCGGGTGTCCACGCCGTCCACGGTGATGCGGCCCTCGCTCACGTCGTAGAAGCGCATGAGCAGGTTGATCAGGGTGCTCTTGCCGGCCCCCGTGTGGCCCACCACGGCGACCCGGCGGCCCCTGGGGATGACGCCGCTGAGCTCGCGCACGACCTTCCGGCCGCCCGCCTCGTAGGCGAAGGTCACGCCTTCGAGGCGGATCTCCCGGGTGAAGGCGGCAGGCTTGGCCCCGGGCAGCTCGGGGATCTCCTCGCGGTTGTCCAGCAGGCGGAAGATGCGCTCGCTGGAGGCCAGGGCGGTCTGCATGACGTTGTAGCGCTCCGCCAGCTCGCGGATGGGGCGGAAGAAACGGCTCGACTGCTGGATGAAAGCCAGCAGCAGGCCCCAGGTGATGGCACCGGCCTTGAGCTTGATGCCCGCGTAGAAGATGAGCGCGGCCAGGGTGCCCGAGGTGATGAGCTCCACGACGGGGAAGAACACCGCGTAGGCGAAGATGGTGCGGAGGAAGGCCTGAAAGTAGTCCTCGTTGAGGACCTTGAACTGCTGGTCGCTGCGCTGCTCCTGGGCGTTGATCTGGACGAGGCCCATGCCCGAGATCTGTTCCTGGAGGAAGGCATTGATGGCGGCGTAGCGCCGCTGGGTCTCGCGGAAGGCCTCGCCCGCGCGGCGGCGGAAGAACTCGGTGGCCACGAGCAGGAAGGGCAGGATCACCAGGGCCACCGTGGCCATGCCGGGATGGGTCCAGAACATCCAGGCCACGATGGCCAGGAGGGACAGCGCATCCCCCACGATGGCCACGAAGCCCGAGGCGAACATCTCGTTCAGGTTCTGGACGTCGCTGGTGACGCGGGTCATGAGGCGGCCCACAGGGTTCCGGTGGAAGAAGTCCGTACTGCGCCCCATGAGGTGCGCGAAGAGCTGGACGCGGAGGTCCAGCATGGCCCGCTGGCCCACCTTGGCTAGCAGGAAGTAGCGGGCGAAGCTCACGAGGAATCCGGCGATGAGTACACCGAAGAAGCCGGCCACCATGGGGCCGGCCCCCTTCAGGCTGCCCTCGCCCATGAAGCGGTTGATGAGCCGCAGGGTCAGCTCCGAGGGCAGCACCTCGAGGAAGGCGCCCAGAGCCATGAGGACGAGCAGGATGAGCAGGGAGAGCCACTGCGGGCGCAGGTAGCCCGCCAGCCGCCAGAGCAGGGCGTGGCGCAGGGGGCGTTCATCCGCCTGGTCGGATTGGAAGAAGGCTCCCTGTTCGGACATGGGCCCATTCTCCCACAGGACGTGGAGAATCCCGCGCCAACCCTGATCCAGGACCAGGGATGAGCCTGCGGAGCGGGCGCGGGGCTCATGTAAACTGGAGGATCGCCCGGAGACGAGATGATTGCCTGGAAGCCCATCCTTTTTGCCGCCACCCTCGTGGCCCAAGCCCAGGCTCCCGCCTCGAAGGCCGATGCGGCCACCGAGAAGCGCCTGCGTCGTGCCGTCACCTACCTGGCCTCGCCCGAGCTGAAGGGTCGGGGCAACGGCTATCCCGAACTCGACCAGGCCGCCCGACGCATCGAAAGCGAGCTCAAGGCGCTGGGCCTCAAGACCCAGATCCAGCGCTTCCCATTCATCGCCAAGGTGGTCCGCGAGCGGCAGGAAGCCTCGCTCATCCAGGGCGACAGCCCCCGGTCCCTGGTGTGGGGCAAGGACATCGAGGCCCTCGGCCTCAGCGGGGATGCCAGCTTCCGCGGCAAGGCCCTGGCTTTCCTTGGCTACGGCGTGCAGATCCCCGGCGGCTACGACGACCTGGCCGGCATCGACCTGAAGGATCGCGTCGCCGTGATCTCCCGCACGGTGCCGGATCTCGATGCCTTCTCGCACCTTCCCCGCGGGGAGCGGAGCCTCCTGGCCCGACTGAAGAAGCTGGAGACCGCCAAGGTGGCCGGCGTCATCGTGCTGGAGGAGAACGGACTGCGGCCCTTGCAGCGGGAAGAGGGCCCCGTGAAGGTGGACGTGCCGGTGCTGGGCATGACCACGGAGTCCCTGGGCAACGCCTGTGGCGACCTGGCGGCCCGGTTCAAGCGCATCAAGGAGACGGGGCAGCCCGCGAGCCAGGACTTCATCCAGGCCCCCTGGACCGCGCTCTCCCTGGAGCTGAAGCTCCGCCGCGAGGAGGCCCAGGTGCCGAACGTGGTGGCGGTGATCCCCGGGCGGGATCCCAAGCTCCGCAAGGAATTCATCGCCCTGGGCGCCCACATGGACCACCTCGGCATGGGCGAGCGCCACAGCATGGGCGGTGCCGATGCCCGCGGGCAGGTGCACCCTGGCGCCGACGACAATGCCTCCGGCACGGCCATGGTGGTGGAGCTTGCCCGGGAGCTGAAGAAGGCGCGGCCGAAGCGCTCCATCCTGCTCTTGCACTTCGCGGGCGAGGAAGAGGGCCTGCTGGGCTCCCAATACTGGGTGCAGCACCCGACGCAGCCGCTGGAGACCGTGAAGTTCATGCTCAACTTCGACATGGTGGGCCGTCTCGACCTCAAGGCGCCCAAGCTGATGATGGGCGGTCTGGGGGCCTCGAAGGCCGCCGTGGAGGCCGCCCAGAAGTTCGTGCCGAAGGGCTTTGCCGTGACCGCCGACGTGGGCGCGGCCGTTGGCGGCTCGGACCACATGAGCTTCTCCCAGGCCAAGATCCCCACCTTCTTCTTCTTTACCGGCATCCACGGGGAATACCACCGGCCCACCGACACCGCGGACCGCATCAACTTCCCGGGCATGGTGAAGCTGGTGGCCTTCGGCAAGGCCGTGTCGCTGGATCTGGCCAACACGGACACGTTGCCCGCCTTCGATCCCGAGACCGCCAAGCTGCCCTCCCGGGGCGACGGCGGCCCCATGCGCATCGCCTTCGGCTCCATCCCCGACTATGCCGACAACCCCAAGGGCTTCCGCATCAACGGCGTCTCGAAGGGCTCCACGGCGGAGACCATCGGCATGCAGGCCGGCGACATCCTCATCCAGTTCGGCGACAAGCCCGTGAAAAACGTCTATGACTTCATGGGAGCCCTGGGCGCCTTCAAGCCCGGGGACAAGGCCGTGATCCAGTGGCTGCGGGGCGAGGAACTCATGAAGGCCGAGGCCACGCTCAAGGGCCGCCAGTGAGGCTGGCCACGCCGTCCGGGTTCGCCACAGAGGTCTTCCTCCTGGAAGCCCCCGACCGGGAACTGCTCCCGGAGGGGCCCTGGACCCTGGTGGGCGACCAGCGGCTGCGCGAAGCCTGGGCCGGGGCGGCCATGCCCGAACCCGAACACGCCCTGTGGGTGTCGGTGCCGGAGGAGGAGAAGAAGCTGCGCACGGTGATCCCCTGGCTGGAGCACTGGGCCCGGATCCCCCTTCACCGGGACGCCACCGTGGTGGCCCTGGGCGGCGGCGTGCTGTCCGACCTGACCGGCCTAGCGGCCGCGCTCTACATGCGCGGCATCGCGTGGCAGGTCTGGCCCACCACGTTGTTGGCCATGGCCGATGCCGCCCTGGGCGGGAAGACCGCCGCGGATCTCTCGGCCGGCAAGAACCTGGTGGGCGCCTTCCATGCGCCGCGCCGCCTGGTGGCCTGCACCGACCTCCTTGCCGGGCTGCCGGAGCGGCACCTGCAGAACGGCCTCTGGGAGCTGGTGAAGACCGCCCTGATCCAGGGGGAGCTGGCCTGGGCCCAGGAGATGCTCCAGGGGGCCCCCCTGAAGGTGGCCTGGGTGGAGCGCGCGCTGGCCTTCAAGGCGGGCGTGGTGCACCGGGATCCCCGGGAGGCCGGGGAGCGCCGCCTGCTGAACCTCGGCCACACCCTGGGCCATGCCCTAGAGGCGGCTTCCGGCTACAGGCTGCTGCACGGCGAGGCCGTGGGGCTGGGCCTCCTCGGCTCCTGTCTCCTGGCGGAGGAACAGGGCCTGAAGCCCTTCCCTCCTGCGCTGCTCGAGCCGCTGGTCCGGTGCCTGGCGCCCCTGACGCCGCAGGTGGCACCCTGGGCCGACTGCCTGCCGTTCCTGGCCCGGGACAAGAAGGCGGTGCACGCGTCCGGTTCCACCCAGAATGCTGCCGCCATCGAGATCCAGTGTGTGCTCCCGCGACTGGGCGAACCCGCCGTGCAGCGGGCGCTCCCCCCAGAGGCCTGGGAATCCCCCCATGCCAGGCTCCTCGCCCTGCTCCACCAGGAGTCCGTCCGTGTCTGACCTGCGCTGTATGCTGCTCGCGGTGCTCCTCGCAGGAGCCCCGGCCTCCGCGGAGGATGTCCGCGCCCTCATGCTCCAGGCCCGGGCCCTCCAGCTGCGGGGCTTCGGGGCCGATCCCGCCGCGGCGGCGGCCCTCTACCGGAGGGTGCTGGCCCAGGTCCCCGAGAGCGCCGAGGCCCACCTGCGGCTCTCCGAGGCCCTCCAGGAGGCCCAGAATCCCGACGCCGCCGTGGCACCCGCGAGGAAGGCCGTAGAGCTGGCCCCGCAGAGCGCGGAGGCCCAGGCCCACCTGGCCCTGCTCCAGTTCCAGCGCGCCCAGAAGGACGAGTCCCTGGCGCCGGAGGCCATCAAGGAATTGAAGGCCGCCACCCTCCGCCTGCCCCAGGATCCGGAGCTGTGGGCGCGCCTTGGCGAGGCCTCCGAGATGGTCAAGGACGGGGAAGGGGCCCTGCGGGCCTGGCTGCGGCTGGGCCGCCTGCGTCCGGGCTTCAATCCGGCCTGGGAGCGGGCCTTCATCCACGCCCGCGCCACCCAGAACTACGAGGGAAAGCGGGAGGCCCTGCTGGCGCTCAATACCCGGCGTCCAGAGGACCGCCACCTCCGGCTGCTCGAGGAGCTGGCCCGGGAGCAGATCAAGGCGGGCTACCTGGCCCACGCCGAGGAGAGCTTCCTGCTCCTGGCCAGCCATGTCCCCCAAGAGTCCGGGCTATGGGAGAACGTGTCCCTGGTGCGCATCCAGACCGCCCGCTGGGCCGCGGCCCTGGAGACCCTGGCCAAGGCCGAGGCGCTGAAACCCAGCCCCACCCTCACCTTCCACACGGCGCGGGCCCTCATGAACCTGGGCCGCTTTGATGAGGCCGAACGTCGCCTCCGCGGCATCGTGGCCCAGGAGATTGAACCCCCGTGGATTGCGGATGGCGTGCCGATGCTGTACTCGGAATCCCTCCTGCTCCAGGGCAAGGGCAAGGCCCTGCTGGCCTTCCTGAAAGAGCGGCGCCCCCGGCCGCACACGGATGGGGAAGCCCAGGTCTTCAAGACCCAGGCCCTCATCAGCCTGAACGACTGGAAGAGCGGCCTGGATGCCCTCAAGGAGGGCATCGCCCGGTATCCGAAGGTGCCCTTCTTCCAGCAGGCGGCCAAGCTTCCGCCCAAGTATCTCGAATACGCGCTGTTTTCCCGCAAGGAGACGCGGGCCGCGCTGGAGCAGCTGCACCTCGAGGGCATGGCCGCCCTCTGGCAGGAGTTCCAGCGCTGGGACAAGTGCCTCGAGGCCCTGGAGCGGGCCCGCACCCTCTCCCCAGTGCGCCGCGTGGACATGTTGATCATGCAGAGCCAGGCCTACGACCAGCTTGACCGGCACGCCGAGTCCCTGGCCGTGCTGCGGCAGGCCCAGGCCCTGGAACCGGCCAACCCGCTGGTTCAGAACAACCTCGGCTACCTGTTGCTGGAGCAGGACCGGGACCTGGAGGAGGCCGCCACCCTCATCGAGGCCAGCGCCAAGGCCACGCCGGACAATGGCAACGTGGTGGACAGCCTGGGCTGGGCCCAGTTCAAGCTGGGCCGTGTCGCCGAAGCGGAGGCCACCCTGCGGCGCGCCGCGGAGCTGAGCCCATTCAGCCCCGAGGTGCGCAAGCACCTGGGCGAGGTCCTGGTGAAGCAGGGCAAGCTGACCGAAGCCGCCGAGCAGTGGGACCGGGCCCTGGCCTTCGTGTTCCCCGACCGGACCGCCCTGGAGAAGCGCCTGGGGGACCTGCGCATCCGCATCGCCAAGGAACAGGCCGCGAAGCTGGAGGCACCCCTGCCGACTCCAGCCGCCCCCGCCGTGAAACCGGATGACGACGAGGACGACCAGTGATGCCGCTCCAGTCCCCGCCCCCGGTGGTCGCGCCTGCGCCAGTGGCGCCCGTGCGGGCCCAGTACGGCTGGGGCTACGCGGGCGCCGATGGGGAGGGCGTGGGCACCCTGAGTCTGCTCATGGAAGCCGCCAGCGGGAGGCTCATCCTCGAGCTGCACGCGCCCGGGGAGCGGCTGCTGCTGTTGGAGGGGGACGCCGCCTCTGGCTACCGGCTGCAGGTGCCCCGCCAGAAGCTCGACCAGCGCGCCGCCTACCTGTCCCAGCTGCCGCTGCCCTTCCTGCCCCAGGTGCTCAGCGTTGAGGGCCTGCTGCACCTCCTCCGCACCGGCGAAGGCGCCGGCGTCTCTGTGCAGAAGAAGGACGCCCAGGGTCCCCTCAAGCTCCACTGGCGCGGCAAGGATGCCCGCGGCAAGGACCAGCAGGTGTGGCTGGAGCGCAAGCGGTGGGAGGAGTCACGGTGACTCAGGTCTGCTCCCGGGTGTAATTAGGGGGCTGGCTCGACCGGAGGTTTCCCTGCCGCAATCCAGGCGTTGAGGATGGCGTCGCCGAGGTGCTGGGCGGCGAGCTGGAGTTGCTGCTGCACGACCGGGCCCTGCTTGGCCCGGAAGATCGTCCAGTAGGCGGCGGTGCGCCGTCTGCCCCGGCCACTCAGGGGGGTGGTGCGGTCGGCGTCGCGGTCGTCCTCCATCAGTTGGGGCATGAGCGCGTGGGAGGCCCGGAGCCAGTCCCAGGGGCGGCCGAGGAAGGCCTGGTCGGGCCCGGCGGGCAGCACCGTCAGGTCCTCGGGGCCGATGTTCCGTGCCACCAGACCGCTCTCCCAGCGACTGTGGACGCCCTTCTGGCCGGTGCGCTGGCCGTCGTGGTTGTCGGTGGTGTGCAGGGGCACGTGGGCGTCGGCGATGTAGTGCCCGAGGATGGCCGTGGCGAAGGCCACCTTGGCGGGATCACCCGCGCGGAAGGCAGCCACCAGGTCGCGCCAGCGGTCCTGGATGATCCAGGGCACCACGCCGCGGCGGGTGAAGTCGCCGTCTAGCCTGGCCTGGGCCTCCTCCAGCGTGCGGGGCAGATGGTCCGGTCCGCCGTAGGGCTCCAAGTTCATGAAGTGGCGCGGCCCCTCCTTGCGATCCCGCTTCCAGTGGTCGGGGTCGGAAGCGTGGTCGCAGACCTCTGCCTCGCGTCCCTGGAACCAGGCCCGGGGTTCGAGGGGCAGGGAGCGCAGGGCGAGGGACGAGACCACCCGGTGGCCCTTGTCGCCCCAGGCGCCGAGCGGTGCGGCTGCCACCAGGGCAGCCAGGGCAAGGCGGCCCAGGCTGGTGCTACTCAGGAATCGTCCCCGTCCGCTCCCAACGGGTGCGGGTGAAGAAGTGGCGGGCGGTGTCGATGAAGTCGCCAGCGACGTCCTGGGGGCCGGTGGGCACGCGGCCGTTGTCGTTGTCGCTGTCGCCTTCCTTGAAGCTCCACCAGACGAGGAAAGGGCGGCCGCGCAGGTGATCCACGGGCAGGAAGCCCCAGTAGCGGCTGTCCTCACTGTTGTCGCGGTTGTCGCCCATGGCGAAGACATGACCCGCGGGCACGGTGACAGGGCCCATGTTGTCCTTGAAGCTGTCCTGGCGGAGGCTGTTCATGGCCTGCATCTGGTTGTTGCTGTGGAGCGCCAGTACCTCGGGATCGGCGTGCCGCCAGAGACCCACGGGACGCTCGACTTCCCCGGCATCGCGGGTGGGCGGCCAGGGGCCGGGCGTGGGGCCTTCCGGGCTGCGGCCGAACATGTGCTCGAAGGGGCCCGTCACCTGCCTGCCGTTCACATAGAGCCGCTTGTTGCGCATCTCCAGCGTATCGCCGGCGGTGGCCACACAGCGCTTCACGTAGTCCTGGTCGCGGTCGAGGGGCCAGCGGAAGACGATGATGTCACCGCGCTTCACGCTGCGCATGGGGAACAGCGTCTCCTCCCAGCCCCACTGGGGAGTGGCGAAGATGAACTTGTTGGCCAGCAGGTGGTCCCCGATCATCAGCGTGTTGCGCATGGAGGCCGAGGGGATCTTGAACTGCTGGCCCACGAAGGCCTTGAAGAACAGGATCAGCACCATTGCGAAGCAGATCACCTCGAGATTGTCCCGCACCATGCCCTTCTCGGCGCCCGGGGGCAGGGCGATCTCGAGGTTTTCGGGGGCGGTGGTGGGTTCGGCCATGTCGGCTCCGGGCAGGACGGTCAGGGACGCTTGAGCGTGGGCAGATCAGTGAAGCCGTAGGACACCAGCCGCTGGACCGTGACCCAGGTGCCGGCGCGCTCCTCCCGAACTTCGACCTCGCCCAGGTTGGGCAGGTAGAGCGTCCGGCGCCGGGGGCCCTGGGCCGGTTGGGCCTCCACCCAGATCCCCACAGGATCGGCAGTGGCGGGTAGCAGGCCCGCGCCATCCCAGGCGGTGCGTCCGAGGACGCGGAATGCCGTGCCACCGTCCGTCCAGGCCGTGGTGACCGGAAACCCAGCGGGCAGGGAGACAGACAGCACCTGGCCCTGGCTGGTCAGGAGGGAGACGCCGCCATCCTGGTGCTTGAGGGTGACCGACCACTGCCCCTGCAGGCTGGTGACGTCCACTTGGATGAGGCTCGGGGGTCCGGGCGTGATGGCGGCCTTGGCCACCCGCACCTGCAGGCGATTGGCGCTGCGCTGGGGCTGGGGCTGGGAGGGATCCTCGTAGGCGAGGGTGAGACCTTCCTCCCAGGGGCAGTAGACCCTGGGCGCCTCCTGGGGCTGGCAGGCCAGGCCCAGGAGCAGGACGACCGGCACGAGCCTCGGCAGCAGTCGGGGCATCACTTGTGGCCCTTGTTGAACCTGGCCACCAGGTCCGTCAGCGAGGCCCCGCTGGCGGGACTGGGCGCTTCCGGCGGGTTGAAGGTCATGACCCGGGCCTCGCGCTCGGGACGCGGAGGACGGCCGCCCTCGGGGCGGGGTGGGCGAGAACCCTCGGGGCGGGGAGGGCGCGCCCCTTCGGGC
>NZ_JBATQW010000031.1:0-14908 GCF_049292215.1 Geothrix sp. | reverse complement strand
GCCTGGTGCTGGATGGAGTTCCGCTCAGCGGCGAGGTGTTCATCCTCGCCACGGGGGGTGCCAGCTACCCGGAAACGGGAACCCGTGGCGAAGTACTGGGCTGGCTCAGGGGGCTGGGCGTGTCCGTGCGGCCCTGGTTTCCGGCCCTGGCGCCGATCCCGCTGCAGCGCCCCCGTCCGGCCTGGGAAGGGGTCTCCCTGCGCGATGGCGAGCTCCGCCTGACCGCTGGCGCTGGGGGCCGCCGGCTCTCGGCATTCAGGGGGGACCTGATCTTCACCAAGGCGGGCGTCAGTGGCCCTGCCACCCTTGAGCTGAGCCAGGCGGCGGAGCAGGCGCGTCGCGAAGGCGCCGCCTGGCTGGCCTATGCCTCCCTCCTGGAGCCGGCCGAGGCGGTGGATGCCGCCCTGCTGGAAGAGCAGCGGACAAACCCCAGGCTCCTGGCCGCCACCTGGCTCCAGCGGCACCTGCCCGAGCGGCTGGTCGAGCCTCTGCTGCAGGAGGTGGGGCTGGAGCGGACCCTCATGCTCAAGGACCTGCCGAAGGCCGGTCGGAGGGTCCTGGTGGCCCTGGTCACGGCGCTGCCCCTGGGTGAGCCCCAGACCGTGCCCCTGGCCCGGGGTGAGGTGGCCGCCGGCGGCGTGGCCCTCGCCGCCGTGGATCCCAGGACCATGGCCCTGCGGGGCTGGGAAAACCTGCGCGTCTGCGGCGAGCTGCTGGACTTGGACGGCCCCGTGGGCGGCTACAACCTGCAGGCCGCCTTCAGTACCGGCTACGCGGCGGGATCGATCTAGATTCTTCCGGCCAGATCCTCGACGAGCTCGCAGAGGCGCGCGGCATAGGCGGTCTCGTTGTCGTGCCACCCGAAGACCTTCACGAAGCGCGGCCCCAGGGCCATGGTCAGGTCCAGGTCCATGATCACGCTCTCGGGGCGCCCGGTGATGTCGCCGCTAACGGTGTGGGGCTCGGCGAGGGCCACGATCCCGCGCCAGGGTCCGGCGGCTGCGTCCGCGAAGGCGGCCCGCAGACCCAGAACATCGGCATCCCGCCGCAGCGTGGCCACCAGGTCTACGAGGTTTACGCTGAGGGTGGGCACGCGCAGGGCCACGCCGTCAAAGCCCTGGGGCAGATCGGGCATGGCCCGGTGCAGGGCCCCGAAGGCGCTGGAGGTGGTGGGGATGATGCTCTGAAAGGCCGCCCGGCCACGCCGCCGGTCCTTGTGGGGCAGGTCCAGCAGGCGCTGGTCGTTGGTGACCACGTGGACGGTGCTCATGCCCGCATGCTCGATCCCGAAGACTTCATCGAGGATTCGGAGCATGGGCGCCGTGGCGTGGGCCGTGCAGCTGGCATTGGAGATGACCCGGTGTCTCGCCGGATCCAGCTCGGCGCCGTTCACCGGGGCGATGACGGTGAAGTCCGCGTCGGGGCTGGGGGCGCTGATGATCACGTGGGAAACCCCGGCCTTCAGGTGCCGCGCGGCATCGGCCCGCCGGGCGAAGCGTCCGCTGGCCTCCACCACCAGCCGCGTCTCCGCCGGAAAGGGGATCAGCTCGGGGTCCCGGGCGTGGAAGAGCGGCACGCGGCACTCGCCCAGCAGGAGAAAATCCTGGCCCCGGTCTGTGCAGCCATCGATGGGCAAGGCACTGGGGCCGTGGACGGAGTCGAAGCGGAGCAGTTGGATGACCTGGTCCAGGGGCGCGGGGTCGTTCACCGCGCCGAGCAGCTCGGGCCGGGAGGCACCGAAATGGCGCACCGTGAGCCGGCCGATGCGGCCCAGGCCGTTGAGCGCGATGCGCCTCATCGGCCGCTCTCCGCCAGCACGAGGAGGCAGAGGTCCTTCAGGCGGGCCGCGTAGCCCCACTCGTTGTCGTACCACCCGAAGACCTTGACGAGACGTGGCCCCAGCACCTTGGTGAGGAAGGGATCGTAGAGGCAGCTGGCGGTGCTCCCCACCAGATCCGCGCTGACGAGCTCGGCGTCCAGCACCTCGAGGTAGGGCGACAGCGGACCCGCCTCAGCTGCCGCCCGGAACGCCGAGTCGACGGTGGCAGGGGTGGCCTCGCTGCGCAGGGTGGCCGTGAGGTCGACGATGCTCACGTCGGGCGTGGGCACCCGCACGGCGAGCCCGTCGAGGCGTCCTTCGAGGTGGGGCAGGAGAAGCCCGAGGCTCCGGGCGGCGCCGGTGCTGGTGGGGATCATGTTCAGGGCCGCAGCCCGGGCCCGACGCAGGTCATCGTGGGGCAGGTCCAGGATGCGCTGGTCGTTGGTGTAGCTGTGGACAGTGGTCATGAACCCGTAGTCGAGCCCGAAGGCATCGTCCAGGACCTTGACCATGGGCGCCAGGCAGGTCGCCGTGCAGCTGGCGCCGGAGATGACCCGATCCCGGTCCAGGTCCAGGGTGCCTTCGTTCACGCCGAGGACCACGGTGCGATCCGCGTCCGGCGAGGCGTCGCTGATGAGCACATGGCCGACCCCGTCCCGCAGGTGCTGTGCGGCCAATTCCCGCTGGGTGAACCTCCCGGTGCATTCAAGGACCAGCCCGGCGCCGAGGGAGCCGAAGGGCACCCTCCGGGGATCCGGCTCGGCGAGCACGCGGATGCGCTGGCCAGCCAGCAGGAGGTGACCATCCTCCGAATCGACGGGACATCCAGCCCGGCCATGCACCGTGTCGTACTTCAGCAGGTGGGCCAGGGTTGCGGCGTCCGTGAGGTCGTTGACGGCCACCACCTGCACGCCTGGATCTTTCACCAGCTGGCGCAGGGTGAGGCGCCCGATGCGCCCCATGCCATTGATGGCCACCTGCTTCACGAACCCTCCGGAATCCTTTGTTGTAGCGGTCCCGCTCCGGCCTGTCGAAAGAAAAGCCCGGTTCGGGACCGGGCTTTGACACATGGACAACCGGAAATCAGCTGGCGAGGCTCACGCGGCGTAGCCGGCTGGTAGGGGCCTCGAGCTTCTTGGCGAGGGTGTTCCGGTGGATGCCCAGCTCGCGGGCGGCGGCGCTGTGGTTGCCCTCATGGGCCGCCAACACCTCCTCCAGGTACACCCGCTCGAACTCCCGCCGGGCCAATTCCAGGGGAATGCCGCCACGCACCATTTCGGCTACGAGCATTCGCAGCTTGTCTCGCATTCCGTCTTCTCCAACAACCGTATCGGGAGAACGAAGGTATCACCGGGATGACGCAAGGGAAAGGGCCTGTGATAACTTTGTAACGCAGGCCCAGCATGTGGAAAAGTGTGTGGAATGCCTGTGCATGCGACGGGGGATGATGTGCGCAAGACCAAACTCGTGATGACCTTGGGGCCTGCCCTCATGAAGGGCGACCGGTTGCGGGAAGCCCTGAAGGAGGCGGATGCGGTCCGGCTGAATGCCAGCCACGGGGACCCCGAATCGCGGTCCGAGGCCCTGGAGAAGGTCCGCGCCATCGCCCTGGAGCTGGGCCGCTCGATCCCGGTGTTCCTCGACCTGCAGGGACCCAAGTGGCGCGTCGGCCTTCTGGAGACGCCCCTCGATCTCGCCGAGGGCAGCGAGGGTGTGTTCTACACCCCAGGTACGCCCGTTCCCACGGGCTTCGCCTGGGCCGCGCCCCTGCCTCACCCCGAGCTCTTCGAAGGCGCGGAACCCGGCCAGCACTGGCTGCTGGATGACGGCGCCATCACCGTGAAGATCCTTGCCAAGAGCACGGATCTCCTGAAGGCCGAGGTGGTCATCGGCGGTCCCCTCAAGGCGCGAAAGGGCGTCCATCCCATCGGCATGGACATCAACATGGATCCGCTCACCGAGAAGGATCACGTCGACATCAAGTGGGGCGTGGAACACCAGGTGGACCTCTTCGCCCAGAGCTTCGTGCGCCGGGCCTCGGACGTGCAGCAGCTGCAGGCCATCATCCATCACCTGGGCGGGACCCAGCCCATCATCGCCAAGATCGAACACCCGACGGCCCTCGCGCACCTGGGCGAGATCCTCGATGTCAGCTGGGGCGTCATGGTGGCCCGGGGCGACCTGGGGGTGGAACTGGGGGTCGAGCGCGTTCCCGGCCTGCAGAAGCAGATCATCAAGGCCGCCCGCAAGGCGCTGAAGCCGGTCATCACCGCCACCCAGATGCTGGAGAGCATGATCGAGCACGCCCAGCCCACCCGGGCCGAGGCCAGCGACGTGGCCAATGCCATCTGGGACGGCACGGACGCCGTGATGCTGAGCGCCGAAAGCGCCTCGGGCGCCCACCCCGTGGAGGCTGTGCAGTGGCTGGCACGCATCGCCGCCGAGGCCGACGCCAACGTGAAGCAGCGCGCGACCACCCTGCCCGAGGACCTGGCCGAGAAGGTGCTGGCCCGCACGGACATCTCCGTGGCCTTCGCCGCCTGCCGCACGGCCGAGGAGATCAACGCCCGCTGGATCGTGGCCTTCACCGAGGGCGGCGGCACGGCCCGCATGGTGAGCCGCCTGGCGGGGCGGACGCCGGTCCTGGGCGCCACGGTCGATGAGCTAACCGCCCGCCGCATGGGCATCCTGCGGGGCGTCACCGCCCTCATCATCCCCCGCGTGGCCAGCACGGACGAGATGGTGGAGGCGGTCCGCGAGTTGCTCATCGCCAAGCACGGCGTGGGCGCCTTCGATCGCGTGGTGATGACCATGGGGCTGCCCCTGTGGAAATCCGGCACCACCAACACCATGAAGGTGATGACCTTCTAGGAGGTACCCATGGGGCTTCAGCGACCTCAGCCAGCCGAGTACGGCG
Organism: Geothrix sp.; assembly: GCF_049292215.1. GTDB lineage: Bacteria > Acidobacteriota > Holophagae > Holophagales > Holophagaceae > Geothrix. The sequence goes on along the minus strand of NZ_JBATQW010000031.1, from coordinate 10,172 downwards.
AGGCCTACGCCCACTACCTTGGCGCCACGCCAGAGGGTGACCTGCTGGCGGTGCTCCAGGTCCAGGCAGCCGATGTGGCGGTGCTGTTCGGGGCCCTTTCGGAGGCCCAGGGCGACTACCGATATGCGCAGGGAAAGTGGAGCCTCAAGGACCTGCTCCAGCACCTCAGCGATGCGGAGCGCATCTTCGCCTACCGCATCCTGCGCCTGGGCCGGGGGGACGCCACGCCCCTGCCGGGCTTCGAGGAGGACGACTATGCCGCCGCGGCCAAGGCCGATGAGCGCAGTGTCGCTGATCTCCTTGCGGACTTCCGCGCCGCTCGGGAGGCCACCCTCACCCTCTGCCGGAGCCTGCCGGAGGCGGCCTGGGATTTCAAGGGCACCACCAGCGGCAAGCAGATCACGACACGCTGCATTCCCTACATCATCCACGGCCACGCGGCTCACCACCTGGCCGTGATCCGGGAGCGCTACCTGCCGGGCTTGAGGTAGTCCTTCCAGTCCTCGAAGGCTCCCATCAACTTGTCCAGTTGGGTCGATTCCGTGGTGCGGAAGCGGCTCACTAGCTTCCAGCCCTGCGCCACCTGCTGGTAGCGGTGCAGCCAGAGGAAGGGGCCCTCCCACTCGCCCTCCGGGTCGGTCTTCGTCTTCACCAGGAAGGCCACCGTGGTCCAGGGCCCGCGGGCCAGGAACCGCCGCCCAAGCTCCTGGATGCCCGACTCCTCGTCGGAATCCAGCACCAGGTCATCGAGGTCGGGCACGATCATGGGAACACCTCGGGCAATACCCTCATCCTATAGCCCCGGAGGCAGGTCATGGAAAAGCTCATGGGACTCGTGGGCGCCACGGTGGGCAGCCTGGCGGGCTGGTATCTCGGCGCCCTGGTGGGCTTCACCACCGGCGTGGTCCTGAGCATGGTGGGCACGGGCTTCGGCCTCTGGGCCGGGCGATGGGCGACGCGGCGGTGGCTGGAGGGCTGATCCGGTTGGCGCTTCCGCCGCGTCCATGGTTCCATTCCATCCATGCGCATTGAATGCATCGCCATCGGCACGGAGCTGCTCACCACGCGGCGGGTGGACACCAACTCGGTCTGGCTGGGGGAACGGCTGGCCGGCCTGGGTCTGGCCTTCCACCGCAAGACCGCCGTCGGAGACAACCGGGAGGACCTGGCCGAACTGTTTCGCGAGGCCCTGAAGCGCTCGGATCTGATCATCACCACCGGGGGACTCGGCCCCACCTTCGACGACTTCACCAAGGAACTGTTCGCTGAGCTTCTCGGTGTGGAGCTGGTGGAAGACGCCGCCAGCCGTGCCGACATGCTGGCCTTCTACGCCGCCCGCAACCGGGTGCCACCCCAGGTGAACTTCAAGCAGGCCCTCATCCCCGTCGGCGCCGAGCCGCTGCGCAACCAGGTGGGCACCGCCCCCGGCGTGTGGTGGCAGGACCCCCCGGGCCACCCCGGCGCCCGGATCGTCATGCTGCCGGGGGTGCCCCGGGAGATGAAGACGATGTGGGAGGAGCGGGTCGAGCCTCGCCTCAAGCCCCTGGCTGACCGGCCGGTGCACACCCTGCGCATGGTCGTGTGCGGCGTGCCCGAGAGCAACCTGGACGAGCGCACGCGGGAAGTCCGCGAACGCCACAGCCACCTCGACTGGACCATCCTCGCCAACCTCACCCAGGTGGAACTGCTGGCCCGGGGACCCGAGCCCCGAGCGCTTGAAGCGGCCCGCCTCGATTTCGAGCCGGTGCTGGGCCAGGACCTGGCCAGCGTGGGCGACGGGAACCTGGAGGACGCCATTTTGGATCAACTCAAGGTTCGGGGCGAGACCCTCGCGGTGGCCGAGAGCATGAGCGGGGGCCTGCTGGCTTCGCGCTTGACGGCCGTCCCCGGGGCCAGCGCGGCCTTCCTGGGGGGCGCGACGGCCTACACCGTGGCGGCGAAGGCCGCCCTCCTGGGCCTGGATCCGGCCTGGCTCGCCCAGGTGGGCACGGTCTCCGAGGCCTGCGTGGTGGCCATGGCCGAGGCGGTGCGGCAGCGCCTGGGTTCCACCTGGGCCCTGGCCATCTGCGGCAATGCGGGACCTGGCGCCGAAGGTGAGGCTCCGGTCGGGTCGGTCTTCATTGCCCTGGCCGGTCCGCACGGCACGCAGGTCCGCGCGCCGAAGATGGCGGGGGACCGGGCGGAGATCCAGCTGCGCAGCACCGCCCAGGCCCTGGACCTGCTCCGGCGGTCCCTGCGGAACGGCTGATACACTGGCTCCATGCCTCCCATGTCCCTGTCTTCCCTGGTCCTGTGGTGCCTCGGCGCCTTCCTGTGCGGAAGCATCCCCTTCGGCCTCCTCCTGGTGAAGCTGGCGGGGAAGGGCGATGTGCGGGCCCACGGCAGCGGCAACATTGGCGCCACCAATGTCAGCCGCGTGGGCGGCAAGGCCCTGGGCATCGTCACCCTGCTGCTGGACATCTTGAAGGGCTTCCTGCCGGTGTACCTCGGGAAGCAGCTGGGGATGGGGGAATCCGTCTTGTCGCTGCTGGCCCTCTGCGCGGTGCTGGGGCACGTCTTCACCCCCTGGCTGAAGTTCCAGGGCGGCAAGGGTGTGGCCACGGCGCTCGGTGTGGCCCTGGCCTTCCGCGCGGCCATGATCCTGCCCGCCCTGGGCGTGTTCATCCTGCTGCTGCTGGTCTTCCGCTACGTGAGCCTGGGCAGCGTCATGGCCGCCCTGACGCTCCTGGCCGTCCTGATCTGGAAGGGGGCCACGCCCGTGGTCCTGCTGCTCTGGGCGGACATCGTGCTGATCGTGGTCGCCAAGCACCACGAGAACATCCGGCGCCTCCTAAGGGGTACCGAGTCCCCCCTCTGGGGCGCCAAAAAGGAGCAGGCCCATGGCTAAGGCTGACATCGGCGTCTTCGGCTCCGGCGCCTGGGGCACCGCTCTGGCCATGACCTGGGCCCGGAAGGGCGCGCGGGTGGCGCTTTGGGGGCCATTCGAGGAAGAGATGGCCCAGATGGCCGCCACGCGGCGCCACCAACGCCTCAAAGATGTCGAGTTCCCCGCAGGCCTGCAGACCTCTGATGACCCTGCGGATGCCTTCGAGGCGCCCCTGTGGATCTCGGCCATGCCCACCCAGGTGACCCCCGAGGCCTGGCGGGGCCTGCTGCCTCGCACGCCGCAGCGTCCCGAGCTGGTGGTCCACGTGAGCAAGGGCATCCTGCAGAGCACCCACCAGACCCTGTCCCAGGCCCTCGCGGGCGTCTTTGAGGTGCCGGTGGGCGCCCTCTCCGGCCCCTCCTTTGCCGACGAGGTGTCCATGGGCGTGCCCACGGCCATCGTGCTGGCTCTGCCGACCAGCGTGACGGAGGAGCGGGCCAAGGCCCTGCAGGCCCAGCTGGCCTCGGAGAAGCTGCGGATCTACCTGAGTCGGGACGTGCTGGGCACCGAGCTCTGCGGCGCCCTGAAGAATGTGCTCGCCATCGCGGCGGGCCTGGTGGATGGGCTGGGGCTGGGATACAACGCCCGGGCCGCCCTCATCACCCGGGGCCTGGCCGAGATGTCCCGGCTGGTGGAGGTGCTGGGCGGCCAGCCCGCCACCGTGATGGGCCTCGCCGGCATGGGCGACCTGCTGCTCACGGCCACGGGTCCCCAGAGCCGCAACCGCACCTTTGGCGAAAAGGTGGGGAAGGGGCAGAGCGTGGAGGCGGCCCGGAATGCCCTGGGCGGCCAGGTCATCGAGGGCATGTTCACCTGCGAAGCGGCTCTGGACCTGGGCCGGGAGCACGGCCTCGAGCTGCCCATCGCCGCCGAGGTACTGCGGCTCCTGGACGGCGAGCGGCCGGAAGAGGCCGTGCGGCGGCTGATGACGCGATCCCTGAAGTCGGAATAACCCGGAGGCTGCCATGGCCGAAGCTTTCCGTTTCCGCATCCTTGAGCACGGCCCGGCCGGATCCCCGGTAAGGGAGGCCTTTGTGCCCGCGGAGCCGAAGCCGGGCTGGGTGAGGCTGGAGTTGAAGGCCATGGCCCTCAACCGCCTGGACCTCTGGACCACCGAGGGCATTCCCGGCTTCCCGCTGCCCCTGCCGCTCACGCCGGGCTGCGATGGTGCGGGCGTGGTGGAAGCGGTCGGTGAAGGCACGGTCCTGCCGCCTGGAGTGGAGCTGGCCGGCAGCGCCATGATCGCGCCGGGCCTCAGCTGCGGCGTGTGCCCGGCCTGCCTGCGCGGCGACGACATGCTCTGCCCGACCTACGGGATCCTGGGCCACGTGTGCGATGGCACGGCGGCCACCCACGTGCTGGTGCCCGCTGGGAACCTGCTGCCCATCCCCGGCAACTGGAGCTTCGAGCAGGCTGCGGCCTTTCCGCTGGTCTTCCTCACGGCCTGGGAGATGCTCGTCCACAAGTGCCATCTGCGCCCCGGGGAGACCGTGCTGGTCTGGGGCGGCGGCAGTGGCGTGGGCAGCGCGGCCATCCAGTTGGTCAAGGCCCTGGGCGGCAGCGCCATCGCCGTCGTGGGCAGTGAGGCCAAGGCCATGCTGTGCTGGGACCTCGGTGCCGAACACGTGCTGGTCCGCGGCGACCTCAAGGCTCTGGCCGGCAAGGTGCGCGGGTTGACGGGCAAGCGGGGTGTGGACGTGGTCTTCGAGCACACCGGGGCCGCCACCTGGACCACCAGTCTCGCCGTCTGCGCCCGGGGCGGCCGCATCGTCACCTGCGGCGCCACCACGGGTCGGGAGACCTCCTTCGACCTGCGGGCCCTCTTCGCCAAGCAGATCCAGATCCGGGGTTCCTACATGGGCCGCCGGGAGCACCTCTGGACCCTGCTGTCCCTGCTCCAGAAGCACTCGACGAACCCGCCCTTCCGTCCCGTCCTCGACCGCGTCTTCGACCTCGCCGAGTATCCGGAGGCCCAGCGCCACCTGGAGGCGGGGACCGGGTTCGGCAAGGTCGTCTGCCGGATTACCTGATGCTGAGGAACCTGGCGCTTCCGGAGGGCTCCACCTTCACCTGGGTGGATCTGGTGGATCCCACCGAGGCCGAGATGGCCGAGGTGGCCGACCGCTACGGCCTCCATCCGGCCGTGGTGCGGGACTTCCTCAACCAGCCCCACCTGCCCAAATTCGAGCGGCTGCCGGGCCAGCGGCTGCTGATCCTCAGGGCCTACGATGAGGTGGCCAAGCGGGGGGACACCATCCAGGCCATGACCCGGCGGCTCGTCCTTTTGACGATGGAGGGTGTGCTCATCACCGTGCGTCGCCGGGAGCAGCCCTTCTTCCTGGAGGTGGAAAAGGGGATGGCCTCAGGGCTGGCCCTCCGCTCCGAGCAGGTGGTGCTGGCCCTATGCGCCGGGGCCGTGAAGTCCTTCGACGAGCCCCTGAAGGAATGCGAGGAGCGGCTCGATCGGATCGAGACGGCCCTGTTCCGCCGGCAGACTCCGCACCTGGGGATCAAGCAGGTCTACGGCCTCAAGCGCCGCTGCGCGGTCATCAAGCGGACCCTCTGGCGCTCCATGGCGGCCCTGGGCGCCCTGAAGGAGCAAGTGCCCGACGACCAGGGCCTGCTCGCCGACGTGGTGGAGGAGGCAGATCGCCTCCACACGTGGGCCGACGAGCTGCTGGAGAGCGCCACCCATCTCATGAACATGGAGATCAATGTGGCCAGCCAGCGCACCAACGAGGTCATGCGGGTGCTCACGGTCTTCAGCGCCTTCTTCTTACCCCTTACCTTCATCGCGGGCGTCTACGGCATGAACTTCAAGCGGATGCCCGAGTTGGAGCACCGGCTGGGCTACCCCCTGGTGATCGGAGGCATGGTCCTGACTGCCCTGGCCATCTGGGTCTGGTTCCGCCGGAAGGGGTGGCTCCGCTAATCTCCAGGCGCCAGGTCATAAAAGAGCAGGTACACTGGTTCGTTTGCGCAAGGAGTCTCCCGTGAAGGTCCTCATCCTAGGTGTCAATGGCTTCATCGGTTCCCACCTGGTGGACCGCATCATGGCGGATACAGACTGGGAGGTCTATGGCCTGGACCTGGGCGCCCACAAGGTGGCGGACCACCTGGCCAACCCCCGCTTCCACTTCGTGGAGGGGGACGTGACCATCTCCAAGGAGTGGATCGAATACCACATCAAGAAGTGCGACGTGGTGCTGCCCCTGGTGGCCATCGCCACGCCGAAGATCTACGTGACCGACCCCCTCCGCGTGTTCGAACTGGACTTCGAGGAGAACCTCCGTGTGGTCCGCCAGTGCGTGAAGTACAAGAAGCGGGTCATCTTCCCCAGCACCTCCGAGGTCTACGGCATGTGCCCCGACGCCGAGTTCGACGAGCACGAGTCGCCCCTCGTCACGGGCCCCATCCCCATGAACCGCTGGATCTACAGCACCAGCAAGCAGCTGCTCGACCGCGTGATCTGGGCCTATGGCTTCCAGCAGGGCCTACGCTTCACGCTGTTCCGCCCCTTCAATTGGATGGGCCCCAAGCTCGACAGCCTCAACACCGCCAAGGAGGGCAGCAGCCGCCTGGTGACGCAGTTCAGCTGGAACCTCTTCAACGGGGAACCCCTGCAGCTGGTGGACGGTGGCACGGCCCGGCGCTGCTTCATCGACGTGGCCGACGCCATGGACGGCCTCATGGCCGTGCTGCGCAACGAGGGCGGCAAGGCCGACGGCCAGATCTTCAACATTGGCAACCCCGAGAACGACTACAGCGTGCGCGAGATCGCCGAGATGATGATTGCCATCTGGAAGAACCACCCGTTCCGCATTGAGCGCGGCATTCCCGAAGGCCGCATGGTCGAGACCGGCAGCGGCGAGTTCTACGGCAAGGGCTACCAGGACGTGGCGCGCCGCACGCCCAGCATCAAGCGCATGCAGAGCACCTTCGGCTTCGCGCCCAAGGTATCCATGACGGACTCGCTGAAGAAGACCATCGACTTCTTCGTGGAAGAGCACAAGGCGCAGGAAAAGGTCATCGAGACCGAGAACTAGCGCCCTCCGGGAGGCCGAGCCCATGACCCGCCGCGAGCGCTGGACCCTGATCCTCCTGTGGCTGGCCCTGGGCCTGCTCCCGTTGTTGGTGCGCCCCCTGTGGGAACCCGACGAAGGTCGGTACGCCGAGATCCCCCGGGAGATGCTGGCGACCGGGGACTGGCTGACCCCGCACCTGAACGGCGTCCTCTACTTCGAAAAGCCGCCCCTGCAGTACTGGCTCTCCGCCATCGGGATGAAGCTCTTCGGGTTGAACGGCGCTGCGGCGCGCCTGCCCCTGGCCCTGGCTTCGGGCCTCATGATCTGGGCCGCATGGCGGTTGGCGAGGCGCCTGGGTGCGCGGAACCCCCTTTGGGCCCCCTTCATGGCCGCCACGGGCCTGCTGGCCTTCCTGGTGGGCCAGATTCTCACCCTGGATGCCCTGTTCAGTGCCTTCCTGGTGGCCGCCATCGCGGCCTTCGTGGAAGCCGTGGCCCTGCGCAGGGAAGGGCGGTCGGCCCATGGCTGGACCCTGGTGACCTTCGTCTTGCTGGCGGGCGCCATGCTCACCAAGGGGCTGGCGGAAGTGATCCTCACCGGCGGCATCCTGGTCTTCTCCCTGGCCTTCGCCTGGAAGGACGCGGCGCTGCGCCGCGCCGTCCTGCGCACCGCCCTCGATCCCCTGGGCTGGCTGCTCTACCTGGCCCTGGTGGTGCCCTGGTTCTGGGCCGTGAACAAGGCCAACCCCGGCCACGCGGACTTCTTCTTCATCCACGAACACTTCCGGCGCTTCCTCACCCACGAGCACGCGCGGCAGGGCTCCAACAACTGGCTGCTGGACAAGCTCTACTTCCTCGGGATCCTCGCCGTGGGGCTGCTGCCCTGGCTGTCGGCGACAGTCGTGGGCCTGAGGCGCAGCTGGACCTTCCTCACGGGCCGAGGCCCCCAGGGACAGGACCACCTGGCCCGCTGGGTCGTCGGCATCACGGTCCTGGCCTTCCTCTGGCCCCTGGTCTTCTTCAGCGTGTCGGGTTCCAAGCTGCCCCCCTACATCCTGCCGGTGATCGTGCCACTGGCGGCCCTGGCCTGCACCTTCGAGCGCGAGGGCGAGGAGCGGCCAGCTCTGCGCCGCATGGGCTGGGAGCTAATCCTGCTCGGGGGCATCTTCCTCCTGGCGGCGGCCCTCTTCCGCAAGGACCTGGGCGGCCTCGGCTGGGTGCTGGCCCTGGGCGCGGGTTTCGCAGGGCTCGGGGCCTGGGCGCTGCGGCCCCGGGGATTGACCGGAACTCGCCTCATGGCGGCCCTAGGGGCGGCCCTCTGGCTGCTGGTGCTGGCCGCCCAGGCGGCGGCGGGGCCAGGCAAGTCCGTGGCGGACCTGGTGCGCAGCGTTCCCGGCGAGGCCCGGTGGATCAGCTACGGGACCTACTTCCAGGGCCTCCCCTTCTACGCCCGCACCCGGGTGGTGGTGGTGGCGGGAACAGGGGAGCTGGCCTATGGCCGGGACCGGCTCCCAGATCCGGGCCGCTGGTTCAACGAAGATCCTGCCTCGCTGGGCGCCATGGCCGACCGCCTGAAGGCGGAGGAGCCCTCGAAGCCGGTCCTCGTGCTGGCCAAGGCCGCCAACTGGAAGCGGCTGAGCGCCGAGGAGAAGGCGCGGTGGGAGGAAGTGGCCCGGAATCCGGCGGCGGTGGTTGCCCGCCGACGTTAGGGAGCGGCTACTTCACTGCCTCCTTCACGCCATGGGCGGCTTCCTTCGCACCCTTGGCCACGCCCTTGGCGGCAGTCTTGGCGCCCTTGCCCACGGCCTTCCCACCTTCCTTCGCGGCGTGTCCGACAGCCTTGCCGCCTTCCTTGGCAGCCTGCCCTACGGCCTTTCCACCCTTCTTGAAACCCTGGCCGACCTCCTTGCCCGCCTGCTTGATGTCCTCCTTCACGCCATCGGCGGTGAGGGGAAAGGTCAGGAGCAGGGCGGCGAGGAGGGTGGGTGTCATGGCCCCATTCTACTCCCTGGGCGGGAGGGAGGCTTCCAGGGGAAGATGGAAGGATGGATGCACCTTCGCCCGAGTCGCCTTCAGTCTCCCGCCTCGCCCAGTGGCTGCGCACCCATGCGCCAGAGTTGCTCTTCGCGCTCCTGCTCCTGGCGGTGCTCCCCATGCGTGACCTCTGGGCCCCGGACGAACCGGACTTCGCGCAGTGCGTGAAAGAGATGCGCCTGCGGGGCGACTGGATCCTGCCCTACCTCAACGGCGTCCCCTACAGCGAGAAGCCGATCCTCTACTACTGGGTGATGAAGGCTTCCTCGGTGCTGCTGGACGCGCTCACCGGCGGCCTCGGGTTCACGCAGGGCGTGGCGGCCTGGGCCCTGCGCCTGCCCTCGGTGCTCGCCGCCGTGGCCTTCCTGTCGGCCTTCCGCCGCTGGGCCGTTCGCTTCCTGGAGCCGGGCCTGGCCGAACCCGCAGCCCTCATCCTCGCCACCTCTCCCCTCTGGTTCTGGCAGAGCCAGTTCATCCAGATCGACCTGCTGTTCTCTGCCCTCCTGGCCTGGAGCTGGCTCTGCTGGCTGGGGGGGTACCTGCTGCTGCGGGGCGAGCCAAGTCGGCCCGACGAATCCCGCCGCTGGTTCCTCAAGGCCTACTTCTGGCTGGCCCTGGCGTTCCTGGCGAAAGGGCCGCTGGCGCCGGTGCTGTCTGTGCTCGTGCTGGCCGCCTTCCTGGCCTGGCAGCGGGACGTCGCGGTCCTGCGCCGGGCGGGCATCGTGGCCGGCCTGGCCATCACCCTCCTGCTGGTCTCGCCCTGGTATCTCGCGGCCGGCCTGAAGGGCGGGGCGCACTACGCCTACGAACTAATCATCTTCCAGAACTTCGAGCGGGCCACCAAGGCCTGGGACCACATCCACCCATGGTGGAAGTACGGCGAATACATCCTGGGCGACTTCTTCCCCTGGGTGCTGTGGCTGCCGGCGCTGGCCCTGCACCTGCGCCGGCAGCGGAGGCTCGCGGATCCGGCGAAGCGCTTCCTGCTGCTGGCCTTCGTCGTGCCCTTCCTCTTCCTGAGCCTGGTGCAGAGCAAGCAGGGCAAGTACCTGCTCATGGGCTATCCCTTCCTGGCCCTTCTGCTTGCTGACCTGGTGCGTGCGGCGGACCCTGCCCGGGCCCGGCGCCTGGGCGGGCTGCTCGCTGCGGGGCTCGCATTGCCCGCCGTGGTCCTGAGCGCCCTGGCCC
>NZ_JBATQW010000030.1:0-8326 GCF_049292215.1 Geothrix sp. | reverse complement strand
CCAGCACCATGCCGCCCAGGGGCGACTTGCGCAGGCCCAGGGCCTCGTCGATGCCATGGATGGGATAAGGGGTGTAGGCCTCGACCGTGCCGAGGTTGGCGGCCCGGGCCTTGGGGATGGCCGCCATTAGGGCGTTGGGCGTGTCGAAGATGCCGAGGACGGCGTAGGAGGTCTCAGACATGGTGGTCATCTCCATGGTGAGAGGGCTGCGCGTCCGGCAGGATCGCCTTCACTTCGGTGGTTGCGATGACCGGCAGGACCCGGGCGAAGAGCAGGACCATGGTGAAGAAGAGCCCGAAGGTGCCCAACAGGATCCCGAAGTCCGTCATGGTCGGCTTGTAGATGCGCCAAGCCGAGGGCAGGAAGTCCTGGTGCAGGGAGATCACGATGATCACGAAGCGCTCGAACCACATGCCGACCGTGACGCCCAGAGCCACCAGGATCATCCAGAAGTAGCTGGTGCGGGCCTTCTTGAACCAGAGGATCTGGGGGAAGAGGATGTTGCAGAAGATGGTGAGCCAGCCAGCCCAGCCGTAGGTGCCGGTGATGATGTTCATGAAGCCGTGGTGGAGGAACTCGTTCATGGAATACCAGGCCGTGAAGCCTTCCATCATGTAGCTGTAGCCCATGATGCAGCTCATGGCGAGGATCACCTTGTTCATCACGTCGAGGTGGCGGTCGGTGATCAGGTTCTTCAGCTGCATGGTCTCGCGCACGACCACCAGCACGATCACCACCATGGAGAAGCCGGCGAAGATGGCGCCCGCCACGAAGTAGGGCGGGAAGATCGTCATGTGCCAGCCGGGCACCACCGAGGTGGCGAAGTCGAAGCTCACCACGGAGTGCACGGAGAGCACCAGGCCCGTGGCCAGGCCGGCGAGGAGCAGGTAGGCCTTCTCGTAGTGCTGCCAGTGCCGGGCGGCGCCGCGCCAGCCCAGGGACAGGATGGTGTAGATGACCTTGCGCAGCTTGCTGGTGGTCCGGTCGCGCATGGAGGCGATGTCGGGGATCAGGCCCAGGTACCAGAACATCAGCGACACAGAGAAGTAGGTGTTCACCGCAAACACGTCCCAGAGCAGCGGCGACCGGAAGTTGGTCCAGAGGGCGCGCTGGTTCGGGTAGGGGAAGAGCCAGTAGGCCAGCCAGGGCCTGCCCACATGGATGAGCGGGAAGATCACGGCGCACATGACCGCAAAGATCGTCATGGCCTCGGCGAACCGGGCGATGGCGTTGCGCCAGCGCTTGCGGAAGAGGAAGAGGATGGCCGAGATCAGCGTGCCCGCGTGGCCGATGCCCACCCAGAACACGAAGTTGATGATGTCGAAGGCCCAGAACACGGGGCTGTTGTTGCCCCAGGCGCCGATGCCCGTCACGAAGGTGTAGCCGATGAAACCGAGCCCGATGAAGAGGGCGGTCAGCGTGATGGCCAAGCCGATGTACCACTGCTTGGGGGGCCTGATCTCGGGGAAGGCGAGTACCTGGTCGTCCAGGCTGCCGGGGGTGACCACGCCCACCGTGAGCGCGGGCTCGCGCAGGCCCTCCGGAATGGCGCCGGTGGAGGCGGCGTCAGTGCGCATGGGAGCCTCCCTCGACGGCAGGATTCTTCAGGTCGGCCAGGTAGGTGATGGCAGGCTTGGCCCCCACCTCCTCCAGCACCCGGTAGGCCCGGCTGGCCGCCACCAACTGGGCGACCTTACTCTTGGGATCCTTCAGGTCGCCGAACACGATGGCATCCGAAGGGCATCCGGCCATGCAGGCGGTGGTGACCTCGCCATCGAGGATGCTGCGGCCCTCGCCTTTGGCGCGGATCTTCACGTCCTGGATGCGCTGCACGCAGAAAGAGCACTTCTCCATGACGCCGCGGGGCCGTACCGTCACCTCCGGGTTGTTCACGAGGGTTTCGGGCTCGGTCTTGGTGGCGGTGTATTCGAAGAAGTTGAAGCGTCGCACCTTGTAGGGGCAGTTGTTGGCGCAGTAGCGGGTGCCCACGCAGCGGTTGTAGGCCATCTGGTTGAGGCCGTCCGGGCTGTGGTTGGTGGCGTTCACGGGACAGACGGTTTCGCAGGGAGCGCTATCGCAGTGCTGGCAGAGCATGGGCTGGTGGACCACCTTGGGGTTCTCCAACTCGCCCTCGTAGTAGCGGTCGATGCGGATCCAGTGCATCTCACGGCCGCGGGCCACCTGCTCGGGACCCACAACCGGCACGTTGTTCTCCGACTGGCAGGCCACCACGCAGGCGGAACAGCCCGTGCAGGCCGCCAGATCGATGACCATACCCCACTTGTGGTCCGGGAACTTCTGCTCCTCGTAGAGCGAGACCAGCTCGGGCATGTGCCGATGCCCCTTCGGGTTGTGCTCGTATTCGTCCATGGTGAGGGAGCGGACGAGGTCACGGCCCTCCATGCGGTGGTGGCTCTGGGTGCGGGAGAGCTCCTTCCTGCCACCTGCCTTGGCGAGGCGCACCCCGTGGACGAGGTTCGCGCTGGCCGGGTCCAGGCCCATAAGGGGGAAGGCATTGACGCCCACGCCCTTGGCGACGCCGCCGGTGCCGCGGCCGTAGCCGAGGGCCAGCGTGAGCACGCCCTTGGCCTGGCCGGGCTGAAGGACCGCCGGAAGTCGCAGGGTGGCATCACCCAAGGTCAGGCTGACGAGATCACCCTCCTGAATGCCCAGGGCCTGGGCGTCCTGGACCGACACCAAGACCGGGTTGTCCCAGGTCATCTTGGTGATGGGATCGGGAGTTTCCTGGAGCCAGCTGTTGTTGGCATGGCGCCCATCATGGGTGGCGAAACCCGGGACGAGCACCAGCTCTAAGCCCTCGGCCCGGGCCCCGGCTGCCTTCTTGGCGGCGGCGGCCACGGAGGCCCCCTTGAACGTGGGTGCGGCACTCTTGTCATCGACCTTCACAAGGCCGTCGTGGAGGGCCTGCTCGAAGGACGTGGTGGCGGGCAGGTTCTTCTGCCAGCGGGCCTTGAGGTAGGCGTGGTAGCCATCCGGAGCCACGGCGCCGAGCGCCTTCAGGGCGCCGAGGAGGATGTCCTCGCCTTGGCGGGTGTCATAGAGGGTGCCCACGGTGGGCTGCTGAAGGACGGCGGCGCCCGGCGTGCTGAAGTCGCCCCAGCTCTCCAACCAGTGGCTCTCGGGAAGCAGCACCTGGCACTGGGCCGAGGTTTCGTCTTCCACCTGGCCGATCCAGGCGCGGAAGGGCACCTTGGTCATGGCCTGCTGCCAGGCCGAGGCCCTCGGGAAGGTGAAGGCGGGGTTCACGTCCCAGAAGATCGCGGCGGCATAGCGGCCCTCGGCCATGGCCTTCACGGCGGCCTCGAGGTCCCGGACCGTGGCGAGCGGCTCCGCGGCGCGAACAGCCACACCCTCGGAACCCAGCATGGCGTTAAGCAGGTGGGCGGCTTGGTGGGCCTCGGCGGGCATCTGGGCCCCGCAGAGCACCACGGCGTTCCGGCCCGCATGGTGGAGATCCTTGATCAGGTTCGTCCAGAGCTTGGTGTTCCCTCCAAGCTCCGCGGGCACGCCTGCCGAGATGGACGAAAGATCGGTGCCAGCTGGTAGGGCCACGCCCTTGGCGGCCAGTTCCTTCGCCAGGGCGAAGGCCACGGCCCCCAGGCGGGAAGGCGAGATGGGCACGCGCTGGTCGGCGTTGGTGCCCGTGAGGGTCAGGGGGCCTTCCAGCACCCAGAGGCGGTTGATGCTGTCCTTGGCGCTCTTCAGGCGGCGCTGGGCCCCCCAGGCTGAGAGGGACTCGGGGTCCTCGCCATTGAGGAAGTCGGCCCCCAAGGAGAGAATGGCCTTGGCCTTGGCCAGTCGGGGCTGCAGGTCCACGGCCTGGCCGAAGCTGGCCTTGGCGGCCTCCTCGGCGGCATCGCCGGCGGCGGGTTCATAGGACAGGTGCTCCAGGGTCGGCAGGGCGGCCTTGAGCTCTGCCAGCAGGGCCTTCCGGCTGGGGGAGACCACGGCCGGGGAGACCAGCAGAACCGCCTTGCCTGAGGACTTGGACGAGCGCAGGGCGTTGTGGAACTGGCCTTCGACGTCGGTCCAGCTTGTGGTCCGGCCTTCGGCCTTAGGGGCACGGAGCCGGTCGGGATCGTAGAGGCGCAGCACGTCGGCCAGGGTGCGGGGGCTGGTCTTGCCCTTCACGCCAGGGTGCTCGTCGTTGCCCGTGAGGTGGATGGGGCGGCCCTCCCGGGTCTTCACCAGCACGGGGTAGACTCGGCGGCCCTCGTGGGTGGCGCTGGCGTAGTGGTTGGCCACACCGGGCACGACCTCCACGGGACGCTTGGTGTAGGGCACGACCGTGCCCTGGCCCTTGCGGTCGCAGGCCACGGTGGCGGCTAGGGCGGCCGTGGCGCTAACCAGGCCCAGGAAGTCGCGGCGGGAGAAGCCGCTCTGGGGTGGCAGTCCGTGGACATCGTCATAGCTGGTGGGCACGGCACCCGGAAGGAACTCGTCGTGGGCGGCCGCCTGGGCTTCCGGCGTTTCGATGCGTTCCTCAAGGGTCCGCCAGAAGCGCGGAGTCTCGAGAGGGCCATGTTCGGGCAGTCGTGTCTTCATCGGGTCATCCGCGGCGCTTGATGGCGTGTTCGGGGGGCGTGATGGTGAGGCGGGAGACGGCGGGGGCAGGCGCCTCGACCGGGGTGTCCTGCCCAGGGGCGAACACGCAGCTCAGCGCGCGCTGGCCCAGCAGGAAGGGGCCGGCCAGCAGGGCCGTGGCGCGGTCCACGATCGGTTTGCGGGGAGTGTCGGCCATCGTCGAGTCTCCTAGCGGTGGCAGGCGGCGCAGTGTTCAGCGCCCTTGGTGATCTTCGAGCCCGGCGGCAGGGCCGCGTGGGGGTCCCTGTGGCAACCCAGGCAGTTGCCCATGCGCAGGCCCATCTCGCGGGTGAGCACTTTCATGGTCTGCACCTCGCCGTGGCAGCTCTGGCAGGCGATGCCCGCATTCACATGGGGGCGGTGGTCGAAGAAGACATGGTCGGGGAGGCTGTGGACCCGCTGCCAGGGCAGGGGCTCGCCGGAGTTGGCGATCCGGGCCAGCTTCTGGATGGCGGGCCGGTCCACCTTAGTGACCTTGTGGCAGTCCATGCAGAGGTCCGGGCTGGGAATGCCCGCATGCCGGGACTTGTCCACGCCCGAGTGGCAGTACTGGCACTGCATCCGCAGGGTGCCGGCGTGGAGTTCATGGGAGAAGGGGATGGGCTGCTCAGGGGCATAGCCCTTGGCGAAGCGGTCCGGCTGCGTGAACCAGCCCACGGTCAGGACGGTGGCCAGGACCGCCACGGCCGCGGCCGGCAGGACGAAGCGGAACGCCTGGTCGAATCGGTGCATGCACAACCCCTTGGAAAGCGCTGGCTCGCGGAGCAGGCCCGAGAGGCCATCAGGGAACGGTGTTTCAGAAGGACGAATCGGGGATCGGTGGGCCAGCGGAACATGGGGCCGGGGGGTCCCCCGGTGTCAGGCTGATCTGCTTGGACGAAAGGGTCCAAGTCTGTCTAATAAATTCTTAAGACATCATCCAAACCCGGGGTTACACCCCAAGGCGACAACTCGGCAAGTTGTGTCGCAGATCACGATGATAAGGCAGGGGAACCCGAAAGGTTACCTATTTTTTCTGAGGCGTTTCCAGACATTTAAGAGGATTTTGCGGTGGTCTATATCGGCATCGTCCGAAAGGACGATTTCCTCCATGACCGGGCGTCAAATCACTTGGTAAATCCGTCAGGCCTTCGGAAAACCCATCCAGGGCTTCAGCAGGCCCAGGTGGCCGAACAGGGCCCCCATCCGCTCCACGGGCAGCCCCATGACGGTGGAGAAGCTCCCCTCGACCGCCTCGATGAAGAGGGCCCCGATGCCTTGGATGGCGTAGGCTCCGGCCTTGTCCATGGGTTCCCGGGTGCCGACGTACCAGCGAATCTGGGCCTCCGTGAGCGGCCGGAAGAAAACCTGGGCCGTGTCCACGAAGCTGTGGGTGAGGTCGTTCCGCTGCAGGCAGAAGCCGGTGTGCACCTGATGGGCCCGGCCCTGGATCAGCGTGAGCATGCGGACAGCGTCCTCCACGTCCACGGGCTTGTTCAGGGTGTGGTGGTCCACGGCCACGGTGGTGTCGGCAGCCATGACCCAGCGACCGGGGTTGCGGGCGGCGATGACCTCGGCCTTGAGCTCGGCCAGCCGCAGCACCAGGTCGGAGGGATCCTCGTCGAGCAGGGGGGTCTCGTCCACCTGGGGGGCCTGCAGCTCGAAGGGGATGCGCATGGCCTCCAGCCAGTGGCGCCGCCGGGGACTCGCGCTGGCCAGGATGAGCGGCTGGAGGGCGATTTCGGCCAAGCCTGGCTTGGTGTCGGTCACCGGAGACCCCGGGCCTGGAGTTCGGCGGTCTTCACACGCATGTGGTGGCTGTCCACCTCCTGACCCGGCTGGAAGCCGAAGCGGGGGTAGAAGTCCGTCGCGTCCCGGGTTTCCAGCACGAAGCGATGCACCTCGCCAACCCAGGGGTGGCGCAGGGCCCACTTGACCAGTTCCGACGCGATGCCGTAGCTCATGAGGTCCTGGGCCACCACCACGTCGTAGAGCTTGGCCTCGTAGGCATGATCGGACCAGAGGCGCGTGGCCCCCACCAGCCGGCCGCCCATGTGGCCCTCCGGTACCAGCCGGGCCGTCAGCATGCGGGAGCAGGCCAGCAGACGCCGCCACTGCTCGATGGTCCGGTAGGCAGTCCAGTAGACCTCTTCGGCCTGGAAGAAGATCTGGAGCTCCCGGGGATCCACCGTCCAGGTCTCGTCGAAGAAGGCCACTGTGCCCTGAGGCGTCGCCAGTGGCTCGGGTACGAGGAAATCTCGATTCATCAGGGTTTCCGGGGCAAGGTCTTCCATCCTAGCAGGAGGCATCCCGCCAGAAGACCCGCCATCAGGAAGGGTAGGAGCCATGCCGAGCGCATGGGCGTGCGGACAGGCCGCCACTGGAGCTCCACGGCGTAGGCACCCTCGCTGAGGGGCTCGCCCCACAACTCGAATCGACCATCCTCCCGGAAGACGCCGGATTTTCCCGACAACGTGGCCCGGAGGAGGGGCACTCCCAGCTCCGAGGCCCGCAGCCGAATCTGGGCTGCATGCAGGTCTGTGGCGATGCTCCGGTCGAACCAGCCGTCGTTGGTGTGGTTGCTCAGCAGGTTGGCCTGGCCCAGGGCCAGGCCCCACCGGGTGCGCTCGGGCATCAGCGCCTCACTGCAGATCAGGGGGTGGACCCGCACGACGCCGGCCGTGGAGGGCACCACGAAGGCGCAGCCTTCCGTCAGCTCGCCCGCCTCCTGGGAAAGGAATCCCAGCTGCCTGTCCAGCCAGGTCCGGAGCGGAGCGGGGCCGGGCATGCGCTCGCCGAAGGGCATGGGCTCGGTCTTCGCGAAGAGGAAGGTGGGCCGCCCCGCCACCTCGCCCCGCACCAGGTTGAAGAGCCCGCCTTCGGTGCCGAAGAGCCAGGCCACCCCGCGGGAGGCGGCTTCGGCCCCGAGGCGCGGATCGGGCTGGCGGTCATCCCTGCCCAGGACCGAGCTCTCGGGCCAGAGCAGCAGGGTCGCGCGGCCGGATCGTGGCCAGCCCCGGGCCTGTAGCAGGGCATCGCTGCGCCGCCACATGTCGGCTTCCATGCCCACCCAGCGCTGACCTGCGGGGAAGTTGGGCTGGATCATCACCACGTCGAGGCTGCGGGCCGCCTCCCGGGGCAGCAGGTACCAAAATCCTCCAGCCACCACGAAGAAGCCCAGGGCCAGGCCTGGACCCAACAGGGCCCGGCGCGGGGAACCACCGCCGGCGAGAACCGCCGCGGTCCAGGCTCCCGCCGCCCAGGCCAGGGCTGACAGGCCCGAGGCGCCCACGAAGGCGGCCGAGCGGGCGGTCCATGGCAGGGCGCCAAAGGCGGCGCCCCAGGTCCAGGGATAGACGTGGAAGCCCCAGGTTTCCCAGGCGAGCAGGATCAGGGCCGCCGCCAGGGCGGCACCCAGGGCCCCAGTCCGGCGGAACATCCAGCGGGAGCCCACGGCCACCACCCAGAGTCCGGTGGCCTCCCAGGCGCTCAGCAGGAGCATGCCCGCCAGAGCCCCGCCGAAGGGCAGACCGCCTTTGCTGGCGAGGGTCTGGGGCACCCAGAGGTAGAGGAGGACCAGCCCGGCCACCAGGGTGAGCCAGGTCCAGACCGCATGCCGGCCTTTGAACAGTCCATCCAGCAGCAGCAGCGGAAACAGCAGGGCCATGACGGGTTCCAGCCAGCCGCCCAGGGCACCGGGAAAGCGGAAGGCCAGCACGAAGAGCACGGCCAGGACCAGGGA
>NZ_JBATQW010000029.1:0-175669 GCF_049292215.1 Geothrix sp. | reverse complement strand
GGCCGGGGCTCCGCGGCTCCCTGCCAGTCAAGGCGGTTCAGGTTGTGGACGATCCCGCCGCTGCCCAGGATCAGCACCTCGCGGTCACGGAGCGGCGCCAGGGCCCGGCCCGCGGCCAGCAGCAGCTCGGGTGTGCGGGGGCGGGGCAGGGACAGCTGCACGACCGGGACGTCAGCCTCGGGCCTCAGGTAGCGCAGGGGCACCCAGGCTCCGTGGTCCAAGGGGCGCTGGTCGTCCAGCACCGCCTCCAGGCCCGCCGCCCGCAAAAGCCCCGCTGCTTCAGCGGCCAGCTCCGGAGATCCTGGCGCCGGGTAATCCAGCCCATACAACGCTTCCGGAAAGCCGCCGAAATCATGAAGCACGCCTGGCGCTGCGGCCGAGGAGAGCCGGAAGGGGCCCGGCGCCTCCCAGTGGGCCGAGCAGACGAGGACGGCGCGCAGGGGCGGCAGGCGCCACCTGAGGGCCGAGACCGCCTCCCCCCAGGCCTCTCCATCCAGGGCCAGCATGGGGGAACCATGGGCCAGGAACACGGAGGGGAGGGAGGTCACGCGCATGGTTCCATCATCAACCACGCTAATGCGTGTTTTAACTCTTGGTTGCCGTTCATCCTCTCCAACCTTCATGACGACGGACCTCCGGCATTGGGTAAGCTACAGGTCATCCCCGGAGCCCGCATTGAACCTCAGGCTTGGCGTCAACGTCGATCATGTGGCCACCCTGCGGCAGGCCCGCGGAGGCCATGAGCCGGAGCCGGTGGCTGCCGCGCTCCTGGCCCAGAGTGCCGGGGCCCACGGCATCACGGTCCACATCCGCGGCGACCGCCGGCACATCCAGGAGCGGGACCTCCGGGTGCTCAAGGAGGTCCTCGCCGTGCCCCTGAACGTGGAATGCGCGGCCACCCCCGAAGCCCTGGAAGCCGTCATCCCCACGAAGCCCTCCTGGGTGACCCTGGTCCCGGAGAGCCGCGAGGAACTCACCACCCAGGGCGGTCTCGACGCCATCTTCCTCCAGGGGATGCTGAAGCCGGTGATCCGCGAACTCCGTGGTGCGGGCATCCATGTCAGCCTCTTCGTGGACCCGGTGCTCGACCAGGTCAAGATGGCCGCCAAGCTCGAGGCGGACGCGGTGGAACTGAACACGGGCACCTACAGCGACCTGCCCATGGACTCCGATGCGTCCCTCGAACTGGGTCGTCTCCGGGACGCAGCCCGCTTGGCCAGCCGCCTGGGCCTCCGGGTGCTCGCCGGGCACGGCCTCAACCTCCAGAACGTCGGCCCCGTGGCCGCCATCCCGGAGCTCGAGGAACTCAACATCGGCCACAGCCTCATCGGGAGGGCCGTCCTCGTGGGGTTGGACCGTGCCGTCGAGGAGATGCTCATGGCCATGGGGGAGAGCCGCCCATGAGCACCGTCCTGATCGTGGATGACGACTGTGAGGTCCGCCAGATCCTGCGGGAGTATGTCGAACTGGAAGGGCATCGCGTGATCGAGGCGGCCGGCTCGAGCTTTGCCCGGCGAGCCCTGGCACAGGAGCATGTGGACCTGATCTTCCTGGATGTCCTCATGCCCGGGGAGAGTGGAACGGCCCTCTGCCACTCGATCAAGGACGACCCGGAATGCCAGGGGATCAAGGTGGTCCTCCTCACCGGATTCGATGGGGAGCGAGCCTGGTCGCAGGGACTGCGGAGCGGGGCCGACATCTTCCTGGTCAAGCCGGTGAACCGCGAGCGGATCAAGGTGCTGCTTGAAGAGCTCCTCACCCCGGAGCGCCTGGCATGAGCAACCTCCGCGGCACCCTGGAGAGCATCTCCCTCACCGATGTGGCCCAACTGCTCCACGTCAACCGTAAGACGGGCATGCTCCAGGTGAGCTCCGGCAAGATCAGCGGAGTGCTGTACTTCTCCGGCGGCGAGGTCATCCACGCGGAGACCCTCTCGGCCCGGGGTGAGATGGCCGCCTTCGAAATCCTGGAATGGGATTCCGGCCACTTCGAGTTCCTCACCACCCAGGTCCAGACTCCCGCCACCATCCGGCGCACGGTGCCCGACCTGCTCATGGACTCGGCACGCCTTCAGGACAGCCGGAAGCGCCTGCATTCGATCTTTCCCAGGCTGACCGCCGTGCCCTGGCCCACGCTCCCAGCCCCGCAGCTGCTCGAGGGCATCAAGCTCTTCGCCGAGGAGCGCAAGATCCTGCCCTTCTTCGACGGCTACCGGGACTTCCAGGATGTCATGTCCGCCTCGGGGCATCACGACGTGGCCGTGCTCCAGGCTGCCGCCATCCTGAGGGACGCTGGGAGGCTGGAGGTGTTGGAACCCGATGCCCACATGTCCGTCGTGCAGATGAAGACCGGCCTATTCAAGAAGGGCGGCCACCTCCAGCTGCCCAAGACCATGGAGGGCTGGTGGACCGCCCTCGGCCCCTACCGGCACGGCATCCAGAACCTCCGGGTCATCTGGCCCCATGGGCCGGCGGTGGAGCGGGTGGAGTTCGTCTCCGGCCTCACGGACAAGCAAGTGGCCATTCCCCGGGAACTCATGCAGGCCTGGGGGCTGGCCGAAGGATCCCATGTGAAGGTGAGGCCTGCGCCCTGAGGGCACCCCTGGAGTCCCCATGATCGAATCGCCCGAAGAAAAGCCGCAGGAAGACACGCCGGAAGGCCTGGTGGCCGAATTCCAGACCAGGCGGGAACGTCTCGACCAGCGGCTCCTCAGCTTGGAAAACCTCATCGCCGACCTCCGCAGCGAGTTGCAGGGGGATTCCCAGGCCAGCCTGCATCGCCTGGCCGAGGCCGCCCAGGACATGGCCAATGGCCGGGTCTACCAGAAGATCGACATCGAGGCCAAGGGCGAGCTCGGAGCCCTGGTCTCGAGCATCAACCAGACCCTGATGAACCTGCAGCAGCTCGACGCCTCGGTGAAGCACCAGAGCACCCAGGTCCCCGAACTTGCCGCCCAGCTGGACGCCATCACCTCGGACACCGAAGAGGCCACCCAGAGCGTCATGAACCGCCTGGATACCCTCATGGCCGCCGCCGACGACGCCAGCCGGGCCGTCCAAGCCTGCCAGGACGGCCTCGGTCGCCAGAACCAGCGCCAGGCCACCCTCCATGCCGCCATCGCCGGGTTTCTCGATCGTGCCGCCGCAGGTGAGGATCATAACCTCCTGGCCCAGGAGATCCTGGAATACCTCTTCGCCCACCAGGTGTCCACTCCGCCCCCGGAAGTGGACCTCGGCCCGGCCACAACCATGCTGCAGAAGGTCAGCGACGAGGCCTTCGAGATCCTGAATATCCTCCAGTTCCAGGACATCACCCGCCAGAAGATCGAGAAGGTCGTCATCCTCCTCAAGCAGTTCCAGGGCGGCTTGAACCGGCTGCTGGTGATCTTCAACATCCACACCGCAGGGCTTGGCGAGAACCAGGGCTTTGCAGAGCGGAAGGTGGCGACCCAGGATCACATCTTCGACACCAGCCTGGAAGCCGACAGCCGCAAGGACAGCGTGGACGACATCATCGCCCAGTTCAAACTGGCCGGCGGAAGCTGAACTTTAGGTCAGCACGATCTCGAGTTCGCCTAACCCTTCGATGCCACAGCGGACCCGGTCGCCCCGGACGATCGGGCCAACTCCGGATGGCGTGCCGGTGAAGAGGAGGTCGCCCGGGGCAAGCGCCACGAACCTGGAGACGTGGGCGATGACCTCTGGCACCGACCAGATCATCTGAGACAGGTCGCCCCGCTGCTTCTCCACGCCGTTTACCGTCAGCCAGATCGCGCCGCGGCCGAAGTGCCCCGCCGCCGCCACTGGCAGAATGCGGGAGACCGGCGCCGACTGGTCGAACCCCTTGGCCGAGTCCCAGGGCTGGCCCTTGTCCTTCGCCTTCGCCTGCAGATCCCGGCGGGTCAGGTCGATGCCCACGGCGTAACCGTAGACGTGGGCCAAGGCCTCCGCCGCCATGATGTCCCGGCCACCCGTCGCCAGGGCCACCACTAGCTCGACCTCATAGTGCAGGTTCGAGGTCAGCGGCGGATAGGCGATGTCACCTCCGCCTGGAACCACGGTGTCGTGGGGCTTGCCGAAGAAGAAGGGAGGTTCGCGCTCGGGATCCATCCCCATCTCTCGGGCATGGTCGGCGTAGTTGCGGCCGATGCAATAGATCCGGCGCACCGGAAAGACCCGTGAAGTCCCCTCGATGGGAAGGGCGGGCACGGCAGGAACGGGGATGACTGCCTCCATGGGGCACTCCTGTGGGTCCTGGTTTAGCTCTTGGCCCGCGGATGGGCCTTCTCGTAAGTCCGGGCCAGTTCCTCCAGCCCCAGGTGAGTGTAGCGCTGGGTCGTGCTCAGGCTGGCATGGCCCAGCAGCTCCTGGATCGCCCGGAGGTCCATGCCGCGGTTGAGCAGGTGGGTGGCAAAGCTGTGCCGGAGCGCATGAGGGCTCACCCTCGACCGGACCGCCGCGGCGGCCAGGGCCCCACGGAGCATGGCCCGCACGCTGGTGGGCGTGAGGCGGCCCCCACGCAGGTTCAGGAAGAGGGCAGGACTGGGCGGCAGAGCCTTGGCCGCCAAGTGGCCTGAACGGAAGCCCAGGTAGGCCTTGAGCACCCCGGCGGCCTGGGCGTGGAATGGAACCAGCCGTTCCTTGCGGCCCTTGCCCAGGACGCGCAGGGTGCGTTGGTCGAAGAGCAGATCCTGCAGATCCAGTCCCACCAGCTCCGATACGCGCAGGCCCGAGGCGTAGAGCAGTTCCAGCAGGCAGGCCAAGCGGGCGGTCGGAAAATCGACCGCGACCGGAAGGTCCAAGAGCGCCCGGCTTTCCCCTTCCGTGAGGAAGGCGGGTAGTCGCTTCGGCTGTTTGGGGTTCCGCAGACCGGAGGCTGGATTCTTGGTGATCCTCCCCGTCTCCCAGAGCCACGTGAAGAAGCCGCGGAGGGTGGAAAGGATGCGGGCCTGGCTCGCCGGATCCAGTCCGCGATTGCCGAGCTCCAGGGCGAAGCCACGCAGGGTGCGCGGGGTCACTTCCCAGCCCTCCCAGCCAGCCCGGATGGCGTGCTCATGAAGCTTGCCAAGGTCGCCCTTCTGCGCGCGGGCAGTGTGCGGGGAGACCCCTCTGGCGCGCTGTTCAAGGTGGTAGGCCTGGACCTCCTCACCCATCGTTGCGCTTCCCTTCCCTGCTACCATTCCGTCACATCCCCATCATGTCCGGAGTCATTGTGGCGCAGCCCGTCGAAACGATTGCCCAGCTTTTCTATCAGGCCGTCCAGCGGAACCTCCCGGATGCCCTGGCGTTCAAGCGGAATGGAAGCTACGTACCCATCTCCCATGCCGAACTGCTGGCCCTGGTGGAGCGCCTCTCCCTCGCCATGACCGCCCGCGGGCTCAAGGCTGGCGACCGGGTGGCGATCCTCTCCGAGAACCGCCCGGAGTGGGCCATCGCCGACCTCGCCTGCGCCGTCCAGGGGCTTCCGGACGTCACCATCTACGCCACCCTGAACGCCCCGCAGGCCGCCTACATCCTGAAGGACAGCCAGTCCCGCTGGGTGCTCTGCTCGGACCGGGCCCAGCTGGACAAGGTCCTGACCCAGTGGGACCAGTTGCCGCTCCTGGAGACGGCCGTCCTGTTCGATGGCGACCTGCCCGAAGGGACCGGACGCAACCTCCTGCACTGGGACACCCTCCTGAGCGAAGGCCAGGCCATGGAGGCCCGCCGGCCCGAGGTGAGGGGGTGGGCCGATCAGCGCAAGCCTTCGGACATCCTGACCCTCATCTACACCTCCGGGACCACGGGCGACCCCAAGGGCGCGGTGCTCACGCATGGGAACCTCGCCTCGAACGTGGTGACCTCAATCGAAGCAGTGAAGATGGAGGAAGGACACCGCTGCCTCAGCTTCCTGCCCCTCACCCACATCTTCGAACGCATGGCCGGCCAGTTCCTCATGCTCCACATCGGCGCCTCGATCTACTACGCCGAGAGCGTCAACACCGTCCCGGCAGACCTCCTGGAAGTGAAGCCCACGGTCCTGGCCTCGGTTCCCCGGATCTACGAGAAGGTGTATGGCCGCATCTACGATGGCGTGGCCTCCGCCAGCCTGGTCAAGCGCCTGATCTTCCACTGGTCCATGGTGGCGGGCCGCCGCATCGTGTCCCAGCTCTACCAGGGTCAGACCCCAAGCGGCTGGAACGGCTTCTGCTATGGCATTGCGCGGAAGCTGGTCTTCGACAAGATCTCCGCCAGGCTTGGTGGCCGCCTAAAGTTGGCGGTCAGCGGCGGCGCCCCTCTGGGCGGGAAGATCATGGAGTTCTTCTGGATCGTGGGCGTGCCGATCCTCGAGGGCTACGGCCTCACAGAGACCAGCCCGGTCATCACCATCAACCGGTTTGGCGAGGTGCTTCCAGGTTGTGTCGGACGCCCCCTCTACAAGGACTGGAACGGTCGCCCCTTCGTGAAGATCGCCGAGGATGGCGAAATCCTCTGTCAGGGGCCGAACATCATGGTCGGGTACTGGAACAACGAGAAGGCCACCCAGGAAGCCATCGATGCGGACGGCTACTTCCATACCGGCGACATCGGCCATCAGGACGACCAGGGTCGCCTCTACATCACCGACCGCAAGAAGGAGCTCATCGTCACCAGCAGCGGCAAGAAGGTCGCGCCTCAGCCCATCGAGAACCTGCTCAAGGGTGACAAGTACATCTCCCAGGCGGTGCTCATCGGTGATCAGCGGAACTTCATCAGCGCCCTGATCGTGCCGAACTTCGACAGCCTGGTGCGTTGGGCGGGCTACAAGAAGCTCCGCTTCGCGTCCCATGCCGAGCTCATCCAGGATCCCCTGGTGCTTGCCAAGGTCGGCAGCCGGCTGGAGCGCATCAATCAGCACCTGTCGAACTATGAGCGCGTCAAGAAGTTCATCCTCCTGGACCACGAGATGACCCTCGAGGGGGGACAGCTTACGCCTTCTCTGAAGGTGAAGCGCCGGGTGGTGAACCAGATGTACTCCGACCGGATCGAAGCGATGTACAGCGAGCCGAAAGTCTGATCCCGGTCCCCGGCAAAGTCAGATTCTGGTAGCCTTGACGATCCATCTAGCCTCTGGAGGATCGCCTTGCGCTTCCGTGCTGCCTTTCCCCTCGTCCTGGTTTCCTTCCTTGGCCTGGGTTGCAGGTCCCCGCAGACCGGGACCGGGCCGTGGACCACCCTTCCCACCGGACTGGGCATCATGGACCTCGTCCAGGGACAAGGCCCCTCGCCCAGGCTCGGTCAGACCTGCGTCGTCGACGCCCTGGGCTGGATCGAGGAAGGTGGCGTGAAAGGCAGGCCCTTTCTCGACACAAGGAAGCGGGGCTATCCCAGCCGGTTCCCCATGGGTGGTGGGCGAGTGATCAAAGGCTGGGAGGATGGGCTGGCCACCATGCAGAAGGGCGGCAAGCGGCTGCTCCGGGTGCCCCCTGCGCTCGGCTATTCCCCCCAGGAACTGGGACAGGACATTCCACCCGGGTCCACCTTGATCTTCGAGTTGGAGCTGCTCGATATTCGATAGTCTGCGGGTCCCAGACCCTCGAGGTGTTCCCTGCCCCTCCCCCGCCCAGCGTCGGTCCCGATTCCCATCCGGCCCATCCCGCCGGAGCAGAACCCTCCGCCCTCGTTCCGCCCAGGGAAGCTGCTTCGCGCCTTTCTGACCGTATGCGCGATCATCGTCATCACCGAGCTCACCATCATGGTCCTGCTCGAGCCCTACTTTGGGGCCAATCACCTGGCCATGGCCTTCGTGGACTCCGCAACCCTCATCGTCGTCTGCTTCCCGTCCATCTACTTCCTCCTCATCAAGCCCATGGTCCGGGACCTCTTCGCCAAGGCGGAGGCCGAGCGGGCGCTGAGCGAGGTCCGGGCCTCCAACGAGTTCCTCCGCCAGGACGCCGAGGAGCGCAGCCGGGCCGAGGCCCTGGAGCGCACCAAGGCCGATGCCCGCATCCAGTTCCAGGCGCGGATCCTGGCCGTGGTCCAGCAGGCCGTCGTGGCCACCGGCAAGGGCGGGGTCATCCTCTACTGGAACCGCTTCGCCGAGTGGATGTTCGGGTGGACTGAGGAGGAAGTCAGGAACCAGACCCTGGCCAAAGTGACTGGATTCACCTCGGAAGCGGCCAGCACCGGGCTGTCGGGATTTGGCGCGGTCAAGGGCTGGACCGGAGAGGTGAAGGCGATCCGCCGCGATGGTTCCTCCTTCCCCGCCTACCTGACCTGCTCGACCATCTGGCGCGGCGACGGGTCCGTGGCCGGCTTCGTCTACACCTTCATGGACATCACCGAGCGGAAATCGGCGGAGGCGGCCATCCGCGATTCCGAGGAGAAGTACAGCACCGTCGTCGAGAACTCTCCCACCGGCATCTTCATCTACCGGAATGGCCGGCTGGAGTTCGCCAATCAGCGGTTCTTCCAGATGGTGGGCCGGTCCCAGCTTGACCTCGCGGCCATGGACGTGGCCGACATCATCCACCCAGACGATTGGGCCATGGTGCGGGAGATGTGGCGACGTCGCCTGGCCGGCACGGGAGCCACACAGGACTATGAGTGCCGCATCCTCCATTCGGGTGGCGAGACCCGCTGGATCAGTGGCAGGACAGCCCTCATCCGGTACGGAGGGGAATTCGCCCTCCTCGGCAACATCCAGGACATCACCGAACGCCACAAGGCCGAGCAGGCCCTCCGGGATTCCCGCGAGACCTTGCACCGCCTCTCCGCGCGGCTCATGTCAGCCCAGGAGAGTGAACGCCAGCGCGTGGCCCGGGAGCTCCACGACAGCATTGGACAGTCCCTGAGCGCCGTGAAGTTCATGGTGGAGCGGGCCCTCGACGAGCAGGCCGCCCACGGCCCGGACAGCCCCCAGGCCAGGAGCCTGAGGGCCGTGGTCCCGGTGATCCAGTCCTCGGTGGAGGAAGTCCGGCGCATCTCCATGGCGCTGCGACCGACGACCCTCGATGATCTCGGCCTTCTCGCCACCATCGCCTGGTTCACCCGCGAGTTCCAGGTGACCTACCCCCACATGGAGGTGGAGCGACTGATCGAGATCGAGGAGTTCGAAGTCCCCGAGAACCTCAAGACGAACATCTTCCGGATCATGCAGGAGGCCATGAACAACGCCGCTAAGTACAGCCAGGCTTCCCGGGTCACCGTGGCCCTGCGGCAGGTGCTGGGCGATCTCCAGCTCGTGGTGGGGGACAACGGTGTGGGATTCAATCCCGCCGAGGCTCGCCGAAACACCACGGCCGGGGGGTTCGGGCTGGCCTCCATGCGGGAGCGGGCCGAGCTCTTCGGGGGCTCCCTGATCCTCACATCCTCACCGGGCGAGGGCACCATGATCATCGCCCGCTGGGCACTGTCAGAGGAGCCTACTTCGTGACCAGCCCCTTCTCGATGGCGTAGGCCGTCAAGGCGGACACGGAGTGCAGGTGGAGGCGGTCCATCAGGTTCGCGCGGTGCTTCTCCACCGTCTTCGGGCTGATGCAGAGATACTCCGCGATGTCCTTGGTGCGGTAGCCCTCCGCGATGAGCTTCAGCACCTCCCGCTCCCGGCTCGACAGATCGTCGAAGCCGGGCTTCAGGGAAATGCCATCTTTGGAACTGAGGTAGCCCGACACCACGGTGGTGGCGATGGCGGGGCTGAGATACCTCTCTCCGTTCAGGACACTGTGCACGGCCGTGATCAGCTCCACGGAGGAGGAGTCCTTGAGGACATAGCCATCTGCCCCGTTCTGAAGGGCGGTGAAGACATAGTCTTCGGTCTTGTGGACCGTGAGCACCAAGACCTTGGTGTTCGGACTGAGCCGCTTGATCTCCTTCAGTGCCTCAAGCCCGTTGGAGCGGGGCATGGACAGATCCAGCAGCATCAGGTCGGGAGTCAATTCCTCGGCGCAGCGGATCGCGTCGCGGCCATCCGTGGCCTCCCCGACCACCTCCAATTCGGGACGGGCGGCCAGCAAGGCCTTCAATCCTTCGCGGAGGATTGTATGGTCCTCTGCGATGACCAGCCTCTGTTTCTGTTCCGGGGCCATGGGCTTCCTCGGTCCGAGTTCGCTTGAGGTCACAGCCTAACGATGATCGCCTGCCCTTGACTAGGGTCTTTCACCGGGACAATTACATGGTTCCACCTGGGGCCGATAGTTGGAAATACTGAACATTGCGAATTCTCCAGGCCCATCCACAGCCCAGGGGCTGTGCCCGCCCAGGAGTGCCGGGTCATTGGAGACCAGCGCAAGAACCCATGGAAACTCAGTCCCGGTGAAGGGCTGCGACTGCCTGGAGCACCTTGGACGGAACCTAGGCCTTTAGCCTGCTCCCGATGTAGCCTCGCACGGCCGCATCAGTCTCGGGCAGTTGCAGGCCCGCTAGCTTCGCGATCCGCAGTGCCTCCTCCAGGGGCATCCCCTTGTCGAGGACCAGCCAGGGGCAGATCGCCGCCGCCGCCCGGTTTCCGTTGTTGCAGTGGAGCAGCACCTTGGCCCCCCGCGGCAGGTCCCGGAGGATGGCCCGCAGGAAGTCGAAGTCCCCGGCGGGCGGAGTCTTGCTGAGGGCGTAGCGCAGGTACTGGACACCCATTTCCTGCATGCGGACCGACTCGGATTCGCAGTTCAGGTTGGCTTCCCCGTCCCGGCGCAGGTCGATCACATGCGTGATGTGCTGCTTCTTGATGGCGGCGCAGGTCTGATCGTCCGGGGCGCCGCGCAACACAAAGACGCCTGGGCGCACCTCCATGGCACCCGGGATGACCGGGTCCTGGGCCTGGAGCACCAGGGCTGGTAGCAGGAGAAGCAGCGTCCGAGACATGGAACCCTCCGCGACATCGCCTGGCTCGCCAGGCTGGTTCGCGGAGACCACCGATGGGACTGCAAGCTGGGAACCCTGGTCCCAACGGGCGGGTCTCCACACCCTTCAATGTAGGCAAAGAGGTCAGCTATGCAATGGGCCGGATCAAACCGTCCTGGAAAAAGGCGTCTTGGCACTGAGCTTGGCCAGGTAGGCGTCGAAGGGCTGAACCAGGTTGCGCACGAAGCGCCGGCCCAGATGGGTGATGAAGATGCCCTCGGGGCGGACCTCCACGGTGCCCAGGGGGACCTCCTCCAGCAGCTGCGTGACCGCATCGGCAAAGAGGATGGGTCCGTCCACCCCGAACTTCTCCTTCAATTCGGACCAACGTAGCTCGAAGTGGCCCATGAGGTGGTGGATCACCCAGCGGCGCAGCTCGTCGTCCTCGGAGAGGCGGTGCCCCTTGTGGATGGCCAGATGGCCGTCCCGGATGCTGTGTTCCCACTTTGAGAGGATCTTCTCGTTCTGGGCGTAGACCCCCGCCACGTTGGAGATAGCGCTGGGACCGAAGCCCAGCAGGTCCGCACCCGCCTTCACGGCGTACCCCATGAAGTTGCGGATGAGCTTCCCCTCCTGCACGGCCTTGGCCATGGGGTCGTCAGGATGGGCGAAGTGGTCCATGCCGATGGCCACGTAGCCGGACTTCTCCAGGATGTCCGAGGCCATGAGCAGCAGGTCCAGGCGCAGATCCGGCGAAGGCAGGGTCTCCGCGGGGATGCTGCGCTGAAAGGGCATGATGCTCGGCAGGTAGGCGAAGCCGTAGATGGCCATGCGATCCGGCGACAACTCAAGGGTGGCTTCCAGCGTGCGGCGGAAGGTATCCATGGTCTGGCCCGGCAGGCCATAGACCAGGTCCAGGTTCACGCCCTCGAAGCCCAGGTCTCGGCACTGCTTCATGGCCGTGAGGGTGTGGTCCCAGGTCTGGCCGCGGGTGATGAGGGCCTGCACGTTCTCATCCAGGTCCTGCACGCCGAAGGAGACGCGGTTGAAGCCCAGTTCGCGCAGGGTCGGCAGCTGATCCGGCTCCAGGAAGGTGGGATCCACCTCGATGGCGATCTCGGCGCCCGGCAGGAACTCAAAACGATCCTTGAAGAGCTGGAAGGTGCGCTTGAGGTCGGCGGCATTGAGGTAGGTGGGTGTGCCGCCGCCCCAGTGCAGCTGCAGGGCCTTGCGGCGGTCCTTCAGGTGCGAGCAGACCAGGTCCAGCTCCTTCGTCACCGCCTCGAGGTAGGCCTCCACGGGATCGTACTGGGGGCTCACCACCACGTTGCAGCCGCAGTAGGCGCAGCGACGGGGGCAGAAGGGAATGTGCAGGTAGAGCGACAGGGCCTCGTCCTTGCGGGTATCGGCACGGTCCAGGGCCGCGAGGACCTCAGGCTCCGGAAAGTCGTCGCTCCAGGCTGGCGGCATGGGGTAGCCCGTGTAGCGGGGCCCGGGCCGGTCGTAGCGTCGGATGAGCTCGGCGAGCTGGTTCATGCCTTCACCTCATCGAGTACGGCTCCCACCACGGCGGGGTCGGTTTCAGGCGTCAGGCCGTGGCCGAGGTTGAAGATGTGGGGGTGGCCCTTCATGGCATCCACGATGGCGCGGGCCTTCCGTGTGGCGGTTTCCTTGCCGGCCAGTAGCGCGACGGGATCGAGGTTGCCCTGCAGCACCATCTTCGGAAAGCGGCGTCGTGCTTCGGAAATCGGCACCTGCCAGGGCACGGCCAGGCCCTTGCAGGGCAAGTCATTCAGGGAATCCGGCAGGTAGCCCGTACGGGCGAAGAAAAGGGTGGGTGCGGCGGTCACCTGGGACAGCGTTCGCTTCACGGAAGGCAGCGCGAAGGTCGCGTAGTCGTCAGCGTCCAGCTCGCCGGCCCAGGTGTCGAAGAGCTGCACGCCCTGGGCACCGGCCTCGATGTGGAGGTTGAGCAGCCGAGCGGCAGCGTCCGCAAGTTTGTCCATCCACTGCTGGGCCAGCACGGGGTTCTGGTGGATGAAGGCCTTGGCCTTCGACCAGCTCTTGCTGCCCTTCCCTTCGATGCCATAGGCCAGCAGGGTCCATGGCGCGCCCGCGAAACCCAGCATGGTGACCTTGGGCGGCAGGGCGGCCTTAACCTTGCGGATGGCATTGCAGACCGGCTCAAAGACCTTCTCATCCAGGGGCCGGTTAATATCGATCTGGTCCAGCGTCTTGCCGATGCGGGGCCCGCCTTCGGGGATGGTGACCTCGCAGCCCAGCGCGTCCAGGATCACCAGGATGTCGCTGAAGATGATGGCGCCATCGATCTGGGGGAAGCGCCGGATGGGCTGCAGTGTCACTTCCGCCGCCAGGTCCGAGTCATTGAGCAGTTGCTCGAAGGTGACCCTGGCCCGCACCTCGCGGTACTCCGGCAGGAAGCGCCCTGCCTGGCGCATGAACCAGACTGGGGGCTTGTCGAGGACTTCACCGTTGAGAACACGAAGAAGGGACTGGGGCATCACATCACCGAAAAAACCATTCACCGCAGGAGGCGCAGAGAACGCGTATGAAGACGAACTGCGGAAAGATCAGGCGAAGTCCTTGGCCACGGCGGCCACGGCCTGCTTGAAGTGGGATAGCTCGGGCTCGCCGTGGGCGGAACCGAGGAAGGCCACTTCGTAGCCGCTGGGAGGCAGGTAGACGCCCTGGCCGAGCAGCGCCTTGTGCAGGCGGTTGAAGTTACTGATGGCTTCGCCCTTCACCGCATCGCTGCGGCGGACGCCATCCTGGAACAGGGGCCAGAGCAGGCTGCCATAGCGGGGGCAGTGGAGGTTGGGAATGGTCTCGAAGGCCGTGGCCCACCGGGCGGCATTGGCTTCCAGGCCCGCGTAGAAGGCCGGGGTGAGCTTCTCCATGGTGGCGAGGCCCGCGGCCATGGCCACAGGATTTCCCGACAGCGTGCCCGCCTGATAGACCGGACCATCGGGCGCGACCACGCCCATGATGTCCTTGCGACCGCCGTAGAGGCCCACCGGCATGCCGCCGCCGATGATCTTGCCGTAGGTGCCCAGGTCTGGCGTGATGCCGAGGCGCTCCGCCGCGCCGCCGGGGGCCACACGAAAGCCGCTGATGACCTCGTCGAAGATGAGGACCACGCCGTGCTTGGTGCAGAGCTCGCGCAGCCGCTTGAGGAACTCGGGGCGCTGGAGCAGCAGGCCATTGTTGGCGGGAATGGGTTCGATGATGGCCGCGGCCAGCTCGTTGCCAATCTCGGCGAAGGTGCGTTCCAGGGTCTCCAGGTCATCGAGGGTGACCACGGAGGTCAACTCGGCGATGGCCTTGGGCACGCCGGCGCTGGTGGGGGCGCCGAAGGTGATGAGCCCGGAGCCGGCCTTCACCAGGAGGCCGTCGCTGTGCCCGTGGTAGCAGCCTTCGAACTTCAGGATGCGCTCCCGGCCCGTGAAGCCCCGGGCGGCGCGGAGGGCCGACATGACCGCCTCGGTGCCCGAGGACACGAAGCGCATCTTCTCGATGAAGGGCACCATTTCCTTGATCTTGCGGGCCAGGGCCAGCTCGCGGCGGCTGGGCGCGCCGAAGGTGAGGCCCTCGTGCATGGCTTCGTTCACGGCGGCCAGGATGTCGGGGTGGGCGTGTCCCAGGATCAGCGGGCCCCAGGACATGCAGAGGTCGAGGAAGCGCTGGCCATCCTCGTCCTCGAACCAGGCGCCACTGGCCTTCTTGAAGAACTTGGGCGTGCCGCCCACGGCCCGAAAAGCCCGCACGGGGCTGGAGACGCCGCCGGGGAAGTGCGTCAATGCTTCTGCGAATAGAGTCTCGTTCGACATGGGCTTCCTTTTCTTCGTGGTCTTCCCGTCTTCTTGGTATCGCCTGCGTCGATACGCAAGACGAATTGATTTCTCGTGGTGAATGTTCTTAGGAGATCCAACCCTTTTCCACCGCTTCGCGGCCGGCGTAGGTGACGATCATGTCGGCGCCGGCGCGCCGGATGGCGATGAGGTGCTCGTACATCAGCTGGTCACCGTTCACCCAGCCCAGGCGATCCGCCGCCTTCACGCTGCTGAACTCGCTGGACACGTGGTAGGCGCAGATGGGCGCCAGCTGGGCCTCTCGGAGGCGCCAGATGAGGTCCAGGTTCGGCAGGGCTGGCTTGACCATGAGCATGTCCGCGCCCTCGTCCACGTCCAGCAGCGCATCATTCAGGCCTTCCCGGGCATTGCGGGGATCCATCTGGTAGGTCTTGCGGTCGCCGAACTTGGGGCTGCTGTCGGCGGCCTCGCGGAAGGGTCCGTAGTAGGCGCCCGCATGCTTGATGGCGTAGGTGAGGATGCTGGTCTGGGTGAACCCGTTGTCGTCGAGCATCTCCCGGATGGCCGCCACGCGCCCGTCCATCATGTCGCTGGGGGCGGCCACGTCCGCACCGGCCTCGGCGTGGCGCAGGGCCATCTCGGCGAGGATTGGCAGGGTCTCGTCGTTCTTCACCACGCCGTTCTCGTCCACCACGCCGCAATGCCCGTGGCTGGTGCAGCCGCAGAGGCAGACATCGGTCATAACGATGAGGTCGGAGCCGAAGGCCTGCTTGAGGGCCCGCACGGCCGCGGGGATGACGCCGTTGTGGTCGCAGGCATAGCGGCCATCCGGGCTCTTGAGTTCGGCATCCGGCACGCCGAAGAGCAGCACGCTGGCCAGGCCCTTCCTGAGGTCCTTCTCCACCTGGCGGACGGTCTCATCCACGCCCGCACGGACGATGCCCGGCAGGCTGGAGATCTCGCTGCTGCCCGGCTGGGGCTGCACGAAGTAGGGCTGGATGAGATGGCGCGGCCGGAGATCAGTCTCGGCCACCAGGTTGCGCATGGCGGCGCTGGTGCGGAGGCGGCGGGAGCGGTTCAGCATGGGGACTCCTCCTTCGGATTCTGTTGAGATGCCAGGTGCTGGGCGAGCATGGCCCAGAGAAGGCTGGGCTTCGGTTCGCAGTAAGCGTCGACCGGGGCGCCGGCTTTGGCGAAGGCCTCGGCCGTGGCCTCGCCCCAGGCGAAGCGCCGCACGGACTGCGAGAGCGGCGCGAGGATCTCGGCCTGAGTGGGGCTCAGGGCCAGGACGCCCTCCACCTTCGGCAGGGCCGGGAAGGGTTCACGGGCCGCCTCACGGTGGGTGACCCAGGGATGAAGGCGCCAGATGGAGCCCCGGGCGGCCACTTCGAGGTATTCACGGCTGCGTTCGCCGCGCACCAGGATGAACTCCCCGCCCGCCGGGAAGCGCCCCTGCAGCAGCTCCCACAGCGCCTCAGCGCGGGCTTCAACCGGCAGCTGGACATCCAGGTCTTCCCGCCCCAGGGCATCCGAAGTCCCCGCACCCTGGACCAGGCAGGTCATCCCCGCGGGAAGGACCGGCGCCGCCACCTTGGCCCCGGAAGGGCTCAGGATCAGCAGGGCCTGGACGCGGTTCAAAAGCATGGGCGGCGCCGCGCCGGTCACCCGCAGGGAGGTGAAGGAATAGGGAACCGGCCGCCAGCCGGCCTTGCGCACCGTGTCCGCCAGCGGGTGCTGAGCGGGCCGGGCCAGCGCCAGGCGGGGATGGTGGCTCGAGGGCGTCATGACAGGCCGATGCCCCTGAGCACGGCCGCCAGCAAGGTCTTGTCATCGATACCGCGGGCCTCGGCCCGGCGGAGCTCGCCATCGGGTGCAAAGGCCGCCCGCAGCAATAGGCTCCCGTCGGCCTGGGGCGTGGCCAGAGCGCCAAGGGGCTGCTGACAGCCGCCGCCGATGCCCGCCAGCACCTGGCGCTCCAGGGTGACGCAGCGGGCCGTCATGGCGTCATGCATGTCTGCAAGCGCCTCGACGAGGTCCGGACGGTCCACCCTCGCCTCGGCCAGCAGGGCCCCCTGCCCCGGCGCGGAGGGCAGCTCCTCCGGCGTCAGCGGACGGACCGTGAGCCCGGAGAGATCCAGTCCGAGGCGCTTCAGGCCCGCGGCCGCCAGCAACGTGGCATGCAGGGGCTGGTCCCGGAGCACGCCATCCCGCACACGCTGCAGGCGGGTCTGCACGTTGCCGCGGATCCAGGTGAAGCTGGCCTTGGGGAAGAGCTGGCTGAGCACGCGCTCGCGGCGCACGGCGCTGGTGCCGATGACCAGATCCTCGGGCGCATCCGGACGGATCACCATCCAGTCCAAGGGGTCCTCACGGAGGGGGATGCAGGCCGGCACGATGCCCGCCGGGCGATCCAGGGACACATCCTTGAGGCTGTGGATGAGCAGGTCCGCAGCACCCGCCGCCATGGCGTCCTCCAGCTCCTTCGTGAAGAAGCCGCCGCCCACCTGCTTGTCGAGGGGACCCTGCAGCCACTGGTCGCCAGAAGTGGAGAACTTGCGCCACGATACCTCGTAGCCCTTGGATTCGAGGAACCGCACCATGGGCTCGGCTTGGCCCACGGCCAGGGCGGATCCCCGCGTGGCGACTGTGACACGCTTCGTTCTCATGGCTGGACCGCCTCTCCGTCTGCAGTGGGCTTGGGTTGGGTCTGGATGAGGGCCCGGAAGGCCAGGGTGCGCCCCCGAGACAGGATCTCCTTGAGGGCCTCGCGCTGAACCTCATCCAGCCCCGCCATGGAATCCTCGAGGGCCTTCGCTTCCTCCTCGAGAGCACCCCAGGCCGAATCCAGCCGTTCCTGCGCCGTCACCAGATGGCGCTTGCGGGCCCGGGCCACGGCCCGGTGCCGGAGTCGCCCCGCAGCACCCACGAGGTAGGGTTCCGCTTTGAGGGCCGCCTCGGCCCGCTGGGCCCGGGCCGTGGTGGTCTGGGCGAGGAAGGCGTTGAGGTCGATCCGATGCACCCAGGGAAGCTGCTCAAGTCCAGGTTCAGAGTCCGGCGGCAGGGCCAGGTCAAGGATGCGCAGGATGGGTCGCCGGAGGGACTGCCAGGCATCCAGGGTGAAGAGGGGCTCCGGGGCGGCGGTGGCCGTGACGATGGCGTCGAAGCCTGCCGGATCATGCTGGAGCTGCGCCAGATCCACGATGGGAAGGCCCAGGGGATCCGCCAGATCGTGGGCCTTGCTCCGGGTCCGGTTGGCCACGGCCACCCGGAAGCCGCGCTCCGGCAGGCGTTCCGCCAGGTACTGGGTCATGGGCCCAACGCCCACCAGGACTACAGAAGCATCGCTGGGCAGCCCCTCGGTCAGGTGCTTCAGCGCCACCGTGGCAACGCTCACATTGCCGTCCGCGAGCCCGAGCCGCGCGCGGAGGCGCTGCCCCTCGCGGATGATGTCCTCCACGGCCGTCTGGGCCTCGTCGCCGGCCACGCCCACCTGCCGGGCCTGCACCAGGGCGTCCTTCAGCTGGCCCGGAATCTCGCGGTCCCCCAGGTTGGCCGATTCCAATCCCGCTGACATGGCCAGCAGGTGCGTCCAGGCCTCCTCACCCTCATAGCGGCGGAACCCGGGGCCGGGGTCGATGGCATCCGCGTCGCCCCCCCAGACCATCCAGAGCACCCGCTGACAGGTGGCGAGGTAGATGAGCTCCCGGGAACCGGAGCGCCTCTGCCAGTCCCTCAGGTGGGCCGGAAGGCCATCCCGGATCACATGCTGCGCCACCAGGTCCAGGTCGTGGACAGGCGCGTGAAAGCTGATGAGGACGGGTTCCATATCGGATCCCATCATCGGTTGGGGATGGAGCGGCTCGGTCATCGCTTCGTCATGCCCCTGCGAAAGTGGCCGTCATCACATGGGCGGTGAGGGAGGGAACAGGCCCTCGATGGATTCCCAGTCCCACTCGGCAAGACCGGGGAGGCTGCCTTCCCGGAGTTCCTGCTGGGTCAGCCAGGCATCGTAGATCACCAGGGCGCACATGGCCTCGGCCACCGGCACGATGCGTGGCGCGATACAGGGATCGTGGCGCCCATGGGTTACGATGTCAGCGGCATGGCCCTCACGGTCGATGGTGCGCTGGGTCTTCGAGATGGAGCTGGTGGGCTTCACGGCCAGCCGCACCACAACCGGGGCCCCGGTGCTGATGCCGCCCAGGGTACCCCCGGCGTCGTTCTTCTCCGGGCCCTCCGGCCCCAGCGGATCGTTGTTCTCGCTGCCGCGCCGCCGGGCGCTGGCGAAACCCGCGCCCAGCTCGACACCCTTCACCGCCCCGATTGACATGCAGGCCAGGGCCAGCAGGCCATCCAGCTTGCCGAAAGCGGGATCACCCAACCCGATAGGCAGGCCTTCGAGCCACACTTCGCAGACGCCACCCACGCTGTCGCCCTCGGCCCGGGCGGCCTCCACCGCGGCCTTCTGGGCCTCGAAGGTCGCGGGGTCCGCCACCCGCAGGGGATTCTTCTCCACGAAGCCCCAGTCAATGGCCTTGCCTTCGAGGCCCGCGATCTCCCGGTTGAAGCCACGCACCGACACGCCCAGGGCCGCCAGCTGCTGCTTGGCCCAGGCGCCGGCGGCCACCCGGGCCAGGGTCTCTCGGCCGCTGCTGCGGCCGCCGCCGCGTGGGTCGCGGATGCCGTACTTGCGGTCGTAGGTGAGGTCCGCGTGGCCCGGCCGGAACAGCTCCGAGATGGCCTTGTAGTCGCCGCTCTTCTGATTCTCGTTGAAGACCATCATCGCGATGGGATGCCCCGTGGTCCGCCCCTCGAAGACGCCGCTCAGAACCTGCACCCGGTCCCCCTCGCTGCGGGGGGTCACCAGGTCCGACTGCCCCGGCCGCCGCCGGTCCATCTCCTGCTGGATGGCCGCCAGATCGAAGGGCAGCCCGGGCTTTACACCGTCCATGACGACGCCCACCGCGGCCCCATGGCTCTCGCCGAAGGTGAGGATGCGGAAGGCCCGGCCGAAGGTGGAAGGTGAGTCGAAGAGCATCCAGCCATGGTGAACCGGAGCCCTCCGGACGTCACCGGTTTTCCAGGAGGGAGGGTCAGGCGGGCCGATCCAGGTCCCAGGTGGTGACGCTTTCCGTCGAGAAGGAGGGCAGCTGCGGCCAGGGGCTCGGGCCTTCAAAGCCCGCCACCTGGAGTGCGCCGAGGTACTCGGCGGCATAGGCGAGGTAGGCGGCCAGGGGGCCCCCGCCCCGGATTTTCACGCGTGTGGCCCCCGGCTCCTGCAACTGGAAGGGCACGAGGAGACCGGCCATCACGTCGCCGGGCAGCCGCTTCAGGGCGTGGTCCAGCGGCGGCAGGCCCTGGAGCAGCCAGCGGATGGCCTGCTCGAGGCCCGCGGTGCCCCTCAGCCTGGGCCGGGCGACCGTGGCCTCTGGTGGCGCCGTGGGCAGGACAGGAACTCCCAGCAGGGTTGTGAACTCCTGGCCGGTGAACCCGGCGATGGGCGCACCAGCCGCCCCGAAGGCCCAGGCGAGCCAGAAGGAGGCTGGCCCAGTGCCTTCGATCCACACGCCGGATTCCGGGTTCGTACCGAGGGCCAGGTGGGTCCGGGCCATGCGGGCGGCTCGCTCCGTGAAGGCCCGGGCGCGGTCAAGCCCGCCCTCGAAGGGATCCGGCACGCCCGCCGGGCGCTCGGCGTAGGCCTTCAGCACGCTCTTGTGGATCGCCCGGTGGACGCGGAGGTGGCCCCCAGAGAGGAACCTGGATCCCTCGTGCACGCGGTATTCCATCTGCGGTTTGTGCAAGTGGACCCTCGGGCCGATGGCATCCGCGCGCAGCACGAACAGGACATCGTCGGCGAGGTCATCGGAGGAGAACCCACCCAGTCGCTCCGCCAGTTCAAGGGTCGCGGCGAAGGGCACACCGATGGAATCCACGCTGAACAGGCGCTCCAGGGGAAAGGGTTCAGGCCTTCGCCTGATCTTGGTGCGCCGGCCCTGCTCGTCCATCTCCCAGTAGTCACAGGCCGCCAGGCCCAGGGGATGTCCCGCGAGCGCCTTGCGGTGGTCCCCGACAAAGCAGGGAAGCAGCCGGTTGTCGGTGTGGATGTAGGAGAAGTCGCGCCCCCTGCCCTTTGCCTTCTCCAGCATCAGGTTCAGGCAGGTGCCGGGATCCATGCGCCGGGGCTCATGGATGAAATGGATCCGTGGATCCGTGAAGGCCGCCATCACCTTGGGCGTTTCGTCGGAGGAGTTGTCGAGGATCCACAGCTCCCAGTCGGGGTCCTCTTGTTTCAGCACGCTCTCCACGGCTTCGCGGATGAAGTGGGCCTGGTTGTAGGAAGGCATAAGGAGCTGGAAGGGGACGGGCATGGGCGGCTGGTATCCCGGGATCGGAGCATCGGTGGCGGGGCTGAGGACATGGGATGATAGCGTCCTCACGCTGATTGGAGAGGCCCATGGGGACGCTGAACATCGCCATCGATGCCCGTCTGGATCCCGGCAAGGCCGGTGGCGTGGAGTCCGTGATCCTAGGCCTTGCCCATGGGCTGAGCCGTCTTGATCCTGGCGACGAGGCCTACCACTTCCTCACCTTCGCCGGTCCGCAGCCCTGGCTGGAGCCCCATCTCGGCGGGGCCTGCCGCCTGCTGCAGAGCACGCAGGCCGTAAAGCAGCCCTCGGCCCTGAAGACCTTCGAGCGGGCCTTACGCCACCGGCTCCGGGCATGGTTCCCGTCGAAGGAGCGCACTGAAGTGAAGGTCCCCCGCTCCGACGGCACTCTCGAGTCCGCCGGCATGGACCTGGTCCACTTCCCGCTGCAGAGCGCCTTCCTCACGAAGGTGCCGAGCCTCTACCACCCTCACGACCTCCAGCACGTACACCTTCCGGAGCTCTTCACCGCCAGCGAGATCCACCGCCGGGAGGTCCTCTACCGCGCCTTCTGTGCCCAGGCGGCCCTTGTACCCGTGGCCTCCGAGTGGGTGCGGCGGGACCTGGAGGCTCATCTCGGCCTCCCCCCAGGAAAGGTACCGGTGGTCAACCTCGCGCCTTTCAACGCCGCCATCGCGCCCCTGGCCCCCGGCCGCCGTGAGGTGTTGGCCCGAGAGCTGGCGCTGCCCGCGGAAGGCTTCGTGTTCTACGCGGCCCAGACCTGGCCGCACAAGAACCACATGGCCCTGCTAGAGGCGCTGGGCCTGCTGCGAGACCGGGACGGGCTCCGCATCCCCTTCGTCTCCTCCGGCCGCAAAGGGGACTACTTCCCGGTCCTGGAGCGCCGGGTACGGGAACTGAAACTCAGCGATCAGGTCCAGTTCCTCGGCTTCGTGAATCACGAGGCGCTGCAGGCGCTGTACGAGATGTGTCGCTGCGTCGTGATTCCCAGCCGCTTCGAGGCGGCGAGCTTCCCCCTGTGGGAGGCTTTCCAGGCCGGTCGGGCCGCCGCCTGCGCCACCACCACCTCCCTGCCGGCCCAGGCCGACGGTGCGGCGCTGCTATTTCCCGCTGAGGACGTGCCGGCCCTGGCAGAGGCCATCAAGCACCTCTGGACGGACTCCTCCCTGCGGACCGAACTCGTCGCGAAGGGAACGGAAAATGTGGCGCGCTTCTCCTGGGATCGCACGGCAAGGCTGTTTCGAGCGCACTACCGAAGAACCGCAGGACGCCCCGTGAGCGCCGAGGATCAGCAGCTCTTGGCGGCCCCGCCCATGTTCTAGCCGGTGCCCAGCGACTTGCCGGGACCGCGCCCGGGGCCGTATCCTCGTGCATTCCTTGATTCCAGGAGCCACGCCGTGACCCACCCCCACCTCCCCGTGGCCCAGCCGGACCTGGGCGGCAACGAGCTCGCCTATGTCTCCCAGGCCATCCAGGAGGGCTGGATCTCCTCCACGGGCCGATTCCTGAACCGCTTCGAAGCCGACTTCGCCCGCTTCTGCGGCGTCCGCCACGCCCTGGCCTGCGCCAACGGCACCGTGGCCATCCACCTGCTGCTCCTCGGCATGGGCATCGGACCGGGGGACGAGGTCATCGTGCCCTCCTTCACCTACGTGGCCTCGGCCAACGCCGTGACCTACACGGGAGCTCGCCCCGTGTTTGTGGACTCTGAGCCCGTCACCTGGAACCTCGACGCAGACACGGTGGAGGCGGCCATCACGCCGCACACCAGGGCCATCATGGCCGTCCACCTGTACGGGCACCCCGCCCCAATGGCGAGACTGCTTGAGATTGGCCGGCGCCACGGCATTTCGGTCATCGAGGACGCCGCCGAGGCCCACGGCGCGAAGGTGGAAGGGAAGACGGTCGGCGGCCTCGGCCTGGCGGCCACGTTCAGCTTCTACGGCAACAAGATCCTCACCACCGGCGAGGGCGGCATGGTCACCACCGACGACGATGCCCTGGCCGCCCGCCTCCGCCAGCTCCGCGGGCAGGGTATGGATCCCGAGCGCCGCTACTGGTTCCCCATCGTGGGCTACAACTACCGCCTGACCAACCTCGCCGCGGCCCTGGGCTGCGCCCAGCTGGAGCGGGCGGAGGAGCTCATCAGCCACCGCCTCCGGATCGCCCATGGCTACCGGGAGCGCCTGGCGCCGCACGCCGAGCGGCTGGGCCTCCAGCTCGCCAGCGAGGCCCCCTGGGCCAGCTCAGTGCACTGGCTCTCCT
The DNA here is from genome assembly GCF_049292215.1 of Geothrix sp. Lineage (GTDB taxonomy): Bacteria > Acidobacteriota > Holophagae > Holophagales > Holophagaceae > Geothrix. The sequence goes on along the minus strand of NZ_JBATQW010000029.1, from coordinate 152,392 downwards.
GCATCCGGGTGCCCGCGGCGAAACGGGATCCGCTGATGGCCTTCCTGGCGGAACACCAGATCGAGACCCGCCCCTTCTTCCCGCCCATGCACCGGCTTCCGATGTACTCCGATCCGTCCTTCCGCCAGGGTCGGCCCCTCCCCGTGGCCGAGGAGCTGGGCGACACCGGCATCAACCTGCCCACCTACACCGGACTCGGGAATGCGGACCTCGACCGCATATGCCAAGCCATCATCGCCGGGCTGGAACGCTGATGCAGGACCTCTGGATCGTCGGCGGCAGCGGTGCGGCCCTCGAGGTCTGGGCCGTAGCCCGGGCCATGGAGGCAGCCAGCCCGCAGCCCTGGAAGGTCCGGGGCTTCCTGGTGATCGCTGGAACTCCCGAATTCGACCCGGAGGGTCTGGAAGTTCAGGAGGAGACGGCCTTCCTCGCGGCTCCGTCCACAGCCTCGGCCCTGATCGTGGTGGGCCTCGGTGAACCTTCCCTCCGACAAAAGGTGGCCCGGACTTACGCCTCCAAGGGCTTCAGCTTCGCCACCCTGATCCACCCCAGCGCCATCATCGGCCCAGCCTGCAGCGTGGGCGAGGGGACGGTGCTCATGGCCCAAGCCATCCTGGAGACCCATGTGACTGTAGGCGAGCATGCGCTGCTCAATGTCGGCTGCTCCATCGCCCACAACGGCAGCCTCGGTGCCTGTTGCAGCTTGGGCCCCGGGGTTCGGCTGGCGGGCTGGGTGACCCTGGGCGACCGGTGCGACCTCGGGGTGGGCTGCTGCGTGCGTCCGAGGGTGGTCCTTGGACCAGATACGCGTGTAGGTGCAGGCGCGGCGGTGGTGGCTGACCACCCCGGCACCGCGATCCTGGTGGGTGTGCCGGCCACTCCCCTTCCGACCCCCTGAGACTCCAGATGCAGCGGGTTCTGCCAGACTGTGATCCGTTCACAGCTTCAGAGGCTAGGCGCACGGACTTCCCTCCCAGGATCAAGGAGGCTTTTGCGGAGAGCGGCGCCGAAGCAGCGGAAACCGCAACCCACAACTCCTGGTGATTCATGTCCCACCTCTTCAAGCGCCTTGAACGGTTCCTGCGCCACCGGCTGCGGAGGCCCGGGCGCCCGGACCTCCAGCAACGCCTGAGATCCCTGGAACAGTCCATGGCGAACCTCCTGCTCCTGCAGGCCGAGACCCAGGTCCAGCGGGTCAGAAACCTGCCACCCGGCACCCCCCTGGGCGAGGCCGAGTTCAAGGTGTACTCCCAGTTCGGCGAAGACGGGATCCTCCAGTTCCTCACCCACCATGTGCCCTGCCCCGACACCCGGTTCGTGGAGTTCGGCGTGGAAGACTTCCGCGAGGCCAACTGCCGGTTCCTCATTCAGAAGGATCCGTGGACCGGCCTCGTCATGGACGGGGATCCCAACCTGGAGGCCCGCCTCCAGGCCCAGTCGGTCTACTGGGCCCGCAACCTCAAGGGGCGCACGGCCTTCATCACGGCCGAAAACATCGACAGCCTCCTAGCGGAGGAGGGATTCACCGGCGACCTGGGGATCCTCAGCATCGACATCGACGGGAACGACTACTGGGTCTGGAAGGCCGTCACCGTGGCCTCCCCTCGCATCGTGGTCTGCGAATACAACAGCGTCCTCGGCTGCCAGCGCCCGGTGGTGGTCCCCTACGATCCCGGCTTCCGCCGCCAGACTGCCCACCCCACCTGGCTCTACGCCGGAACCTCCCTGCCGGCCCTCTGCCACCTCGCCCTAGCGAAGGGCTACGCCTTCGTGGGGTCCAACCGGGCCGGGAACAACGCCTTCTTCGTGCGCCGGGACGTCCTCGGGGACCTCCGGCCCCTTGAGGCCCACGCGGGCTATGTGGAAAGCACCTTCCGGGAATCCCGGGGGGCCCAGGGACAATTCACCTACCTGACCGGCCGGGACCGCCTTGCCGCGATCCGGGACATGCCCCTGCTCGACGTAGCCACAGGCGAGTCGATCAAGGCGGGTGATCTGCTCGCCCCTGCTCAGGGCCTCTAGGCCACCTCACCCGGGGCAGGGACCGAGTCCGAACCCGGGCGCCATGCCATAATTCGGGCTTCCTGACCGTACCCACGCCCCCTTTTTTCTGGTGCAGCTTGTCCAACTCAAAGATCGCGCTCATCACCGGCATCACAGGCCAGGACGGCAGCTACCTCGCGGAGCTGCTGCTGGCCAAGGGCTATGAAGTCCATGGGGTCATCCGCCGGGCCTCGAACTTCAACACCGACCGCATCGACCACCTCTACATCGATCCCCATCAGGCCCCGAAGCTGCACCTCCACTACGGCGACCTCACCGATGGCGGCGCCCTGCGCCGGCTTCTCGACCAGGTCAAGCCCGCCGAGGTCTACAACCTGGGGGCCCAGAGCCACGTGCGGGTGAGCTTCGATCAGCCGGAGTTCACAGCCGATGTCGTGGGCCTCGGCGTGCTGCGCCTGCTGGAGGCCGTGCGAGCCTACCAGGACGCCACCGGGAACCAGGTGCGGCTCTACCAGGCCGGCAGCTCCGAGATGTTCGGCTCCGCCAAGCCCCGCCAGCACGAAGGCACGCGCTTCGAGCCACGCAGCCCCTACGCCTGCGCCAAAGTCTATGCCCACTACCAGGGCGTGAACCACCGCGAGAGCTACGGCATGTTCGTGGCCAACGGCATCCTCTTCAACCACGAGAGCCCCCGCCGCGGCGAGACCTTCGTCACCCGCAAGATCACCCGGGCCGCCACCCGCATCAAGCTGGGCCTGCAGACCAAGCTCTTCCTGGGCAACACCCAGGCCAAGCGCGACTGGGGCTTCGCCGGGGACTATGTCGAAGCCATGTGGCGGATGCTCCAGCAGGACCAGCCCGACGACTACGTGGTGGCCACCGGCGTGTCCATCTCCATCCAGGACTTCCTGGCCCTGGTCTTCGAGCAGCTCGATCTGGACTGGAGGCAGTATGTGGAGATCGACCCCCGCTACTTCCGGCCCGCCGAGGTCGATCACCTCGAGGGCGATCCGGGCAAGGCCCGGAAACTGCTCGGGTGGGAGCCCAGCACCGAGGTCGCCACCCTGGCCCGAATGATGGTGGACTGCGATCTCCGCATGGCTGAGAAGGAGCTGGTGCTGCGAAAGGCCGGCCACGAAGAGGCCCCTCGCGGGGGATACCGGTGAACCACCCGGAGACGTTCCCACTCCAGGGCCGCAGGATCTGGGTCACGGGCGGCAACGGCTTCCTGGGCCGGCATGTGGTGGCGCAACTCCGGCAGCACGGCGCCGAAGTCCTCGCGCCCCGCTTCAGTGAGCTGGACCTGCTGGATCCCGCCGCCTCGGCCCGCTTCCTCCGGGAGCACCGCCCATCGGGTGTCGTGCACCTGGCCGCCCGGGTCGGCGGGATCGGCGCCAACCGCGCCCACCCGGGCTCCTTCTTCTTCGCGAACATGGCCATGGGCCTGCACCTCATCGAGGCCTGCCGCGTGGAGGGCATCGAGAAGGTGCTGGTGCTCGGCACCGTCTGCGCTTATCCCAAGTTCTGCCCCGTGCCCTTCCGCGAAGACGACATCTGGAACGGCTACCCCGAGGAGACCAACGCGCCCTACGGCGTGGCCAAGAAGGCGCTGCTGGTGCAGCTGCAGGCCTACCGCCAGGAGTACGGCACACGGGGGATCTTCCTCATCCCCGTAAACCTCTACGGCCCCGGCGACCACCTGGACCTGGCCACCAACCACGTCATCCCCGCCCTCATCCGCAAGTTCATCGAGGCCAAGACCCAGGGCCTGGACCATGTGGAGCTCTGGGGCACCGGGAGCCCCAGCCGGGAGTTCCTCTTCGTGGAGGACGCCGCCCATGGCATCGTCGAGGGCCTCCTGCGCTACGAAGGCGAGGACCCGGTCAACCTCGGCACCGGCGAGGAGATCACCATCCGCGACCTGGCCCTGAAGATCCAGGCCCTCACGGGCTTCGCGGGGGACCTGCGCTTCAACCCCGCCTACCCGGACGGGCAGCCCCGGCGCCAGCTGGACACCTCCCGGGCCCTGGAGCGCTTCGGCTGGCAGGCCCCCACCCGGCTCGACGACGGCCTGCGGCGCACCGTGGCCTGGATGCAGGGCGCCCTGGCCTCCGGCGGGGCGAGCTAGTCCGGCGCCGTCCTCAGGCGGGAGAAAAGGCCAAGCCCTCATCCAGGGCACGGCAGATCATCCCTGCATCCAGGCTCTGCATGCATGGATGGCCCTCCGTCCTGCAGTCCCCCCGCTGACAGACCAGGCAGGACAGGCGCTCATCGCGCACCGCACGCACCCAAGGTCCGCGGGGACAGGTCAGGGCTGGATCGGTGGGGCCGAAGGCCACCACCACGGGCACACCGCAGGCCGCCGCCAGATGGCTCAGGGCCGAGTCGTTGCCCAGGGCGACATTTGCCCCAGACAGGATGCCCGCCGCCACGGAAAGAGGCGCCTGGCCGGACAGATCCACCACGCCCGGGGCCTGGGCCGCCACCAGGGCAGCGTGGGCCTGGTCCTCGCCCGGGGCCCCCAGGAGGACCACCTGGAGACCCAGGCCCTGCAGGTGGCGCGCGGCCGCGGCGAAGGGCCCGGCGCCCAGCTTCTTGTTCCAGCTCATGGCCCCCAGCGCCAGCACGGCGTAGGGCTGGGAGCCAAACTTCGACCGGAGGAGTTCCTGCGCCTGCACCTGCGCGGCTGCCCCCGGGCGGAAGGCCAGGTGCCCCGAGGTATCCAGAGCCGGAAAGGCCTTTCGCAGCAGCAGCCGATAGCGATCCAGCTGATGGCCCTTGAGCCGCCCGTAGTCCAGGCGGTGCGTGGCCAGGAAGCCCGTCAGCCAAGGCGACCAGCCCACCCGCAGCGGCAGACCGGCCTGCCGCGCGGCCAGGGTGGCCCGAAGGCTCCGGGGCAGGTTCAGCACACCACCGGCCTGGTGCGCCTTCAGCAGGTCGGCCATGGCGGAGGCGCCCTGCTTCCCGACGGGGTCAGCCACCGTCGCGGCATAGGGCTCAGCGTCCTCGAAGAGCTCCACCACCGGGGCCGGTCCCCAGGCCACCAGCTCGTGGCCCAGGGCGCGAAGGGGCGCCACGGCCTGGGTGATCATCACAGCGTCGCCGATGAACCGCGGCAGGCGGACCCAGAGGGCCCCCTCAGACACGCTCACGCAGCGCCTCCGGCAGTTCCATAGGGAGCTGCCGGCCCCCATCGTGCTCGGCCACGAGCCCTTGCAGTAGGTTCCAGGCGCGCAGTGGCGACACCCGGAAGGCCGTGCTGTCCAGCTCCACCTTGAGGTTGGTGGGGCGGGATTCGCCGGCGTCGATGCAGGGGCCGCGCACCGAGAGGGCGAAGGGCCCTAGAGGGTTGATCAGCTCTTCGGGGGAGGCGCCGTTGACGGTGAGCGTGGGCCGCCCCGTGCCCGCTGCCGTGTGGGCCAGGCCCGTGTCCACGGCCACATTGCCCCAGGCTTCGCTCTGAATGGCGCAGGCCTGGGGGATGGAGGTGCGTCCCGTAAGGTTCAGGGTGCCGGGCACCTGGGCGGCCAGCTGGCCCCCCAGCTCCACCTCGTCGGGGCCGCCGAGCCACACCACCTCGAGGCCGGCCTCCAGGGCCAGGCGTGCGAAGCCGGTCCACTGGGGGAGCTCCGGGAACCAGCGCTTGTTGTAGCCCCGGGTGCCGAAGGAGAGCGTGACGAAGGGGCCGCCCTTCCACCCGGCCTGGCGCAGCAGGTCGAAGCCGCCCTGGCCGCCGAACTGCGCGGGCCGCATGGGCGTCCATTCGAGGTGCGAGCTGCCCGTGAGCTGGGCCAGCAGCGGCTCGTAGCGGCGCACGATGTGGATGGGGAGGTCCCGGTAGGTGAAGGTGTGGTGGTAGAGGAAGCCCAGGTGGTTGTCGGTGTCGCCGGCGCGGATCGGCACCCGGGCCAGCCAAGCGGCGAAGGCCAGGCGCGCGGACTGGCTCAGGTTCACGAAGGCCACCGGGGGGCGGGAGCGCCAGCGGGCCACGAGGGCCCAGGGATCGGGCTTCTGGTCCCGCCCCGCCTCGATGACGCTCTCGGCGATGAAGTCAGGGTGGGCCTCGCTGAAGATGGCGGCGCCGATGGCGTGGCCAACGGCCACCCAGCGGATCTTCTTGCCCTGGGCTTCGGCCACGGCGTTCCAGCTGCGCTGCAGGGCGAAGAAGAAGGGAATCGAGAAGATCACGTCCCCGAGCTGGCGCGGAAAGCGGATCCAGACCTCGGGCTGCTCGAAGGCCGGGAGCAGCTCCCGCAAGCGCTCATGCCCCGGCTTCACCTGACCCACCACCGCACCTCCACGCCCCATTGTGCCCGAAGCGCCCTGATGGCATGGGCTAGCATGAAGCATCCCGAGGTCCCCATGCGCCGCCTGCTCTTGCTCCTGAGCCTTCCTCTGCTGGGCCAGGGGCCCCACTTCACGGTCCGCGACGCCCTCCAGGCCGAGTGGGCGCGGCAGCCCCTGAGCTGGACCGAGACCCAGAAGGCCGCCCTGCCCCCCGCGGACCGGGCACGGCTGGAGCGCACCCTCCAGCGCATCGGCGCCCCGGGCAGCCCCGCCCTGGTGCCACCGGAGCTGGAGAAGCCCACGCTGGAGGTCTGGGAGGACAAGGCCAAGGTAGCCCGCACGCCCCAGGAGCGCTTCACTGCCCTGTTCATGCTGAACCGCCTGAAGAGCCCCAAGGCCCTCACGGCGTTGGACGGCCTTTCCGCCACCGACGCCGCCACCTGGCCGAAGCACCTGCACCTGGAGGCCTCCCTCGCCGCCGCGCGACTGAACGGCGCCGAGGTGTCCCCGGCCCTGCAGTCCCTCCTCGATGCGCGCCAGAAGGCCGGCAAGGTCGATCCCGTTCGCGCCCAGGCCGCGCGGCTGAGGCTGGTGATGGCGGGTAAGGAGAAGGAGTTGCTGCCGCTGGTGCCCGCGACGCCGGGAAGCGTGCTCACGCTGATGGATGCGTGGAATCGGGCACCATGGAAGGAACGCGTGAAGGAGCATCTTGCTCTTTGGTGGGATGTGGCAGGAATTGAGGTCCCTCCCCCACCAGGCGAAAAACGGGCACCGGTTGATCTCGGTCGAATTGGCCTTGGAAAGTCCTTCCTGGATGTCAAACCTACCAAGTGGGCCATATGGAGCCGGATCTGGGATGGCATCCCCGATGACCTAGGCGAGGAAATGGGTCCTCATTCTTGGCCAGCTGGTGGCCCGGGTGGCCCGAAAACGATCAGGGTGCACTGGGCCTCCAAAGATCCTTTGATGCCGTTGAGTAAAGATGATGTCCGCACCACCTACCATCAATACCTCGCCGCTGTGAAAGACCCGATATACGCCTCAGCGATCCTGCCCGGGTTGCGCCGAAGCTCTCCAAGCGATGCCGACGTCATGCGGGAGCGGCTACTCCAGGCACCCGACTCCATCGCCCGCGCCGCCGCCCTTGAGGATCTCCCCTCGGCTCCCGCCGACCTTGCCATCCTCACCCAGCGCACCTGGGCCGACTCGCAGTTCGAAGCCCAGCAGACCCTCATCCAGAGCTACGCCCGCTGGAAGATGACGCCGGAGGACCAGAAGGCGCAGCTGCGGCCCTGGCTGCAGCACCCGGACTGGGCCTGCCGCTGGGAGGCCTATCAGGCCCTGGTGAAGCTGGATCCGGCGACCGCCTGGCCCTCGGCGCCGAAGCCCACGAAGACGGACGAGGCCATCCTCAAGGAGGCCACGCGCCTGGCGGAACGCGGCAAGCCCGTGCGCCTGCGCATCACCTTCTCGGGAAAGCGCCGCGTCACTCTCAAGCTCGATCCCGAAGTGGCCCCCATAAATATCGCCAACCTGGTGCTGCTCGCCAAGAAGGGCTACTTCAACGGGCGGCTGGTGCCGCGCGTGGTGCCTGACTTCGTGGTGCAGATGGGCTCGCCCTACGACACCATGGACGGGGGGCCGGGCTACACGGTGCGCTGCGAGAACTCGCTGACCTGGTACGGCCCGGGTAGCGTGGGCATGGCGTTGTCGGGCAAGGACACGGGCGGCAGCCAGTTCTTTATCACCACCAATGCTACGCCCCACCTCACGGGCAAGTACACCCGCATGGGCGAAGTGGAGGACCTGGACCGTGCTCTGAAGCTCCTCGATGACCTGGAACTGGGCGCGAAGATCGAGTCCATCAAGGTGCTCGAACCGTGAAACCACGGTTCCTGTTTTTCATCTTTTTCGCGGTTCCCTACGCCTCGGCCCAGGCCCCCATGCTGCAGGACAGGGCCGCCGCCCTGCGGCAGGCGCGGCTGGACTGGACGTTGGGGCAGGAGCCGCTGGGCCCCTCCTCCATGCCCTCCTTCGAGGTGGGCTGGGGCGGTGCCTCCTCCGAAGGTGCCTACGCGCCGCTGGTGGGCGGCGAAGGGCTCGGCACGGGCACCCAGGGCTGGGGGCTGGGCCTGCAGGGCCGCTATGTGCGCAATGGCTGGTCCTTCTCCGCCACGGCCCTGGCCCTGCGCGACCACGGCCACACCCTCGGCGTGCTCCAGCGAGCGGCCCTCGCCTACCAGACGGACTCCGGCTGGCGCGTGGCCCTCGAGCAGGCCCCCTTTGCCTGGGGGGCGGGCCTGAACGGCGGCGACCTGCTGGGTGATGGTGCCCGGAGCTTTCCGCGCCTCTCCCTGGCGACGCCGGAAGCCACGCTGCCCCTGGGCCGCTGGCGCCTGGAGGCCTTCGCGGGGCGCCTGGAGCGGGACCGTGCGATGCCCCAGTGGGTGCCGGAACGCGACACGCGCCTCGAGGCCCAGGCTGCGGGCCTCAACCTGCAGCGACCCCTCCTCTGGGGCGGCCTGGTGCGGACCGCCTTCGGCTCCCGAGTGGAGACGACCTTCGGAGCCGTGACCATGGAAGGCGGCCGGGATGCCCAGGGCCACGCCGCCCCGGCGACCGCAGCACGCACCATGACGCTGCTGGAGCTCCGGCTGCGGCTCCCGGAGCTCGCACAGCTCCTCCGGGCCCGGGGCGCCTCGGCCACCCTCAACCGCAGTGCCGCGCCCGAGGGCCGGTCCCTCGCGTGGACGCCGGCCCGAAACCTCGGCGGACTGCAGCTGGTATGGGAGGGCTGGGACCTGGGCCTGGAATACGCGGGCGCCGCGCCCCGGGTGGCCATCTCTTCCGCCGAGCCCAGCCACCTCGCAGGGTTCTCGACCCACGGCGATCCCCTGGGCCCGGCCTTCGGACGCGAGACCACCACCCGCACCGTGGAGCTGGGCCTGCCGCTTTTCCTGGAGGGCCAGGGCCGCCTCCGGACCGTGCGGGCCACGGCACCACTGGATCATCCCTCGGGCACCGCCTCCTGGTGTCTCCAGGGCGAGGCCCAGTGGCGCACGCCCACGGGCCGGGCCGGCGCCTCCCTCGCCATGCAGCGCAATGAATGGCCCGGCACACCGAGCCGCTGGGGCTGGAGCTTCGCCGTTTTCCAGGCCTTCCGGGTGTTCTAGGACTTCACGCGGCTGTAGTAGCCATCGAAGGAGACGGTCCAGGTGGCGCCGCCATCCGTGCTCTGCTCCCAGAACTGGCGCACCCGGCCATCCGGCAGCGGGGTCCAGGTGATGCGCTCCAGCACGCGACCCTTGGGTCCCTCCGTCGCGCCCCGCAGCACCATGGCGGTGCCCTCCAGGCCGCCCATGAGATCCAGGCTGCCCCCCTTCGCGTCGACCCAGCACTGCCGCCAGGCCTTACGGGCCGGCAGGTAGGCGTTGAGGCTCGTGCCCGAGCCCCCCTGGCTGCCCTGCCAATGCTCCTGCAGCACCGTTCCGCCCAGCAGGGCCTCCACGCGGTTCTGGCCGAGGCGCTGGCCTTTGGCGTCCCTCACCTCCCAGTCGCCCACCCAGAAATCGAACTGGCGCTGCTCGGGTGTGCGGTCGGAAGGGGACATGGCCCCCAGCATGACCGGAAGAAGGAGGGGAAGGACACGGCGCATGGGGACCTCGGATCCCGCCATGCTGCATGCTCTGCACGCGAGCGTCCTCCCCTGAGGGGCGAAGCGCGCAGGACGCGGGGCGAACGGGGGGCCGTCGGCCTGCGCTATCCTGGAGATTCCTGATGAGGTCCGAATGGCTCTGTCCCGAGATCAGCTGGTCCGCCGCGCGGCGCAGGAACTGCGCGACGGCTTCTACGTTAACCTGGGCATCGGCATTCCCACCCTGATCGCCAACGCCATCCCTCCGGGGATGGACGTGGTCCTGCAGAGTGAGAACGGCCTGCTGGGCATCGGCCCCTTCCCCACGGACGAAGAGGTGGACCCGGACCTCATCAACGCGGGCAAGCAGACCGTCACCGCGGCGCCTGGCGCCAGCTTCTTCAGTAGCGCCGACAGCTTCGGCATGATCCGCGGGGGCAAGATCGACCTCTGCTTCCTGGGCGCCATGCAGGTAGACATGGAGGGCAACCTCGCCAACTGGATGATCCCGGGCAAGATGGTCAAGGGCATGGGCGGAGCCATGGACCTGGTCGCCGCGGCCAAGCGCGTGGTGGTGGTGATGGAGCACACCAGCAAGGACGGCGAGTACAAGATCCTCCGCAAGTGCAACCTGCCCCTCACGGGCCAGCGCTGCGTGCACCGCATCATCACGGATCTGGCCGTCATCGACGTGGTGCCGGGCCGCGAAGGCCTGCGCCTGGTGGAAGTGGCGCCGGGCGTGACCCGCGAAGAGGTCCAGGCCAGGACGGAACCCCCTCTGGTGACGGACCACGTCTCCGAGATGGTCGGCGTCTGAGGAAACCATGATGCATCGCCTGTTCTCCACTACTGCCATCCTGCTGGCCTTCGCCTGCACTGCTCCCGGGACCAACGTGCCACCCAAGCCCGCCGAACCCTTCGTTCCCAGGCTGGCCCTGCGCCCGGTGGCCGTGAGCCTCGCCCGCAGTGCCACCCAGGGCTTCCAGGCGGAGATCAACTACCCCGAGGGCATGCGCTACCTGCGCCAGCCCGTCGCATGGCGCGTGGTGGAGCCCGAGGGCGGCAGCATCACCGTCACCGGCCTCTACACGGCCCCAGGGGTGCCCGGAACCTTTCACGTGGAAGTGCGGCGCGAGGACTTCCCGGGAATTTCCGCCACGGCCACCGTAACGGTGAAGTGATGGACCTGTACGGCGCCCTGCGCCCGCTGGTCTTCCGCCTCGATCCCGAAACCGCCCACAACCTGGCCTTCTGGCTGGGCGCCCGGGTTGCTGCCTGGCCGAACCTGCCCAAGCCCGATCACGTCCCAGCCCTGCGCAGGAATGTCCTCGGCCTGGATTTCCCCACGCCTCTCGGGCTGGCCGCCGGGCTGGACAAGGGCGCCACCCTGCTGCCGCTGTGGAAGTCCCTGGGCTTCGGCCACGTGGAGATCGGCACCGTGACGCCCCGGCCCCAGCCCGGCAATCCGAGGCCGCGCCTGTTCCGCTTTCCCGAGGCGGGCTTGATCCTCAACCGCATGGGCTTCAACAGCGAGGGCGCCGAGGTCGTCGCGGCCCGGCTGCGGTACCGCCCTGCGGGCCTCATCGTCGGCGGCAATCTCGGCAAGAACAAGGAGACACCCGAGGCCACCGCCCTGGACGACTACCGCGCCGCCTACCGCCTCATCGCCCCGCAGGTGGACTACACGGCCCTGAACGTGAGCAGCCCCAACACGCCTGGCTTGCGGAACCTGCAGGCGCCCGAGGCCCTCAAGCCGCTGCTGGCGGGCATGCTGGACCTGCGCAAGGAGATGGGCCTGGAGCGCCAGCCCCTGCTGCTGAAGCTGGCCCCGGACCTGGCCACCGAGGACCTCGATGCCATTGTGGAAGTGGCCGTGGCCTCGGGCCTCTCGGGCCTCATTGCCACCAACACCACCCTGGATCGCGGCGTGGTGGCGGAACCGCTCCGTGCCCTCGTGGAGTCCAAGGGTGCCGGCGGTCTCAGTGGCGTTCCCCTCAAAGCCAAGGCCCGCGAGGTGCGCCGCCGGATCCTCGCGGCCCTGCGCGGACGCCTGCCCCTGGTGGCCTGCGGCGGCCTGGGCTCCGCCGAGGACGTGCGCGGCGCGCTGGAGGATGGCGCTGCCCTGGCGCAGGTGTACAGCGCCCTGATCTTCGAGGGACCGGCCCTGGTGGGCCGCATCCAGGCCGGCCTCTAGCGGAGCGGACTCCGCCGCCCTGCGTCTATACTGGGCCTCATGCATTCCGGCTCCCTTCCGATCCGCGTCGCCCGTCCCGGGCGATTCCTGTGGGTGGCGTGCGTCTGCGCGCTGGTGGTGGGCATCGCGGCCCAGCTCGGGTTCTCGGAACGCAACCGGGACCTGATGGTCATCCTCGGAATGATCACGCTGGTATCGCCGGCGCTCTTCCACGCAAGCCGGCGCGCCTGCCTGCCCGACCCGGAGGCCCGGGGCTGGCAGCTCATCTCCCTCTTCCTGGTGGTCGCCCTCCTGCTCCAGCTCATCCGGATCCCGGAGCACTTCAAGGTGGGCTGGCCATTCCTGTACGGCCCCTTCCCCTTCGTGCTCTCCCTGGTCGGCTCCACACTCCAGGCCATCGCCTTGGCCTGCTGGCAGTTGTCCCCCCGGACGCGGTTCGAGCGGCTTCGCTACGGGCTCGATGGCCTGATGTTCGCAATTGCCGTCTTCTTCGTGCTCTGGGGTCTGGTGCTCGGCCCGCTCTTTCTGGGCGACCGGTTCCCCGTTGCCGTTCGCCTCGTGTGGCTGGCTACCTTCCTCGTCTATGACCTGCTGCTGGGGTTCACCCTCTACCTGGGGCTCTCGGATCCGGCCAGGTTCCGTGGGCCCCTTGGCTGGCTGGCAGCCGCCTTCCTCCTGGCGAGCCTCTTGAACCTCTACATCCTCCTGGTGAAGCTCTCGGGATCCGCCATGGTGCCGGATCTTCCCGGTGGGGTCACCTTCCTGCTTCCACTGGCCTACCTGGCCGCGGCCCTGTCTCCACGTGCCGTCGGCTCCAGTGTCCGTGCGGGCGAGCCACCCCACATGATCCACCTCCTGCCCTACCTCCCCGTGCTGGGCGCCGCCATCCTGGGCATGTGGCTTCTGGCCTTCGGGTCCGGGGAAGGACATCATCCAGTCCTTGTCTGGCTGGCCATGGGCCTGGTTCTGGTCCTGCTCGTCCGGCAGTACCTGGCGCTACGGGACTATTCCATCCTTTCCCAGACCCTCGAAGCCAGGGTCGCCGAACGCACCCTGGCCCTGGAACAGGCCCAGGCCCTGCTCCTGCGCACCGAGCGCATGAACTCGCTTGCCACGCTTGGCGCAGGGCTGGCCCACGACATGAACAACATGTTGAGTGCCATCCAGAGCCGCGCGGAGCTCGTCCTGATGGATCTGGACGAGGGCAGGCTCCCGAACCGCAAGGACCTGCTCCGGGTCCAGGAGGCCACCCAGTTGGCGGCCGCGCTCAGCGGCCGACTGATGGCCCTGGGCCGCCAGGATTCCGAGCCCCCGCGCCTCCTGGATCTGGGCGAGGAACTGCTTGCGATCCAGCCTCTGCTCCAGATGTTGCTGCCCCGGAACCTGACCCTCCGCCTGGAAGGCTCAGGCCCCATGCCCTTCCTGGGCACCCGCGGCATGCTGGAGCAGATCCTGGTGAACCTCGTCGGCAATGCCCGGGACGCCATGCCCTCAGGAGGCGTCATCACCCTCAGATGCCGCCCGCACAGGCCCGAGGATGGCCCGGTGGGTCCCCTCCTCGAAGTCGAGGACACGGGAACCGGCATCCCAGAGGGTCTGCAGGCCCAGGTGTTCCAACCCTTCTTCACCACCAAGGCCCCTGGCGTCGGAACCGGGCTTGGCCTTGCTTCTGTGAAGTCCCTCCTGGAGAAGGCGGGTGGCTCCATCCAGTTCGTCAGCCGTGCGGACCGGGGAACCACCTTCCAGGTGCGGTTGCCCTTCGTAGCCAAGAGCATCTGATTCTCCCTGAACCGCGGCAGATCTCCAGCCTGCCGAAGCTACAGGTGGTCAGCCGCAGGGGGTTACACTGGAGGACCGAGGTATCGATGTTGTCACTGCAATCGAGGATCCGTGACCCGCGCCTGCTGCCCCTAGCGGACAAGGTGCTACGCGGCGAACGCCTCACATTCGAGGATGGTCTTCTGCTGTATGAGACGCCCGACCTCAACGGCGTGGGTGCCATGGCCCACTACGTGCGCCTGCAGAAGCACGGCCGCGCCGCCTACTACGTGGTGAGCCGCCGTCTCTCTTATACGAACGTCTGCTACACCCACTGCCAGTTCTGCGCCTTCCAGGCCAAGCCCGGCGACCCCAGGGCCTATTCCCTCTCCGCCGAAGAGATCATCCGGGAGCTCGAGAAGCCCGAAAACAGCGGCGTGCGCGAGCTGCACATGACCTCGGGGCACAACCCCAAGCTGAAGGTCGACTACTTCGTGGATCTGTTCACGAAGATCAAGGCGCGCTTCCCCTCGATCCACCTCAAGGTTTTCACCATGATCGAGATGGACTACTACGCCCGCATCAGCGGCCTCAGCACGGACGCCTTCCTGGACCGCTGCATGGCCGCGGGCCTGGAGAGCTGCCCCGGTGGCGGTGCCGAGATCTTCGATGAGGAACTCCGCGAGAAGATCTGCATCGGCAAGAAGGACGCCCAGGTCTGGCTGGACACGGCGGCCATCTGTCACCGCAAGGGTCTGCCCACCAACTGCACCATGCTCTACGGCCACATCGAGGAACCGAAGCACCGGGTGGACCACCTGCTCCGCCTGCGCAAGCTGCAGGATGAATCCTTGGCTGCGGGCTACACCAGCTTCCTGGCCTACATTCCCCTGGCCTACCAGAACGAGGACAACGAGCTGAGCGCCACCCACGTCATCCACGAAACCACCGGTACCCAGGATCTCCGCGAGATCGCCGTGGCCCGCCTGTTGCTCGACAACGTCCCGCACATCAAGGCGTACTGGGTGATGATCTCGCCGGGCCTCGCCCAGGCCGGTCTCAGCTATGGGGCCGACGACCTGGACGGCACGGTCATAGCCGAGGAGATCGCCCACTTGGCCGGCGCCAAGAGCCCCCAGGGCCTTCCGCAGGGCGAGCTGGTGCGCCTGATCCAGGAGGCGGGTTTCGAGCCGCTGGAGCGCGACAACCTCTACAACGTGTACGCTGCGGTCTAATCGACCTTTCGCTTTTCGTAACCCCTCGCAGGATCCAGTGCGAAGGCGTAGCGGCTGTTCCAGAGGCGGTCATGGATGCGCGCGGCCTCCGTGGCCAGGGGGGAATCGCGGAAGACCAGCTCTATGTTGCGCGACTCCGTGAAGTAGCTCTCCTCCCAGTTGCTGGTGCCAAGGGCCAGGTGGACCTCGTCCACCACCAGGTACTTGCTGTGGATGACGCGGGCGAAGGGGATGTGGCCCTCCTTCGCCTCGGGGATCGAGGCCACCTTCACCTCCAGGTTGGGGATCAGGGTCAGCGCCTTGAGGTGCGGCAGGGCCCGACCACCCAGCACCCAGTCCGACACCAGCAACCGCACCTTCACACCCCGCACGGCGGCGGCCCGCAGAGCGTTGTCCAACCGGGGCCAGAAGTGATCCTGGCCCGAGATCGGGGAGTATGTGAGCAGTTGCACCCGCACGGTCTGCTGCGCCTTGTCGATCAGGTCCACCAGGGCCTCGATGGAGGGCCGGATGTCCTTGGGCGTGAGGAACGGCGGGCTGGCCACCAGCTCCACCTTCGGGTGAGCGGACAGGAGCGGCTGAGGCGGGAACTCAGGCATCCTGCGGTTCTCCGCGAAGGCCCAGTCGATGGCGAAGAGCCGAGCCAGCCGCGACACGATCCCGGGCTCGGAGGTGCGCACGCCCAGCTCGTGGATGTGCTCCAGGGCACGCCAGTCGAAGTTCTGGCTACCCAGGAAGGCCTCGCGGCCATCCACGACGAAGTACTTGGCGTGGAGGATGCCCTTCGAGACCCCCGCCATGTCGAGGCTGCGCACCTCGGCGCCCGGAATGCGACGGAGCCGGGCCACCGAGGCAGGATCCTGGTCGAGCATCTTCGACGAGAGCAGGAAGCGCACCTTCACCCCGCGCGCTCCAGCCTTCTCCAGCTCGATCAGCACCGCCTCCAGGGCACTGCCGGGGCGGCTGGTCACGTAGAACTCGGCAGCGTCCACGCTGGCCTTCGCGCCGCGGACCATGTCCAGCCAAACATCTTGGGCGAAGGGCAGCTTGGGGTCCGCGAGGGCGGTCTCCACGGGGATGGACTGCACCAGACGGGTGGCCGGGGATTGGGCGCCGAGGCCCAGACAGGCCGTCAGGATCAGCAGCAGGGAACGCGGGCTCATGGGGTCACTCCACCCGCGAGGATACCCCGTTGACGCCAACCCGTTTCCCCTGTTGATCTGATCGAATGGAGACCAAGGCCGAGTTCCGCGCCCACCTGAAGGCCCGCCGCGACGCGCTGCCCACGGCCACCCGCGAGACCGCTTCCCTCACCATCTGCGGCCACCTGGAGCGCCTCTGCCGGAATCGACGCTTCACCCGCATCGGCGCCTTCTGGCCCTTCGGCTCCGAGGTGGACCTGCGGCCGGTCATCACCGCGCATCCTGATTGGCTCTGGTTCTTCCCGCGGGTGGCTTCGACCCAGCCGCCCCGCCTGGCCTGGGGCACGGAACCCCTGGAGAAGGGCCAGTGGGGCCTCTTGGAGCCAGCCCTGGCCCAGCACTTTCTCCCGCCCGTGCAGCTGCTGCTGGTGCCGGGCCTCGCCTTCGACGATGACGGCCATCGCCTGGGCTATGGCCGTGGCTTCTATGATGCGTTGCTGGCAAAACTAGCGGATGAGGTCCTCACCGTGGGCGTGGGCTTCGAAGCCCAAATGCACCTTCCCGTACCCATCGAACCCCATGACTGGCCGGTCCAGGCGCTGCTGAGCGAGGCAGGGCTTCGACTGATCGAGGCTGGAGGCTGGAGGTAGGAGGCCAGGTACTGATCCTTGTGGCGCCCTTTGGGCGCATCCCCCTGCTTCCTTTGGGCTCGTAGGCCCGGTCAGTCGAGAACAAATTAAAAAGCAGTCGCAGCGAAAGGCGCCGCATCAGGAAGCAGTACCTCCAGCCACCAGTCTGATTCCCTAGCCCAGCTTCAGGATGCTCGACCCATCGGCGTAGTCCTCCGTGGGCGTCTCCCGCATCTTTTGGAGTACCTGCACCAAGGCCCGGATGCGATCCACCATCTCACCGATCTTCCCGAGCTTGACCTCCTCGGGATACTTCCGCTGCAGCATCTCCACCTGCATCGAGATGATGGCCAGGGGGTTGTTGATCTCGTGCTTGAGGGTGCCGGCCATCTGCCGGAAGGAGTCGAGCCGCTCGGCTGCCAGGGCCCGCTGCTGGAGTTCGGTGTGACCACGCAGCACCTGTAGCCGGTGATGCAGGGCCTCCCAGCGGAAGCCTTCGGCCAGCCAATCGGTGGCGCCAGCCTCGATGAGCCGGGGCGTCTCCTCCTCGGTGGAGCGCACCACCAGGATGGGCGTGGTGGCAAAGGAGGGGTGGTGGCGGTAGGCGCGGATGCAGCCTTCCAGATCCTTGGTGCCACGGGCATCCACCACCAGGAAACGGAACTTTGGAACCGGCGGCGGCGGCGGTTCCTGCTCCAGCGGGTGCAGCCACAGGTTGCCCGCCTCGGCCACGGTCTGGAAGAGCCCCAGCAGGTCGAGTTCCTCGCTCACGAGGCCCAGCAAGGGGCGGGCGGGCTCTTCAGGCATGGCGTCCGGGCCTTCGGGCAGGAATAGGTTGAGAGCCTGGTCCGCCCAATGCCAGCGGACACCCGCATCCTGCAGCATCCGCTGGGTCCAGGGATCGGGAATGGGCCCGTGCAATCCGGCGGGAAGGGAGAGGCGGAGGATCCTGAAGCTGCGCTCCTGGTCCCAGCGGGTGGAGACCACGGCCCCCGCCGCCAGCTGCATGAACATGGGTTCGACCAGGCCGGCCAGGGCCACGACCAGGGGACCGCCAGACATCCAGATCGAGGCGCTGGGCACTTCGGAGGTACTGAGCCTGGCCTTGCGAAGGCCCAGCAGGGGCTCCCAACGGCTCAGAAGCTCTTCCTGAAGGGCCGCGAGGGTCAGGGGGTGACCCGCCTGCGGCACATGGTCGGGCAGGTCCTCCCGGCTCCCGCAGTCAAGCAGGGCCGTCAGCTGATCTAGCTGGGCCCGGATGGCCGACCCTGCGGCACTCGGCAAGTCCTCCGCCCAGCTCTGCACCCGGCGGATCGGCGAAGCCATGGCTGCCAGCAGCTCCCCATGGCGGTCCGCTTCGCGTTGGAAGCCCGTCCGCAGGCGTAGGAGCTCGCCCTGCTGCTCGGCCTGGCTCAGAGCCCGCCGGTTCAGCATGGCCTGGCGGAGGGCCATGGAACCAAGCCGCACGAAGGCCTGGAAGACGGCCAGGTCGAAGCGGGTGAACGGGCGGCCCTCGGATTCCCGGTCCAGGTATAGGGCCCCGTGGATCTCACCGTCGTCCTCCATGGGTGCGCAGAGCAGCGACCCGCGGTGCAACTCAACCAGGCTCATGCCTCCGAAGCGGGGATCACCCAGGGGGTTGTTGGACAGCACCGCCGTGTGTTCCCGCGCCACGTAGTCCAGGACCGATCGGGAGAGGCCGATGCCCTCCTGCACGTCACCCACGCGGTGGGCCGTGCGCCACCCGCCCTCCTTGGCGGTCATGACCAGGAAACCACGGTCACCATGCAGGAGCCGGAGCGATTCCTCCAAAAGGCCTTTCACCATACTGTCCGAATCCACCTGCCGGAGCAGCTTCTCCGTGGAGCGCTGTAGCAGCTCCATGCCACGGATCAGTACCATCGCCTGGGCCGGCTCGGGCCGGACCTCGTAGAAGAGGTCACCGACCCGCTCTGCAAAGGTGATTCCATCCAGACCCGGGAACCCCTCCGTGAAGGTGAGGTGCCAGTCCCCCAGCACCAGTTCATCCCCATCCTGGAGGACGGCTCCATGGGGGCTGTTGACGGGGATGCCGTTGAGAACCGTGCCATTGGCAGAGTCCAGATCCTTGACCCACCAGATGCCGCCGATGCGGTCGATGCTGGCGTGCGCCCGGGACACCCCGCTCAAGGTCGGCTGGGCAACCGCGCACGTCAGGGGGTCACGGCCCACCTGGCACGCCTCATGGACGGCATGCCGCATGAGCTGAGTCCCCTCCAGCCAGGACAGGTATGCCATCGGTCCTCCACCCACCCTGTTTCGGCAGGTGTCGGCGGGTGTTGAATCAGGCGGGCAATTGATACCGTGTGTCGTGGGTCCGGCTGGGCCGGAAGAACAGCATGGTGTGACCAATGGTCCAGACATGCTCCAGGCCCGCCACCGCCGCACACAAGGCCCGGGCAGCGGAGTCCTCATCCTCGAAGCTGTTCGGGTTGATCTTGACCTTTACAAGCTCCAGGCTGTCCACCATCACATCGAGCTCGGCGGCCTGGGCAGGCGTGACGCCCCCCTTCCCCACATGCATGACGGGCTTGAGCTTGTGGGCCTGGGCTTTGAGGAACTGGCGCTGCTTCGAGGTCAACATCGGATCTCCGGCCTTCCAGTCTATCTTGGTTGGCGAGGTGCCCCATGATCCGTCCCCTGCTGCTGTCCCTCACAGCCCTGGCCTGTCTCGCTGCGCCCCCCCGCACCCTGCGCGTGGACTATGGGCATACCGGAAATTCCGCCTCCGAACACTTCGGCATTGACCGGGTGGTGCTGGAACCGCTGGCCTGGCCTGGCGACCTCACGAAAGCCATCGACACCAGCAACCTGGGGAAATACTGCTTCGAGGTGGCCGACAAGGCCACGGGCCGCCTGCTCTATTCCCGGGGTTTCGCCAGCATCTACGGGGAGTGGGAGACCACGGAGGAGGCCAAGGGCCTGAGCCGCAGCTTCAGCGAATCCCTGCGCTTCCCCCAGCCGGAGGCGCCCGTGCGCATCACGGTGAAGAAGCGGGACGAGAAGAATGCCTTCGTCCCCGCGTGGACCTTTGAACTCGACCCCAAGGACCCTCTCATCGAGCGGACCCCCGCGCCGGATGCCGGCGGCCTTATCGCCCTCCAGAAGAGTGGCGACTCGGCGGAGAAGGTGGACTTCCTTATCCTCGGTGACGGCTACACCGCCGCCGAACGGGGCAAGTTCGAAGCCCAGGCCCGCAAGGTCATGGAGTTGCTGTTCCAGCAGACGCCCTTCAAGGAGCACCGCCAGGACTTCAACGTCTGGGCCCTCTGCCCACCCTCGAAGGAAAGTGGCATCTCCCGGCCCTCCACCGGCGTCCACAAACGCACGCCCCTGGGCACCACCTACGATGCCTTCGGCAGCGAGCGCTACGTGCTGACCTTCGACAACCGCGCCTTCCGGGACGTCGCCGCCAAGGCCCCCTACGAGTTCGTAGAGATCCTCACGAACTCCGAGACCTATGGCGGCGGCGGCATCCACAACCTCTACAGCACCGCCTCCGCCGGCAACAGCACCATCGGCTACCTTTTCGTGCACGAGTTCGGCCACCACTTTGCCGGGCTGGCCGACGAGTACTACACCTCCGATGTGGCCGTCACCAACAGCCCCTCCCGGATGGAGCCATGGGAACCCAATGCCACAGCCGATCCCAAGCATCCAAAGTGGGCCTCCCTGCTGAGCCCCGGCGTGCCCCTACCCACCCCCTGGAAGAAGGACGAGTTCGAGGCCCACAGCCATGCGTATCAGAAGGAACGCCGCGCCATCCGCGCCGCCAACAGGCCGGAGGCCGAGATGGATGCCCTCTTCGCCCGCGAGAAGGTCTTCGAGACCAGGTTGCTGGGCACCGACACCCACAGTGGCAAGGTGGGCGCCTTCGAGGGCGCCAACTACGAGGCCAAGGGCTACTTCCGCAGCCAGGAAGACTGCCTTATGTTCACCCGGAACGATGCGGGCTTCTGCGCCGCCTGCCGGGCCGCCATCGAGCGGGTGATCCGGCAGTACGCGAAGTAACCTCTGAGGAAACCTAACGCCCGTTCAGGCGGAAAGCGAAACGGCGGGCCCCAATGGACCGGCAGGTCCCGCGGACTCCAGCCGCATGGCAGGGAGATGCCAGTTCGGGGGGTGTCCGATTATGCCGGATCCTCGACCAGGCTCCAACCCAACCTGCGGCCTGCACCAGAACAAGGGCCCGCCATGGGCCCCTGTTTCTTCCCGATCCAGTGGAATCGGCCGCTTCTGCTTACCGGTCCAGCGTGGCCAGCAGCGCGTACATCCGATCCAAGCGCTGCTTCTGGATGCCTGCACCGATGAGCTCGTACTTCTCCCGCTCGTTGCCGAGGATGGCCGGAACCAGTTCCTTTTCGCGCGTCTGCTTGAAGGCATCCCAGGTGCTCCTGAGTTCCTTGAACTCGGTCGCCTTGCCTTCGGGAGCCTTCAATTTCGCAAGATGGGCACTCACGGCATCAGCCGTGGCCTTGACGGTGCGCTGCTGCTCCGGGCCACGCTTGTCCCGGTAGAGCACCATGGTGACGAGGGCCTGCCTGGCGGTGACGATTTCGTCCTTGAGGGTGGCGAACTCACCGGCAGAAGCCGGCAGGGCCGCGGCGAGGACCAGGATGGAAACGAGCAGGCGAAGGGCGTGACGCATGGTGACTCCTTGAGTGTGGGGTTGGATGTGACTAGGTGGAAGGTTCGTTTCGGAGCGCTTCCGGTTCCTTGATGAATCGAGGATCCCAGAGGTGGAGAGCCGTTCCAATCGGGTCAATTACCTAGCGGCATCGGGCGGATTACCTACATCTCCAAGGAGCGGGCGGAGGCGCCGAGTTCCCCTGGTCCGGCCTACCGCTTCGACGCACAGCCGCAGGGATCCCACCTCGGTGAGGTTGCGGATCCGTGCAGGTTGCCGACGATCAGACCAGGTTCGCTCGGATGGCCAAGGCCGCCAGGGCGGCCGCATTGTGCAGGTCGAGCTTCTCCATGATGTTCTGCCGGTGCGCGCTCACAGTCTTGGGGCTCAGCCCGAGTGCGGCCGCGATGTCCTTGGTGACCAACCCCTGCCCGACATGTGCGAGCACCTCCAGTTCCCGTTCCGTGAGGGTCTTGAGCAGCTGCTGCTTGAGCGCATCCGACTGCAGGGCGGGATCGGGTCCCTGTTCCAGGCGGCGGAGCCGGCTCTCGACCGTGAGGATCAGCTCGTCGGCGGTGAAAGGCTTGGTGAGGTAGTCGTCCGCCCCTGAGAACATGCCCAGCCTCACGCTGGAGCGGTCGTCCTGTGCGCTGATGAGGACCAGGGGCAGTCGGGCCAGGTCGGGATCGCGGCGAACTTGCATCAGCAGCGCCATCCCATCCATGCCGGGCATCTGGACATCCGTGACCAGGATGTCCACCGGTTTCGACCTGAGCACCTGCATGGCCTCCAAGCCGTCGCTGGCCGTCTCCACGAGCCACTCCGGCCGCTTGGCGTTCATGGCGCGGGTGGCCATGGCCAGCACCAGCCGCTCATCATCCACCAGGAGCACGCGCATCAGGACAGGGTACCTCCGATTTGCATGCTAACCCAGTCGCCATTCTCCAAGGTTGGCTGGCAGTGTCGGGAAGGTCACATCTGGTCCATTCTGCCGCATGAATCTGCCATCTCCTTCCAGGGCGAGTGGAACTGGAGCCGCCGTCAGAAGGAGCGCAGGAGCCTTCTGAACAGGTAGCCGATGGATCCGGCCGCGTAGGCCAGCCCGATTCCGAACATCCCAGCGAACACTACCTCGAAGGGCCAGAGGCTGTGGGAAGTGGGATCCTTCATGGTTTCCACCACGACCCGCGCCAGCACGGCGCAGGGCACTGCGCCTCCCACTACCAGGCCGCCACGACCCAGCCCGAGCGGCGTCCATCCGGCCACCCAGGCCGCGATGCAGACGAAGGCGAGACAGCCCAGGATCGCCAGGGGATGGGACAGGGTGAAGTGGTTGTAGGGTGCCGTCCACCAGGGGATCCCCACGGCGAGGAAGGCCGCGGAGAACCAAGCCAGCCAGGGTTTCATCGGCGTCTCCTGGGATGCAGCCACGGGGCCGACTCCATTCCCTCATAGGACTGGCCGGACGGGAACCTCCTGATCACTTCCGGGGTGTCTCCAGGGCCTTCGCCCGGAGCTCCCGGAGGAAGCCCGCATCCACCCACCACAGCGTGGTCTGGCCATTGCCCGGCTGCGTGCGCTCCGCCAGCAGATCGGCGAAACGGAGCGGCCTGCCCTCCAACCGAGGCAGGGCGCGGTCGCTGCCGAAGAAGACCACCCGGCCATCGGGGCTCAGGCTGATGGAGTACTCGTCCCGGGCGGCGCTGTTCACGGTGGACCCCAGGTGGACCGGTTCGGTCCAGGTACCATCCTCCCGGCGGAAGTAGCCGTAGTAGTCGGTCCCCCCCAGGGAATCCGTCCGGCCCATCAGCGGCACCAGGATGAAGCGCCCCTCGGGGTCCACCCGCGGATTGGCCTGGCGGGCGTCCGCATTGAACGGCGGCGGCAGCTTCTCTGCCACCGTCCAGGCACCATCCTTCCATGCGGAGCGCATCACCCAGCCCCCCTGCCCTTCCTCCCGCAGGAAGTGCAGCACGCCCTCCCTGGTGATGGTGGGGTAGAAGGTGTTCCCGACCCCGTTCACCGCGGCGGGCAGGCGGCGGGGCTCGGACCAGCCAGGGCCGGCCCGCTCCATCGCCCAGATTCCGAAGGGGCCGGGCTTCTCGGCCTTGGAGTCCTCTGGGCGATCTGACACGAAGAAGAAGCGCCGGCCATCGGGGCTGATGCAGGGCTCCAGGCAACGCCAGCGTGGATCCCGGGAGAAGGACGCCACCTCCGGTGCGGTCCAGCGGTCCCCCGCCTGATGGGTCTCGATGATCACGGCCTTGCGGAAGCCCGGCAGGAAGAGCCCCACATAGAGCTCCGACCCATCCGGCATCAGGGCGATGTCACGCGTGGCCAAGCCGCTGTTCAGAACCCCGGGCGCAAAGGGCGCGGCCTCGGCCCCCGGCAGGGTCAGCCCCAGGTACGGGCCGGCCTTCGTCTGCCCTGAGAGACCTGCCCAAAGGCAGACGAGCAGGATGCCGACCTGAATCGTTTGCAACCCCATGGCGACTCCGGAAGTGGGTTTCAGGTTGCCACTTTCCTGTCCATGGAAGACGGGAAACAGGGACCACCCGTGAGGAAACCGGGGCGGCCAGCGCGTCCATGGAGGCCTCAACCCGGGTCCCGCCCTGCCAAGATGGTCCGCACCGCGCCCCAAAGAAGCCCCTGCCCATGCGCCCCCTGCCACCCCCCGTCTCCATCCCCGGCCCAGACGGCCCGGTCCCGGCCCTGACGCTCGGCGACTGCGAGTCCGCCAGGGCTGCGGTCATCCTCCATTACGGGCTCAGCGGCACCATGGCCGTGCAGTGGCCGGAGGCGGAGCGCCTGGCGGCCGCCGGCTATGCCGTGCTGATTCCCGAGGCGCCCCACCATGGCCTCCGGTCGGACGGGTTCCTCGAGCGCATGGCCATCGCCACGGCGCCGGGATCTCCATGGGGGGCTTCGCGGCCCTGGCGTCACCCCAGCGGGATCCCCGGGTGGGCGCCGTGGTGGCCTTCCTGGCGGATCCGTATTGGGATGACCGGACCGAGTCACCCCACCTGCACCCGGAAGCCTGGGAGCACACGGCGCTGCTCACGGTGGTGGCGGCTCGGGATGAGCTGGTGCCCCCCGGCCCGATGAAGAGCTTCACCCACGACCTCGCGTCCCGGTTCGGCTCCGCTTCCAGGTTCACCGGTCTGGAGTACCCGGGCGGACACACCATGGATCCGGCCGACTGGGAGGAAGCCTGGTCGAAGGCCATCCTCTGGCTTGACCACCACCTACGCTAACCGCCCAGGAAGAGATCCGCGGGGTCCCCGGTCGACTCAGCATTCCGGTCCCGTGGCGGCCAGGCCAGAGATGTCCAGCAGCCGTTCGCGTCGGGCACGCAGGATCCGGTCGCGTAATTCCGCCGCGTC
The DNA here is from genome assembly GCF_049292215.1 of Geothrix sp. Classification (GTDB taxonomy): domain Bacteria; phylum Acidobacteriota; class Holophagae; order Holophagales; family Holophagaceae; genus Geothrix. Next base: position 127,460 of record NZ_JBATQW010000029.1, on the reverse strand, counting down.
CTCAAACTTCATCTGTGACGCGAGCTCCTTCATGCGCCTCTCGAGCTTGGCGACTTCGCGCTCGAAGTGCTTGTCCTCCAGGTAGAGCAGCGGCTCCTCGGCGGCCCGCTCCTCCTTGGTGACGTTGATGAACTCCCGGGCCAGGGCCTCGCCCATGACATCGTCCAGGTTGCGCTTCACGGTCTCAGGGGTGATGCCGTGCGCCGCGTTGTGGGCCAGCTGCTTGTTCCGCCGCCGCTCGGTCTCGCCGATGGCCTGCTTCATGGAGCCGGTCATCATGTCGGCGTAGAGGATGGCCTTGCCGCTCACATTGCGGGCCGCCCGGCCGATGGTCTGGATGAGGCTGCGGGTGTTGCGGAGGAAGCCCTCCTTGTCCGCATCCAGGATGGCCACCAGGCTCACCTCTGGAAGGTCCAGGCCCTCCCGCAGCAGGTTGATGCCCACAAGCACGTCGAAGACGCCTCGGCGCAGGTTCTTCAGCAACTCCACCCGCTGGAGGGTGTCGATCTCACTGTGCAGGTATTCGGCCTTCACGCCCAGCTCCTGGTAGTAGGCCGTGAGCTGCTCCGCCAGCTTCTTGGTGAGCACCGTCACCAGCACCCGCTCGTCCCGGGCCACCACTTTGCGGATCTCCTCCAGCAGGTCGTCCACCTGAGTGCCCACGGGGCGCACTTCGACCTGCGGGTCCACGAGGCCCGTGGGTCGCACCACCTGCTCCACGAAGGCGCCGCCGCTCTGCTGCAGCTCGTAGTCGCCCGGGGTGGCGGAGACATAGACCACCTGTTTCACCCTGCTCTCAAATTCTTCGAATTTGAGAGGGCGGTTATCGAGGGCGGAGGGCAGGCGGAACCCGTACTCCACCAGGGTAGTCTTCCGCGATCGGTCCCCGTTGTACATGCCGTGGAGCTGGCCCGTGGCCACGTGGCTCTCGTCCATGAATACGATGAAGTCCTCGGGGAAATAGTCCAGAAGGGTGTGGGGCGGCTGGCCGGGCTGGCGGCCATCCAGGAAGCGGCTGTAGTTCTCGATGCCACTGCAGACGCCCATCTCCTTCATCATCTCCACGTCGTAGATGACCCGCTGGTGGAGGCGCTGAAGCTCCACGATCTTGCCCTGCGCCCGGAACTCGTTCTCCCGCTCCTCCAACTCCGCCTTGATGTCGCGGATGGCAGCCTTGAGCTTCTCCTCCGGCGTCACGTAGTGGGTCTTGGGCCAGATGGTGAGCTCGTCCAGCTTTTCGATGACCACGCCGCGCAGCGGGTCGATCTTCGACAGCCGCTCGACCTCGTCGCCCCAGAGCTCGATGCGGTAGGCCACGTCCTCGTATGCGGGGTAGACCTCCACCACGTCGCCCCGCACGCGGAAGATGCCTGGCTCGAAGCTCAGGTGGTTGCGCTGGTACTGGATGGCCACCAAATCACGCAGCAGCATGGCGCGGTCGATGCACTGGCCCGTCCTCAGGGTGACCGAAAGGTTCAGGTAAGAGCTGGGGTCGCCCAAGCCGTAGATGCAGCTGACGGAGGCGATGACGATGGTGTCGCGGCGCTCCAACAGGCAGCGGGTGGCGCTGAGCCGCAGCTTCTCCAGCTCCTCGTTGATCTTGGCGTCCTTGTCGATGAACAGGTCCCGCTCGGGCACGTAGGCCTCGGGCTGGTAGTAGTCGTAGTAGCTGACGAAGTACTCGACGGCGTTCTCGGGGAAGAACTGCTTGAACTCGCTGAAGAGCTGGGCGGCCAGCGTCTTGTTCGGCGCGAAGATGAGCGCGGGACGGCCCACCCGGGCGATGGTCGAGGCCATGGTGTAGGTCTTCCCCGAGCCCGTCACGCCCAGCAGGGTCTGGGCCCGGTCGCCCCGCGCCAATCCTTCCACCAGCTGCGCGATGGCCTCCGGCTGGTCACCCGCAGGCGAGTAGGGAGCGACGATCTTGAAGGGGATTGCCTTGACCATAGAACCAAAAGAGAACCACGAAGACAGGGAGACCACGAAGGAAAATTGGCGTCATCCTTCGTGGTCTTCCCTTCTCCACTGTGAAAACCCTTCGCAGGGCTCAGACCTTCCGGAGAATCAGGCAGCCGTTGGTGCCGCCGAAGCCGAAGCCATTGTTCATGGCGTACTCGGCATCGAAAGTGCCGGCCACATTCGGAGTGACGTCCAGGTCGCACTCAGGGTCCTGGTTGTCGACATTGATGGTAGGCGGGATCTTGCCCGTCTTGACAGCCAGGACGGCCACGATGGTCTCCAGGCCGCCGGCGGCACCCAGCAGGTGCCCATGCATGGACTTGGAACTGCTCACCTTGATCTGCTTTGCGTGGTCGCCGAAGACCCGCTGGATGGCCAGGCACTCCAGCTTGTCACCCACGGGCGTGCTGGTGCCGTGCATGTTGACGTAGCCCACCTGCTCAGGGGCGATGTCCGCGTCCTTGATGGCCGCGCGCATGACGCGCTGGCCGCCCTCGCCCTCGGGGGCGGGCGTGGTGATGTGGTTGGCGTCGCCGCTCATGCCATAGCCGGCGACCTCGGCGTAGATCTTGGCGCCCCGGGCCTTGGCCAGTTCATATTCCTCGAGGATCACGATGCCGGCGCCTTCGCCCATGACGAAGCCGTCCCGGTCTAGGTCGAAGGGACGGGAGGCCCGCTCAGGCTCGTCGTTGCGGGTGCTCAGGGCGCGCATTGCCGCGAAGCCACCCACGCCCAGCTGGTTCACCACGGAGTCGCTGCCGCCAGCCATCATGCGGTCCGCGTAGCCGAAGGCGATGAGCCGCGCGGCATCGCCGATGGCGTGGGCGCCCGTGGCGCAGGCGGTGGCCACGGCGCTGTTGGGGCCCTGCAGGCCGTACTTGATGCTGGCCTGGCCGCTAGCCAGGTTCACGATGAGGCTGGGAATGAAGAAGGGACTGGTGCGGCGGGGCCCGCGGTAGCCGTTGGCCTCGTCCCAGATGGTGCTGAGGCCGCCGATGCCGCTGCCGATGTAGGTGCCGAAGACCTCGCGCTCGGCCTTGGTCAGCTCGACCTGGTCGAAGCCCGCATCCACCCAGGCCTCGTGGGCCGCGCCCAGGGCGTAGTGGATGAAGATGTCCATCTTCTTCTGTTCCTTCTTGTCGATGAACAGGTCGGGGTTGAAGCCCTTCACTTGACCTGCGATTTTGCAGGCGAAGTCGGTGACGTCAAACCGGTCGATGGTGCCGATGCCACTTTTCCCGGCCAGTAGGTTGTCCCAGGTTTCGGGCACGGTGAGGCCGCAGGGATTGACGGTCCCCATCCCGGTGATGACGACGCGACGGCGCTGGACGGTCCTGGTCATGGGTTCACCTCAGGTAGGCTCGGGAAAACAAACGTGCCGCAGGGCCATGGGGGCGCTGCGGCACGTCACGATCGCGAAGGGTCAAGCCTTCGCGTGCTTCTCGATGTAGGAGATCGCATCGCCGACGGTGCGGATCTTCTCCTGCTCGCTCTCGGGGATCTCGAGGCTGAAAGCCTCCTCGATCGCCATGATGATCTCGACCGTGTCGAGGCTGTCGGCACCGAGATCGTCCACGAAGTGGCTGGATTCGGAAATGGAATCTTCGGGCTTGGCCAGCTGCTCAGCGATAATAGCAATGACCTTCTTGCGCACATCAGCCATCGGGGGCTCCTCCAAACGAACCTGGAAACCCTAACATACCCCGGGCCGATTTTCCAAACCCTGGGTAAAGCACCGATTCCAAGCCCAGGAGAACAGAAGGATTGCGCCTGTCTGCCAGCCATGGAGGATGGAGGCATGCCCCGTCCGAAATCCCTGGAGGAACCCGAGCACGGCTGGCCCCTCGGCTGGAGCGCAAGTCTGCACGAGTTCCGCATCTTCCTGGCCGTGGAGCGGGGCCTGTCGGGAAATACCACGAGTGGCTACATGTCGGACCTCAGCCACCTGGCGGCCTGGGCCTGCGACCACGAGGTCCCCGCCGTGGCCCTCACCCGCGACCAGCTCACGGCTTTCCTCGTCTCCCAGCAGGCATTGGGCAAGGCCCCGCGCAGCCTCGCCCGGATGAGCTCGAGCCTCCGCTCCTTCCTGACCTTCCTCCGCATGGAGGGCGGGGGTGGTGCAGGGCCCGAGGCCATCGTGACCCCCCCCCGGCCGCCGAGGATCCTGCCCCGCACCCTGGGGGAGAGCCAGGTCGAGGCCCTGCTCAACGCCCCGGATACGGCCACTCCTCTGGGCGTGCGGGATCGTGCCTGGCTGGAGCTCCTCTACGCCTCGGGCCTCCGCGTCTCCGAGCTGGCGGGGCTCCCGGCCCTCTCCGTGTTCCTCGACGAGGGCTTCCTGAAGGTGACCGGCAAGGGCCGCAAGGAACGGCTCATCCCCTTCGGCACTGGCGCCGAGCGCTGGATCCGCACTTGGCTCCTCCTGCGGCCCGGGTTCAAACCCAGGGGCGGCGAGCTCTTCGTGGGACAGCGCGGCGAGGGCCTCACCCGCCAGCACCTCTGGCGTCTGCTCAAGGGCTATGCGAACGCCGCTGGACTCCGCGCCGCCGCCGTGAGCCCCCACGTGCTCCGACATGCGTTCGCGACGCACCTGCTCGATCACGGAGCTGACCTCCGCGCCGTCCAGGCGATGCTGGGCCACGCCGACATCAGCACCACCCAGATCTACACGCACGTCCACCAGACCCGGCTCCGCGCCCTCTACGACCAGTTGCACCCGCGTTCCGGCGGCTGAGGAACCCCGACCAGCGAATTGCGCGGTGGACCGCTCCGAGCGGAATGGGTGATGATGGGCCAGGAGCCTGACACCCATGGCCGTGACCAAGACCCCCCGCAAGAAGCCCGCGAGCACCACCGAGAAGGTGGAGGAAGCCGTCCCCAAGACCAAGGCCGCCCCGGCCAAAAAGGCCGCGGTCAAGAAGGCCGAACCCAAGCCCGTCGAGCCGAAGGTGGCCGAACCCAAGGCCACCCAACCCAAGGCCAAGCCCGCCGCCAAGGCGCCTGCGAAGGCCAAGGCCACCAAGGCTGTGGCCAAGGCCCCAGAAATGGCGGCGGAGGTGACCGCCCAGCCCGCTCCCGAACCCAGGCCCGCGGTGGTGAAAGCGCCGGTCTCCCCTGTTCTGACGCCCTTGGCCCAGGCCATCCTGACCGCGATCTGCGAAGGCCGGGCCGTGGAGTTCATCTTCGCGGATGCCGAGGCCAATGCGCCCCGCACCTTCGAACCCCGCCACCTCACCTTCGATGCCCTCAGCCAGGCCTGGTATGCCTGGGGCTGGGACCGCCGTTACAACGCCGAGCGCCACCACCGGGTCGATCTCCTGGCCGAGGTGAATGACGTGGAGGGCGTGGGCCGAGCGGCCCAGGGTCCCTATGCCGAGGGCACCCCCGCCAACCAGATCGGCGGCTGGCTGGGCGGCGAAGCCATCGCCGTGAAGGCCAGCCTGGCGAAGCAGTGGGTATTCGCCGTGAAACAGGCGCCCCCCGCCTTCCCCAACTTCAAGCTGGAGGATCAGGGCGACGGCCAGGCCCTGGTCACCTTTTCTGCCACGGACCTCCGGGCCATCGCGCGCTGGGCGATGCAGTTCGGTGACGGCATCCAGGTCCTGGAACCAGCCCGGCTCGTGGATCGCATCAAGCAGGTGGGCGCCGTCTGGGCCGGCCGCGAGCGCCAGGCCCCCCTGCCTGCCGCACCCAAAACGGCTTCCCGTCCAGAAGCTGCCCCCGAACAGCCCCGGCGCCACGAGGCCCGCCCCCATCGGGAGGCCCGACCTGACCGCGAGGCCCGACCGGAGCGGGAAGCTCGCCCTGACCGTGAGGCCCGCCCGGAGCGGGAAGCCCGCCCTGACCGCGAGCGTGAGGACTCTCCCAAGACCAAGCCCGGCAAGGTGGAAGTCATCCGCTTCGACCGGCTCTGAGCGCAGACTCGATCAGTCCTCCAGCCACCAGCCCCTGCGTCCTGGCACGTAGCCATAGGTCTGGCCGAGCCGGTTGAATCCGATGCCCCGCAGACGCCGATCCAGGGCCAGATAGGCCACGCCATACGTAAGCTGCAGCAGGGGATGGTCGTTCTGGATGTGCTCGCTGATCTTCAGGTAGAGGTCCCGTCGCCGCGCGGGGTCCAACTCATGACGTCCCCGATCGAACAGACGGTCCACCTCGGGGTTCCGATAACCAGTGACATTGCTGCCGCTGGCGACACCGTCCGACGAGAACAATGGGCTCTCGCTATCAGGGTCCAGGCCCGTGTTCCAGGCGTAGTCCCAGATGTCCCCCAGGCCCTTCGTAGACATGATGTAGGGCTCGTCGATGGGGGTGCGCCGGAGGTCGATCTCGACTCCGACCTTGCGGAGGGTCTCGCAGAAAGCATCGGCATGGTCCCGCCCCGAGTAGCCCCAGGCGGAGAACATGACCAGGTGGAGTGGCCGGCCACGGGCATCACGACGCACTCCATCCGGGCCCAACTTCCACCCTGCCTCATCGAACAAGACTGCCGCGCGTTCCGCCCTGGGGAGCGGCGCCACAGTCTGATCAAAGGCCCAGCTCTGGGGCGGCCAGAGGCTCGTGGCCAGCCGCTCGGCCCGGAGTCTCCGCTGCCCTTTGAGGAACTCCCACGGCATGGCCTCCGCGAGCGCTCGCCGCAGCCGTACATCGCCAAGGAGGCTCCGTTCGGCATTGCAGTTGAACCAGAAGGTGTTGAACGAGGACAGTGGCGTGGACTGCGCGATGAGATTGCCGTCGCCGAAAGCGCCCCGCCGAAGCAGGTAGTGGCGGAACCAGTCCAGCTCGCCGAAGTGGTACTCCCGTGCGCGGAGCTGGCGTGCATACTCCGCCTTGTCCTGGGGCTGGACCCGGAAGCGGAAGGCGCCCCAGCGGCCGGGATGCGAACCGTGGTAACCCTCCCACAACTGCAGCCGGATGTCCGCCCCATGGGCTCCCGGTTGAACTCGGTAGGGCCCCGATCCGATCGGTGCGTAATTCAGCGGATGCGTCAGTGATTCAGCGCCCTGGGTATAGCGCCGGCGGGGAACGGGCTGGAAGTTGTAGAGATCCGAGAGCAGGGTGGCCCGGGCCGACTTCAGGCGGATCCTCACCCGGTGCGGTCCTTCGGCCACCAGGCTGTCCAGAGTCCGGACGCCGACCAGATCGTTGATTTTCCGGACCTGTGGCAACGACAGCAGGCGCCAGGTCGCCACCAGGTCTTCAGCCTCGATGGGGGTGCCATCCTGCCAGGTCAGCCCGGGACGGAGCTTCAGCAGGACATCACGGCCATCCTTGGAGATCTCCCACCCCTCGAGCAGCTGGGGAACGAATTCGCCATGCTCGTCCAGGGCCACCAGCCGGTCAAACACCAGGTCCACCACCTGGACCTCGACCTCCCGCGAGAGAAGGAGCGGATTCAAGCTCATGACCGGCTTGTCCAGGGCCACAGAGATCGGCTGCGCCCCGAGCGAGAGGACCGCGAAGAGGCAGGACAGCAGACAGCGCATCAGGAACCTTCCAGCGTCCAGCCGCGTCGGCCAGGCCAGAAACCAAAGCTCTGGCCAAGTGGGTTGAAGGTCACTCCCCGGAGCCGGCGATGGATCAGGACCCGGTTCTGCGAGTAGGTGGTCGGGATGACCGGTTTGTCTCGATAGATGATCTCAGCAATCCGGTGATAGATTTTTTTCCGGGCTTCCAGATCCAGGGTGTGACGGCCTTCGTCGAACAAACGGTCCATCTCGGGGTTCAAGTAGGCGCTGACATTCGCCTTGGTCCGGTAGCCCTCGGAAGTGAAGAGCGGGCTGTCCACATCCGGGTCAAGGGCGAGGGACCAGGCATAGGACCACAGGTCCCCATCATGTTCGGCGGCCTTCCGGGTCAGGCTGATGAAATCGATGTAGCGGACTTCAATTTCCATTCCGACACGGGCCGCCTGGCGCGCAAGCAGATTGGCTGGAGCCCTGGGATCGCGCGGCTCCGGTTCGTAGATCACCAGATGCAGTCGGCGTCCCCGGGTATCCCTCCGGACACCGTCGGGGCCAGGTTTCCAGCCAGCCGAATCCAGTAGGCCCGCGGCTCGTTCGATCTGGGGCAGTGGTCGCGGCATGGGATCGAAGGCCCAGCTTTCAGGCGGCCAGAAGCTGCTGGCGAGGCGCGTCGGGAAGAACCGCCTCGCCCGTGCCTGATCCTGCCATGGCACCAGCTCTCCGAGCACCTGCCGAAGCACCGGATCTCCCAGAAGACTGCGCTTGGGGTCACAGTTGAGGAAGTAGGCGCCAAAGGAGGCTTGCGGGACGGAGGCAGCCGTCACCAAACCCTCCCCGATGGCCCCTTTCTTCACGAGGTAGTAACGCAGGGGACTGATGACGGAGTAGTGGATCCGCTCATGCAGAAAATCCTGGAGGATGGGCGTCTTGGATCCTGTGAGGTCGAGGAACTCGAAGCCCAAGGCCGAACCGGGGTGAACGCCCCGATACCCCGACCATCGTTCCAGGACCAGGCGCTTGGTCGTGGCTGGGCCCACCACCCGGTAGGGACCCGAGCCTACGGGAGCGAAATTCACCCCGTCCAACCGGGGATTGGGCCCCACCCGATAGTGATGCCGAGGGACCGGAATGAAGTTGTAGAGGTCCGACAGCAGGGTGCCGCGGGGTCGTTTCAGGTGGATGCGCACCGTCAGCGGATCCTCTGCGATCAGGCTGTCCAGGCTGGCCACACCGGCCACCGTATCGGCAATCTGCCGGACCCGGGGAAGCCTGAGGGCCTTCCAGGTTTGGACCACATCCTCGGCCTGGATCGGCATCCCGTCCTGCCAGGTCAGCGATGGGCGCAGCTTCAACACCACTTCCCTGCCCCCTTTCAGCACCGTCCAGGATTCCAGCAGCTCAGGGATGAACTGCCCCGTGGCATCCATGGTCACCAGACGGTCGAAGACCAGGTCCAGGGCTTCGGTGTCGGTGTCCTGAGTGATCAGCAGGGGATTGAGGGTGCTCCATTCACTCACGGACACACGGACCCTGTCCCCGGACCACAGGCCGGAAAGCAGGCTGAATGCCAGGACGAGGGAGCGCCAACGCATGGTGACTCCTTCATCGGTTCCCCGCGATTCCCCGTGAGTACAGGACTAGATTGCTTTGGCAGCCGACTCCACCAGCTCCACCAGCGCCTCGGCCATGCTCTGCCCCGCCCTGGGGGGGTTCTCCACCACCGTCCCCATCAGCTTCTGCCCCCCACCGGGCTGGGTGGCGAACAGGTAGAAAGTCGGCACCCGATGCAAAGCCTGGGGTTCCACCCCCTGGGGCCAGACCGCGCGGTCCAGCTTCTTGTCCCGATTCACGCCGATGTAGCGCACCTCGATGAAGGCGTTGGGCTCTGCTGTCAGGGCCAGCAGGTATGGCAGGTGGTACTGGCTGTCGGCGCACCAGGAACCAAACACGACCACCAGCGTGAGGGGCTGTCGGATCGCCGACCAGCGGGCTCTCAGATTGGCGTTCACCTTCACCTTGGCAAGGTTGTGGCGATAGGCCGTCCGGTGGGCGAGGATGGCCTTGGCGGACGTTTCGCCGAGCAACAGGGGCAGGCTATCGCCGTTGTCCAGCCGCGGCCCCGCGGGGAGGGCACTGGACGGCTGGCCCCTGACAGCAACCGGCTGCTGAGCCAGCAGGGTGGCGGTGGCGACGGCCAGGAAGGCAGGATTCATGGGGGGCTCCCGGACCGAGTCTAGCCTGGCCGATAAACTTGACTCATTCACTCAGGAATACTAGCCTTGAGCCTGGAGAACCTTCGTGAAGATCTCGGCCCGAGGCAGGTACAGCATGCAGGCCCTGTTCGACCTGGCCCACCACAGCCACGGTCAGCCGGTGCCCCTGCACGTGATCGCCGAGCGCCAGAACCTCTCCCTGCCCTTCCTCGAACAGATCTTCAACAAGCTCAAGAAGGCCGGCGTGGTGGCAAGCGTGCGCGGCCCCAAGGGCGGCTACATCCTCACACGGCCCTGCAACCAGGTGAGCGTGGGCGAAGTGCTGCGCCTCACGGATAGCAGCTTCTACGCCGCCGCCAAGGAAGACCCGAAGACCGCCAACAAGACCCTGCTGGCCGACGAGCGCATGAGCAAATTGCTCTGGAACCGGCTGTCCGATCACATCTCCGCCTTCATGGAGAAGGTCACCTTCGCGGACCTCTGCTCGGAGACCTCCAGCAACACCTGTCCCGACTGCACCTGTCCTGAATACGTGAAGGATGTCCAGGGCCAGATCGTGCGCGGAGAACGCAAAGCCTGCGGCGTGATGTGAGCAATCCCTGCGCCCTGCCCAGCCTGGCCCTGCCACCCACCGAGGCTGACCTCAAGACCCTGCCCCGGCTGGAGAAGAAGGTTGCCCGGCGCCTGGGTGAGACCAATGCAGCCTACAAACTGATCGAGGATGGCGACCGCATCCTGGTGGCCGTCAGCGGCGGCAAGGATTCCTGGGCCCTGCTGGATGTGCTGGAGCGGCTGCGCAAGCGGGCCCCCGTGACCTTCACCGTGGACGCTGTGACCGTGGATCCAGGCTTCCCCCAGTTCAACCCCGATCCCATCGCCGAAGTGTGTGAGCGCCTGGGCATCCCCCATCACGTCATTCCCGCCCCCATCGACAAGATGGTGCGCAGCAAGCCTGAGGAGCTGCCCTGCATCATCTGCTCGCGGCTGCGCCGGGGCGTGCTCTATTCATTTGCGAAGCAGCATGGCTACACCAAGATCGCCCTGGGTCACCACCTGGATGACCTTATCGAGACCCTCCTCATCAACCTGTTCTTCGAAGGCCGCCTCAGCACCATGCCCCTGCGTCTGGTGAGCGACGATGGCGCCAACACCGTCATCCGCCCCCTGGGCACCTGCGAGGAGAAGGACCTGCAGCGCTATGCCTGGCTGCGGGGCTTCCCCATCGTGCCCTGTGGCTGCCCCCTCTGTGGCTGCTCCAGCCTGGAAAGCCGGCGCAAGCAGGTGAAGGAAATGATTGGTTCCTTGGAAACGAGCATCCCCCGGCTGAAGGCCTCCATGCTCGGCGCCATGGGCAACGTGAAACCCAGTCATTTGCTCGATCTGAACCTCGGTGCCCTGCAGGCCAAGGGCTTGGACGAGGCCGTGGAGCGGCTAGGGTAGCTGGTTGATCACCCTTGGAAGGCTCTGTGAAAGGGCAAGACCGGGGAAAGGAAGAGCTCAAGGATGAAGCTGGCCGGCGGCAAGGGCCTGTTCGACCTGGAGCCGCAAGGGAGACTCGGCGCCCTTCTTCTGGTACTCCGGACGCTGACAAGCTTTCGCGACGCTCTTCAGGACGGTGGGGGGGATATGTCGAGTGAACGTTCGCTTGAGCCATTCGGGGATATCGCCCCCCATGTCGAACCATTCGGTGAAGGTACCCTGCGTCGTCTCGCGGTCCACATAGTCCAGTTGGAGAACGCCCTCCATTCGGGGGATGCGCACGACGCCTGGCACTGGTGGACGGAGGTGTGATTCCTCGCGCCGGATGTAGGCGAAGGCTCGACCCTGCGGAATGTTCCGCTCGATGTTGATCCGCAGGTAGATGTCCCGATCGGCAAAGGGCCAAGGCAGGCTGTAGTAGTTGTAGATCAAGTAGTCATCGTCTGATCGCCGCTCCACCACCCGGGATTCACGGAGCTGCTTCATCCATTCCGGGTAGGCCGGCACATCGAGCAGCACCGAAGCCAGCACTTCGAACCGCACGCGGGCGCGGCTGATGCCACGGATGCCCATGGGCCTTCCCTCGGCACGAGGCTGGGAGTAGACCCGCACCGGTCCCTCTTCATGGATGAGTTCCCAGCCGGAGTCCAGGGGAGTGGTCTGTACCTTCACTCCCTGGGCCGAACCGCAGACCAGGAACCCCGCAAGAAGGCATGGCCATGGAAACCTCATGTCGCCTTTCCCCTTCCAACCCGGAACTCGAAGTCGGTTGTGAGTTGCTGGCCATGAGTGAAACGGAGGTTCATCGAAGGACACCTACATGATGTTGGGTGCGATCCTGCGTTTGATCTGATGGCGATAGTAGAGGTTCACCAACAGGAAGAAGAAAAAGCGTCGGGGATCCCGCCAGAACCGCCTGTGAAGCAGGGTGCGTTTGAGAATATTGCCCAGAGTGTAGAGCCGGTCATAGATCTCCCAGTAAATGTCGTTCAACGCCTGGGTGGTCATGTTCGGATGGGTGATCACGGCGTTCGAGGGGCTGAACTTGTAGAGGTCCTCTTCGACGATGCGGTGCGCCGCGCACATTTCCGTGTAGTAATCAGTCCCAGGGATGGGCGTCATGATGTAGAACTTGGGTGCGATGATGGGCGTGCCCAACACAAAGTCGATCGTCTGCCGCAATGAATCAGGTGTGTCGGCGTCAATACCCACCATCATTTCGCTGGCCACCTCGATGCCAGCCTCCGTCACCTTGCGAAGAATGGCGGCATAATCCTCAGGGCGGCACCAGCTCTTGTGGATGGCGGCGAGACTCGCGGGAGAAATGCTTTCCAGACCGAGGCTCAGGGTGGTGCAGCCGCTGTCGGCCACGATGCGCAAGAGTTCGTCGTCCTGGGCGATCTGGATGGCACATTGGGACATCCACTGCATGTCTAGCGCCTTGATTTCAAGGCAAAGCGCCTTCAGATACGCAGGATCCGAAACGATGTTGTCATCGATGAGCAGGAACCTCCTGAACCCGAGACTCTTCACGTGGGTGATGTCGCGCATCACTTCCGCGATCTCGCGGCGCTGGTAGCTGCCCCTGTAGATGCAGTAGATCGAGCAGAAGGGGCAGACGTTAGGGCAGCCCCGGCCAGCCTGCACGGGCAGGAAGTCCCCGATCCGCTTGCAGGTGACCAGGTCATAGCGCGGTAGCGGGCGGGTGAATGCCTGGGGCATCTCTTTGTAGAAGGGCTGAAGACGCCCCTGTTCATAGTCCGCGATCACTTTCGGCCAAACCGTTTCGGCATCTCCGTAGACCACGCAGTCCGCGAATGCCTGGACGACGTCCGGCGCCAGGCTGGCCATGGGCCCTCCCATAATCACGGTCTTGCCGCGCTTTCGGAACTCAAGGGCCAGATCCCGGCTCCGCTTCGCGGCATGCCCCATGCCGCCCAGGCCGATCAGCGGGGCATCGGTGTCGAAGGGGACGTCCTCGATGGTCTCCAGGCAGATCTCCGCCTCCCAGTCAGGGGGCAGCAGCGAGGCGAGCACCGGATAGGCCAGCCCGATGAAGTACAACCGATGCTTCTTGACGGGCCGATCTCGGTCGTCATAGATGGTCGGTTGAATGAAGAGAATCTTCTTCTTCAAGGGTCACCTTGGGAGCGGGAAGGTCTGCGACAGCATGGGCCTACCCACGGAGGGCCATCAACAGGTATTGCCAGGTGAGGTGGAGGGCTCCGTAAGCCGTTCGGGCAAAGATGCGAAATCCATACCTCCTCAACACGTACCAGTGCCCCTGGAAACCCGTGCTGGCCTTGTAGTAGACGCGGATGATGTTCAGGTAGAACGCCCGCCGGCTCATGCGGGTCGGGTCGATTAGCATGTGCGCCATGTCCCACAGGTGGTAGTCCTCGCGAGGGACGGTAACCTGCCCCTTGATTCGCTCGAAGAGGGGCGTGCCGGGCATGGGCGTGAGGGGCTGCACGTTCAGCAGCGGTCGCTTGAATCGCTTCAGGAAGGCAATCAGGGCGTCGAAGTCCCGTCGCTCCCAGTCGGTGCCCACGATGATGCCCGAATAACACTCGATGCCTAACTCGTCGAGGATCTCGACAGCGCGAATGTTCATGGCCACCGTAGTCCGCTTCTGGAATTGCTCCAGTTCCGCTTCCCGGAAGGATTCGATCCCGACAAAGATCGCCTTGAGGCCGTGTCGCTGGAGCAGGGCGATGTGGTCGGGGTGCTCCACGATGAAATCCGCACGGCCGAAAAGGATGAAGTTCTTTTGCAGTCCCTCCTTATCGAGCAAACGGCAGAACTCCTGCACTCGCTCCAGGGAGACCAGGAAATTGTCATCCACGATAAAGATGTTCTCCTCGCGGATGGTCTTCACCTCCTCGACCACCTCGGCGATGTCCCTGGCGAAGTAGCGACCCTGTGTAATGGCCACGCAATAGCAGAACTCGCATTTGTAGGTGCAACCGAAGGAGCTCTTCAAGGTGGCGCATTTCTCATGAAAGATGTAGTTGTAGCGTTTCCGGTAGCGTGCGGTCTTCTCCCGGTCGGGAAAGGGGTAGGCGAACCCCTTCTCCGGGACATAGGTTTTGCCAGGCCCATTCCAGATCCCTTCCACATCGGCGCGAATGTCGCCGACGGATCTGCCGTTCCCGAGCGCCTCCAGCAATAGGGCCATGGTCTTCATGCCATTGGCCTTCACAACGAAGTCGATGGCGTTGTCCTCGAAATCCCCCGGATTCACCTCGGCATGCACCCCTCCGACGACAGTGACCACCCCCGGCAGTGCCTCTTTGATCCGTCGCGCATAATCCAGGACCACCCCGACGTGGGAGATATAGCCGGTGAGACCGATCACGTCCGGTCTTCGCTCCCGCAGCAGTTGGATCAACTTCCGACCCGATTCGAGAATCATGTCGACGATCTCAACGTGGTGTCCCTGAAGCTCTAGGTAGGCGCTCAGGTACTCGAGCTCAAGAGGTTCGCAGATCATGAACTTATGCAGCCCGATGGACTCCCGGTGCGGTTTGGGGCGGATCAGGACGACGCGGCTACCCATGGGCTTGCTCCTCAGCCGCCGGCCTGTTGGTTTGATCCTTGAATATGTGGAACTTGTCCTGGTCGAGCGGTTTGTAGCCGATGGCATTGATGAAGAGGCGTGTCAGAAAGTTGGTGACCACGTTGGAGTGGTGCAGCAGCGCGAAGAGTGGACGGTACCGGCTTCCCAGCTTCAGCTTGGCCTCGTCGGCCGTCTGTCCAAAGTTGATGATCTTGAATCCGTTGGCGATCCCATGTTCCACAATGCGCAGCAGCAGTGATATGTAGATGTCGTACTGGCCATTCAGCGCGTGATCGAAGCCGACGAACTCGAAGATGAGTTCACTGCCATTCTCGATCAGCTGCACGAACCCGACGGGACGGGCCGCGAGTTCATAGACGAAGATCTTGCAGTGGGGTCCCTGGAAGAAGCTCTTGGAGAGTTTCTCGATGCGATAGGGCGAATTATCATAGACCTGTTCATAGAGCCGATAGAGCTCATCATTGAATTCGCGGTTGTCTGCGAGCATCCGATACGTGAGCGGTTGCGACTTCCGGAGGGCGATGCGATAGCGCCGGCGATACCCGCTGCGCATGCTCTCCAGGTAGTCCTCGAAGCGGTTCCACCGTAGACGGAGCATGCAACGGGGGAAGGTGGTGGTCTGGGCGAAGCCCTCCAGCCTGAACCCTCGGCGTGTGTTCAAAAAGACCTTGTAGCCCTTGATGGCGCGGAGGTAGGCGGCCACTTCGGGCAGCATCTGTTCGTGGCCGGCGTAGCCCGGGCGGGTCACTGAGAGGGGGACGTAGATGAATGTCACTCGCAGCGCTGCCCGGATTGGCGTGAACATGAAGAGATTGAAGTCATGGCGGACATAGGTCATCAAGATCGTATCGATGACGCCCCGGGCATCACGGAAGATGCAGTAACGCTGCTCACAGCTGTCCACGGTTTCGATGAACTGGAGGAAGGTGCTTCGCAGGTAGAAGTTGTCGCCGCTCAGGGTGTCCCACTCCGCGGGCAGGTCGGCGGCGCGGTCTAGGATCTGCAATCCCGCGAAAGTGCCGACGGAGGTGGTCACGAAACGGGCCCCACGAAGGCGGCATAGCGCCGGTCCACCTGGTTGCCCATGCCCAGGTTGAACCTGCGGGAGTGCTCGTTGCTGTCCCAGACGAAATTGGTTTCGCCCCTCAGGTAGCCCAGACCGGCGTGGCGCAGGGCCGTCATGAACAGCCCCATGGCTGCACCGCTCTTCTGGTAATGGGGCAGGACGCCGATGGCGTTGACCTTCACTGTCGAGATCTGCGCGCGCCGCAGGAGGTACCTCAGTACAAATCCCGCCAGGGAATGGCGGCGACCTGGGGTCAGCACTTCGTTGTAATCCGGATGCCAGAAGATGAACCCGACCTCTCCGCCGTCCTTCAGGACGAAGAGCAGGTTCTCGGGCCGGAGGAACCATTTCAACCCACGCATCAGCTCCGCCAGCTGAGCGGGATCCCGGTCGAAGTAGAGGAAGGTGTCGTGCAGACAGCGGTTGGCCAGATCACCGAAGAGAAGCATCTCCTGGTGGAAGCGCGCCATTTCCATGGGCCGGAAGCTGAATTCGCGGTAGGCGCGATCCTGCCTGCCGTAGCGCTGGTCGATGTGTTGCAGATCGATGGTGTAGGTCGAGAGGGTATGGTGCTCCAATCCACGGCGGGTGAAATAGTCCGCGTAGTAGGGTTTGTTATAGAGGGAGTCAAAGGAGGTCGCACGGCCGTAGCCACTGGTCATGATTCCGACCCCGTAGCTCACGTGGCCGTTGAGCCCGACGGCAATGCGCTGCGCGTCATGGCGCTTCGCTTCGGCACAGGCCTCGGCCCAAAGGAGATCGACCGCGCCATCCTGTCCGGGCAGTGCTTCAAAAAAGGAAAGCTGCTGGCAGGGAAAGCCGGGATTGAAAACGAGGATGCACTGGGCCAGCGTCCGTTCACCTTCCACCACGGCAAGCACGCGGAGGATCGATTCCCGCGTGAAGCGATCGCTCCGTTCCAGGAACATCCTGGTCAGGAGCACCGAGGTATCCACGAAGCCGGGGTCATCCCGGTAAAGGTCGTAGATGAAGTTGACGAACTTCGCTCGCTGTCGGCGGCTGGTGACCTGGATCAGCCTCATGGCCCCCCCATCGCCCCTGACCACCCATGCCCCTCCCCTGCCACGGAACGGGCCAGCTCACCTGGTTCCCGACGGACAGCGTCCACAGGTCACCTTGATTAAGAAAGGTTGCGCCCAGTATCCTTGCAACCCACATTGAATGAAAGTCTAAATCCGACCTGCCGGTATTGTGAGACGCAGACGCTCCTGACAGGAACGAGGATCAGTTCAGACTCAGCCACAGCCCCTTGAGGTAGAACCCCTCGGGATGGTTCAGCGCGTAGGGATGGTCCGAAGGCTGGCCGAGATGCGCCAGAACTCTCGCTTCGCGGCCGGCCTCCAGCAGTGCGGTCCAGACGGCTTCCTGGAAGCGCGTACGGTCCAGGTGCTGGCTGCAGGAGAAGCACCAGAGCATGCCTCCAGGTGCCGTGGCCCGGGCGCCGAGGCGGAAGACGTCCTTGTAGGCCTTGAAGGCCTTGTCCACGTCCTTGCGCTGCTTGGCGAAGGCCGGTGGATCCACGATGACGCGGTCCCAGCCGAAGGGCTCCAGTTGCCGCATCAACTCGAAGGCATCGCCTTCCATGCGCAGGTGCGCCGCGGGGTCCAGGCCGTTGGCGGCCCAGTCCCGCTCGGCCTGATCCAGGGCCGGGACGCTGATGTCCAGGGTGGCCACTTCAGCGGCACCGCCGAGGCCCGCGTGGATGCTGAAGCCGCCGGTGTAGCCGAAGGTGTTGAGCACGCGCTTGTCCTTGGACACTTGGCCCAGCTGCAGCCGGTGCTCCCGCTGGTCCAGGAACAAGCCCGTCTTCTGGCCGCGCAGCAGGTCCACGGTGAGCTTCGCCGCACCTTCCCGCACGGTGACGGGGCCCGCGAGGCTGCCCTTGAGCAGGCGGTTCACCGGATCCAGGCCCTCGTCGCGGCGGCCCGACTGGCTGCGTTCCACGAAGGCCGTCATGCCTTCGCGCTTGCCGATCTCGAAGAGGATGGGCCACCAGGTCTCCCGCAGGAGTTCCAAGCCCGCCGTGCCCACCTGGAGCACCAGGGCCGAGGCATAACGATCGACCACCAGGCCAGGGAGACCATCCCCCTCGCCGAAGATCCAGCGGCAGCCACCCTCGGGATTCCACAGGCCCAGTTCCTTCCGGAGGGTCAGGGCAGACTCGATCCGCTCGCGGAAAAAGGCCTCGTCCAGGGGGGCGTCCTCGAAGCGGAAGATCCGTGCCGCCAGAGGGTTCGAGGGATGCGCCGTGCCCACCCCCAGGACCTGGCCAGAATCATCAGCCAGCCGCACGAGATGGGCCTCGGAGGGCTTTGCCTGGGCTCCTGAGAACACCCAGGGGTGACGCTTGGAGATCAGGGTCTCCTTGCCGGGTTTCAGGCGGAGCAGGGGATAGGGCCAGCGAGGGGTGGTCATGAATCAAGGGTAGCTGGTTACCCTTGATCCATGCGTCGTGCCGCCTTTTTCTCCCTCCTTCTCGCTTCGCTGGTGCAGGCGGCACCGCCCGTTCTGTTGCTCAGCGCCGATGGCGTCGGGGCCATGCAGTTCACTTCCCGCACCATGCCGAAGCTCTGGGCCCTGTCCGAACAAGGTCGCCGAGGCGAAGGCCTGCCTCCCTTCCCCTCCACCACCTTCAACGGGCACACCACGATCGCCACGGGTTGCTGGCCCGAGCACCACGGCGTGGTCGCCAACAGCTACCGGGATCCCGGCACCGGCAGCATGGTTCAGGTGGCGCACCGCATCGAGGACTTCCAGCGGGAGCCGCTCTGGGTGGCCGCCACGCGCAGCGGAGTCAGGACCGCCGTCTACCACTGGGTGGGCGCCACGGGCCCATGGGAGGGCGTCGCACCTTGGCGCCATCTGACCTTCCAGCCCGGCCGTCCGGATGCCGAGGGCCTGGCCTTTGCGGACAGGGCCCTCGACGAGGGGGCGGGCTTGGTCATGGTCTACCTGTCTGGCACGGATGAGGAAGGGCACCTGAAGGGTCCCGTCAGTCCGGCCACCCAGTCGAAGCTGAAGCAGATGGACGACGAACTGGCCCCCTGGCTTCAGCGGATCCAGTCGAAGCATCCGGGCCTCAAGGTGATCCTCGCGGCCGACCATGGCATGGCCACCATGCGCCGCCGCATCCACCTGCCCTCCATCCTCGACGGCATCCCCTGTGTCCTCGTCACCCACGGCGGTAGCGCCTACGTTTACCTCAGGGACTCCAGCCAGGCGGCCCGGGCCCTGGCCCGGCTGCGGAAAGCAGGGCTCACCGCCTGGCGCCGGACCGAGGTGCCCCGGAGCTTTCACCTAGCGGCCAGCGCCCGGGTCGGAGACCTGGTGGTGCTGGCCCCCGAAGGCCAGTGGCTCTCCAAGGCCCGGTCCAGCCGGGAGGAGGAGGACGAGCGGCGGGGCCGCGCCGGCGCCCATGCCTACAGCCCTGCGACGCCCTCCATGCGCACCTGGCTGGTGGTGCTGGGTGCCGGGAAGGGCCACCTCGGCCCGGTGGCCCTCTGGGACCTGGCCCCCACCGTGGCCTCCTGGCTGGATATTCGTTGGCTAAGGCCACCGGATGGAAACCCCGTTCCCGTTCTGGTGGGGAGCCGCTGAGGATCCAACGGCAGGCAACCCCACTACCGGATCAGGGCCAACAGCACCTGGGCCAGCACGATCTTGAGGATGGTGGCCAGGGGATAGACCGTGGCAAAACCCACATTGGGCAGCTCATTGCCCGTGTGGTGGTTGGCATAGCCGAGCACCACGGGCTGGGTGTGGGTGCCGGCCAGGATGCCGAACATGATGTTCAGGGGGATGCCGAAGAGCTTGTGGCCGAGCACCATCGTCAGCGAATCCGCCACGAAGCAGACGAGAAACGCCGCGCCCAGGAAGAGCGGCAACACCGAGATGTTCTGGGAGACGATGGCCCGGAACCCCTCGCCCGAAATCACACCGATGCCAGCCGCGAACAGTACTAGGCCGAACTGGCGGATGGTGTGGTTGGCGCTGTAGGGGAAGTTCCAGACCAGTGGCCCGATGCGGTGGAAGCGGCCCAGGATCAGCGCCACGGCCAATGGCCCCCCCGCGAAGCCGAGCTTGAAGATGATGCCGTGGCTCAGGGGGATGGGCAGCTGGCCAAGGGCCAGGCCCGCGGCGAGCCCCATGGCGAAGGTCAGGAAGCTCACTTCACTGAGGTCGCGGTAGCTGTCACCGAAGAACTCCTCGATGGCCTCGATGTTGTCTCGCCGCGTGGTGACGCGCACGCGGTCACCGAGTTCCAGCACCGTGTCGCCATCGGGAACGAACCAGAGGTCGCCCCTCCGCACGCGCGTGATGATGGCCGCGTGCTTGTTGATGAGGTCGAGCCTACCCAGAGGGACTCCCACCACGTCCCGGCTGGACACGAAGACCCGCGTGGCATCGAGGGCGCTCTGGTCGCGATCGAGCTCCACGTGGCTCCGCTGACCGACGAGCGCTTCGACCTTGGCCAGGTCCTCCGGAGAGCCCACCACAGTGACCAGGTCCTCCAGCTGGAGGCGGAAATCCGGCCCAGGGATCAGCAGCTCCGCCTTCCGCAGCACGCGGCCGAAGACCACGTGCAGCCCCTGGGGGGCGCGGATGTCCCGCTTCGTCATGGCCACAGCTTCAGGCTGGGTCACCCGCAGGGTCCAGACCTCCAGCTTCTGGTGGCCTGTCTGGTAGTCCTTGAGCCCGTCGGCCTCTTCCCGCAGGTTCACGCGGAAGACCTTTGCGCTGACCAGGATGATCAGCATGGGGACCAGCACACCGATGGGATAGGCGATGGCCGAGGCCACCGTGGGCTGGGCCAGCTCCACCGGGCCCACCCCCGTCATGGTCTTCACCCGCTCGATGACGCCGGCGAGGGCCGGCATGTTGGTGAAGCTGCCCGTGAGCAGGCCGGCGGCGTACCGGGCGTTGAAGCCCATGGCCTTGGCCAGCAGCACGACGAAGGCCGTGGAAGTCAGCATCACCAGCAGTACCACGGCGTTCTTCTTCATGCCTTCGCGGCTGAAGGCGGCCCAGAAGCTGTGGGAGATGGACAGGCCCATGGCGTAGACGAACACCGCCAGACCCAGCTCATAGACCAGCTTCATCTCCTTGGAGATGTCCTTCTTGAGGCCCGGATCCA
Source organism: Geothrix sp. (assembly GCF_049292215.1). Lineage (GTDB taxonomy): Bacteria > Acidobacteriota > Holophagae > Holophagales > Holophagaceae > Geothrix. The sequence goes on along the minus strand of NZ_JBATQW010000029.1, from coordinate 106,543 downwards.
GGCCCGGCGCCATCACCAGGGCGCCCAGGGCGATCCCCGCGAAGAGGATGCTGGCGATGCCGAAGGAGGCGCCTGCGATGCGCAGCTTGCTGATGGGATAGCCCAGCGCCACCACCGCGAACAGCATCAGGAGGGGGTTGTGCGCAAAGAAGAAGAGGACCTGCTCGATCATGCCTGCTCCGCTTCGGGGGCGGCGCCCCGGGGCTTCATGTCAACAGCTTGATGGCCGCCACCAGGGCCTCCACCTCGCTGGGCTGCGCGTCCGGAAGCATCGAGAAGCGAAGGACCGAGCGCGCCTCTTCCAAACTATACCCCAAGGTAGTGATTGCATGGCTGGGCTTCACCGAGCCACTGTGGCAGGCGCTGCCCGTGCTGACGGCGAAGCCCGCCAGGTCCAGCGAGGCTTGCAGAGCCTCGCCGTTCCTGCCTCTGAACAGGAGGCAGCTGGTGTTGGGCAGGCGCGGCGATCCCAGGCCAATGACTTCAATGTCCCGACCCCAGGTTGTGACTTCCGTCTCGAAAGCATCCCGAAGAGGCGCCAGTGCCGCGTTCATCTGTTGACGCTCCGTCAAGTGCCGCGCTGCCGAACCCAGTCCCAGGATGGCCGGCAGATCCTCCGTGCCCCCGCGGCGCCGGCGCTCCTGGGGACCTTCCATCACCGCTTCCCAGGGGAGGCCCGGCCGCATCCAGAGCAGGGCGGCGCCCCGGGGGCCGCCCATCTTGTGGCCGCTGAACACGGCGGCATCGCAGTCCGATAGGTCAACCGGCAGCTTGCCCCAGGCCTGGGCGCAGTCCTTGATCCGCACGGCATCCAGCACCACGGGCATGGTGTAGAGGATGCCGGTCTCGTTGTTGGCGGCCATCTGCACCACGGTTCCACACTCGGGCGGAACCTCTGGAAGCCAGCTGATCCGTGACCAGTCCCGGAGCGGGTTCAGGCAGGCGCTGTGCTCCCCGGGGAACACAGCGGCCGGCCGGTCCCACAGGGCGGGCTGGAGGCCCCGGAGGAGCAGATGCAGGGCCTCCGTCGCGCTGGCACAGAAGACCAGCTCGCCGGGCGCCACAGCAAGCGCCCCAGCTATTCCGCGCCGGGCCTCTTCGATGAGGAACCTTGCCCGCTGGCCCTCCCGGTGGGTGCTGGTGGGATTGGCCCAGTCCTCGGCCATGGCCTGCCGCACCGCCTCCACCGCCTCCGGATGGGGCGGCGCGCTGGCGTTGGCATCGAAATAGAGGCGCGGCATGGGACCAATGTACCCTGAGGCCATGGCCAATACCCTGGAAGGCAAGCTCGTCGTCGCGATCTCCTCCCGCGCCCTCTTCGATTTCGAGGAAGAGAACCGGGTCTTCGAAGAGAGCGACGACCGGGCCTACATGGACCTCCAGCTCTCGCGCCTGGACGTGCCCGCCAAGCCCGGCGTGGCGTATCCGCTGGTGAAGAAGCTGCTGGCTTTCAACACCGCTGACGAGACGCGTGTGGCCGTGGTGATCCTATCCCGCAACGACCCCGTGAGCGGCCTGCGGGTCTTCCGCAGTGCGCAGGAATCGAAGCTCCAGTTGGAGCGCGGCGTCTTCACCCGGGGCCGGAATCCCTATCCCTACCTCACCTCCTTGGGCGCGAACTTGTTCCTCTCGGCCAAGGAGGAGGACGTGCGGGCTGCTCTCAGTGCCGGCTTCGCCGCCGCCCGGGTCTATCCCGACAGCGCCGTGGCGGCGGACCGCCATCCGGACGAGATCCGCATCGCCTTCGATGGCGACGCCGTGCTGTTCAGCGACGAGGCCGAGCGCGTCTATGCCAAGGATGGCCTGGCGGCCTTCCAGGCCCACGAGATCGAACGCGCCGCCATCCCCCTGCCCCCGGGGCCCTTCAAGCCCCTGCTGGAGGCCCTGCGCCCGCTGCAGGACATGGCCGCAGGCGCGCCCATGCGCGTCCGCACCGCCCTGGTCACCGCCCGCAGTGCCCCGGCCCACGAGCGGGCCATCCGCACCCTCATGGCCTGGAACATCCAGGTGGACGAGGCCATGTTCCTCGGCGGCCTGGAGAAGGCCGACTTCCTGCGGGAATTCGAGCCCGATTTCTTCTTCGACGACCAGACAGGCTACTGCGACACCGCCTCCCGGGTGGGGCCCACGGGTCACGTGGTGAGCGGCGTGAAAAATGAACCACGGGAGTCTTGACGGTTTGTCCGGCGTGAACTGGATCAAGTCACCGGACTGGTAGACTGCCCCGGTCTGGAGGAACCATGTCCCGCAAGCTGGTGGAGTGCGTGCCGAACATCTCGGAGGGTCGGGATGCCGCGAAGATCAAGCAGGTGACAGACGCCGTCGCCGCCGTGGCGGGTGTCGAGCTGCTGGACGTGGATCCAGGGGCGGATACCAACCGCACGGTGATCACCTTTGTGGGCGAGCCCGAGGCCGTGCTGGAGGGCGCCTTCGCCTGCATCCGGGAAGCCGCCAAGGTCATCGACATGCGCGAGCACCGCGGCGCCCATCCCCGCATGGGTGCCACCGACGTGGTGCCCTTCGTGCCCGTGGAAGGCGTGTCCATGGAGGGCTGCGCCGAGCTGGCGCGCCGCCTTGGCGCGCGCGTGGCCCGTGAGCTCGCCATTCCGGTCTACCTCTACGAGGCCGCCGCCTCGCGACCTGAGCGCCGGAACCTGGCCGAGGTGCGGAGGGGCGAGTACGAAGGCCTGGAGAAGAAGCTGCTGGATCCCCAGTGGCAGCCCGATTTCGTCGCCCCCTACAACGCCCAGGCCGGGGCCACCATCATGGGTGCCCGGGAGTTCCTGGTGGCCTACAACGTGACGCTGAACTCCGGAAGCAAGGATCACGCGACGGACATCGCCTTCGAACTGCGCGAGAAGGGCCGCGTGGCCCGCCGCGGTCGCGTGAAGCCCTACTACCAGGCGGGTGAGTTGATCTTCTACGCCGAGGGCGCCTTCCCCTGCGGCAACTGCGATTTCACGGGCACCACCTTCCAGGAGACCGTGGACCACTGCGCCAAGGCCCACAGCTACGACCTGCCGGAGCTCATGCGCCTGAACGACGTGGATCCTGCGAATCCCGTGGGCCAGAAGGTGCGCCGCCGGGGCATCTTCGACCACTGCAAAGCCATCGGCTGGTACGTGGACACCTACCGCCGCGCCCAGATCAGCATCAACCTCACGGACTACAAGCAGACCGCGCCCCACACCGTGCTGGAGGAGGCCCGCAGCCTCGCCCACGAGCGCGGCCTCGTGGTGACCGGCAGCGAGATCGTGGGCCTGGTGCCCTTCCAGTGCCTGCTGGCCTCCGGCAAGCACTACCTGAAGGCCATGGGCAAGTCCACGGGCGTTCCGACCTCCGACATCCTCCAGACCGCCGTCTTCTCCATGGGCCTCTGCGACGTGGCACACTTCGAGGTCGAGAAGAAGGTCCTGGGCTTGCCCACCTTCGATCCCAAGGCTCTGGTCTCCATGCCGGTCCACGCCCTCACGGATGAGGTCAGCCGCGACACGCCAGCCCCGGGCGGCGGCTCCATCGCGGCTCTGGCCGGCAGCCTGGGCGCGGCCCTGGCCAGCATGGTGGCGAACCTGGCCCAGGGTGGTCCCGATGCCGAGAAGGACGCCAAGCTCATCGCCCTGGCGGAGCAGGCCCAGGCGCTCAAGGACCGCCTGATGGTGGCCGTGGACGCCGATACCAATGCCTTCAACGCCTTCATGGATGCCCGGCGACTGCCGGATACCACCCCTGAACAGAAGGCCGCCCGCCATGCCGCGATGCAGGCCGGCCTCAAAGTGGCCATCGACGTGCCCCTGGATACCGCCAAGGCCAGCTTCGCAGCCCTGGAACTGGCCGGGGAGGCCTCGCGCCTGGGCAAGGTGGCCTCCATCACCGACGCGGCCGTGGGCGCCCAGATGGCCTACGCGGGTGTGCGCGGCGGCATCTGGAATGTGGTCATCAACCTCAAGGACATCACGGATGAGGCCTATGTCGCGGAGATGCAGCAGGAGTGCGACCGACTGCTGAGCCAGGCTGGAGCTCGATTAAAGGAGATCACGTCCTACATCGACCAGAAGCTGCTGGATCGCCTGGCCAAGGCGAGGAAAGCCTGACGTTTTTTCCATAACGGAACACGGGGGCCGCCAGGCCCCCGTGTTCCGTAGATGCCAAGAGCCTACTCGTAGATGCCGGCCCCGACGACCATGCCGTTGAAGAGCTCCACGAAGGAGGCCTTCTTCATGACCTTGTTGTTCTGGGAGGGGTTCAGTTCCTTGTATTCGATCCAGCCATTGCCCTTCTCCTTCACGAGCTTGGTCCAATCCTGGATCCAGGACTTGCCGTCCGGATCCTTGGCCGTCCAACGGTTCACCCCCACCAGCTCGCGCCTCACCCCGTGGGCCAGGACTTTGCCTTCCAGGTCGTAGACGAATATGTAGAGATCGTTGTTCTGGCCCTTGTTGAAGTGGAACTGGCCCTTCACGCCGGAGACCTCCTCCAGGAATTTCTCCTTGGGGTTCTTCTTCGCGAACTCCACGGCCTGTTTCACGAAGGCCTTGGCCTGATCGCGGGTCTGGGCCGCCAGAGGCACCACGGCCGCCAACGCCAACGCCACGATGATCCCTGTCTTGCGCATGCGTCTCTCCTTGCAGATAGCCCCCCCCCTGGGGGCTCAAGTCGCTTAACGGCCCTGGCGCTCCTCTGCCTGAGATTCGCCGTGCCAGCCACGCCCACAGTCGGAATTCAACCTGGACTAGACCAAGGCCGAAAGGGATCTGTCCTAATTCGTTCTTTTTTGCCAGGGGTGTCCTTCCATGAATCGCAAAGGCTTGGCCCTGAAATTCTTCCTGCCAGTATCCCTGGCCCTGGCGACCCTGCTCGGTCTGGTCATCTGGGGCGTCAGCACCTACCAGATCGCCCAGGCCGAAAAGGCCTTCACGGAACACCTGACCTCCCTGGCGGTGGCCTCCGGCTCGATGTTCCATGCCGATGCGGAGGACTACTGCCGCACGCGGGGAATGACCTTCCATCGCGTGGCCGCGGGGAGGTATTCCAGTGATTCGACCGAAGAGGCCTTCGAGCGGGGCAGCATGACCCTATTCGAGGCCAACCCCGCCCTTGAATACAAGGTGGGCCAGTTCCGGAACGCCAGCGGCGACCCCCGGATCTACGTGCTGAGCCAGGGCCGCCTGAAGGACTCTTGCATCACCTGCCACAACGCCTTCGGGATCGAGGCCTTCAAAGCCAAGAAGGCTGGAGATCTGGTGGCGTCCTTCGGCGTGTCCATGTCCACCGCCGAGCTCTACCGCACCCAGCGCAACATCCGCATCCTTTCCATCGTGGCCGGGCTGGCCCTGCTAGGCCTCATCAGCGCCATCATGACCCGCCGGGTGACGACCACCATCCTCACGCCCCTTGAACACCTATCCAAGTCCATCAGCCGGGTGGCGACCGGGGACATGACCGTTCACGCCCATGTGGAAAGCCAGGATGAGATCGGCCAGCTGGCCCAGACGTTCAACGGCATGGTCTCCGACCTCAACCGCGCCCTAGGTGCCATGGGCCAGGCTTCCGAACAGGTGGCCTCCGGCAGCACGGAGCTCGCCGCCAGCGCGGAGCAGATGAGCCAGACGGTCCAGGAGACCGCCCGGGTGGGCGAGGATCTGCGGGAGTCCGGACGCGCGGTCCTGCTGGCCCTCCGTCAACTGGATGCCAATGTGGAATCCATGGGCGACCACACCCGTCAGACCGGAGCCAAGACCGACGAAGCCGTGAAGGATACGGACCGGGGTGCCGAAACGGGCCGGGGCACCGCCCAGGGCATGCAGGCCATCCAGCAGGCCACCTCACGCATCGTCCAAGCCGTGAAGGTCATCCAGGGCCTAGCCCGCCAGACCAACCTGCTCTCCCTGAACGCCGCCATCGAGGCGGCCAAGGCCGGGACCCAGGGCAAGGGCTTCGCCGTGGTGGCGGAGGAGGTGCGCATCCTGGCTGAACGCAGCGGCCATAGCGCCAAGGAGATCGAGGAGACCATCCACGCCATGCAGGACGCCGTGCGCGAAGGAGCTTCCAGCGTGGAGGTCACGCTCCACCATCTAGAGGCCATCCGGGACCGGATCTCCGCGGTGTCCGGAAGTATCCACGACATCGGCGACCTCAGCCAGGGTCAGGCCGAGACCAGCCAGGGCGTGGGACGCCTCATGAACCAGACCGCCTCCCAGTTGGATCAGAACGCTACGGCCACCCATCAGCTGGCAGCCACCGTCCATGAGGTGGCCCGCACCTCGGACGAGCTGTCCCGCGTGGCCGAGACCCTCAAGGAAACCGTGCAACGGTTCAAGCTGCGATAATCCTGGGCCGCTCGGATCCCCGCACGGCCCCAGGAGTCCCATGCGCGCCCCGAATGGAGGCCATCGCCACCTCGACCAGATCGGGGCCGCCGATTCGGGCCGGATGGTGCTCGCCTACCTGGCCTCCCGCTACCCAGTCGCATCTGAAGACGAGTGGCTGCAGCGGATCGGTTCTGGGCAGGTCCTCCTCGATGAGCGCCCCGCTGGCCCTGAGGAGCGGCTCAGAACTGGACAGCAGCTCGCCTGGCACCGCCCTCCCTGGATCGAACCCGAGGTCCCCCTGGCCACGGCCATCCTCTACGAGGATCAGGATCTGCTCGCCGTCGCCAAACCCAGTGGCCTGCCCACCCTGCCCGGTGGCGGGGAGTTCCTCGAGCACACCCTTCTGAACCTGGTGAGGCGGCGCCATCCCGAGGCCAATCCAATGCACCGGCTGGGCCGCTGCACCTCAGGAGTCGTGCTGTTCGCGCCAGAGGCTGCATCCGGGAAACCCCTCCAGACCGCCTTCCAGGCCCCGGGCACCCGCAAGGTCTACCGCGCCCTGTGCGCCGGGCATCCTGCCCTCGATGGGTTCGAGATCACAGCCCCCATCGGCGAGGTCCCCTACGCCCCCCTCGGCAAGCTCCACGCCTTCCATCCCGAGGGACGTTCCTCATTCAGCCAGGTGACCGTCCTGGATCGCAGGGAGGACGGCACCCTCCTCGATGTGGAGATCAGGACCGGCCGTCCCCACCAGATCCGCATCCACCTGGCCTGGGCCGGACATCCCCTGGTGGGCGATCCGCTCTACGGCCCCGGCGGCATCCCCCTGGAAGGCACACAGGCCCTGCCCGGCGACCCCGGCTACCTGCTCCACGCCCACCGGCTGGAGCTGGACCATCCACGCAGCGGAAAGAGGCTCCTGCTCAGCTGCCAGCCACCGCCGGGATTGCGAGGACCCTAGTTGTGAACGCCCGGTGCCTCGCGGCCCATGCGTTCGACATATTCCGGGTACGAGCCCTGGAACACCACGGGGCCCTCGTGCTCCTCACCCCCCAGTTCCAGCACACGGTTGGCGAGGCCGCGCAGGAAGGTGCGGTCGTGGGACACGAAGAGCATGGTGCCTTCGAAATCCTTCAGTGCCTCGATGAGCATCTCCTTGGTGGCCAGATCCAGATGGTTGGTGGGCTCGTCCAGCACCAGGAAGTTCGGGGGATTGAAGAGCATCCGGCCCATGACCAGGCGGGATTTCTCACCACCCGACAGCGCCCGGACCTTCTTGTCCACATCGTCCCCGGAAAACTGGAAGGCGCCCAGCAGGTTGCGCAGCACGCCCAGGCCCTCCATGGGGAAGTCCTTCTGCATCTGCTCGAGCACCGTCAACTCGGGATCCAGCAGGTCCAGGGCCTGCTGGGAGAAGTAGCCCAGGCTGAGGCTGGCACCCAGCTTCACGACGCCCGAGTCCGGCTGGATCGCACCCGCCACCATCTTCAGCAGCGTGGACTTGCCGGCGCCGTTCTTGCCCATGACGCACCAGCGCTCGCCTCGGCGGATGTGAAAGGCGAAGTTGTCGTAGATGCGGCGTTGGCCGTAGGCCTTGCAGACACCTTCCAACATGACCACGTCATCGCCCGAACGGCCTGGACTGCGAAAGTCCCACTTGACCACTCGCCGCTGCTTCGGCGGTTCGATGCGCTCGATCTTGTCCAGGGCCTTCACGCGGCTCTGCACCTGGGCGGCCTTGGCGGCATGGGCCGAGAACCGCTCGATGAAGCGCCGTTCCTTGGCCAGCTTGGCCTGCTGCCGGGCGTAGGCGGCCTCCTGGTTGGCGTCCCGCTGCTCGCGCTCCTTCACGTAGAAGTCATAGTTGCCGTTGTAGGTGACGATGTCGCCGCCATCGATCTCCAGCACCTTGGTGACCACCCGGTTCATGAAGTCCTTGTCGTGGCTCGTCATGAGCAGCGTGGCCGGAACGTTCTTGAGGTAGTTCTCGAGCCAGAGGATGGACTCGATGTCCAGGTGGTTGGTGGGCTCGTCCATGAGCAGCACGTCGAAGCTGCCGAGCAGCACCTTGGCCATGGAGACGCGCATTTTCCACCCGCCGGAGAGGGCGCCGACATCACCGTCGATCTGCGCATCCTCGAAGCCCAGCCCATGGAGGCAGGCCCGGGCCTTGGCTTCCAGCTCGTAGCCTCCCAGGTGCTGGTACTCCTCCTGGACGTGGCCGAAGCGGTCGAGGATGGCCTCCAGCTCATCGCCCCGCTCGGGATCGGACATGGCGTGTTCCAGGTCCAGCAGCTCGTGGTGGAGGTCCCCGAGGCGCCCGCTGCCGGCGATGGCCTCGTCGAGCACGGGCCGCCCGGTCATCTCATCCACTTCCTGGCGGAAATAGCCGAGGGTGAGCTTCTTGGGCAGCGTGACCGAGCCGTCGTCCGGTGACTCCTCGCCCATGATCATGCGGAACAGCGTGGATTTCCCGGCCCCGTTGGGACCCACCAACCCCACCTTCTCGCCGGGGTTCAGCTGGAAGTCCGCCTCGATGAACAGGATCTGCCGGCCGTACTGCTTGCTGACGTTGGAAAACGAAATCATCAGGCCTCGGCTTTCCTGGGGGGTGCTGGCGTGTCGCCGCGGGGACCGTGCATCAGTTCCACCACGGCCTGGTTCAACCGGAGCCGCGTGTCGTGGCGTTCAAAGGCGCGCGTGATGTAGCGGGCCCGGACTTCCATGCCGTTGGTGCCCGGCACCACCTGGACGCCCGGAACGGCCGTGAAGGCCTTGACGCGGTACCGCGCCGCCGTCTGCTGCCACTCCGCCTCGGCGAGCTTCGCGTTGGCCTCGGTCTGCTGTTCCACCAGCCGCTGCACCCCGTCGATCACCGGGTAGGGATCCTGCCCTGGCTGGATCAGGACGCGGAGCTCGTCCCACATCCACTTTCCCGAGGTCGAGAAGTTGAAGAAGTGCCCCTCGATGGCGAAGTTGTTCACGAAGGCGACTCGGCGGCCCGTGGGATGGCCCGCATCGCTCCAGCTGCCCGTCTCGAGGATCACGGTGCGGAGCAGTCCGATCTCGACCACTTCGCCGCCCACGCCGCGAATCTCCACCCAGTCTCCCACCCGGATGCCGTTCTTCCCCATGAGGATGAACCAGCCGAAGAAGGCCACGATGAAATCCTTGAGCGCCACCGTGAGCCCCGCTCCTGCCAGGCCGAAGACGGTGGTGGCCTGGGGTGGGACCCCCAGCACGAGCAGGAGGATTGCCAGGCCCGCGACTACCCGCAGGATCACCTTCAGGACCGACTTGTGGGCACTCACCGAAGCCCGGTCCTCGGCGTCCATCCGGTGGAAGCCCTGGCCGATGAGCAGCCCTAGAAGATAGGCCAGAGCAGCCAGTCCCAGGATCACCAGCACCTGGGTGAGCACGCGATGGAGGGCGGCGTTCCGGTATCCGTCCACCAGCCCCAGCCAATTGCCGTAGGTGTCCGCCAGGGCCTGCTGGTCCTGGACCCGGCGGGCCATGGTGGCGAGCCGGTATTGGACCTCGCCATATTGCTGTAGGTAGGACACGGCGGACCTGGCCTGGTCCCGGCCGGGGCCTCCTCCAGCAGCGGCGGACTCCTTGACCAGGTTGGCAGCCCAGAACTTCGCGGCTTCGCGATCATCTTTTTCCTTGCTGGCCTGGGCTTCGACCTCAGCCCGCCGCTTGGCCAGGGACTGGCCCTTGGCTTGGGCCTCCAGCCGGGCCTGTTCCAGCCGCGCATATTTGCTGCGCTGGGCGCGCCACTCGAGGATCCGTCCCAACAGGCTGCCCGACCGGAACAGGGGGTTGGCTTTGGCTTCGAGCATGGCCTGGGAGGACTCCCGATCAGCCGCTTCGTGCGCCTCCTTCAGGCGCTTGATCTTGGCCTGAGGATCCCCGCCGGCCTTGGCAAGATCGCTGGAGGCGGTCTCCAGTTCATCCCTGTCCAGCTCCAACTGGGCCTTGGCGACTTCGATCTGGTCCTCCAGGGTGTCCTTCATGGCTCCGCTGGCGACGGCCAGCTGCCGGGTGAGCCGCAGCATCAGCCGCTGGCCCGCCTCCACGGCCTCCTGGGCCTTGGCCTTGGCGCTCAGCAGTTCCTTGATTTCAGGGGTTTGGGGTGGCTGGGCGGTGGCAGCCCTCCGCAGCGCATCCGCGAAGGCCAGATCCACCGAGTGATTGCCAAGGCGCTCCGCCTGAAGGGCCAGCTGCCTCTCTTCGGGGGTTGTCGCCAGAGGCACCAGGCTCCGTGCGGTCAGCAGAGGCGACTGGTCCACCAGTCGCTCCCGGGTAGCCGCCGCCCGCCGCAGCCCCCTTCCTGCCAGACCTGCAGGTTTTCCAGCAACCGCGGACTCCGTGGACACGGGAGCCGAGGCCTCGCGCGTCCACATCCAGCCCGCCGTGGCCGTGGCGGCCAGGAGAATCAGGACCAGGGCGGGAATCCAGGGACGTATCTTCATGATTCCAGACAATCACGAATGGGCCCGGAACGCAAAAGACCCCGGGGCCTGGCCCCGGGGTCTTTGGACAGCTGCCTTGGCTGGCTTCAGCCCTTCTTGGGGGCTTCCTTCTTCTTGCCGCAATCAGGGCAGTCCTTGCAGGAGGCGGCCTTGTTCTTCTCGCAGCAGGCCATGCCACAGGCGGGCTTCTTCTTGGCCTCGGGCTTCTTCTCCTCGGATGCGAAGGCAACGAGGGCGAACGAGCTGACCAGGGCGAGCGCCAGGAACTTCTTCATGGAATCCTCCGGATGGGTGGGACACGATCCCACGGGAGCACCATACTCCCGAAAACAGCCTTTCCAAACACCCAAAATTCGGACTAGATGGATCGGACTAGCTGCCGAACATGTTCTTCATGACCATGAGCGCCATGGCGGGGTTGGCGGCGAGACGGCGCTTGAGGTAGTGGACCGCATACTTCCAGTCCTCCGCAAAGGGCACATAGAGGCGCATGATCTGCCCCCGCTTGACGATCTCCTGCTGCAGCTCCGTGCGGGGCACGCCCAGCAGCATCTGGAACTCGTAGGCATCCTTCGGGATGCCCCGCTGGTCCAGATAGGTCATGCAACGCCGAATCAGGGGCTCGTCGTGGGTGGCGATCTCGGGATAGTGGCCGTGCTCCAGCAGGAGCTGGACATGCTCGAAGAGCTTGTCCTTCATGTCCGGCTTCTCCTGGAGGGCCACGTCGGCGGGCTCCTTGTAGATGCCGATGCAGATGCGCACCTTGCATGGCTTCGCGTGAAGGGCCTTGATGTCCTCGGAGGTACGGTAGAGCCTGCTTTGCAGGACGATGCCGAAGTTGTCGAACTCGTCGCGGAGCCTCCTGAAGATCCGCAGCGTCACATCCGTGAAGTGCCGGTCCTCCATGTCCAGGGTGATGTGCATGCAGTGAGCCGCGGCAGCGGAGACGATGCGCCGCAGGTTGGCCTGGCAGTAGTCCTCGCTCTCGTTGATGCCCAGGGAGGTGGGCTTTAGGCTGATGCTGGCGTAGGGGCGATCCTTCAGGGCCTCCACCATGCGCAGGTAGACCTGCACCGTGGCCTCCACGTCCTCGCGGCTAAAGACCTCCTCGGCCAGCAGATCCACGGTGGAGCAGATGCCCTGCTTCGAGTGTAGTTCGTCGGCCTTCAGGACACCGGCGGAGATGCCCTTGCCGGAGATGTAGGGGGCGGCGAAGGTCCGGACCAGGGGACCCGGCATGAGGTCGATGATGGCGCGTTTCAGATCCACGGTGTTCCTCCCGGCAACCCTGCTTTTCAAGTCCGTGTCCCCATCGGGAGCGGCTTCCTCAATCAGGAATTATAGCGGCCGTCCTCATCCACAACGCACCCGCCAGAACGAGATGTGACAGGGTAGACAGCACGAAAAAGCCCGCAGAGGTTGGTCTGCGGGCTCCTGGTCTGGTGGTCCCTCCCGGACTCGAACCGGGGACCCTCTGATTAAGAGTCAGATGCTCTAACCAGCTGAGCTAAGGGACCACGAGAAGAAAAGTTTACCAGGGCCGATCCGGAACGCAAGAGCCGGTTCTGCACCGGATCCAGGGCCAATGGTGGTCCTAGAGGACCGGCATCTTCATGGCCTCCCGGACATCGGCCATGGTGTCGGCGGCCACGGAGCGGGCCCTGGCGCTTCCCTCCCGCAGGACCGACTCGATGTCCCCAGGGCGGGCAAGGTGCCCCTCGATCTTCTCCCGCACCGGCTCGATGCGGCGGGTCATGGCCTCGGCGACCCGCTTCTTGCAGTCGAAGCAGCCGATGCCCGCCTGGCGGCACTCGGTGTTCACCAGTTGGATGGTGGCGTCATCGCTGAACAGCTTGTGGAACTCGAAAACCGGGCAGATGTCGGGATTGCCGGGATCCGTCCTACGTAGGCGGGCCGGGTCCGAAGCCATCTGGCGGGTGCACTTCTCCAGGATCTCGGCGTTGGTGTCCCGCAGATAGATGCAGTTCCCGTAGCTCTTGGACATCTTCCGCCCGTCCAGGCCGGGCACCTTGGGCGTCTTGGTGAGCACGGCCTCGGGCTCAGGGAAGACCTCCCGCTGGAAGAGGAAGTTGAAGCGGCGCACCACCTCGCGGGCCAGTTCCAGGTGGAAGAGCTGATCCTCGCCCACCGGCACCTTGTGGGCCTTGTAGATGATGATGTCGGCGGTCTGCAGCAGCGGATAGCCCAGGAAGCCGTAGCTGCCCAGATCCGCCACGGAGTTCTGCAGCTTCTCCTTGTAGGTGGGCACACGCTCCAGCCAGGAGAGCGGCGTCACCATGGAGAGCAGCAAGTGCAACTCGGCGTGTTCCTTCACCAGGCTCTGCACGAACATCGTGGCTCGGTTCGGATCCAGGCCCGCCGCCAGGAAGGTCGCCGTCAGCTCCAGGGTGGCCGGCCAGATCTCCTCGACGGATTCGTACTTCGAGGTCAGCGCGTGCCAGTCCGCGATCATGTAGAAGGCCTCGCCCTGGCCCTGCAGCCGAGTGAAGTTGTCCAGGGCCCCCACCAGGTGGCCGATGTGCTGGGAGCCCGAAGGCTGGATGCCGGAGAGGACGCGGTGCTGCATGGATCAGGCTCCGAGGAAGAGGCGAGCAAAGAAGTGCAGGCCCATCTGGACCAGAAGGAACACCGGGCTGAGCAGCCAACCAAGAGCTCCCGTGAGTGCCAGGACTATCAGAAGGCCGCCCATCCAAGGCTGGATTCGATCGAACTTGGGCAGCCAGCGCCAGGGCAGCATGCCCCGCAGAATCCCGGCGCCATCCAGAGGCCCCATGGGAAGCAGGTTAAACAGGGCGAGCCCAATGTTGATGATGATGAGGCGTCCGCACAGGGCCAGGGCCAAGGTCTGGACGGGGCCCAGATGGAGGGGCTGGAGACTCTCGACCCTGCCCATGAAGATGGCATGGAGGAAGAGGGGGGCCTGGATGGCGGGTTCCGGCGCGGTGAGCTTGACCAGGCCAAGCAGCAGGAAGAGGAAAACCAAGGCTTGAATGAGGTTGGAAGCCGGACCGGCCGCAGCCACCAACGCATAGCCCTCCCGTTGGCTGAAGCGGCGGGTCAAATTCCTTGGATCCACGGGCACGGGCTTGGCCCAGCCGATGAAGGGGAAGCCGGTGGCCATGCCCAGGAGCGGGAAGACCACCGTGCCCAGGGGATCGATGTGAGCCAAGGGATTGAGCGTCATGCGCCCCAGTCGCGCCGCCGTGTCGTCCTCAAGCCAGTAGGCGGCCGTGGCATGGCTGGCCTCGTGCACGCTGAGGCTGAACAGCAGGGCCACGTAGCTGACGAGGATGGTGGGGATGGAAAGGCTGTCGAACACCCGGACTCCGGCAATATTCCAGTCTACAGGGTGGAGGCCGATGAACGGGGGGATGGCCTGCAGAGGCAGTGCTGGCTCTGGTTATGCTTGTCCATCCCCGATCCGGAGCCAGGCATGTATGTCAAAGCCAACTCGCCCCATGCCGCTGCCGCGGGGAAAAGCGTCATTGGGTTCAACCTGATCAATGGCAAGGAGGTCGAAGGCGACCTCTCTCTGATCCAGTCCAAGTCCGCCGTGGACAGCCGGGATCTGGTTGGCATGTTCCCCGACAGCGGCGAGAAGGATGTGGCCCGGGCTGCCAAGGCCGCCGCGGACGCCTTTCCCGCCTGGTCCGGGACGCCCTTCCCGGCCCGGGAGGCCATCGTGCTCCGCACGGCTGGCATCCTGACCACCCACCGGGACAAGCTGGCCCGCATCATCACCCGCGAGGTGGGCATGACCCCCCGGGAGGCCCTGGGGGATGTCCAGGAGGCCATCGACGCCTGTGCCTTCTTCGCGGCCGCCGTCGGAGCCCAGGCCCTTTCGGCGGGTGCCGGTCCGTGCCGTCGGCCCGTGGGCGTCTGTGGAGTCCTCGCCACGGGCAGCTCCCCCCTGGCCGCCCCCGCCGGCAAGATCCTGCCCGCCATCCTCTGCGGCAACACCGTCGTCTGGAAGCCCAGCGACAACGCCCCCACCGCCGCCTACCTCCTCCTGCGAGCCATGCTTGAGGCGGGCCTGCCGCCCGGCGTGGTGAACACCGTCAACGGCAGGGGCCGGGCCGGCTGCGGCAAGCACTTCCTGGCGGGAATCGACAAGGGGCACTTCCAGTCCTTCAGCTTCGTGGGCTCCGCCTCCCTGGGACGCATCGTGGGGGAGGCCTGCGGCCGGAACCTGATCCTGCCGAGCCTGGACCTGGTAGGGAAAGGCAGCCTGGTGGTCATGCCGGATGCGGACCTGGACCGGGCCGCGGACGACGCCGTCCAGGCCGCCTTCGGACAGGCGGGCCAGCGCCCCATCGGCCTGGTCAACTTCCTCGTGCATGAGGCTTGCGCCGCGGGGTTCAAACAGCGACTCCTGGACCGCGTCGCCGCGCTGGCGGTGGGCAACCCCCTGACGCATCCGGAGGTGACCTACGGACCCATGATCAATGCCCGCGCGGCCACGGCGTTCCGCGAGCACTGGGAGCTGGGGCTGGCCCAGGGCGCCACACTGCTCAGCGGCGGCGCCCAGTGGACCGAGGCCAACCGCACAGACCAGGTGAAGGGCGACATCGCCCACGGTGCCTACATGCAGCCCTGCGTCTGGGAGGGCGTGACACCCGACATGGGGCTGTTCCGCCACCAGGTGACGGGCCCCACGGTGAACCTCTGCACGTTCCAAGACCTGGGCGAGGCCCTGGGCTGGATCGCCGACTCCGCCTCGGGCGCCACGGTCAGCCTCTACACCCGGGAACCCGCTCACATCGAGCTGTTCCAGCGGACGGGCCGGACCGACATCGCCCGCGTCAACACAACCCTCGACGACCGGACCACCCTGCTGTCCTTCACCGGCCACGGCACCTACTCGGGCTGTCAGCCCGTCCTCGACGGGTTCACGCGGTGGATGTCCGCGCAGGGCGAGGGCGGATGGGCTCCGATCACCGGGACCAAAGCTCCGGAACCCGTGGTTGCCACCCTCAAGACCGACTGGGACAGCCTCTAGGCCCACTCTCCCTGAAACTCAGAGATCCAGCCCGGCCAAGGCAGCGCCTAGGTCCCCGGGCGCCTCACCCAATCTGAGCCGCATCAGGAACTCGACGTTGCCCTCGCCACCCTTGATGGGGCTCACGCCCATGGTCTGTGGGCGAAGCTCCGTTTCAGCGAAGAAGGCCCAGGTATCGACCAGGACGCGCCGGTGCACCGCCGCATCACGCACGATGCCACCGGAACCCACGTCCTCTCTGCCGGCCTCGAACTGCGGCTTCACCAGCAGCACCGCCTCGGCCCCCGGCACGAGGCTGGGCAGCACCGGCGGAATGGCCAGACGCAGCGAAATGAAGCTCAGGTCCGCCACCAGCAGGTGGCAGCGTTCCGGGATGCAGGCCGGATCCCAGGTGCGCAGGTTCACCTGCTCCATGGAGACCACGCGGAGATCGCTGCGCAGTTTCCAGTGCAGCTGGTTGGTGCCCACGTCCACCGCGTAGACCTTCGCCGCGCCCCGCTGCAACAAGCAGTCCGTGAAGCCGCCGGTGCTCGAGCCGGCATCGAAGCATGTGAGTTCCGCCGGATCGATGCCCCAGAGATCGAGGGCCCCGGCCAGCTTTAGCCCGCCCCGGCTCACGAAGGGCAGCGCCTCCCCGCGCAGGCGGATGGTCGCGGCCTCGTCCACGGCGGTGCCAGCCTTGGTGACGGGGCGATCCTCCACCAGGACATCCCCCGCGAGGATGCGGGCCTGAGCCTTGGCGCGCGTCTCGCACAGGCCCAGCTGCACCAGCAGCAGATCCAGGCGTAGCTTAGTAGCCACGGGCCACTTTCTTCTGCCGGGCGATTTCCTTACGGTACACGCCCACGTTCTTGTTGTGGTCGCGCAGGCTGGGCGCGAAGCTATGGCCGCCCTTGCCGGTGGCCACGAAGTAGAGGTCCTTCCCGGCCAGGGGCGCCTTGGCGGCGGTGATGGCCGAGGGGCTGGGGATGGCGATGGGGGTCGGTGGCAGGCCTGCCACAGCGTAGGTGTTGAAGCGGTGGGAGCGCCGGATGTCCTCCACCAGCGGGGCCGTGAACCGGAGGTCGCCAAGGAGCCAGCGGGCGTAGAGGCTGGTGGGGTCGCACTGCAGGCGCATGCCGATGTCCAGGCGCCTCTTGTAGACGCCGGCCACCCTGGGTTGTTCCTCGGCCAGCTTGGTCTCCTTCTCCACCAGGCTCGCCAGGATCAGCGTCTCGTAGGGGGGCAGCGGGCCACCCTCCAGCTTGGGCCGGACCTGGTTGCGGAAGGCCTCCACCAGCATGAGCATGACCTCCTCGGGTTCCATGGCATGGTGCAGCTTGTAGGTGGCGGGGGCCGCCAGGCCCTCCAGGGTCTCGGCCTTCTCGAAGCCGGCGGTCCGGGCCAGCCGCGGGCTCTTCCAGAGGGTCCAGAAGACCTCCTCCGGAACGAAGTCCTTCAGGCGCTTCTGCACGGACCACGCGTGGGCGCCTTCCGGAATGGACACGGTGGTGTAGTGGATCTCCGCCCGCCGCAGCTTGCTCGCCACCTCCGAGAGGCTGGCCTGGGGCGTGAAGGTGTACTCGCCACGGATGAGCTGCAGCTTCCGGGCCCGGGCCCAGAGCTTGAACAGCGAGGCCGAGCGGATAACCCCCTCGCGCTCCAGCTGGTCCGCCATCTGGTTGATGCTCGTGCCCTTCTTCACCAGGACCGTGGCCTCCTGCTGTAGCGGCCCCTGGCGTTTCCAGGCCCACCACCCACCGAGCACCGGCAGGGCGGCCAAGACCAGGATGGCCACGAAGAGCCGGAGAGAGACCGAGGAGCGAGCCATGGCTCCAGAATGCCGTGGTAGCGTGATTCGATCTACCCAAGGAACTTATGCACGCCACCGGCTACCGCCGTCACCTCGGCCTGTTCTCAGCCACTATGCTCATCGCCGGCTCCATGATTGGCAGTGGTGTCTTTATTGTTGCTGCGGACATGGTGCGCACCGGTCGGTCAGGCGGCTTCCTGATGGCGGCCTGGGGCCTCACCGCGGTGCTGACCCTCTTCGCGGCCCTGAGCTACGGTGAGTTGGCCGGGATGTTTCCCAAGGCTGGCGGCCAGTACACGTACCTCCGTGAGACCTACGGTGCCGCCACGGGCTTCCTCTACGGGTGGACCTTCTTCGTGGTCATCGAGTGCGGCACCATCGCCGCCGTGGCCGTGGGCTTCGGGAAGTACCTGGGGTCCTTCTTTCCGGCAGTCACGGACACCGCCTGGCTCGGCCCCCACCTGGACGTGCCCCTGTGGCAGGTCACGCAGAGCATCGCGGTGGGGCCGTACCACCTGGGCCTGACGCCCTCCCGGCTCTCGGCCATCGCCGTGGTGCTGTTCCTCAGCGCCGTGAACCTCTACGGCGTCAAGCTGGGCGCCCGAATCCAGAACCTCTTCACCGTCGCCAAGATCGGCGGACTGGCGGTGCTCATCCTTCTGGGCCTGTTCCTGAAGCCCCCGGTGGCCGCGGTCCAGACCCCATTCCTCCCATTGGATGGCTCCGCCGCCCTGCCCTTCCTGACGGCCCTGCTGGTGGTGCAGACCGGCAGCATGTTCTCGGCGGACGCCTGGAACGCCATCACCTTCATCGCCGGCGAAGTGAAGGAGCCCGAGCGGACCATCCCCTTCTCCCTGCTCATCGGCACCACACTGGTTTGCGGCCTCTACGTGCTGGCCAACGCCGCCTATCTGAAGGTGCTGGGCCCCACGGGCATCGCCAACGCACCCCAGGATCGCGTGGGTAGCGCCGCCCTGCAGGCCCTGCTGGGCTCCGGCGGCGGTCTCATCATGGCGGGCAGTATCCTCATCTCCATGTTCGGCTGCCTGAACGGCCTGGTGCTGTCGGGAGCAAGGGTCTACCAGCGCATGGCCGAGGACGGTCTGTTCTACCCCAGCGCCGCATCGCTGAACGCCCATGGCGTGCCGGCCTTCGGACTGTGGATCCAGGCGCTCTGGACCTGCCTGCTCACCCTCACGGGCACCTACGGCCAACTGCTGGACTTCGTCATGCTGCCGACGATCCTCTTCTACGTCTTCACCGTGGGCGGCGTCTTCCTGCTGCGCTGGCGCCGCCCCGACCTGGAGCGCCCCGTGCGCGTCTGGGGCTATCCGGTGGTGCCCGCCCTCTACCTGGTGGGGGCCTGCGCCATCGTCGGCGCCCTCTTCATCCACCGGCCCAGCTACTCCTGGCCGGGCCTGATCCTGGTGGCCCTGGGCTGGCCCGTCTACTTCGCGGTGAAGCCGCGGGTCGCAGCCGCCGAGTAGTCCAAGTCCCTCCTGCGCCCTGGACAATCTGTCAAGAAAGTCCCGGATCAGCCCTTGGATGGGCGACATCCCAGGGATAATCCAGCAAGCAAACAGACCAAAGGGGGACTGCCATGAAGCATGTCGTCGTTCTCGGAGCCGGCCGCGTGGGCGGGGCCATGGCCAAGGACCTGGCCCCCGATTTCAAGGTCACGGTCGCGGACCGCTCTGAAGCCGCCCTGGCTCGCATGCAGGCCGCGGGCCTCACCACCCTGGCCGCCGACCTGTCCACACCTGATGGCGTGAAAGCCGCCGTGGCGGGCGCGGACCTGGTGGTGGGCTCTGTGCCGGGCTTCATGGGCTTCGCCACGGCCAAGGCCGTGCTGGAGGCTGGCAAGCCCCTGGTGGACATCTCTTTCTTCGACGAGGACTGCTTCGAGCTGGACGCTCTGGCAAAACAGCAGAACCTGACCGCCATCGTGGACTGCGGCATCGCGCCGGGCTGCCACAACATCATCCTGGGCGACCTCTCCCGCCAGTGGGACCGCATCACCAGCTTCGAGACCCTGGTGGGCGGCCTCCCCGTGATCCGCAACTGGCCCTACGAGTACAAGGCCGGCTTCAGCCCCATCGACGTCATCGAGGAATACACCCGCCCCACGCGTTACGTAAAGGATGGGAAGGTCGTGGTCTTCCCGGCCCTCTCGGAACCGGAGCTCTTGGATTTCCCCGGGCTGGGCACCCTGGAATCCTTCAATACCGACGGCCTTCGCAGCCTCATCAAGAGCTTCCCCGGCATCCCCGACATGAAGGAGAAGACCCTGCGCTACCCCGGCCACATCGAGAAGATGCGCATGCTCCGGGAATCCGGCTTCTTCAACAAGGAGAAGATCCGGGTGGCGGGCGTGGAGATCAGCCCCCTCGACCTGACCACGGCCCTGCTCTTCCCCATGTGGTTCATGGAAGAGGGCGACGAGGACTTCACGGTCATGCGGGTCACGGTGGAGGGCGAGAAGGACGGGCGCCCCGTGCGCCACCAGTTGAATCTGCTGGACCGCTACGACCGGGCCACAAAGACCACCTCCATGGCCCGCACCACGGGCTACACCTGCACGGCGGCCGTACGCCTGCTGGCGAAGGGCGGGTTCAGCCGCAAGGGCATCAGCCCGCCGGAGTTTGTGGGCCAAGAGCCCGGCGCCTGGACCTTCATCCGTGAGGACATGGCCAAGCGCGGCGTGGTGTTCACCGAGGGCTGAGCCTGAACCTCAGCCTTCCAGCTCCCGGTGCCGAACGGTCAGCGCCGCCACCTCGCCCCTGAGCCGGTGGGCCAGCATCTCCACCAGGGCCACGGAGCGGTGCTGGCCGCCGGTGCACCCGATGGCCAGGGTATGGTAGGCGCGGCCCTCCTGCTGCACCAGCGGGAGTGACCAGCGGAGCCAGGACTCGGCACGCTCCAGGAATTCTCTGAACTCGGGCGCCTCCAGCAGGAACTCCTGAACGGGCCAGTCGCGGCCCGTGAGGGGCTTCAGCGCCTCGACATAGTAGGGGTTGGGCAAGAAGCGGGCATCCAGGATCACGTCCACATCCGGCGGGATGCCGCGCTTGAACCCGAAGCTGAGCAGGCGAACGGCCGTGTTGCGGGCGGGCAACTGGGGCACGAGTGCCGCGATGCGCAGCCGGAGCTCCGAGAGCGTGAGCTGGCTGGTGTCCAGGATGGTCGTGGCCAGGGCCCGGATGGGGGCCAGCAGCTCCCGCTCCCGCTGGATGCCCTCGCCCGCCGTGCCCAGCAGGGCCAGATGGTGGGGGCGGCGGGTCTCGGAGAAGCGACGCAGCAGAACCTCCTCCGAGGCCTCCACGAAGACCACCTGCACGGGCACGTTGCCGATGCGGAGGCGCTCCAGCAGCGGGCCGAACTCCTGGGGGAAATCCGCCTGGCGGCTGTCCATGCCCACGACCAGCCGTTCCCGATGGGGCTGCAGCTTGGCCTCCAGCTCGAGGAGGGGTTCCAGCAGCCTGGGTGGAACGTTGTCCAGGGCCGTGCAGCCCGTGTCCTCCAGCGCACCGAGCACCGAGTGGCGGCCGGCTCCGGAGAGCCCCGTGACGACGATGAGTTCCATACCTCAAGACCCTAGCAGGCCCGAAGGGCCTGCCTCCAGCAAAACGCGGGGGCCTGCCGGCCCCCACGTTTTTGCTAATAAGGCGCGAAGGAAGGATCAATCCTCGAGGCCGCCGGCAGTGAAGCGAAGCACCCGCTGGATGCCTTCGGGTGGGTTGCCCTGCTCGTCGGGCCCCAGTTCGAAGGTTTCCGAGGGGCCGCGGAAGAAGTCTTCGTCTGGCACGTAGGCCGGCTGGGGCTCCACGCGGTAGAGGTACGAGATGATCTCGTCCTCGTAGCCGAAGCGCATCTGCTCGAAGTACTCGTAGCTCTCGCGCTTGTATTCCACCAGCGGATCCTTCTGGCCGTAGCCGCGGAAGCCGATGGCCTCCTTCAGGTGGTCCATGACCAGGAGGTGGCGCTTCCAGGCCGCGTCGATGATCTGCAGGATCGACCAGCGTTCATAGCTGCGCATGCCTTCGCCGCCCAGCCGCTCATCCTTGCCTTCGTAGTAGCGCTGGACCAGGGCACCCAGGGCCTGGGTGGCCTGGGCCTGGGGCATCTGGCCCACGGCATCCACGTCCTCCCCGGTCAGAGTGAACAGCTGCTCGACACGTTCCCGGAAGCCAGCCTGGTCCCGTTCTCCCTTGTCCGGCAGGAAGTCATTGGCAATGCCCTCGGCGATCTCGGCGGCCACACGCAGCACGTATTCCTTGGTGTTGCCCCTGAGGATCTCGGTGCGAAGCCCATAGAAGAAGATGCGCTGCTTGTTCATGACGTCGTCGTATTCGAGCAGGTGCTTGCGGATCTCGAAGTTGTGGGTTTCGACGCGTTTCTGGCTCCGCTCGATGGCGCGGGTGACCATGCCAGCCTCGATGGGCTCATCGTCGTTCATGCCCATGGCGCCCATGAGGTTCTTGATGCGGTCACCGCCGAAGATCCGCATCAGGTCGTCCTCAAGGGACAGGTAGAAGCGGCTCGAGCCGGGATCGCCCTGGCGACCGGCGCGGCCCCGGAGCTGGTTGTCAATGCGGCGGCTCTCGTGCCGTTCGGTTCCCAGGATGTGCAGGCCGCCCAGGGAGACAACCTCCTCATGCTCCGCGGCGGTCTGCAGGCGCATCTGCTCGACCAGGGCGGAGAACTCGGGCGTCTCGAAGCCTTCCTCGTCGTAGAGGGCGATATCCTTCTTCTTGGCCTCCAGCCGGGCGAGTCCCTCGGGATTGCCACCCAGGATGATGTCCGTGCCGCGGCCCGCCATGTTGGTGGCGATGGTGACGGCACCCTTGCGGCCGGCCTGGGCCACGATCTCGGCCTCCCGCTCGTGATGTTTTGCGTTCAGCACCACGTGGGGGATGCGGGCGGCCTTGAGGGCGTCGGACAGGTCCTCGCTGCTCTCGATGCTGGCCGTGCCAACCAGCATGGGCTGGCCCTTGGCGTGGAGTTCGCGGATCTCTTCCACGATGGCCTTCTTCTTGCCGCTGCGGGTGGAATAGACCGTGTCCGCGAAGTCCTTGCGGACCATGGGCATGTTGGTGGGCACCACGATCACGTCCAGCTTGTAGATGGAGTGCAGTTCCGTGGCTTCCGTCTCGGCCGTGCCGGTCATGCCGGCCAGGGTCTTGTACATGCGGAAGAAGTTCTGGAAGGTGACGGTGGCGAGGGTCTGGTTCTCGGCGTTGACCTCCACACCCTCCTTGGCCTCGATGGCCTGATGCAGGCCGTTGGACCAGCGGCGGCCCGGCATGAGCCGACCCGTGAATTCATCCACGATGACCACTTCCATGCCCTTGCCGTCTTCCTTGGGGCGGACCATGTAGTCCACATCCAGGCGGTAGAGGTTGTGGGCCAGGAGGGCCTGGTTCAGACCGTGCAGGGTCTCGATGCTAGTGGGATCGTAGAGGTTCGTCACCCCAAGCAGCTGCTCGGCGTAGTGGATGCCGTCATCCGTCAGCATCACCTGCCGGTCCTTCTCGTCCACCTTGTAGTGTGTGTCCTTCTTGAGCTTGGGGACGATGGCATCGATGCGGAAGTACTTGGAGGTGTCCTCTTCGCTGCTGCCCGCGATGATGAGCGGGGTGCGGGCCTCGTCGATGAGGATGCTGTCCACCTCGTCCACGATCGCGAAGTTGAAGCCGCGCTGGGTGAAGTCGTCCAGGTCCCACTTCATGTTGTCGCGGAGGTAGTCGAAGCCCAGTTCGTTGTTGGTCGCGTAGGTGATGTCGGAGCCGTAGGCGTCCCGCCGTTGCTGGTCATCGAGGCCATGCTGGATGATGCCCACGCTCAGGCCCAGCCAGGTGTAGAGGCGGCCCATCCACTCAGCATCGCGGCGAGCCAGGTAGTCGTTCACCGTGACCAGGTGGGCGCCCTTGCCCGCCAAGGCGTTGAGGTAGAGCGGCAGCGTGGCGGTGAGTGTCTTGCCCTCACCCGTGCGCATCTCGGCGACCTTCCCCTCGTGGAGGGCCATGCCACCCACCAGCTGCACGTCGAAGTGCCGCATCTTGAGGACGCGCCGGCTGGCCTCGCGGGCCACGGCGAAGGCCTCGGGGAGGATCTCCTCCAGGGTCGCGCCGTTCGCCAGCTTCTCCTTGAGGTAGGGTGTCTTGGCCTTCAGGGCCTCATCGCTGAGGGCCGCCATCTCCGGCTCCAGGACATTGATGGCCTGGACCTTGCCCCACAGGCGCTTCAGCTCCCGGTCGTTCTTGGAGCCGATCAGTTTCTTGAGAAAGTTGTCGAGCATGGAGCCGTCCAGTCGCGTAAACCATCGATTGTAGCGCGATGGGGCGCCATTTCCCAGCGCCCGTGACTGGCCCCAAGCCTTCGTGGTTGCCGATTTTACCCCTTCAGGGCACACTGATTGTTTGGATTCCGGAGGCACCATGGCCCTAGAGCGCACCTTTGCCATCGTCAAGCCCGACGCCGTCAAGGACGGCCACATCGGCGAGATTATCACCGCCATCGAGCAGAGCGGGCTGAAGATCGTGGGCCTGAAGCTGACCCGCCTCACCCCCGCCATCTGCCAGGGCTTCTATCACGAGCACGTGGGCAAGGGCTTCTACGCGGAGCTCGAGGCCTTCATGACCGAAGGCCCCGTGGCGCTCATTGTGCTCGAGGGTGAGAACGCCATTCTGGCCTGGCGCGACCTCATGGGCGCCACCAACCCCGCGAACGCCGCCGAAGGTACCCTTCGCAAGCGCTTCGGCGCCAACATCGGCCGCAACGCCACCCACGGCAGCGACAAGCCCGAGAGCGCCAGGTTCGAGGTCGGCTACTTCTTCAACGCCTTCGAACAGCACTGAACTTCCAGTCACAACTCCTGCGAAAATCGGCGCCAATGGCGCCGATTTTCATTCAAACGAAAGGTGACTGAAACCTCAGACCTCCGCCACTGCCTGCAGGGCGGACTGGCAGAGGCGCCGGACACCGGGCAGCAGGTCGGCGTTCAGCAGGCCCTTGTCGCTGAACCACTGCCCACCGGCGGGTGGGGGCGGCAGCATGTCGTCGGGAGCCTTGGTGCGGAGGAGGTGGCTGAGGTAGAGGCGCTGCTGGCCTTCCAGACCTTCCAGGCGCAGGAGCCAGGGGGTGGGCAGGCGGCTGGTGCGCTCATCGAACACCACCGGCAGCACCGAAGAGTCGACGAAGCGGAAGGGAATGCCCCAGGCGGCCTCGATCTGAGCGTTGAGCAGTGAAGTGGGGAGGAACCCCGGCGACCAGGGGATCTGGGCCGGCATGAGCAGGCCCCGGTGCGGGCTGTGAGGTGAGGGGACGAGCAGAACGAAGGGCGTCTGCTGACCATGGACCAGCACCCCTTCAATGAATGTGGTGAGGTGGACCCGGCCTTCTGCCATCAGCGCCCTCCAGCGGTTTCCAACTCCAGCATGATGCGGTCGCGGGCGGCGGAGACTTCCGCCACGGCGGCCTCGGGTTTCAGCTTGACCACTTCCTTGGTGCGACGGTCACGCAATTCCACGATGCCATCCTTCAGGCCCTTGGCCCCCACGGTGATGCGCAGGGGGAAACCCAGCAGGTCCGCGTCCTTGAACTTGGCGCCGGGGCTCAGGCCCTCCCGGTCGTCATGGAGCACCTCGAACCCGGCGGCTTCGAGGTCCTTCTCCACCTGGGTGGCCACGCCGGCCACGTCGGCACTGCCTGGATCCAGACAGAGCAGGTGCACCTGGTAGGGCGCGATGGGCCAGGGCCAGATGATACCGTCGGCATCGTAGTTCTGTTCCACCGCAGCGGCCACCGTCCGGGTGATGCCGATGCCGTAGCAGCCCATGACCATGGGATTCTCCCTGCCCTGCTCGTCGAGGAAGGTGCAGGACATGGACTTCGAGTACTTGGTGCCGAGTTTGAAGACCTGGCCCACCTCAATGCCGCGGAAGGGCTGATATTGCCCCTTCCCGCAGCGTGTGCAGGTATCCCCTTCGGCGGCCATGCGTAGGTCCGTGAAGGTGCAGCCGGGCAGGTCGCGCACGGGATCCAGGCCGAAGTGGTGGTAGTCCGTCCGGTTCGCGCCGCAGGTGAGGTTGACGGCACCCTTCAGGCTGGCGTCTACGAGAATCTGGACCTCCGTCAGTCCTACCGGCCCCATGAACCCGGTCTTGGCGCCGGTGAAGGCCTCCGCCTCCTCCAGGGGCATGAGCTCCATCTCGGCGGCCCCGGTGAAGTTCTTCACCTTCACGGGATTGACCTCGTGGTCGCCCCGCAGCACGGCACCCACCAGCTTGGTGGTCCCATCGGCGAACGTGACGCGGTAAAGGAAGAACTTGCTGGTCTGCTCAATGGGCATGCCATCGTGCTCCGCATCCTTCATCCCTGCGGCCTGCTCCACCTGGCCCACCACGCCCGGGGTGCAGTAGTGGTCCCTGCGAAGCGCCATCGGCGCTTCGCTAGCGCCAACGCGGAGCGCTGGCGCCTCCGTCTTTTCGATGTTGGACGTGTAGTCACACCCGTCGCAGCTTAGGATGGCGTCCTCGCCGCTGCCCGCCAGCACGTGGAACTCGTGGGTGAAGCTGCCCCCGATGGCGCCGCTGTCGGCTTCCACGGGCCGGAACTTTACACCCAGGCGCGAAAAGATCCGCTTGTAGGCGTTGAACATGGCCCAATACTCGCGGTCCGCGCAGGCGTCGTCAGCATGGAAAGAGTAGCCGTCCTTCATCGTGAACTCGCGGCCGCGCATGAGGCCGAAGCGCGGGCGGCGCTCGTCCCGGAACTTGGTCTGGATCTGGAAGAGGTTCATGGGCAACTGCTTGTAGCTGCGCACGTTCTTGCGGACGATGTCCGTAATCACTTCCTCGTGGGTGGGCCCCAGGCAGAAGTTGTAGAACTCCCGCTCGTCAGGCTTTTCGCCCCGGGCGCGGCGCTCGGCCACCTCGGCCTTAGCCTTCCGGTCGCAGAAGCGGAGCAGTTCGTCGCCGTAGAACTTCCAGCGTCCGCTCTCCTGCCACAGCTCGGCCGGCAGCACCGCGGGCATGAGCAGTTCCTGGCAGCCATCCTTGGCCAGTTCCTCGCGGACGATCTCCTCGAACTTGCGGATGCTCCGGAAGGCCAGCGGCAGGTAGCTGTAGATGCCGGCGGCCACCTTCTGGATCATGCCGGCCCGCATCATCAGCTGCTGGCTCACGACATCGGCATCGCGCGGCGTCTCGCGCAGGGTCTGGATCAGGAGCTTCGACTGCTTCATGGGGGCCTCGAACCTTCAAGTCTAACCCATGAAGCTGGGACGGGCCTCAGGTGAGGAGTGACTGCACCAGCGCGCTGGCGGCCTTGCCATCGATGGCGCCCCCGTGAGCCGCCTGCAGGGCCTTCATGACCAGACCCATGTCCTTCTTCGCCTTGGCCCCACTCTGGGTGATGGCCGCCTGCACGGCTGCCTCCAGGGCCGGGCCCTCGAGCATGGCTGGCAGGTAGGGCTTCAGCAGTTCGATCTCGGAGCGCTCCTGGGCTGCCCGGTCCGGTTGCCCCACCTTCTCGAACTGGGCCACGCTGTCCTCGCGGGACTTCACCAGGCGCTTGAAGACGGCCAGGGCATCGCCTGCTTCCAGGGTTCCCTGGGGCCCCAGCCCCTTGGCCACGGCCTCATTCCGATAGGCCGACAGGGCCATGCGGAGCACCTGGGTCCGGGGAGCGTCCTTGGCCAACATGGCGGTCTTCAGGTCAGCCAGCAGGCGCGTGAGCATGGGGCAACTCCGGGGGTGAACCTCCATGGTGCCCCCAGGGGAGCCGCCCCTCAATGCCAGAAGTCATGTCAGGGCAGGCCCAGGCCGAAACAGGAGCCAGTCAAATTGCCCGAGGTCCCATGAACGTCGCCTTCATCAATCCCTTCATCGAGTCCACCCTCCGCAGCCTCGAGATGATGGCCAGCATCGCGGCCGAGAAGATCGGCCTGTCGGTGAAGGAGGACCTCATCACCACCTACGACATCTCCGCCATCATCGGCATCACCGGGGACACCTCGGGTTCCATCATCCTGAGCTTCCCGGCCTCCGTGGCCTGCCGCATCGCCAGCAACATGCTCATGGAGGAGATCTCCACCCTCGACCAGAGCGTGGAAGACGCCGTTGGCGAGATCGGCAACATCGTGGTGGGCGACGCGCGCCGGCTGCTCATCCAGGATGGCTTCAGCCTGTCCATCTCCGTGCCCACGGTGGTGGTCGGCAAGGGCCACAAGATCAGCCGCAGCGGCGACGTCCCCTGCATCGCCATCCCCTTCAAGACCGAGTTCGGCGAGTTCGAGGTGAACGTCGGGTTGAAGGAGTAGATTCCGGTTCCAGCCGGCCACCCTGAACGCGAGAAGGGCGCCTAAGGCGCCCTTCTCTTACCTGAATGGCGAAGCCGTTCGGGCTTAGACCTTGTCGAACTTGATGACTTCCACGGGGCAGCTGGCGGCAGCGGCCTCGATGGCGGCCTCCTGGGCAGACTGGATGTCATCGTTCAGCTCGCTCATCTCCTCGCGGTTCTCACTGTCCACGCCATCCTTGCGGACCGAGCCGTTGATGTTGCAGCTGGTGTCGGTGACGTGGAACACGTCGGGGCACTCGGCCTCGCAGGCGTTGCACACGATGCAGCCTTCTTCGATCCAGACTTTGGTGATGGCCATGGTCGTCTCCTCGCGATTCAAGTAGGTGGCCCGGCATGGGCGGACCCAACCAAGCTAGCATCGCCAAGGCCCGGGACCAAGCGTCGCCTGGCCTCCTGGGCCATGGGAGACTGGAAGTGTGACGGAGGTCCTCTCATGCCCCTGATGGAGTCGGGAATCCTTGCCCGGATCCGGGATTTGCTGCCCGGGGGGGGGGAGCTCCTGGACGATTGCGGAGCCCTTCCCCCAACACCCCCTGGGCAGACCCTGCTGGTGACGACGGACCTGATGGAATCCGGCCAGCACTTCCGCCTGGATTGGCATCCGCCGGAACTGCTGGCCCGCAAGCTGCTGGCGGTGAACCTGTCGGATCTGGACGCCTCCGGGGCCCGCCCTTTCGGCTACACCTTGACCCTGGCCTTGGGCCCGGAGGTGGCGGCACCTTGGCTCGACATCTTCCTGGCAAGTCTGGCGGCTGTCAGCCGGGAGACTGGAGTCCGGGTCCTGGGGGGCGACACGGTGGGACGGCCCGTGGGCCTCGGCCTCGGTCTCACGGCCTTCGGCTTCGCGCCCCGCTGGCTCCGGCGGGATGGCCTGCAGCCCGGCGACGGGATCTTCACGGACCAGCGCCCCGGCGCCAGCCTGCGGGGCCTGCGGAAGCTCCAGGCCGGACAGCGCTGGGATCCGGCAAACCCGGACCCCGAACTGGCGGCCCACCTGGCACCCAGGCCCAACCTGGGGTTGGGACTGAGCCTGGCCCAGATTCCCGAGGTCCATGCCTGCCTGGACCTGTCGGACGGCCTCAGCCGGGACCTGCGGAACCTGGCCGAGGCCTCGGGACTCAGCATCATCTTGGACCAGGGCCTGAACGAAGACGCGCTTCGCGGTGGCGAGGACTATGCCCGCTGCTTCGGCAGCTCCCTGGACCAGGCGGAGCTCGAAGCCAGGCTGGGTCTGTCCCTGGTTCCCGTGGGGAAGGTCCTGCCGAGGGGGAATGCCCCTCTCCTGACCTATGATGAAGGGGCACTCCGCCCCTTGCCGGACTTCAGCTTCGACCACTTCGGACGCCCATGACCCACCAGGACAAGACGCACATCTGGGCGCGTACCAAGCGGTTCCTCGCGGACCCCAGCCTCGAGCCCCACCACCTGGCCTGGAGCTTCGCCCTGGGGCTCTGCATCGCCTGGAACCCCCTGCTGGGAACCCACACAGGTCTGGTGCTCATCTCCTGTGCCCTGGTGAGGAAGCTCCACCGTCCTCTCACATTTCTGGGTGCCTTCACCAACAATCCTTGGACCATGGTGCCGATCGCCACGGCCTCGACCTTCTTCGGCAACCTGTTGCTGGGTCGTGGCCTCCACCTCGACCTGAGCGGCGTGGACTGGAAGAGCATCGGCTGGCAGAGTTTCACCTCCCGCCAGGGCTTCGATGCCGCGGCCACCATGCTCAAGCCCATCCTCGCCCCCTACCTGCTGGGCGGCTTCGTGCTCAGTGCTGTGGCCATTCCCGTGGGATATTTCCTGATGCTGCGGCTGGCCCACCGGTTGCGCTGCCCCAAACCCCTCCCCGTCCCCCCTTCTGGAGATTGACCATGGACATGCGTTTTCTGATGAAACAGGCCCAGCAGATGCAGGCGAAGCTGGCGGAAACCCAGGCCAACCTGCGCATCGAGGGCACCGCCGGCGGCGAGCTGGTGAAGGTCACCCTCAACGGCTCCAAGGAGCTGATGGGCCTCTCCATCGCCAAGGACGCCATGGATCCCGAGGATCCCTCCATGCTGGAAGACCTCCTGCTGGCGGCCTTCCGCGATGCCACCACCAAGGTCGACGAGGCCATGAAGAAGCAGATGGGCGGTATGGGCGCGGGCCTCAACCTGCCGGGCCTGGGACTTTGAAAGGATGAGACTGCCGCCCCCCCTCGAGGCCGTGGTCGAGAGCCTCCAGAAGCTGCCGGGCGTGGGGGCGAAATCCGCCCAGCGCATGGCCCTGCACCTGCTGAAGGAGGGCCCCGAAGCCATGGCCCACCTGGCCCACCAGCTGCAGCAGGCCGCCGATAAGGTGGGTTTCTGCGGGATCTGCGGCGCCTTCACGGACCAGCCCACCTGCCCCATCTGCCTGGATCCCCGTCGGGATCCGGCCAGCCTGGTCATCGTGGCCGAAGCCTCCAACGTGCTCAGCTTCGAGCGCAGCGGCCACTTCCGGGGCCGCTACCACGTCCTGGGCGGCCTTATCTCACCCTTGCGGGGGGTGGGTCCGGATCAGCTGCGCATCCGCGAGCTGCTGAGGCGCCTGGAGGACCACGCCATCCAGGAGGTCATCCTCGCCACCAATCCCACCGTGGATGGCGAGGCCACCGCCAGCTGGCTGGCCCGGCTGCTGGAACCCATCGGCATCCGCACCACGCGCATCGGGCTGGGCCTGCCGATCGGCAGCGACCTCGAATACGCCGATGAGCTCACGCTGGATCGCGCCATGGAGGGCCGGCGGGTCGTCGGATCCTAGTATTTGACGCTGACGTCGCCCCGGGCCCAGGTCTGGCAGGCGAGGCGCTGGTCCGGGTTGGCCTTGAGGGCGAGGAGCACCCGGGTTTCTGCCGCCCCCTTCTCGCTGAGATGCTCGGCCCCCTCCACGACGGTGACGAGGCAGGTGCCGCAGCGCGCATGCCCTCCGCAGCGGTGGTTCAGGGGCACGTTCGCCTTGGCGCTGGCGGCGAGCAGGGCCGTCTCTCGGTCGCATTCCGCGGCGCCAGGTGTCTTGCCGTCGAATTGGATGGTGTGCATGGGCTACCCATAAGTCATTAAAGTAGAAGGAATAGAACAATCCTCCGTCCACTCTATCAGGCCGTACCGCGGCCCAGATGCCCTTTCGCGATCGCCAGGAAGCGCTCCCGAGCCAGGGCGTGATCCACGATGGGATCCGGGTAGTCGAGGCGGACCCGCTGGGCCCGGGGCAGCTTCCATGGCTCGTGGATGAACGCCGTGGGGCAGTCAGTCAGTTCGGGCAGCCAGCGCTTCACATAGGCGCCCTCCGGATCGAACTTCAGCCCCTGGGAGACGGGATTGAAGATGCGGAACCATGGCTGGGCATCACAGCCGCAGCCCGCGCTCCACTGCCACCCGGCGCTGTTCTGGGCCCAGTCGCCATCCGTGAGCCACTTCAGGTAGTGGGCCTCGCCCTGGCGGTAGTCCAGCAGCAGGTGCTTCGTGAGGAAGCTCGCGGCCACCATGCGGGCGCGGTTGTGGACGAAACCCTCGGCCAGCAGCTGCCGGGCGGCGGCATCCACCACGGGGTAGCCCGTGCGGCCTTCCGCCCAGGCGCGCCAATCGGCTCCATCGACCCGCCAAGGGAAGCCTGTGAACCCCTCACGGAAGGGCCGCTCCAGCAAGTGCGGCCACTCCCAGAGCAGGTGGTGGCTAAACTCGCGCCAGAGGAGCTCACCGAGGAAGCGCTGGCCGGATGTGCCGGCCCCGGCTGCCGACGCAGCCTGCCAGACCGTCCGTACCGACAGTGTTCCGAACTTCAGGTCGGCGCTCAACCGCGAGGTGCCGGGCCGGTCCATGCGGTCGCGGCCCGTTTCATAGTCGGCGATGGGGCCGCTCATGAAGGCCTTCAGTCGGGCCCGCGCGACCTTTTCTCCACCTGTCTGCAGGTTCGGGTTCATGGGCAAGCCCAGTTCCGCCACGGTCGGGATCGGTACTGCCTCCAGCGTGAGACCCTCGGGCAGGGGCGGCAGCGCCCGTGGCGCGGGCAGCGCGGGCCCGAGCTCCAGCCGGGCACCGGCGGACCTGGCGAAGGGCGTGAACACCCGGAACATGGCGCCCTGCCCATTCCGCACAGAGCCCGGTGGCAGCAGGGTCTCCCCTTCGAAGAGGCGGAAGTCGATGCCCTCCCGAGCCAGTGCCTCGCCAACCCGACGGTCCCGCTCCCGGCCGAAGGGTTCCACCCAGCGGTGGGCCAGCACCTGGTCCACCCGCCACCGTGCAGCCAGACGGGGCAGCACCTCCACGCTGCGCCCCCGCACCACCAGCAGGCGGGAGCCCAGGTGCGCCAGGTTGGCCTCCAGCGCCCGCAGCGAGTCCAGCAGGAACTGCAGGCGGTGGGGCAGCTCCCGGGCCCGCTCCGGCGCAAAGAAGAAGGGATCCAGCACGAAGACCGGAATCACCTCGCCCGCAGCGGCAGCCTCGGTGAGCGGCCCGTGGTCCGCCACCCTTAGATCCTTACCCCGGAACCAGACGATGGACCGCATGGCTTGAGGCTACCCGGGTCGTGCGAGGGAAATCCGGTGCAAACCTGGACGGGACGCTCAGCGCTCGAGCTTGAACCCGATCCGGATCGTGACCTGGAACTCGGCGACCTGCCCGTCCTGGATGCGGCCGCGCTGTTCCACCACCTCGAACCAGGCCATGTGGCGGATGGACTTCCCCGCCTCGTCCACAGCCTGCTTTACCGCCTCGGCGAAGCTGACGGGGGAGGTGCCAACGATCTCGACCTTCTTGTAGATGCCGGACATGGGATTCTCCTTTCTGCTGATTGTTGGCGCAACGGACCGGGAATTCATAGGCCCAATTTTGGAAAACAATGATTCCCGGCCCTGAGACCCAGGCCAGGGCACCTCGGACTCAGATGGCCTGGCCGCCCCGCTCGCCAGTGCGGATGCGGATGCACTCCTTCAGATCCTGGACGAAGATCTTGCCGTCGCCCACCTCGCCCCCGCCGTGGCGGGCCGTGCGAATGATGGTGTCCACGGTGATGTCCTCGAAGGCATCGTTGCAGGCGATGGTGATCTGCACCTTGGGAATCAGGTTGGGCACGACCTTCTTGCCCCGCTGCACCACGATCTCCTGCTGGCGGCCGTGGCCGCTGACGCGCAGGACGGTGATGCGTTCGATCTCCGCCTCGATCAGGGCCTCGCGGACCTCGTCGAGCTTCTCTTCGGGAATGATGGCGGTGATGAGCTTCATCGCGGCCTCCGGTCAGTTCAGGTTGTTCAGGCCGTAGGCCCGTTCGCCGTGGATCTCATGGTCGAGGCCGGTCTTCTCCACCGACTCAGCCACGCGGAAGCCCACGAGCTTTTCCACCAGGAAGGCGATGAGCAGCGTCATGCAGACCGAGAAGAGAATCGTGGCGCCCACGGCGAAGGCCTGCACCTTGAGCTGGGAAAGGATGCCCCAGCCCGGCGATTTGGCCGCAGCCTCCGCCCACCAGGAATCACGGATGAAGAAGGTGAGGCCCAGGGCGCCGACGATGCCGCCGGTGCCGTGGATGCCGAAGGCGTCCAGGGAGTCGTCATAGCCCAGGCGGTTCTTCAGGAGGATCATGCCAAAGCAGGCGCAGGCCGCGATGGCGCCCAGCACGATGGCGCCGCCCACTTGCACCACGCCGGCGGCGGGGGTGATGACCACCAGCCCCGCCAGGATGCCCGAGGCCATGCCCAGGCTGGTGGGCTTGTCATCCCTGATCGTTTCGATGAGCACCCAGGTGAGGGCGCCTGAAGCCGCCGCCACCTGGGTGACCGTGAGGGCCCGCGCCGTCTCCAGGTTGGAGGCGATGGATGAGCCCGCATTGAAGCCGAACCAGCCCACCCACAGCAGGCCCGCACCGATGAGGGTGAAGGTGAGGTTGTTGGGGGCCATGGCCGTCTTGGGATAGCCGTGGCGCACTCCGAGGAACAGCGCGAGGGCAAGCCCCGCGGCACCGGAGGAGATGTGCACCACCGTGCCACCGGCGAAGTCGATGGCGCCCTTGGCGCCCAGGTTGAAGAAGTAGCCGTCCGGCGCCCAGACCCAGTGGCAGAGCGGGCAGTAGACGAAGAGCACCCAGAGCGTGATGAAGGCCACCCAGCCCCGGAACGAGATCCGCTCCGCCACGGCCCCGGCGATGAGGGCAGGCGTGATGATGGCGAACTTGCCCTGGAACATCGCGAAGGCATACTCCGGCACGCCGGCCGGCAGGATCGTATGGTCGATGCTCCGCAGCAGCACCAGGCCCCGGCTCCAGCCGATGAGGCCGCCAAGGGCATTGGGTCCGAAACTGAGGGAATAGCCCACCACGGTCCAGAGCACACCCACGACGGCCATGGCCGCGAAGGAGTGCATCATCGTGCCGAGGACGTTCTTGGTGCGGACCAGACCGCCGTAGAACATCGCCAGGCCCGGCACCATCAGCAGCACCAGGGTGGTGGACGTGAGCATCCAGGCCGTGGCCCCGGAGTCGTTCACCGGACCGGTCGCCTGGGCGCTGAGGGGAAGCCCCGCACCAAGCACCAAGAGGAGAGAGAGGATGCGCTTCCAGGTCATCGGGTCCTCCGGAACAGGGCTCGTGATTTCAACGGGCGGACGGGGTATAAAAAAATCCTATCCCGAGGGCCCGTTTCGACGCCCCAGTTATGACCCGTCCATTTACATTTCTGATGAGTCCATAACCGCCGTCACCCGCCAGCTTCGCTGCCCAGCGCCACCTGCCAGAGGCCTGTGGGATCGGGATGGAGCAGCCACTCGGAGACCACTGGCCGGCGGGTCCAGGCGCCCATCTCCAGCTCCTGGTCCAGCTGGCCGGGACTCCAGCCGGCATAGCCCAGGAAGAGCCGATACCGCGTGATCGGATCCCCCAGCAAGGTCTCCAGCAGGTCCTTGCGGTGGCTCACGAAGTGGGTGAGGTCCACCACCGTGTCCTCCTCCTCGGGGAGCCCGCCCTGCACCAGGAGGATGCCCCGCTGGGGATCCACCGGACCACCCCGCCAGGCCGTGGCTTCCTCGGAGCCGAGGTAGGCCATGTCGCCCTCGGCGCAGACCTGCGCCAGGGCCAGGGGTAGCGGCCGGTTGAGGATCAGCCCCAGAGCCCCCTCCTCGTCGTGCTCCACGATCAGCACCACGGTATGCAGGAAGTTCGGATCCAGGAGCGCGGGGCTGGCCACCAGGAGGCAGGGAGCTTCGTACGACATGATGCCGATGATGATAGCCCACCGCACCAGCTAGGCTGGAGGGATGCGTACGCCCCCACCTTCCCACCTGGGCGCCCTTGCGGAAGGGCTCAAGCTGCTCAAGCGCCACCCCTGGCTGGTCCTCGGGCTCGCCGTCATGGCCATGTTCCTGGCCCAGTTGGGCCCGGCCCTGGAGCTGGCCGCAGGGGTGGGACCCAGCCTGATCCTCCAGGCCGTCTTCGGGTTCGCCGGGCTGCTGCCCCTGGAGATGTATTTCATCCCCCGCCTGCAGGCCCAGCTGGATGCCGAGACCCGCAACGATGCCGCCAATTCCCTCGGAGGTTGGCGCGAGGCCTTCGATGGCCGCTGGTTGCGGACCTTCCTCGCCCGTCTGGTCATCAGCGTGGCCATCGGACTGGGTCTGCTCCTGTTCCTGATCCCGGGCATCCTGATCCTCACCTTGTTCGGATGGGCTCCGATGCGGATGCTGCTTCGCGGCGAGGGCCTGCTGGCCGCCCTGAAGTGGAGCCAGGCCACCATGGTCCGGAACTGGCCGCGCGTCATCCAGGCTGTGCTGGCCATGATGCTGGTGGCGATGGCCTACCAGATGGCGGCCAGCTGGGCCCTGGACCGCCTGCTCCCCGCGATGGACCCGGACCTTGGGCCAGGCGCCCTGGTGCGCCTGAGGCACCCGGCCTTCTGGTGCTTCAACCTGCTGGGCGGAACCCTCAACCTCTGGCTCAGCGGTGCCCTCCTCGCCCTGTACCAGCGGCTGGAGGCTTCTGGCCAGCCTGTGGAAGGCGCCTGAGCTTCAGCAGCCGCAGACCGGTGCGATGACTCCACCCTGGACACAGACTTCGCAGACCCGGATGGCCTGCGCGATTCCCAGCAGCTCGACCTGGGGGCTGAGGAAGCCCGCCTTGACCGGCTCTTCCCTCATCAGGTCTGTGGACAGGTACTTCTTGTTGCTGTCGCTGAAGACCGTCACCACGACGGCGTTTCGGTCCAGCCGGTCCTGGGCCTGCAGGGCCGCCAGGAAGTTCGCGCCGCTGCTGATGCCCACCCCGAGACCCCGGTTCGCCAGCTTCTGGGCCATGAGGATGGCATCCCCATCGTCCACGGCCAGGATGTCGTCCAGCTGGTCCAGCTTCACGATGGCGGGAATGAATTCATCGGAGATGCCCTGGATGCGGTGCTTGCCCACCTTGTGTCCCGTGTGCAGCGTAGGAGAGTTGGCGGGCTCAACCGGGTGGATCCGGATCGAAGCATCCATGCCCTTGAGGAACCGGGCCACGCCCATGACGGTGCCGCCGGTGCCCACACCCGCCACGAAGGCCTGGGGCTTCAGCCCCACTGAGGCCAGCTGGGCCCAGATCTCGGGACCAGTCGTGGTGGCGTGGGCCTCCACGTTGGCATCGTTGGCGAACTGGCAGGGCAGGAAGGCGCCGGGCATCGCCTCGGCCCAGGCCTCGCTGAGCCGGATGGAGCCCAGGAAGCCGCCCTCACCAGAGCTCACTAGGCGCACCTCCGCTCCAAAGGACCGGATCAGGTCCTTGCGCTCCTGGCTCATCCAGTCGGGCATGAAGATGGTGACGGGGTGGCCGAGCGCCCGGCCCAGGGCCGAGAAGGAGATGCCGGTGTTGCCGCTGGTGGCCTCAGCGATGGGTGCCCCCGGCTTGAGGACGCCGCTGTCGTGGGCCTGCCGCAGGATGTGCAGGGCCATCCGGTCCTTGATGCTCCCGGTGAAATTGAAGTTTTCAGCCTTGGCGTAGATGCGCCGAGCTTCCCCGCGGTAACGGAGGTCCAGGGCCAGCAGGGGGGTTCGCCCCACCAGGCGGCTCAGGTGGTGGAGGGTGGGTTGGATTCCATTCATGCCATGGCCTCAGCAGGTTTACCCATCCACGATCTCACAGACCACCCGATGGGAGGCTGACCAGCGCAAGGCAGGACCGACCGCCTACCCTTCATCCTGGAAATAGCCGGGGTCTTCGACTTCAACCAACTCCCCGGTCTCCAGACCGGAACGCTGCTCCGGTGTCAGGGCCATCTCAAGCCACCGCGGGTCGGTGCGTCCGTTCAGGAAGTGAGCCGAGGGCTGCGCTGCATCATAGTCCTCGCGCAGGCGCCAGAGGTGGACCCAGCCCACGTGGTTGATTCGGGCCCAGACCTTCATGTGCAGGGCCCCCCGGCCTCGCCCTCCCTGCGGAGGACGGCCACCGCATGGGTCAGCAGGGGCCAGGCCAGCTGGATCTGCTCCAGGGCCGCGGCGGGGCGGCCCGACAGGTTGAGGATCACGGTCTTCCCGGCGATCCCGCACACGGCCCGGCTGGCGAAGGCCAGCGGATGGCCGCCCTTGGCGCGGATCAACTCGCAGATGCCGGGCGCCTCGCGCTCAATGACGCGGCGGGTGGCTTCCGGGGTCGTGTCCCGGGACCCGAAGCCCGTGCCCCCGCAGGTGAGGACCAGGGGCGTACCGGCCGCCACGGCGCGATGAAGGTCCTGCTCCAGCAAGTGGGGCTCGTCCGGCATCAGGGAGGAAGTCACCGCCTTCACGCCCTGCCCCTTCAGCCAGGAGCTGAGCAACGGGGTGGACTGGTCCTGGTACTCACCGCGGGAGGCGCGGTCCGACAGGGTGACGAGGTGCACGCGCTCCATGTCAGGGCAGCACGAGATCATCGTCAGCCAGGGCCTTCTCGGTCTGAGCCTGGCGGTAGGCGAGGTACCGCGCTCGGATGTCGGCATCCCCCGTGGCCAGGATGGACGTGGCCAGCAGGGCGGCGTTGATCGCACCAGCCTTGCCGATGGCCAGGGTCCCGACCGGAATGCCCGAGGGCATCTGCACCGTGGAAAGCAACGCGTCTATGCCCTCTGTGGCCCAGCCCTTCATGGGCACGCCCAGCACCGGCAGGTGGGTCTTGCTGGCGCAGACGCCCGCCAGATGGGCGGCTCCGCCCGCGGCCGCGATGATCACCTTGATGCCCCGCGCTTCGGCGCCCTGACAGAACGCCACCACTTTCTCCGGCGTCCGGTGCGCGCTGGCCACGTGGGCCTCACAGGGAATGCCCAGGGCCTTCAGGGTGAGGGCCGTGTGCTGCATGGTCTCCCAGTCGTTTTTGGAGCCCATCAGGATGCCCACCAGGGGAGTCGTCGTCATGGATGCCTCGAAAGTGGGTGGGGCCAGGGGACAGATCAGAGAAGGGCCATTCTAACGGAGGGGGCCTCGCCTGGCGACGTGCTAGCGCCGCACCCAGCTCAGCACCCACAGCACGCCCAGCAGGGCCAGGGCATCCCGTTCGGTGGGGTCCATGCGCTCATTGCGGGAGGCCAACTCCTCAGGGCCCGGGCCGCGCATGACGACGCGGTGGGTCTCCTGGGCTGGATCCTCCAGCAGCACCCAGTCCGGTGCCGTGCGACCCACCACGGCAGCGCCGATGGGCGGGGCCCCCGGCTTCCAGCGGATGTCGAGGGGTTCCCACAGGCCCGCGTTCATGAGGCGCCAAGGGCCCTCGGCGGGTACGGCAGCCAGCTCCAGCACCGCATCCCGGTCCAGGAACCGCACGATGAGCCTGGCCCGGGGTGGCGGCGAGGGCTCGGGTTTCCGGCAACCCAAGCCGACCATCACCAGCAACGCAACCACCAGGCACCGCATGGGACCTCCCGGCGAACCCCTACTTCCGATAGTACGCCCGGATGGCATTCACCACTGCCGCGGCATAGCGCTCCCGGAATTCGGGATCCCTCAGGCTGGCGGCATCATCCTCGTTCGTGAGGTTGGCCACTTCGATGAGGGCCTTGGTGGCGCTGCTGCTGTAGCGGAGGACGGCCGGCACCCACTTCCCGCCATTCCGGTAGATCACGTTGCGGATGGGGCGGTTGGCATGGACGGGAATGCGTTCCTTGTGGAGGGCCTTCATCAGGGCCTCGGAGAACTGGCGACTGCGAGCCTCCCCCTGCAGCTTCTCCCGGCTGGTGAAGGCGACATGGGCCGAGCGCCTCGCCTCCGCCACCCGGCCGGTCTTGGCCCCGCCCAGGCTGAACGTGTTGGGAACCAGCGCCGCGCTCGGCACATAGACCATCGAACCGCGGGCCGAGGGGTGGAGGCTGTCCGCGTGAAAGCTCAGGAACAGGGTCTTCTGGGTGTCTCCCTTGGCTCTGCGGAAGGCGGCGAAGAGGTCGTTGGCCAGCACCCAGCGGAGGTGCACGCTCACGGCCGAGGGGCTCTCGCCATCCACCGGGAAGGGCGGCGTGGTGAGGATCTCCGCGGCGCGAGTGGGGGTTCGGATCTCATCGCGGCTCTGGAATCCCAGGCTCGGATACCGGATGGTGCTGCTCACCTGGGCGTCGGTCTCCTGCTCCAGGAGGCGCCTCACCCGCATGGCGATGTCGTAGACGAAATCGGACTCCCACAGGCCGTTGGCCCGGGCGCCGATATCGACGCCGCCATGGCCCGCGTCCAGGATGATTCTCACGCCCTTGAGCTTGGGTCCCGCCTCCACGCGAATGGTCCGGCGGACTTCAGCGCGGACCTCCCGTTCCCCGGCCAGCTGGGAACTGCCCTCGGCCTGGAAGGGATCCGCCAGGAAGGCCACGGGGATCTTGATGAGCTGGCCCGGCTGGATGCCCCGCACGTCGGTGATGCCGGTGCGCTTGGCGATGCGGTCCGCCAGTTCGTTCACGCCTTTGGGATCCACGCGGTCCGTGTAGCGGATCACGACGCTGGAGTAGAGCGCCTCCCCCTTGCGCATGCGGTAGGCCGCGTACCTGCCTTCGGCATCCTCGCCGAAGGACAAGAGGGCCCGGTAGGCCGCCACCCGCGCTTCGTCATCCAGGTCATCCTCGGGCTGGGTACGGTCGGGCCCCTTGCCCGTACCGCCCAGGTCCACCGACAGCAGACTCCGGGGAATCCGCCAGACGTCGCCCTCCTGCAGCTTCTCCGGAAGGTCGGGATTCGCGGCCATCACCTTGTCGTAGTTCTGCCCGTGGCCCGTGAACAGCGCAGCCATGGTCCAGACCG
Source organism: Geothrix sp. (assembly GCF_049292215.1). Classification (GTDB taxonomy): domain Bacteria; phylum Acidobacteriota; class Holophagae; order Holophagales; family Holophagaceae; genus Geothrix. Next base: position 66,377 of record NZ_JBATQW010000029.1, on the reverse strand, counting down.
ATTCCAGGTCAGGATGGCGGATCCGGTGCCGGACCTCGTCCTGGCGCCACTGGTCCTCGGGAAACAGCGCCGCCAGGGCCCAGCGCTTGCCCTCGGGGCTGAGGCTTTCGAAGGGCACCCAGCCACTGGCATCCACCCCTTTGCCCAGGAAGGCGCGGGGAAGCGCCTTCCCTTCCACGCTGAGTCCCTTACGGAACTGCAGGCGAAGGAGGATGGGCCGGTCATCCGGCGTGCGGGCATGAGCCAGCGCGGGTGCAGGCTCCTGCGCCGCGGGAAAAGCGAGCAGCGCTGGAAGACAAAGCAGCTTCAGGCCTCCCACGGGGCCTCGCCCGTGGGCAATGCCTCGCCCGTGCGCCCGGCACGGACCCAGCTGCGCATGGCCTCCTGGAGTCCTTCTGGGTCCTCGACTCGCTCACGCAGGAACCCCTTCAGCCGCCGCTCCAGGTGTCCCGCGCCTTCCTCCAGCAGGAAAATGCGGTCATGGAGCCGCTCGTGGGGCGCCTTGCCGGTGCTGGGTGGCAGCTTCAGGGTGCCCATATCCAAAGTGGCGGCATTGAGGGTGAACACCCACTCCAGGTCACCGGAGAGGATCCGCAGCTTCACCTTGGCCGGGCGCATGCCCCGCCCGAGGGCCTCGAAGGCCTCCCGGCACTCGGATGGGTTGCCTTTGCGGAGGGAGATCTCCTTCACTTCGCCCCGCTCGGACACCAGCTGGATGGCGTCGTCCACGAAGCAGCCCGAACCGTCGCCGTCCTCGCCGCTGGCACCGCCCTCGGTCATGCTGCGCATCCAGAGCCAGAGCAGGAACTCCTCACCCAGGAAGCGCCCTTGTTCCATGAGTTCAAGAGGCTTCACCTCAGGCCTCCTCGAGTTCGAGATCCAGCGGATCCAGCGCCATCAGGGCTTCCACGGACAGGTCCGGGCAGAGCCTTCCGGATAGCACGAGGGGGGCCAGGGGATGTACCTCGCAGCCGAAGGACTTGATGAATAGCGTCGTCAGCGCGCTTTGGGCCTTGCTGGACGAGGCCGTGGTCCAGAGGATACCGCCCTTCAGATCCCAGGCCACCTCCACCACCTTGGGCGTGGGCAGCACCTTGCGCAGCAGCTCGACCTTCACCTCGTCCGCCAGGGAGATGCGAGCTTCCTTGCCGATGAAGGCCAGATCCTTCTCCTTCTGCAGGCTCTGCAGGCGCAGGTCCACATGGGCCTTCAGCAACGCCGGCGGCACGCGGCGGGTGTCGATGCGCAGGCCGAAGACGGCGAAGCGCTCCTGGCTGACCCAGTTTTCATCAGGAGGTGTGATGAGCGGATTCCGCCAGTCACACCAGCCCATGCGCTCCTCTTCGAGCCCATCCTGGAAGGGGCGGAACTGGTCTTGCTCCAGCCCCGCCTGGAGGTCCTTCTCGTCGGGCACGGGGCCGAGCACCAGAAAGCGTTTGAGGGACACGGTCCCCTGTAGGATGCTCATGGGGCACCGCCTCCGATTAACCTGCGGAACCGATCCCAGAGTCCTCGACCGCGAGGGTTCGCAGTGGGATGGACCAGCTCAAGGGCCTCCCCCGGCTTGGGCAGTGGCAGGCCGGGATCATTGAGGGTGAGGAGCGCGCCCGTGATGTTGTCGCGGCCACCGTGCGCGAGTGCCTCATCCACAAGCAGTTCGAGGCTGCGCCGGGGGCTGAGCCCCTGGTTCAGCAACTCCTGGATCTGCGGATCAGTGACCTCTCCATGCAAACCATCGGAGCAGCAGAGCAGACGATCTCCCCGCCGGAGTGCGAGCCGCGAGAGGACCACCCGGAGCGGCTGAGGCGACCCAAGGGCCTGGGTGATCATGTTCCGCTGCGGGTGCGTGCGAGCCTGCTCCCGCGTCAGACTGCCCTGCGCAACCAGGTCGTTGACCAGCGTCTGGTCCTCGGTGATCTGGTGCAGCACACCCTGCCGCAGCAGGTAGGCCCTCGAATCGCCGATCTGGGCCACATAGGCGCTGCCGTTCCAGATGACCGCAGCGGTGAGCGTGGAGCCCATTCCCCGTGCCGTGCGGTCGTCGTCCGAGTAGCGCAGGACGGCATCGCTGGCCTTCTCCACAGCCGTCTCGAGGGCTTCCAGGAGCGCGCTTTCGCGGTCCTTGGTCGAAGCGAGGCGGCCCCAATGCCCGAACAAGAACAGCGACACCGCAGCCAGCCCTTCCCGGCTCGCCACTTCGCCAGCGGCGGCACCGCCCATGCCATCGGCCACGGCCACCAGGAGTCCCGAGTCTCCCACCTTGAGAGACCTGGCCGGCCCATTGATGATTGGCTCATCACCATCAATGGCACTCAGCAGGTAGGCATCTTCGTTGTTTTTCCGGACTTTGCCCGGATGGGTGATGGCGGCGTAGTCGATGAGCATGATGGTAGCTGGCCCTGACAGGGGTGGGCGGGTTGCGGTGGCGTACGAGTGGCCCTTTCCGTTCATCATAGCGGGTGGAGGCGTGAATCCATGACGGAAGGACCACTCGGATCGGAACTTCTCGACCTTCCCATTGGAGGGCTCGAGTGCATGCCTTGAGCGCCACGCTCGCCATCCTTGGGCCAGGCACCCTGGGCCTGTCCACCGCCCAGTGGGCTGCTGAATGCGGGCTGGCGACCCGCCTGTTGGGCAGGGATCAGGCGCATGCCGAGGCGGGTCTCCAGGAGATCCACCACCGCTGGGATCGCGCCGTCGCCAAGGGTCGAATGAACCGGGAGTCGAGGGCCTGCAGCCTGGAGCGGCTGTCCGCCGCAGCATTCAACGCACCAGCCCTGGAAGGAGCCTCGGCCTTCCTTGAGGCGTTGCCCGAGGTCCCAGAACTCAAGGCCCCGGCCCTCTCGACAGCGATCACCTGGGGGTCTCCACAGCTGCTGGTCCTTTCTGGTACCTCGGCGCTGCCCATTACCGACTTGGCCCGAAGGGCCGGAGCCGTTGGCCGTCTGGTGGGGTTCCACCTGTTTGTGCCAGTGCCCCGGATGGCTGTGGTTGAGATGGCGATACCGGACGGGACCGCTCAGGTCTGGGTGGACCGGGCCCAGACTCTGGGAGCGGGACTCCGGAAACAGGTGGTCCAGGTTCGAGATCAGCCAGGATTCGCGGCAGCCAGGATGTCCTTGGCCCTGGGGCTGGAGGCCATCCGGCTGGTGGAGTCGGGAGTGGCTTCCGCCGAGGACCTGGATACCCTGATGACCCTCGGCTATGGGCACCCGGTCGGCCCTCTCGAGTTGTCCGACCGGGTCGGCCTTGACCTGCGCCTTCGCATCGCCGAAGGACTCCATGCCAGCGGTGAGGACCGATTCCAGCCCCCCGAGCTCCTTCAATCCAAGGTGACCACCGGGCAGACGGGACTCAAGAGCGGACAGGGATTCCACGCATGGACAGCCACGCGGAGACAGACATGGTAACCCCCTCGCTCCTCATCAGTGGCGTGTTGATCCTCCTCGTGATCTATGTCGCATATCGGATCGGCAAGGTCTTGCTGCGGGTCTTCATCGGCCTCGCCGTGCTGGCTCTGGTAAGCTTGGGTCTCTGGAAATTGTTCCACTCCTGAATCCCGATTCCCGAGGAGCCAGCATGGCCGCCATCTCCTGCACCCACTGCGGTGCCGACCTGACAGCACCCCAGAGCGTTCGCATCGCCGAATACCACTTCGGTCGGATGGAAAAGGTCGATGAAGATCCCGGGTTCAAATACCACTTCGAGCAGGCCGACAACTTCACCATCCTGTGCAACAGTTGCAAGCGTCTGGTACGGACTCTGCCAATCAGCAAGTAGCTTCTCCCCACCATGAAAAACGGCCCCGATTATGGGGCCGTTTTTTCTGTGACCGGATCCAACTACTGGCGCAACACGCGAGGCGTGATGAAGATCAGCAGTTCGACGTTCTTCTCCTGCTTTGTGTCATTGCGGAACAGGAATCCGATGAGTGGGATCTTTGAGAGGAAAGGCACGCCAGTGGTTCCCGTGGAAGAGTTGGTGATGTAGACACCACCGAGGATGGCCGTGCCGCCATCCCGAACAAGGACCTGGGTCTCGATGGCCTTGCGGATGATGGTCGGGGTTCCTTGCACTGTGCGGGTGAAATCGGCCTCGGCCTTTTCCACCTTTAGATCCATGATGATGGTGCCCTCGTTGGTGACCTGCGGCGTCACGTCTAACTGGAGGTTCGCGTCGATGAAGGCGACCGTGATGGCTCCACCCTGGGCGCCACCCTGCTGGGTGGGATAGGGGATTTTTTCGCCGCTAAGGATGGTGGCCTTCTTGTTGTTCTGGGTCACGACCTTGGGCGAGGAGACGATCTTGAGGGTGCCGTCCTTTTCCATGGCCTGCAAGACCGCGTTGATGCTGAATCGGTTGCTGAGGAAGGAGAGCCAGAGTTCCCCGGCCGGAGCAGTGATGGAGGTGGCGCCATCCTTGCCAGGAGACCATGCGACGGACGCATTTTGGCCAGAGGCGGCCCGATTGAAGCCCTGGACGCCATTCCAGAAGGGCGAGGAGGTTCCCACCCAGGGCGTCCCCGTGGATGTCGAACCGCTGGTGATGGCGACAGATCCGTTGTTGGACTGGGGCCACTTGACGCCAAATTCACGCTGCCAGTTCTTGTTGGCCTCCACCACGCGGGCTTCAATCTGGACCTGCTGGATCTGGACGTCCAGGGTCTGGAGCAGGTCGTCGATGACCGAGATGTTGCGAGGCAGATCTGTGATGATCAGTGTATTGGTGCGGTCATCCAGGATCGCAGAACCACGCTTGGTGAGCATGTCCTTGAGGATCTTCTGGACCTCCGAGACTTTCGCATAGGAAAGCGGACGGGTGATGGTCTGGAGTTCGCCAGCTAGGGCCTTCGTCTCATCCAGCTTCTTGCGCTCTTCCTCTTCCTTCTGGAGCTTGTCGATCTTGGCAACCCGGAGCACGCCGTTCTGGATCTCCTTGCCCAGTCCCGCATTCTTTAGGACCACGTCCAGGACCTGGTCCCAGGGGGTGTCCGTGAACTTGAAGCCGAAGTTGCCCTGCACGTCAGGGTCCATGACCAGATTGAGCTTGCCGGTATCGGCCAGGATCCGCAGGAAGTCGCGGATTTCGGTATTCTGGAGGTCGATGGTGATCTTCGATCCAGAATACTTCGTGAGGCCTTCGCCGAGGGTCCGTCCGGCGGCCCGGCTGGGGGTCGGGGCCTGGGTATGGGGCTTCTCAGCTTCGGGGTTCTGGACTGCTACAGGGCTTAGCACGGGCAGTGCGGTCGAGACCGCCAGTTGGGGTAGTAACTGGAAGGATCCGCCCACCGCTGGAAGCGCGGCGAGGGGGCGGGGAGTGGCCTTGGGAAGCGGTGCTGGATTCGCGGTCCCCGGCGTGGGGGTCATGGCTGCCACTTCCACCGGAGCACCCATGGGGAGGGTCGGCTTGTCGGCCCCCTCATATCGGGCCTGGACCCTGTCCTCACCGGGAGTCAGATGGAGTTGCACGCCTTCGGGGCCGGATCCGACCAGGACCTGAGTACCAGGAGCAACCTCCATCACCAGACGGGTCACCGGCTTTGGTTCCATGGAGAACTGGGCGAGCCGGGTCTTCAGGATCAAGGGATGGGCCAGCTGGGCAAGGTCCTTCCGGCTGACGGCGACCCCGCGGTCCACGCCCGGCAGATCGACCACAACCCGATGGGGATTGTGCAGCACCTGCACTCCCGGCCGGGAGCTAAACCCAGGCACACGAAGGAAGACCTTGGCACCAGGGCCTTCGGCTTCCATGGTGGCAGATACCAGGATGGCTTTCCGCGCAACAGATTCGATCGCGGGCGACGCATGGAGGGACCCGGTGTGGATCCCCGCCAGGACCACGCCCCCTGCAACCAGCAAGGAACTCAGGCGAGCATTCATCGTTTACCCTCCTCACGCTTGAACGTCTTCGTGATGGTTCGGAATATGGAACGGTTGGTGGTATTCATTTCCCATTGGTGGAACGTCACCGACTTGTCCGTGATGGCCGTGATCTCGGCATCCTTGAAGCGGTGACCGACCGGGAGCCAGCGGACATTCCCGCGGCTGTCCGAAACGATTGCGAAATTCTTGCCATCCTTCTTGATCATTCCCTTCACGGCAATGTCATCCAACACATCAAGGGCATCGGCCGGACGTTCATCCCGCGGGGCAGAGAAGGGATCCCGCTGAATAGCGGGTTTGTAGGGGGTCGCCTTAATGATGGCAACATCCTCGATCGGCACTTGTGCCGGTGGTGGTGGAGCCTGTGCCTTCAATATCGGCGCGGCAAGAATGAACAGGGTCAGGGTTTGTCGGATCATGACTGGGCCTCAATCCTCTTTGGCGCCGGGCTTGGAAGCGGGGGCCGCCGGCTTCTTCACTGGCGGTTCAGCCGCAGGTGCGGGCTCGGGATTGTAGATGAAAGCGCTGATGGTGCACTTGACCGAAGCAGGGTAGACGCTGCGGTTGTCTGTCTTTCGGGCGAACTCGATATTCGAGATATTGACGATCTTGTCGTAGCCCGACACCAGGGAGGCGAACTGACCGAAGGAGTGGAACCCTACGCGGAATTCGAATTCCACAGGCTTCTCGGTGTAGTAGGCATCCTTCCGCTCGGGCTTGAGGGAGAAGGACACCTGGTCGATGCCGGCGTCATCCGCAATCTTCTTGATCCGGTAGGGGATTTCACCATAGTCCGTTTCCGAGGGCATGATTTTGATCAGTTCCTCGATCCGCTTGTCCTGCTTGGCCACCTCCTCGCGGAGCTTCTCGTAGCTCTGTTTCAGGAGCTTGCCCTTATCCACATCAGCCTGAAGCATCTTGTTCTCTGTGCGGATGGCTTCGAGATCGGTCCTCTTCCCGCCCAACAAGAAGTAGACCAGCCCGGCCAGGACAATGCCGACCAGCGCTCCCACACCAATTTGTTTCTGAAGTTGAGGATTCATGGCCTACCTCAGACGGCGTTCTGGAGTTCGAAGGAGATCGTGAATTCAAAAGAGCCGCTGGTACCCCGCTTGGCGCCAGGGTAATTGATCTTCTTGAACCACCGGGTGCGGGACTGGAGGTTGCCGTAGAAGGCATTGATGGATTCGAAGTTGCGACCTTCCCCTTCCACGGTGACGGTCATGCCCTTCTGGCTGACCTTCTTAAACCAGACATCGTCTGGAAGACTGTTGGCCAGCTCCTCCAGGAAGTGCACCGGCAGAGCCTGCTGGCGCTTCAGGGTAGTCATCACTTCCTCTTTCTTCTGCAACGCGTCCTTCTTCTCCCGGAATTTCTTCTCCAGGGCGATGAAGGGTTCGTACTGCTTCTTGTCCCTCTCCAGCTCGACCTTTTTCTTTTCTTCCCTGGTGAATTCACTGTTCAGCCAGAGATAATAGCCACCTCCGAGGGCCGCGAAGATGAGTCCCACAACCACGCCTGCAATGGGCAGGCTGGCACGACTGCCACCCTCACCCGTGTAAACCTGGACGGGCTCGGCTGTGGTCTTGTCGCCGCCCTTTTTCGCCCCGGCCTGGGCCAGTGCATCTCCGAGCAGGTTGATCTTGATCATCGGTCCCCCACTTGGCGCATGGCCAGCCCGACTACGACGGCGGCAGCGCCACCAATCTCGCGGACCGTCACGGGATCCTCGGTGCGACCATCGACTTCAATGAGTTGGAAAGGATTGAACCGGTCCACCGATACGCGAAGCCGATCGCTCAGCACGTCCAGCAGGCCATGGATCATGGCGCCACCACCACAGACCAGCACCCGGTCCAGGCGATCCACCTTGAAGCTACTCTTGAAGAAGTCGAGGGTTCGCGTAAGTTCGTCGGCGAAGGCATCCGAGACCGCATTGATGGACGGTTGCACCTCTTCGGGCTCCCTACCTTCGGAGGCCTGGTTCCGCTTGAGACGCTCAGCGGCCTCTCGGCTCACGCCCCAATCCTCAGAGAGCTTTTCCGAATATCGGCCGCTCCCCCAGGCCATGTCCCGCCAGAACACCGACTTGCCGCCCACCATCATGGTGAGGTTGGTGAAGGTGGCCCCCATGTTCACCAGGGCGACGACCTCGTCTCGCCCGGCCCCCATGGTATTGATTTCATAGGCGTTCTGAACGGCAAAGACATCCACGTCCACAACCTTCGGGCTGCATCCAGCCTGTGCGACACAGCTGACATAGGCTTCGAGCTTGTCCTTCCGACAGGCAACAAGGACCACGTCCATGTTCCCTTCGCCGGCGCGCTCCTCGATCAGGTAGTAATCAAGGGCGTAGGAGTCCAACCCCTGCCCAGCCGGGAAAAAGCTCTCGGCCTCCCAGCGGACGGATTCTGCCAATTCAGCCTGGCTCATCAGGGGAAATGTCACTTTTTTGACCATCACCTGCTGGCCTGACACGGAAATGGCTACTTCCTTGGCCTTGATTTTCTGTTCTGCCAGAACCTGCCGGATAGCCGACGCCACGGCGTTGCTATCCATGATGTCCCCATCCACGATGGCATCAGTAGGGAGGGCCACCTGCCCCAGTTTCTGGAGCCGGTAGCGGATGTTGCTGCCCTTTCCCATCTGCTGGAGTTCACAGACTTTCACTGAGCTGGAACCAATATCCAAGCCGACAAGACTTTTGGTTTTGCTTCCGAAAAGACCCACCGGATGCCTCACTTGGAGAAATTAGGTAATGGAAAGAGTACCGCCAGAATGGATTAGGTCAAGGTTAACTATGCTTGCGTTAGGATTCCTCGGCTTCCCAGCCCACCAGGACGGCGGTGATATTGTCTTCGCCCCCGTGCTCCCTGGCCACTGTAATCAATGATTCAACAGCATGTTGGAGATCTCTGGATTGCTCCACGATGTCCCAGATCTGTTTGTCGCCGATCATTCCTGACAGGCCATCGGAGCAAAGCAAAAGTCGCTCCGATTTGGAAAGCTCCAGATCCTGCAGCTCCACATCCAGTTCCCCGCCGTTGCCAAGGGCCTGCGTGATCACGTTCCGGAACGGGTGGACCCTGGCTTCGGAGGCCGTCAGGATCCCATTGGCCACCTGCTCGGCCACCCAACTGTGGTCCCGGGTCACCTGACGGATGCCCTCGGGCCCAAGGACGTAGGCCCGGCTGTCCCCCACATGGGCCAGGGTGACCTTGGGGCCGTGAAAGAGACCAGCAACCACGGTCGAGCCCATGGTCTCCCGTTCGGGGTTGCGGCGGATGTCCTCAGCAATGGCCTGATCCGACAGGAGCATGGCCACCTTCAGACGATTCCCGTCGTAGGAAAGGGTCGGATCATACTCCACGGGCCAGGTCCGATCCTTCTCCAGCGTCTCTCCGACGAAGCGGGCCACGGTCTCCACCACAATCTGGCTGGCGACTTCACCGGCGGCATGGCCCCCAAGGCCATCGGCCACGACGAAGAGACCGAGGCCAGGATCCGAAAGGAAACTGTCTTCGTTGTGTTTCCGGACACAACCCACATCGGTGCAGCCCGCGGCGCGGATCCCCATCGTCAACCCTTTCCCGTCAGTCGGCCCCACAGGTCCTTAAGTTGATCGAGGAGGCCCATGGGAGGTGCGGTTCCCTTGGCCTTCTGCCCGGGCGTTGGCCGTCCCTTGGCTCCCGGTCCATTCTTTTTCGGCCCCTTCGGGGTTGGCAGGCGGAGCTTTGGGTGGTTGGGTGAAATCTCGCGGGCTGTTTGGAGGTGGCGCTGGGCGCGGGCTCCCATGCCCAGGGTCTGGAAGTGGTTGGCCAGGCGGATGTGGCTGTCCACGTCCCGGGGTGCCAGCTTCACGGCCGTCTCCAGGGCCTTGACCACCGCCCGCAAATCCCCGCCCTCCTTCTCGAGAATGGAGGCCAGAAGAGAGTGGTAGGTGGCCTTCTCATCATCCAGCCGAATCGCATAGTGGATGAGCGCCCGCGCCTGATCGATGTTCCCCTCCTCGAAGGCTGCCTTGGCCATGGAGGCCCAGTCCTCGGGGGTCCGTTCCAACGGGGACTCGGGTTCCCTGTTGGGGGAAGACGGGGATGAAACCTTCGGCATCTGCTGCTGAAGTGTGAGCCGCTTGGCGGGATCCTTGAGAATGCTGAAGGCCTCGGCCAGCTCTCGGAACTTCGACTCGGCCTCTTCTTTCTCTGCGCCAGTGTAGCGATCCGGATGCCAGCGTTTTGCGAGTCGATGGTACGCGGCCTTGATGTCCTCAGGCGAGGCGTCGGGGGGGATTTCCAGGACATTGAAGGGATTCATGTGTTTCCAGTGAGGCCAGCCATCGGGGCGAGTCGAACGGGATGGAAGGACAGGGCTTGAGCAGAGGATGGTAGCCTATTTCCATCCTGAGCGCAGTTCCTGAGCTACAGAACAAGGATGCTTCCCTTCGGGAGATGGCCCTGGAGCCTCCCACCAGGCTGGCAGTACCCCAGGCTCAATGGCACAGTAGAAGGCTCTGGAGGCGCAGGCATGGCGGTGGGCACGGCGGTAGGTTGGCGTGAAGGCCTCGATGCCGGCGACGTGTCCTCTGAAACCCTGGTTCGGACCGCCTTCGACCGCATTCGCAGCCTGGATCCACACCTTCACGCGATCCTGGCCGTCGATGAGGACTGCAGCCTCCGGCTGGCCCGGGCCGCCGATGCGCGTCTGCGGGCCGGGGAACGCACCCCCGTGCTCGGGCTTCCCGTCGTGCTCAAGGACAACCTGAACTGGACGGGCCTGCCCGTCTCCTGTGGCTCCCGGGTGCTCGACAGATACCGGGCCCCTTACGATGCCACCGTCGTGGCTCGCCTCCTCCAGGCCGGGGCGATCCCCCTGGCCAAGGCCAACATGGACGAGTTCGCCATGGGCTCCAGCGGCGAATACAGCGCCTTTGGCCCTGCTCGGAATCCCTGGGACACGACGCGGGTCCCTGGGGGCAGCAGCAGCGGGTCGGTGGTGTCCGTCGCCGCAGGCTATGCGCCCCTGGCGCTCGGAAGCGACACCGGAGGCTCCGTGCGCCTGCCGGCCAGCTTCTGCAATGTCACGGCCCTGCGCCCGACCTACGGCGTCCTCAGTCGCTTCGGCCTGACCGCCATGGCCTCCAGCCTAGACCAGGTCGGCCCCATCGCCGCCACCGCCGCAGACGTGGCCCTGGCCCTGAGCGTCATGGCCGGCCGGGATCCCCTGGACAGCACCTCCTCCGACCTTCCCGGCGTGGAACGCCTGGCCTCCCTCCGACCGACGGGGCTCAAGGGGCTCCGCATCGGACTCCCCAGCGAATACTTCGGCGAAGGCCTCGAGCCGGGCGTGCGCAGCATCCTGGAGGAGGCCCTCCGGGTATTCGCCGATCAGGGCGCGGAGATCCAGGAGGTCAGCCTTCCCCACACTCGCTATGCCATCGATACCTACTACCTGATCTGCACTAGCGAAGTCTCCAGCAACCTCAGCCGCTTCGATGGGGTCCGCTACGGCCACCGAGCCAAGGGCCGGAACCTGCCGGCCATGATCGCCGAGACGCGTGACGAAGGCCTGGGCGCCGAGGTCAAACGCCGCATCCTGCTGGGGACCTTCTGCCTTTCCAAGGGGTACTACGACGCCTTCTACCTCAAGGCCATGAAGGCCCGGACCCTCATCGCGAGAGACTTCGAACGGGCCTTCGACGCGGTTGATGTTCTTGCCGCCCCGGTTAGTCCGGGAGTGGCCTTCCCCTTCGCCTCCAAGACTGATGATCCTCTGGCCATGTATCTGGCCGACGCCTTCACGGTGACCGCCCCCCTGGCAGGGCTTCCCTGCCTTTCCATGCCCGCTGGTTTCACTGCGGGACTTCCGGCCGGCATCCAACTCATCGGGCCCGCTTGCTCGGATGTCATGCTGCTGGAGACGGCCCACGCCTTCCAGTTGCTCACCACCCACCACCTTGAGATCCCCCCCCCTTTACGCATAGGAGCGAACCATGGCCTTTGACGTCGTCATGCCCCAGATGGGCGAGAGCATCGCCGAGGCCACCGTGCTGAAGTGGCACAAGCAGGTGGGAGACGTGGTTGCGAAGGACGACACCCTCTACGAGATCAGCACGGACAAGGTGGATGCGGAGATCCCGGCCCCCGCGGCCGGCACCTTGCTGGAAATCCTCGTGGACGTAAACATCACGGTTCCAGTGGGCACCGTGGTCGCCCGCATTGGCGATGCCTCGGAGAAGGCGGCGGGCGCTCCGGTTCCGCCCCCGGTTGCTGCCACGCCGGTGGAGCAGGTCGCAGCGGCAGCCATCATCCAGGCACCCCTGGAGGATGACAACAGCCTCGAGGGCCGACTGAAATCCAAGAGCAGCCCCCTGGTCCGTGAGATGGCCAAGCAGCATGGCGTGGACCTCGCGAAGGTCCAGGGGACGGGCCAGGCCGGCCGGGTTACCAAGGAGGACCTGGAGGCCTTCCTCGCGAAGGGGCCGGCAGCAACGGCCCCAGTTCCGGTGCAGTCCATCGCCCCCACCCTGCCCGCGGTGCATGATCCCTCTGCGCCGACCATGGGAATCACTCCCGCCCTGGCGATTCCCCCCACGCCCGCAGCCCCGGCTTTCGCGCCGGGTGAGCGGGTCAAGGTTGAGCCCATGAGCCGGATGCGGAAGATCATCGCCGACGGCATGCTGGCCAGCCGCCGCACCTCGGCCCATGTCTATACGGTCTTCGAGATCGACATGACCCACGTGGCCCAGCTGCGCAACAAGCACAAGCAGGCCTTCGAGTCCCAGTTCGGCACCAAGCTGAGCTTCATGCCCTTCGTGATGATGGCCGCCTGCAAGGCCCTGCGTGCCTACCCGGTGGCCAATGCCTCCGTGGACGGCGACAACATCGTCTACAAGCAGGATATCAACCTGGGCGTCGCCGTGAGCCTGGACTGGGGCCTCATCGTGCCCGTCGTGAAGAACGCCGACATGATGAACCTGGGGGGCCTGGCCCGCAGCCTCAACGATCTGGCTGAGCGTGCCCGCAGCAAGCAGCTCAAGCCCGACGAAATCAGCGGTGGCACCTTCACCATCACCAACCCAGGCGTCTACGGCGACACCTTCGGCCTGCCCATCATCAACCAGCCCCAGGTGGCCATCCAGGGCGTGGGCGCCATCGTGAAGCGCCCAGTGGTCATCACCGGTCCGGACGGCACCGACTTCATCGCCATCCGCCAGATGATGTTCAGCAGCCTCGGCTTCGACCACCGCATCATCGACGGCGCCACGGGCGACCTGTTCATGGCGTTCGTAAAGAAGGAGCTGGAGACTTCGACCTTCGGGTTGGAGTAGCCACGCCTCTGGACTGGATGCGAAGGGGCGGTCAGTGGCCGCCCCTTCCGATCCCTCGTCTCCGGCCGGCTACCCGTAGCCGGCCGTCTCCCGCACCATCTCCCGATACATGGCGAACTCGCCCTGGAAATGCAGCTGGATGATGGCCGTGGGGCCGTTGCGGTGCTTGGCCACGATGAGTTCCGCCGATGGGTCCGGGTCCTCGGTGGCCGAAGGAATCATCTTCCGGTGGATGAAGGCCACCATGTCCGCGTCCTGTTCGATGGCGCCGGAATCCCGGAGGTCGCTGAGCTGGGGACGGCCGCCCGTGCGGTGCTCCACCTCACGGTTCAGCTGGGAGAGGACCACCACCGGGATGCCGAACTCCTTCGCCATGAGCTTGAGGCCACGGCTGATCTCGCCAATCCGGACGGCCTCGTTCTGCTTGGCGCCGCGGCTCCCCTCCGGGCTGCTGAGCAGCTGAAGGTAGTCGATGATGACAAACTCCACCCTCCGGTTGCTCTGGCTTCCCTGCTTCACGATCATGTTCTGGATCTGTGGCACCGTGATCGAGGCCCGATCGCAGATGAACATGGGCATCTGGACGAGCTCGTCCCGCGCCTTCAGCACATCGTTCATGCGGCCGGTGGCGCGGCCGGATTGCAGGTCCTTCATGTTGGTCTGGCTCTTGGCCGCGAGCAGGCGCATGAAGACCTCCTCGTGGCTCATCTCCAGGCTGAAGAAGGCACCACAGTGCCCTGACCGGCCATCCCGCTCCTGGGCGGCCCTCAGGATCCAGTTCAAGGCCAGGGCGGTTTTGCCGATGCCGGGCCTGGCCGCCAGTACGATGAGATTCCCCGGCTGGAAACCCTGGGTGAGCTCATCGAAGCGGCTGAACCCCACGCGGACCCCGGGGGAAAGGCGCCCTTCCATCCGGTCCGACAAGCGCTCCATGGTGTCGTCGGCGACCGCCTGGATGCTAAGGAGCCCCCTGGCCTTGGCATCACCTTGTGCCAGATGGAAGAGGCTCTGGGCCGTCTGATCGACCAGCACCTCGGGCGCCTCGTCCTCTTCGGCGGCCTGGCGCACCAGCTGGGCGCCAAGATGCACCAGCCGGCGGAGCTTGGCCTTGCGGCGGATCACGTCCGCCAGCACCTGGGGCCGTTCCACATCCTCCCCCGCCAGGAGCTCGACCAGTCCGGGATAGCCGCCCACCTTGTTCAGGCTGTCGTCCTGATCCAGGGCGTCCTTCAGGGTGAGGGAGTTGACCTCAACCTGGGCCTCGATGAGGGTCTTCAGGGCCCGGAACACCGCCCGGTGGGCCGGGTGGACAAAATCCTCCTCGGCCAGGGCGAACACGGCTTCGCTGGCCACGAAACCGGCCCCGGGGGCGCAGCAGGTCGCCAGGAAGGACCGTTCCGCGTCGATATCCTCCGGCAGCCTTTCCGGAAGCCAGTCCGCCATCACCACTCCCGAATCAGAGCCCTGGAGGAGTGTAGCCGCCGCCGTTCACATCCACAAAGATGGGGTTGGTCACGGCGATGGGATAGATGCCTTTCATGATCTTGTTCCAGGGGGTGCCCACCCGGTAGCCGCCGGACTGGCTCCTCGCAACGCCAGCCTCGGCGACGAACCAGGCATCCTTGCCCGAGGGCATGGGCAGGGTGACGGTGGCGGTCCTGAGCCGTGGATCTGTGGTCGAGGCCGTGAAGCTGCCCAAGGGTACGGGAACGGGTGTCGAGCCGTTCACCACCAGGCGCACCTCGTCCACGGGGACCCAGTCGGGAGCGTAGAGTGCGATGGTCACGGTCACGGTCGCGTTGGTGCCAGTGACGAGTCCGCCGGGCCCGGTGGCCCCCACGGTCACGTCCAGCATCGGCCCGGTGGAAGCGACGGCGGCACCGGCCCGGAGGGCGGCCAGGACGGGTTCCAGGGCGGTCTGGCTCAGGGTGGGTGCAGCCGCGAGCTTCAGATAGGTCCGTGCGAGGCCCACGGGAGTATCGAGGCTGTAGCGGGCGGCGGACAACCCCAGCCCCTTGGTGAAGGCCACCGGCGTCTGCTGATTCAGGATGGCGAACCAGTCGTCCCGGAGGGTGCTGTACTCGGCATACCAGGTGGTGGGATCGGCGGGATCGCAGCCTTCGGCCCGTAGCAATTCGAGGGCGTCGAAGTCACCCACCCGCTTCCCGAGGGAAGAGGGCCCGGTCTGCGTCCACCAGGCATTGACCCCAGTTCCGAGAGGCACAGTCCGGTCGAATCCGCGCACAGTGAACAGACCCTTCAGACCCCTGGGTTGATGGATGACGGTATAGCTGCCCTCGGCCTGGGTGATGAATTCCGCAAGGTTCCAGCCCTTCGAAGGTCGGGCCCCGCCCTGGCGATCGGTGGTGGTGGCCGGGGTGAACAATGCGGTCACGAACCCATCCCCAAGCAACGCACTCCGGGCACCCACCACGAAGGGATCGGAACCCAGGAGAGCGCGCTCTGCATCGGTCACGGCGGGGATGTCGATCTCGGCCCTGAATTCACTGCGCAGGGCGGTGGGATCTGTGAGGACATCCTCCTCGGTGCGGGCCACCACCTGGACACCCTCGGCCACCGCCGAGCTGAGCAGTTCACCGGGGTTGAATCCACCCGTGGTCACTTGGGTTGGTGCCGGGAGGTCGAATGTGGTCCAGCCAGCTGGCAGGGAGGGAGGGCTCACCACGAACCCATGGGTCACGTTCTCCTGACCTTTAAAGGCCTTTACAGGGAGGGAGTCCAGATGCGAAAGGGGGCCCCGGGTGGCATAGGCCAGATAGTCCCCGGGTGGGAAGAACATGACTGCCGTGGAGGCATTGGAGCCGAAGGCCGTTCCGAAAATCTGGTTGCTGGCGGTGTACTGGTAAGCCCCGAAATTACTGCCCACCCCGATCTTGCCTTTGTAAATTTCGCTGTAGACGCTCGAGAGGAGGCGTGTGCGTTGCATGTTCGGATCCGGAACGCCCAGTCCGTGGAAACTGAGCCGGAGCGGGGTCAGACCGCCAAACTGCAGGGTTCCAGCTTGGCGGGCAGAGAATCCGTGGGCCGTCTGTTTGTAGTCGATCACATTGCCCACCGAATCGAGAACCTCACCCCGCTCTGGACTGATGGCTTCGGCGACTTGCCAGAGCTGGGTCTTCGAGGGGGTGATGGGGGTGGGGAGGAGGGACCGGGTGGTATCCAGCGCATTGGTGCCCAGGGCCAGGGGATCGCCCTGCTGGACCGCATTTCGGGCCGTGATCCGGTACCGATAGGAGAACCCAGGATGATTGGGGTCCGGAATCACCGGGAGGAACATCCCCACCGGCCCCTGACCAGTCGGAATGTCTGTCGGCTCCAACCATTCCACACGCTCAAGGCGCCAGTTCGCCGGATCGGCAAGATGGCTCGGATCCGTCGGGTTTACCCCTCCATAGGTGTAGCGTTCGAACTTGAACTCGGTCTGGAGTGCCCCCCCTCGAATGGCTGTTCCGAAGGCACTGAATGCCAGGTAGCCGATGTCTTCGCTGCGCAATCCGGCTCTGGCCTGGATCATCAGACTGAACAAGGCTGTGGCCTGGGCCGGAAAGACTGTGGAATAGCTGGGCCCACCCACCAGGTAAATCCTGCGGCGATAGGTGATCGATTCCCCAAGGGCCAGACCTGACTTGGCGGGGCTACCGACCACCAGGCGGGCAGGAAATTTCGGCCGCATCTCCGTAAGGGCATGCTGGGGGTCGGACGCCACCAGTGCCAAACCCTCATCGTTGAGCGGAAGAATCCCCAGGGAGGCATGTGAATCAAAGGTGTTCCCGGCCGATTCAGCCCCCATGAGCGCCACCATCGGCGCATGGACGCTGGTGTGCAGGGGGTCGGCGAAATCCGAGCCTGGAATCTCGACCCCCCAGGTGTTGACAGGTGTCGTCCCGTCGAAGGCCAGGTTCGCCGGCACGTTGAACCGGAAACCGCCGCCACGCTGAGACAGGAAGTCGCCCACGCTCTGCACGGGGAGGCTCGTCCCGCTCGCAGGCGTCAGGGTCGTTTCCAGGGTGAAGAAGGTCTCCCCCTTGTTGAGAGAAATCCGGTGAACCACGGACACTCCAGCCACGCGTCCCTGCAGGTCCGTGGCCACGCCCAGCTTCCCCTTGGGGTCCAACAGGTAGCCCTGCATGTCGAGGTGGACCGAGTTGACATCCGTTCCGGGGATGTACCGATCGAACACCAGGGGCAGGTCGGGATCCTGGTTGACCACCGGCCCCAGGCGTTCGAGCATGTCGGTCGGCATTGAGATCCGATGGAAGCTCTGATCCAGGGAGATGGAGCCCACATCGAGCACCGCGCCACCAGAGGGCGCTCCAAACTGGCCGTCCCGATCCCCGAAGGCGGCCCCATCGACCGCCAGGTGGATGGAATCGTTGCCCAGGTAGAAGTCCCCAGGCCCTGCTGAAGCTTTCAAGCCAGAGACACGATCCCCGCCGGTGGCAGGGATTTCCTCCACGGCCACGGCGGGCCGGGCCACTCCGGTGGCCCGGAAACACCCCAGACCTCCGGCCGAGACCAGAAGGGCCAGGGACACCAGGGTCCGCAGGCGCGGCGAGGAGGTGCCAGGAAGGGGGGTCACAGCGGTAGCAATGCTCATGTTCATCAATCGATCTCGCAGGAAGCGGAGGTCCATGGGTCTGGGCGGACGAAAGGTCTATGCTAACTCACGATGCCGATCTCCGCCTTCCTTCATCGCTGCTGGCAACGCCGGTGGCCCCTGATCCTGGTCCCGACGCTGGCCCTCCTGGGAGATTTGCTGTGGACCCTGGGAAGGTTCCCCACCATGCACCGTCTGCAGATCTTCCCCACGGATCGCATGCCGGCGGTGGGCGGTGCGGTCCTGGTGCTCGGCGCCGGTGTCTATGGGGACGGTGAGCCCACGTCAATCCTGGAAGGCCGGCTCCGGACCGCCCTGGAGCTCTACCGGAGCGGCCGGGTGCGGTGGTTCCTGGTCTCTGGCGACAATCGCCATGCCACCTACAACGAACCCCAGGCCATGCGCCGGTGGCTGGTCAAGCAGGGCGTTCCCCCCACCCACATCGTCAGCGACTACGCAGGCTTGCGCACCTGGGACAGCTTGCGGCGGGCTCAGGCCGTGTTCGGCCAGCGCCAGGTCGTGATCGTAACCTCGGATTTCCACCTGCCGAGGGCCCTGTACCTGGCGGATCATATGGGGCTCATGGCCTGGGGCGTCCCGGCCCGGACGGACGACCGCCCCTGGACGTCGAGGTTCCGGATCTGGACTCGGGAATATATCGCCCGTCATCTGGCCCTCTGGGATGCCTGGTTCCCCCCAGACGCCCGCCTCGGCCCCCGGGAACCCACCCCCGACGACTGGGATCCCGCCCGATGAAGGCACGGCACGACGCGGTCATCCTTGCAGCCCGAAGGCTGCCCCAGGGCCGATACGGTGGGAGCCTGGCGGGCCTGGGCGCCGTCAGCCTGGGACTGACCGCCGTGGAGGGGATCACCGGCGATCCCGTCCTCCCGCGCCCCCGCAGCTTGTTGTGGGGCATGGCCCGGAGTCACACCCAGGGCATGAACCCGGCCCGGAGCCTGGCCCTGAAGGGTGGATTGCCCCACGACACCCCTGCCTTCACCCTCAACATGGCCTGCGGTTCCAGCCTCCAAGCCCTCCTCCTGGGAACCCAGCGGCTGGCGGGGGACGGCGCCCCCGTGCTGGTCGGCGGGAGCGAGGCCATGTCCGACACGCCGCACCTGATTCCTGGACTACGCCGGGGCTTCCGCATGGGGCACCGGCAGCTTCCGGACGTGATGCACCTGGACGGCCTCCGCTGCCCCGTCACGGGCCTGCTGATGGGGGAGACCATCGAGCTGCTGGTCCAGAAGCGCGGCATCACGCGCCAGGAGGCGGATGCCTGGGCCGCGGAGAGCCACCGCCGAGCCCGATTGGGAGACACCCGCGCCGAGCGCCTTCCGCACCCAAAGCTCAATCACGACGAGTGCATGCGCGCGGAAGTCTCGGAAGCCTCTCTGGCCCTTCTGGCACCTGCCTTCGACCCGACCGGTCAGGTCACGCCGGGCAATGCCTCCGCCCTGTCCGACGGAGCCGCGGCCCTTCTGCTGGCCCGCCGGGACCAGGCCGGCGATGCCCGGCCCCTCGCGCGGATCCTGGGCTGGAGCGAAGCGGGCGTGGATCCCCGGGACATGGGCGAGGCGCCCGTGCCCGCCGTGCGGCGCCTCCTCGCCGAGCACGGGATGACGGTGAGCGACATCGACCTGTGGGAGCTGAACGAGGCCTTCTCCGCTCAATTGCTCGTCTGCCAGCGGCACCTCTCGATCCCAGCCGAACGGTTGAATGTGGCGGGCGGTGGCGTGGCACTGGGGCATCCCATCGGCGCCACCGGTGCCCGCATCGTCTGCACGTTGATCCACCAGCTACGGCAGCGTGGAGGCGGCCTGGGCATCGCCACCCTCGGCATCGGAGGGGGGCTGGGCCTGGCGCTGCTGATCGAGGCGGAGACCTAGACGGCGGCCTCGGCCAGAAGGGCCTTCAGGGCCCGATAGTCGGTCTTGCCGGTGCCCAGGGTGGGGATCTGGTCGACCTGGCGGACCACCCGGATGTTGTGCAACGAGGAGAGGCCGGCGGCCCGGATGGCCGCGTTGGCTTCATCCCGGGCGATGCCGGACACCGAGAACAGGATCAGGTCTGGGTTCAGCTCCTCGGCTGAGGATTCGACCGCCAGCAGCGGCTCAGTCTCCTCCTCTCCCTGGAAACGCCGCGACAGGGCCTCCTCGATGGCCGGCAGAGAGACCATCTCGCCGCCCAGCTTCACGAACCGCTTCAGGCGCCCCGAGAACACGAGCACGCCACGGTCCTGGAGGACGAGGTCGCCCGTGCGATACCACTGGCGCCCCTCGAAGCACTCGAATGGTGATTCCACGTCCGGGTTCAGATAGCCGGAGAAGATGCTGGGTCCGCGCACCAGGAGCATGCCGGGCTGCCCGGGCTCGACTCGCTTTCCGGTGTCCAGGTCGACGATGGCCCATTCCACGGAGAGCAGTGGCTTCCCGATGGTGCCTGTCCTCGGATCGTCCTCGCGGTTCACGGACACGACGGGAGAACACTCCGTGATGCCGTAGCCTTCGAGCACGGTGGTCTTCGGCCAGCGCCGCGCCAGGGTGGCGTAGACCTGCTCGGGACACTTCTCCGCACCGGACACCACGATGCGCAGTGACTCGAGGTGCCGGTCCTCCGCCATGCGGAGGATGCCCCCCAGGAAGGTGGGCGTGCCGACCAGCAACGTCGCGTGATAGGCCTCGATGAGGCGGGCCAGCATCCGGCCCTCCGTGGGGTTGGGATGGTAGACCACGCGCAGGCCCACCAGGAGCGGCAGGATGGTCGTGGTGGTGAGGCCGAAGGCGTGGAAGGGCGGCAGGCACCCCATGACCCGCTCATCTTCCCGGAAATTCAGGGCCTGGGCCGAATCCCGGATGTTGGCCAGGATGTTTCCGTGGCTCAGGGGCACGGCCTTGGGCAGGCTCTCGCTGCCGCTGGTGAAGAGCACCGCGGCCGTCACCGGCAGTTTGGCCTCCAGCAGGGAGGCCCAATTGAATCGGGCCCGGAAGGCCGCGGCCAGCTTGGTCGAAAGGGAGATCTTCTTGCCGACCTCATCCAACAGCAGCAGGCGCTCCTTGACGGCTCCGAGGTCCACGCCCTGGGCGTCCAACCGATTGACAAGGGTGGAGACGGTGACGACGTGCTTGACGCCCACGAGGTCCAATCCGTAGCCCATGCTCCGGGATCCGGCGGTCCAGTTCACCAGCACCGGGGTCTTGCCGGCGAAGAGCAGCGCCAGGTAAAGGATGCTGGCCCCGCCGGAGGCCGGCAGCATCAAGCCCACATGGGTGCCTTCCAGGGTTTCGAAGATGGGCTTGAGGACCATGATGGCGGTGATGACATCCCGGTAGGTCTTCACGCCGCCCGTCTGATCCGCGAGCACCACCCGACGGGGATCGCGCTTCGCTTGCTTGAGGAAGACTTCCGGGATGGAGTCGCCCGCCGGCATCTCGATGGGGAGATCCGTGCGGGAGTGGAACCAGGCGTGGGGCACGGGCTTGAGTTCACCCTGGCGCAGCGAGACGGCGGCGCCGGTGGCGGCCAACATCACATCGGAAACGGTCTGGAGTGAGGCCGGGTCGCTACAGGCGTAACCGTAGGCCCGCTGGATCCAGAGTTCCAGTTCCCGATGCCCCAGGGCATCCATGCCAAGCTCCCGAACCAGGGTGTGGGCTTCTTGGATGTCGGCCCGGCCCGTCACGGCCTGGAGGTGCCTGCGCACGGCATCCCGAACCGGCGGAGGCACATTCCGGGGATTGCCCTCCACCCTGGGCCTCGGCGGCTCCGGCAGGGTGCGGGGGGCATGGTCCTTCCAGACCAGGTAGGGTACGAACGTCCTCGGCGTGGCCTCCAGGTTCAGCCGTGCTTCGAGGGCCTGATTCAGAGCCGCCTTCCCCTCCCCAACGGACAACCCGAAGACCTCCTCCAGAACCAGACGGACTTCCCGGCGCGGCATGAAGAAAAGACCGTTGGCCAGCAGGTAGCCCAGGCTCTTGAACAGCTCGATCCCAAGCGCTGGCCGGCGGCCGGACGCGGAGCTGAATCGGCTGCCCCACAGGCCCTGGAGCCGGACCAGCACCACCCTCGTGCCAGGCGCCTGGCTGAGGATCGAAGCCACAATGCTGTTGTCGGACAGGTCCTCGGTTCTCTGCCGGGCCAAGCGCCCCCCGGGGAACAGGAGCAGGTTCTGACCGGAGCCGAGGCAGCCGACGAGTTCCGTCAGTTCTCGGTCAAGGACCTCCCGGCAGCGATCGCCATGCGTGACGGGATCGGGCAGCGCCCGCGCGCCCAGGAGGCGCGCCAGCCAACGCAAGGGGACCGAGGCTGCATGGTCCCGCCCAGCGACCAGGATTGGGCGGTAGAGATGGTGCAGTTCGGCGCTGAGCAGGAAGGGGTCGACCAGGGTCGGATGGCTGGCCAGAAAGAGGATGCCCTTCCCGCCCACGCTGGCGGGAGGGTCACCCCCCTCCTGGTGGATTCGGTAACGCAGCCGCAAGAGCGGCCGACCCAGGGCTCGGATCAGGGATGCAATCATCGGGAATCAGGTCCTGCCTACCGGAAAACGGAGGAATCCAGGATTGTAGCGGGAATTATTTCCAAGCCCTAAACGGGTCACTGGACATCTGCGAAGATGAGTGGGGCCGTCCCGTGGCCCACCGAGGTTTTCATGGCCGACGCCCCCCTGATCCGACTCACTAACATCACCAAAGTCTATCAGATGGGTGACATGGAAGTACGGGCCCTGGACGGTGTGTCCATGGAGATCGGCCGCGGAGAATACGTGGCGATCATGGGCCCCTCGGGCTCCGGCAAGTCGACGATGATGAACGTCATTGGCTGCCTGGACACCCCCACCGACGGCACCTACGAGCTGAACGGCAAGCTGGCCTCGGCCATGACGGACGACAACCTGGCCCAGATCCGCAACGAGGAGATCGGCTTCGTCTTCCAGACCTTCAACCTGCTGGCCCGCACTACCTCGCTGCAGAACGTGGAACTGCCACTGATCTACGCCGGGAAGACCCCCGCCGAGCGGCATGAGATGGCCCAGAAGGCCCTGGAGAATGTGGGCCTCGGCACCCGCAGCGACCACATGCCCAACCAGCTCTCCGGTGGTCAGCGCCAACGCGTGGCCATCGCCCGGGCCCTGGTGAACGACCCGTCCATCTTGTTGGCGGACGAGCCCACAGGCGCCCTGGACTCCAAGACCAGCATCGAGATCATGGCCCTCTTCGAGGAGCTGTACCAGAAGGGCAACACCATCATCCTCGTGACCCATGAGGAGGACATCGCCCGCCATGCCCACCGCATCGTGAAGCTGCGGGACGGGAAGATCATCCACGACGAGCCGAACACCCCCATCACCCCCGAAGAGCACCTGGCCAACCTGAGCCTATGACGGGAGCTGACCTCCGGTAGAATCCTCGGATGCAGAAGCTCGTCCAAGGCATCCACCACTTCCAGACCCAGATCTTCAGCTCGCACAAAGAGCTGTTTGAGCGTCTGGACCAGGATCAGACCCCCGAGACACTGTTCATCACCTGCTCGGACTCGCGCATCAGCCCGAATCTGATCACGCAGACGCAGCCGGGGGAGCTCTTCATTCTCCGGAACGTCGGCAACCTGATCCCGCCCTATGAAAGCATGGGCGGCATGGCCGCCGGCATCGAGTTCGCGGTGGCCAGCCTCCAGGTGAAGGACATCATCATCTGCGGCCACTCCAACTGCGGCGCCATGAAGGCCCTAATGGAACCCGAGACCGTCAGCGAGCTGCCTGCCACCAAGGCCTGGCTGGCCCACGCCCGAGCCACCGAGCGGATCATGTGGGAGAGCTACGGGCACCTCAAGGGCGAAGAGCTGCTCCATGCCACGGTGGAGGAGAATGTCCTCGTCCAACTGGACAACCTGCGGAAGCACCCCTCCGTGGCCAAGGCCATGGCCAACGGCATGCTGCATCTGCACGCCTGGTATTACAAGATCGAGTCCGGCGAGGTCTTCGCCTTCGATCCCGAGCGGGGACAGTACGTCTCCGTCACCGGCACGGACGGTCTAGCCCCGCTGGCCGAGGAACACCGGGCGACGGATCTTTCTATTTAGATCGAAAGCCGGTCCAGCCGTTCCGGCCGGTCCCGCCAGCCCTCGTCCACCTTCACGAAGAGCTCCAGGCGCACGGGGCGTTGGAGGAGCTTCTTCAGCTCGCGCTGGGCGCTCTGGCGGATGTCCTTGATCATCTCGCCCCCGCTGCCCAGCAGGATCTTGCGGTGGCCATCGCGGTCCACCAGGATCTGGGCCGCGATGAGGACGCCCTCGGGACCCAGGTCCTCGGGATACTCCTCGTGCCCCGGCTCCAGCCACTGCTCGATGAGCACGGCCACACCGTGGGGCACTTCCTCGCGGGTCTTGCGGAGCACCTTCTCACGGATGAACTCCGAGGCCAGGGAGCGCTCGGTCTGGTCCGTGAAGACCTCCTCGTCATGGACCCAGCCGGGCTGGGCCGCATCGCGCTCCAGGATGGTCCAGAGGGGATCCAGATTCAGGCCCATCTTGGCGCCGATGGGGATGATCTCAACGAAGGGGAGCAGGTCCTTGTAGGTGGCGATCTTCTCGAGGAGCCGCCCCTTCGACAGGAGGTCGATCTTGTTGAGCAGCAGGTAGGTGGGTCGGCCCAGCTTGCGCAGGCGCTTGGCGAGGGCATGCTCGCCCGTGCCCAGGTAGTCATCCGCATCCACCACCCATAGCAGAAGGTCCGCCTCCTCGAGGGCCTGCTCCACGTGGCCCATCATCCGTTCGTTCAGGGCGTGCTTGGGCAGGTGGATGCCCGGCGTGTCCAGGAAGGCCAGCTGCACATCGCCGCGATCCACCACCCCCAGGACGCGGGTCCGGGTGGTCTGGGGGATCTGGCTTGTGGCCGCCAGCTTCTGGCCCAGCAGGGCGTTCAGAAGGGTGGACTTGCCGGCGTTGGGGAGGCCGATGATGGCGAGGGTCGCGTGGCGCTTATCAGCCACGATGCACGCCCCGCTTGGCCTCTCGGATGAAGGTCAGCAGGTAGGCGACCTCGGCAATGTGGCCAACTTCCTTTTCCACCTGGCTCATCGCCTCGTCCCGCAGGAGGCCGGCGTGGAAGAGCAGGCGGTGGGCCCGCTTCAGCCCCTCGATCACGTCGGGTGCGAACCCCTTCCGCTGCAGACCGATGTTGTTCACGCCGTAGCTCTTGGTGTCGCGGGCCCCCACGGTCTTCATGAAGGGCAGCACGTCCTGGGTGGCCACGGTGAAGCCGCCCATGAAGGCATGGTGGCCCACCCGGCAGAACTGGTGCACCGCCGAGAAGGCGCCGATGTTGCAGCCGTCACCGACTTCCACATGCCCTGCCAGTGTGGCGCAGTTCGCGAAGATGTTCTTGTTGCCCACGCGGCAGTCGTGGGCGATGTGGGAACCCGTCATCAGGAAGTTCTCATCGCCGAGGGTGGTCAGCCCGCCTCCATGCTCGGTGCCCCGGTGGAGGGTGCAGCCCTCCCGGATCACGTTGCGATGGCCGATCTGCAGGCGCGTGGGGGCCCCCTTGAACTTCAGATCCTGGGGGCCCATGCCCAGAGTGGCGTGGGAGTAGATGTCATTGTCCTCGCCGAGCTCGGTGTGGGGGCCGATGACGACGTGGCTTCGCAAAAGGGTGCGGGCTCCAATGACGGCATTACCCTCGATGAGACAGAAGGGGCCCACGACGACCCCCTCGCCCAGCCGGGCCTCCGGGCTCACCACGCTGCTCGGGTGGATCTGTGCGCTCATTGTCCCTCTCCCTCCGCCAGGTCCATCAGCATGGACATGAATTCGGCCTCGGCGACCTTCTGGCCGTCCACAAAGGCTTCGCCCCGCATCTTGCAGATGCGGCCCTTGAACTGGATCACCTTCACTTCCATGACCAGCTGATCGCCGGGCAGGACCGGCTTTCGGAACCTCACGCCATCGATGCCCATGAAGTAGATCACCTTGCGGGCGCGGTCCTCGAATTCCCTCATCAGGAGGCAGCCCCCGGTCTGCGCCATGGCCTCCACGATGTAGACGCCCGGGAATACCGGCCGGCTGGGGAAGTGCCCCTGGAAGACCGCCTCGTTGAAGCTGACGTTCTTCAGGCCACGGATCCACTCCTTGGGTTCGAAGTCCAGGATCCGGTCCACCAGGAGGATCGGATAGCGGTGGGGCAGCAGGTCCATGATCCCCTGCAGATCGATCGTACGTGGTTCGCGTTCAGACATGGACACTCCAATCCTCTAGCCTACCGTCTCCAGCCTCCTGCCTCCAGCCTTAGCCCCGAGGCACAGTCCGTTCAAACACTTTGGCCTCGATGAACAAGTCCAGCAGGGGCCGGTCGAGCGCCCCCTCGCGGGCCTCCTCGTCCAGGATGGCCAGGCTGCGCTCCAGGGGCACGGCACCCTTGTAGGGCCGGTCCCGGGCGGTCAGGGCGTCGAACACATCGGCGATGGCCATGGCCTTGCTCTGGACCGGGATCCCGGCGGCCCCGAGCTGACGGGGGTAGCCCCGGCCGCTCAGGCGCTCGTGGTGGGCATAGGCGATCTCCGGCACGCCCGCCAAGTCCTTCGTCCAGGGGATGCGCTCCAGGAACCGGAAGGTGTGGGTGACGTGGCTCTCGATCTCGAGCCGCTCGGCCTCGGACAGGCTCCCCCGACGGATCCGCAGGCTGGTCATGGACTCCGGCTCGACCACCTCCCGGCGCTCACCGCTCCAGTGGGTGAAGGTGAGGGTCTCCAGGAGGCCCAAGCCCTCGGCCACCTCCTGGGCCATGACCGTGGGTTCGTTGCTCTGCCGAATGAGGTGCATGAGCCGCTCGGTCTCGACCTGCCGGTCGTGGATGGCCTGCTCCCAGCGGGAGGCATCGAAAGGGTGGCCACCCTGCCAGGCCTGCGCCAGCAGGTCCAGGGCCTCCTCGACCTCCCGCTGCCGAAGGCGCTGGAGGATGATCTCCAGCTGGCTGGGATCCAACTTCTTGGCCTTCACCAGCACCTGCTCGCGGACGCCCACCTTGCCGAAATCATGCAGCAGGCTGGCGTAGCGGATCTCCCGGAGCTGGCGGTCGGTGAACAGCAGCTCACCGTAGGTCCCGTTGGGCGTGGCGTTGACGGCCTCGGCCAGACCCACGGTCAGGTCCGCCACCCGGCCCGAGTGGCCGCTGGTCACCGGGTCCCGGGCCTCGATGGCTGTTACCGAAGCCGCCACGAAGCCCTCGAAGAGTTGCTCGATCTCCAGGCGCAACTGGGCGTTCTTCACGGCCACCGCGGCCTGGCCGGCCAGGCTCTGGGCCAGGTTCTGGTCTTCAGAGGAGAAGGTTCCGGCGCCCCCGGATTCGTCGTCCAGGCGGTTCAGCAATTGGAGGATGCCCAGCACCTGACCCTCGGTATCCAGCATGGGAACCACCAATACCGAGGCGGTGCGGTAGCCCGCCTGCCGGTCGAAACTGTCGTTGAAACGGTAGGGCGCTGCCTCCGGAATCTGGTAGACGTCCCGGAGGTTCAGGCTCTCGCGGGTCAGCGCCACGAAGCCCGCCAGGGTCCGGTCGGAGACCGGCATGACAATGCGGTGGAAGGGGAGCTTCACCCGGGCGTTCTGGGTGTGGGCGAAGAGTAGCTCCCGCCGTTCCCCCTCCCCGGACAGGAGGTAGATGGAGCCGGCCTCGGCCTTGAGCAGCTCCCGGGCCTTGGTCAGGATCAGGTCCAGCAGCCGATCCAGGTTCTGCTCCGAGACCAGGGCCCGACCCACCTCGTGGAGCCGTTCCATCGACTGCCGGTCCTTGGCCCGCTCCCAGCCTGCCTTCACGAGGGCCAGGGCCGCCTCGGCCCCGGGCCAGGCCGCGCAGCTGGCAAACTGGCCCTCCCCGGGAAGGCCGAGCAGCACGTCCGCCGGGGCTGCGTCCACGAACACCAGGGCCCCGCGCATCTCCCCGGCAACGCGGTCCAGGAGGGTGTTACGGTGCTCTGGGGGGATGGCGACGGTGAAGCGCAAGGCGGAATCAGGCTCCAGAAAGGTCGATGCAGGCTCTGGGACGAAGAAGGTGCCGCCAGCATATCGGAATTCCCCATCTCGCAAGGAAGCCTGGCGTGGTCCCATCGAACGGCTGGCCTGGGGTGGCATGGGCGTGGGCCGCTCCGAGGATGGTCGCCTCCTGCTGCTGGAGGCCCCTCTGGCCCTGTTCCCTGGCGAGGTGGTCGAGGCTGAGGTCATCTGGAAGGCCCGGCACGGCGAAGGCCGCATCACCAACTGGGTCACCCGGGATCCCCGCCGGGCCCAGGCCGCCTGCCCCGTCGCGGTATCCTGCGGCGGCTGCGAGCTGTGGGAGGCGGGCCGCCACACCGCCGACCTGAAGCGCCAGATGGTCGCCGACCTGCTGCGCCGCCAGGTGGGGGAGGGCGTGCCCTGGACCTGGCACCCCGCCCCAGACACGGCCCGCCGCCATCGCATCCAGCTACACTGGGACGGCGCGGAGCTGGGCTATTTCAAGCGGCACAGCCATGCCCTGGTCCCGGTCACGGAATGCCCCGCCGCGGCCGAGCCCCTGTCACATGCGATTCCTCGGCTGCTGGCCGCCCTGGATGGCCGCGCCCTGCCGGCCCGCCCCGGACGCTGGGAGCTGGCCACGGGAACCCCTGCCGACACCGTGTGGGCCACCGACGAGCGGGGACGCACCTGGATCCTGGAGCCCGACGGCTGGCACCGCAACGCCGAGCCCATCCGCCACCTCCTGGGTGAAGCCACCTTGCAGCTCGAGCCCGGTGCCTTCTTCCAGGTGAGTCCACCCTGGGCCGCGGAGGCCTTCGGCGGTCTGCTGGAGTCCTGGGACGTGAAGGGGCAGACCCTGTACGACCTCTACGGTGGCGTCGGCCTCTTCTCCGCCCTGCTGGGCCACCGCTTCAGCCATCGCATCCTGGTGGAATCCGGAGATGCGGCCGTGACCTGGGCCCGGCGCAACCTGGAGGCCGCGGGGCTTTCAGCCGAATGCCTCGTGGCGGACGTGGCGGCCTGGGTGCCCGAAGGCCTGGGCGCTCCGGAGGACGTGATCCTCCTGGACCCGCCGCGGGCGGGGCTCGAAGCGACCCTCTGCGACCGCCTCGCCACCGCGGGCGCCGGCACCCTGGTGTTGGTGGGCTGCGACGGCGCGGCCTTCTGCCGCGACGTGAAGCGCCTGTCCGGGGCCTGGCGCCTCGATCAGCTGGCTGTGCTCGACCTTTTCCCCCTCACCAGCCTCGTGGAGTGCGTGGCCCTGATGACGAAGCGCCCATGACGGCCCTGGGTCGCCACCTGCTGGTGGAATTCACGGGCTGCGAACCCGCAGCCCTGGCGGACCTGGACGGCGTGACCGCGGCGATGCTGGAGGCCGCCCGGGCCTCGGGCGCCACTATCGTCACCCACAGCTTCCACCACTTCAGCCCCCATGGCGTGAGCGGCGCCGTGATCATCGCGGAGAGCCACCTGGCCATCCACACCTGGCCCGAGCACGGGTTCGCCGCCGTGGATTTCTTCAGCTGCGGCGCGGTGGACATGGACCGGGGGCTGGCCGTCTTGAAAGCTGCCTTCGCCGCCACCTGTGAGACCCGCCTGGCCCTGGAACGCGGTCCCCTGCGCACCATCAGTCTCTGAGCGCCCCCTCCAACCGCAGCAGCCGCGCCTTCATGGGCAGGCCCCCAGCGTAGCCCGTGAGGGTGCCGTTGGCGCCGATCACCCGATGGCAGGGCACCAGGATGGACACGGGATTGGCGCCGTTGGCCCGGCCCACGGCACGACTGAGGTTTGGATCGCCCAGCTCGGCTGCCAGCTGGCCGTAGCTGCGGGTCTCACCGAAGGGGATGCGCTGGAGGCCTGCCCACACACGCTGTTCGAAGGGGCTGCCATGGAGGCGGAAGGGAACGTCAAAGGTCTTGCGACCACCCACCGAATAGGCCTCCAACTGCTTCCGTAGGCGCCCCACCACAGCGGCATCCGGTCGGGATGCGGGGCCCAGCCGGGCCACCTTCGCCAGCAGGGTCTCCCGAAATTCATGGTCGGCGAAGCCCAGGTAGATCACGGAGCCCTCGGCGTCGAAGGCCGCCTGCACGGGGCCAAGGGAGGTATCAATCAAGTGGATGTCGTTCATGCGGGAGTTCCTTTCAAGCTGGACCAAAGGTGGAAGGTGGCGAGACTGCGATGGGGGGCGAAATGGGCCATGAGCGACTGGGTTTCTGCCGGGCCCGGCCGCGCCTCGAGCTGGAACCAGCGCTGCAGCGCCAGGGTAAGTCCTGTGTCCCCCACGGGCAGGCAATCACGGAAGCCCAGGCCCCGCATCAGCACGTACTGGGCGGTCCAGGGTCCACAGCCCCGCAGGGCGAGCAGGTCGCGGGCCACGCCGGTGGCCGTGGTGCGCCCTTCTATGAGCAGCCGGCCTGAGGCCACCTCGGCGGCGGCATGAAGGAGATACTCGGCCTTGCGGCGGGAGAACCGCAGGGCCAGCAGATCCTCGACCGCCAATGCGGCGATCCTGGCCGCATCAGGATGGGCGAAGAGGCTATCTCCAACATGGAGGTCCACCAACCGGATCAGGTCGCGCCGCAGGGCGTAGGCGAAGGCCAGGTTCACCTGCTGCCCCAGGATCGCCCACACCAGGGCTTCGAAAGGGTCCAGCGTGAGCAGCACTCGCAGCCCCTCGCGGCCCCGCGCCAATCGCGGATGGGCCGATTCAAACGCCGAAGGATCCCCCTGCCAGCCCAGCAGACGCAGGGTCGCCCCGTGGGCCGTGGCCACTGCGGCGGGACCTGCCGCCCCCTGCAAGGACACCTCCACGGCCTCCTCTAGAAAGGTGATGCTGAGCACTGAAGGCCGGCCTTCGCAGAGGAAGGCCTTGTGCAGACGATGTCCCACCACGCGCTCGGAGACGCTCTGGCCATCGCGTCCGTGGAAGGCCAGCACATCCTGCACCCGCAGGCCTGCCGGCATGGCCAAGGTGAAGTGGTCCGAACCCAGCATTGTGCGGTAGGCGCCGGGACTCATCCCCGTCTGCCGCCGGAAGGCCTCGTGGAATCCCGAGGCGCTTTCGTAGCCAGAATCCATGGCCAGATCCGTCAGATCGCACTGCCCCGCCGCGAGCCGGTCACAGGCCCATTGGATCCGCACGCGCTGGAGAAACGCCGCGGGCTGGAGGTGGACATGGTCGCGGAACAGGTCCTTCAGCTTCGTGACGCCCATACCGGCCGCCTCGGCCAGGGCCTCGACCTCGGGAAAGGCGGCCGGATCCGCCACCGCCTGCGCCAGGACCGACTCCAGCCGGGCTAGGTCCGCATCCTCGCCCCGGTAGAAGGCATCGGGGCGGCAGCGCTTGCAGGGACGGAGACCCGCGGCCTGGGCGGCGGGTTCGTCCCGGAAGAACCGCACGTTGCTGGCCAGGGGTTTCCGGGCGGGGCAGGAGGGCAGGCAGTAGATCCCGGTGGTGAGGACCCCCGTCAGGACCCGGCCGTTGAAGGACGCGTCCTTCGCCAGGATCCGTTCGTAGAGGTGCTCATCCGACCAGCGCATGGCTTCATGCTACGGGCTCAGACCAGGGTCGTCCTCCGCTGGACGGCGTTGGAATTTTTTCAGTCCCAGACCAGTGGAAGCCTCGGCTGGGGGGGGGCCTTTGGCAGCACGCCTTCGAGGCGGAGGAGGAATTCCTTCATGTCCAATCCGCCCCCGTAGCCCACGAGGGAACCGTCCGACCCGATGACGCGATGGCAGGGGATCAGGATGGAGATGGGGTTCGCCCCATTGGCCCGGGCCGCGGCGCGGATGCACTTTTCGTCCCCGAGTCGCCGGGCCAGCTCCAGGTACGAGATCGCCTGGCCATAGGGGATCCTCAGGAGTTCCTTCCAGACGCGTCGCTGGAAGTCGGTGCCCTCCACGTGGATGGGGATGTTGAAGTCCCGCAGGTTGCCGGAGAAATACGACTCCAGCTGGCGCTTCAGGAAGGGGAGGCACTTCGGTGCCGGATCCACGGTGGCAGGGGGCGGGGCGCCATGGAACCGGATGAGCTGGACCAGCTTTCCTTCATCATCGAAGACGGCTCCCAGATCCCCGACGGGCGAGACAATGGGATGGAAGACACCAGGCATGGAACCAAGTATGTCGGAATCACGGTTTTTTGGGATGGTGAGCTAGCCCCGACCGCAAATCGGGAGTGATGATCAGCTCCCGGGTTTGCGCCAACCCAGGCCGGATTCGAGGTCCCGGAGTGCCTTGGGCAGGGGCCCCTCGCCCGGCAGGATCACCCGGTGGGCGGGGATCAGGAGCGCGATGGGGTTGCTGGCGCAGGCCATCACAACCACCTCCTCATCGAGCCCCAGCCAAGCGGCGAAATCCGAGGGCTGCCGGGTCTGGCCGTAGGGGATGGTGCGCACGGTGT
This sequence comes from Geothrix sp., assembly GCF_049292215.1. Classification (GTDB taxonomy): domain Bacteria; phylum Acidobacteriota; class Holophagae; order Holophagales; family Holophagaceae; genus Geothrix. The sequence continues at coordinate 34,155 of NZ_JBATQW010000029.1, read as the reverse complement.
CCCAGATCCGCTGATGGGAGGGCCGGCCCTGGGGGTCGAGGGGCACCGTGAAGGTGCGGAGGGTGCCGGCCAGGTAGGCCTCCACCTGCCGATCGAGGAACCGCTTGGCCTCCCGCTGCTCCCTGGGCGGAAGCGGGCTGGTCTTGCGGGGGTCGAACCCTTCCAGCACCAGCTCAAGGAGCCGTCCCCGGCCATCGAAGGTGGCCCGCATCGGCCCCATCGGAGTGTTCAACTCGTAGTGCCAGAGGATCATGCCGGAATCATCGCATACTGAGGGTATGGTTGCTTCTCCCTTCCGCCTGTCCATCATCGACTACCTCAATGCCGCCCCCCTGAACCATGGCTTCAAGCACGGACTTGGCTGGGAACACTTCCACTTGAAGTTCCACTACCCCTCCGCCTGCGCCGACCGGCTGCGGGCTGGCGAGGTCGATGCGGGCATCGTGAGCTCCATCGAGTACCTGAGGATCCCGGACCTACGCATCGTGCCCGGGCTCTGCATCGCCTCACCGAAGCGCGTGCGGAGCGTGATGATCCTCTCCAAGGTGCCGCCTGAGCAGATCCGCAGCCTTGCCCTGGACACCACCAGTCGCACCAGCGTGGTCCTGGCCCAGCTGCTCCTGCGGGAGCGCTACGGTGTGACGCCCGTGGCGGTGGATATGGGACCCGACCTGCCCGCCATGCTGGAGGCCAATGACGCGGCCCTGATGATCGGCGATGCCGCCATGCGGGCGCCCAAGCAGGGCCTGTTCGTCCTGGATCTGGCGGAGGAATGGCATGCCTGGACCGGCCTGCCCTTCGTCTTCGCCCTGTGGCTCGTCCGGAAGGACGCCCCCGAGCTGCCCTTACCTGGCGGCGTGGCCCCCTTCTTCCACAAGAGCCTAGAGATCGGCCTGGCCCAGCTGCCGGCCATCGTCGAGGAGGCCCGGCGCACCATCGGCTGGACCAAGATCGAGCTGCACGAGTACCTGACCGAGAACATCAGCTACACCCTGGGTGAGGCCGAGCGGGAGAGTTTGGCCCTATTCTTCGAGAAGGCTGTTCGCCACGGCTTCGCTCCTGGCCTCAAGCCCCTGCAGTTCCTCTGATGCCCCGAACCCTCCACCTGGAAGCTCCCATGACCGACCCTGCGACCCTCTTTCCAGCCCACATCGCCGAGCGCCAGCGGACCACGGCCGATGCCCTGGCCCAGACCGGCTTCGAGGCCCTGGTCATCTCCAGTGGCAAGGCCTACACCCACTTCGCCGATGACCAGGAAGCCCCGTTCCACCCCACGCCCCACTTCGCCCACTGGTGCCAGGTGGCTGGGCCCCACCACGTTCTCGTGATCCGCCCTGGCCACCGACCCAGACTGATCCGCTTCGCCCCCGAGGACTTCTGGTACGAGCAGGCACCCCTGGGGAACCCCTTCTGGGCCTCGGAGTTCGAGATCGAGGAGGCCGGCAACTTAGACGAGGTCTGGAGCCTGCTGGGCACTCTGAGCCACGCCGCCTACATCGGCCCCGAGGTAGACCGGGCCGAGGCGGCATGTTTGGAGCTTAACCCCGCCCCGCTGACGGCCCACCTCGACTGGCACCGCACCACGAAATCGGCCTACGAGGTCCAATGCATCGAGGAAGCCACGGTCATGGCCGCCAGGGGCCACGACGCCGCCCGGGCCGCCTTCCTGGCGGGAGCCAGCGAGCTTGAGATCCACCACGCCTACGTGCAGGCGGTGGGCATCGTGGACCATGAGATGCCCTACGGGAGCATCGTGGCCCTCAACGAGAAGGGCGCCATCCTGCACTACGAGGGCAAGCGCAAGGTGGGGAACGGCGCGGTCCTGCTCATCGATGCCGGCGCCCAGGTGCGCGGCTACGCCGCCGACATCACCCGCACCGTGGCCGCGCCGCATTGCGATAGCCGCTTCTCGGCCCTCGTCGCGGGCATGGAGAAGATCGAGCTACAGCTCTGCGATCTGGTGAAGCCGAAGCTGCCCTACGGCGACCTCCACCACCAAGGTCACCTGCTCATCGCGGGCCTGCTGAAGGAGAGCGGCATCCTCCACGCCACGCCCGAGGAGGCCGTCGAGAAGGGCCTCAGCCGCCCCTTCTTCCCCCACGGCCTGGGCCACCACCTTGGGATCCAGGTGCACGACGTGGCCGGCCGCCAGGGCACGCCGGACGGAACGCCGGCCCCGCCCCCGCCTCAGCACCCCACGCTGCGTACCACCCGCACCATCGACGCGGACCAGGTCTTCACGGTGGAGCCGGGTCTCTACTTCATCCCCATGCTGCTCCGGCCCTTCCGGGAGAACGAGCACAAGGCCAAGTTCGACTGGACCCTCATCGATGAGCTCACACCCTGCGGCGGCATCCGGATCGAGGACAACCTGCTGGTGACCGCCGATGGGCATCGGAACCTCACCCGGCCACATCTGCCGCTCTAAGCTGGCTTAGAGCCATCTGCCCGAGGCTCGAAGAAGCCTCAGTATGCGATCGATATAAGGTCCCCTTCGGAGTGCGACATGACCTTCCGCGCCAGCCTGACCTGCCTGTTCCTTGTGCCATGCCTGCTGGGCCAGGGGACGGAGCGCCTCACCCTCGAGTCCATCGCCCACCCCACCCTCAAGAAGACCTACGTGGGGACGCCCAGCACCCGGCTGGAGTGGCTTGCCGATGGCAGCCTGATGCAAACCCGGCGGGATGGCGATCAGGTGGCCCTCCTCCGCGTGGACCCCACAACCTGGGAATCCAGGCCACTGATCGAAGCGGCTCCGCTCCAGGCCGCCCTGGTGGCCGCGGGAGTCTCCGAGGCGGAGGCCCGGAAGGCCCTGGGGCGGGGGAGCCTCACCTGGAACGAGGGCCGCAGCGCCTTTCTGATCTCCATCGCTGAGACGCTCTTCCATGTGGATGTGAAGGCCACCACCGCCAGGCGGCTCGCAGGCCGCAAGCCCGACGAGCCCACCTTCAGCCCCGACGGCACCCAGGTGGCCTACCTGCGCGGAAACGACCTCTACCGCGTGGACGTGGCCTCGGCCAAGGAGACCCGGCTGACCACCGGGGGCAGCGAGACCGTCTTCAACGGCCGACTGGACTGGGTGTACCAGGAGGAGGTCTATGGCCGTGGCAGCTTCCGGGCCTACTGGTGGTCGCCGGACTCGAAGCGGCTGGCCTTCCTGAGCCTGGACGAGACCAAGGTCCCGGTCTTCACCCTCGTGGATGATCGCACCCAGCCCCAGCAGCTCGTGAAGGCCCGCTATCCCAAGGCCGGCGATCACAACCCCACAGCCCGCCTCGGCGTGGTGGATCTGGAAGGGAGCACCGCCTGGCTGGAGGATCCCTACGCGGGGCAGGAAACCCTCATCGTGCAGGTGGGCTGGGACCCGGCGGGACGACTGTTCGCCACCTACCAGGACCGGGTGCAGTCCTGGCTGGATCTCCGCCGCTACGAAGGCACTGCGTCCACGGTGCTGATCCGGGAGGAGCGCAGGGCCTGGCAGGAGCGCCTCCCCCTACCCCACTTCCTCCCCGATGGCACCTTCCTTTGGGAATCCGAGCGGACTGGCCATCACCACGTCTACCGCTACGACCAGGGCGGGCGTCTGCTCGGCGCGGTCACTGGGGGCGACTGGGACGTCAAGAAGGTCCATGGCGTGGATGCCAAGGGCCGCCAGCTCTACTTCGACGCCACCGAGCGCAGCCCCATCGGCCTCGACGCCTACCGCATCGGCCTGGATGGCAGGGACCTGACCCGGCTGACGGACCAGCCCGGCACGCACCGGGTGCGCTTCAATGCCACCCGGACCGCCTTCCTGGACACCTGGAGCGACATCCACACCCCAGCGCGGCTGTCGCTGCATGATGCCAACGGGAAGCAGGTGCGCCTCATCGACGCCAACCCCAGCGAGAACCTGAAGGCGCTGAAACTGGGTGCGGTCCGCTTCCAGCAGGTGAAGACCCGGGACGGCTTCCCCATGGAGACCCTGCTCGTGCTCCCCGTGGACTTCGATCCGTCCAAGAAATACCCGGTCTTCCAGCACACCTACAGCGGCCCTGCGGCCCCCACCGTGCGCAACGCCTGGAGCCGGGACATGCTCTGGTTCCAGTTCCTGGCCCAGCAGGGCATCGCCACCTGGATCTGCGACAACCGCAGCGCCTCGGCCAAGGGCCTGGCCAGCGCCTATGGCGTCCACCGGAACCTGGGCGTCCAGGAGCTGCAGGACCTGCTGGACGGCCATGCCTGGCTGAAGGCCCAGGGCTGGGCGGACATGGACCGAATCTGCCTGGACGGCTGGAGCTACGGCGGCTTCATGGCCGCCTTCGCCCTCACCCACAGCAAGGGCTGGAAGCTGGGCATCGCCGGCGCCCCCGTAGTGGACTGGAGCCTCTACGACAGCATCTACACCGAGCGCTACATGGGCCTCCCCGCCGATAACAAGGCCGGCTATGAGGCCAGCTCGGTACTGAAGGCCGCCAAGGACCTCTCGGGGCGGTTGCTGATCCTGCACGGCACCCTGGACGACAACGTGCATCCCCAGAACACCGTGATGCTAGTGGATGCATTGCAGAAGGCCGGCAAGGACTTCGACCTGCGCCTCTACCCCGGCGCCGACCATGTGAGCGCCTTCGGCAAGCCCTGGCAGAACTGGGACCTCGTCCGCGCACGCTGGGACTTCATCTCCAGATACCTATAGGCCCTCAGTCCGCCTTGAGCGGGGCCGCCTCGTCCGCCTTCGCGGGCAGCATGCGGTCGTACACCCACAGCAGCGCGGCCGTGAGCACCCCCACCCCGATGATCGTCCAGAGCATTCCCGTCGGCTGGTGCTTCACCTCGCCAAAGTGGTGCATAAGCTTTCCGCCGAACCAGCCGCCGATCAGCGAACCGAGGCCGATCGGAAGGAACGCGAAGCCCATGTAGGTGCCCTGCTGCCCGGGGGGGGCTAGGCGCGAGATGTACTCGTAGTAGCGCGGGGACTGCACGATCTCACCTAGCGCGACGCAGACGAGCGTGATAATCACGCCGGTCACGGTGGGCATGAAGATCAGCACGATCCAGGCCAGGGAGGACATGAGGGTCCCCAGGGTGACGGCCTTTACGGAGGCGATCCTCTGGGTGGCCAGATTGATCAGCACCGTCAGCGCGATCACCGCCAGCGGCCCGGTCATCAGCAGAAGCTCCGTGTCCGCCTTGGGATCGATGTACTTCGCGACGTACAGGGGCAGCGTGATGAACTCCTGCCAGTACACCACCCAGTAACCCGTGAAGATCAACAGGAACAGCATGAACTTCGGGTTCGAGATCACGGTGACGAAGTTCCTCCCGGTTTCCACCAGGGAGGGCGGTGGTGCATCCCCTTCTTTCCGCGGCTCTTTGAACATCAGCAGCACCGCGAAGAACATCACGAACACGCTGAGTGCGGCCACACGGAAAACATTCTCGACGCTCATGTGCCGGTGGACGTAGGACGCAACGAAGGGGCCGGCCGCGCCGCCGATGTTCACCAGCGTGTAGTAGATCGAATACCCAATTGAGCGGACGTTTTCATTCGACGCCCGCGCCGTAGTCCCGACCACGGCCGGCTTCACCAGCGCGATACCCAGGGCCGGCAGCATCAACAGGAAGGCCACCAGGACGCCGAGGGGCACCATGCCACGGATCGGCACCATCCACGAGGATCCAAGCGACCCCAGAAGGAAGTAGGAACAGCTGAGGATCAGGTACGCCAGGGAGAGCGCCCGGCGGAACCCGAGGCGGTCCGTGATCGCGCCCCCGAAGGCCGCCAGGAACCAGACCAGGCCGCCGAACAGACCGGCCAGGCTGCTGGCATCCTGGGTCGGAAAGCCAAGCGACTCGTTCAGGTAGCGCGCCAGGGACGCGAAGGCCGCGTAGTAGGAGAGGCGCTCGAACAGCTCGCTGATGTTCGCCACCCAGAAGGGCCGCTCGAATCCCACGCGGATGTCGCGCACACGCTGAGCCAGGCTCAAGGTACCTCCAGAGGAAGATGCACTTCGATCTTCCCGGGGAACCCGAGCCAGGGTCAACCCATTCCGTTGACGGCGCTTACTTGTCGGTCTTGGCAAACTCCACGACCGCCCGGAGCATGTCGCCGACGGACATGATGCCCACGAGGTCGCCCTGGCCGTCCACCACGCAGAGGCCATACAGCTTGTGGTCCAGGATGGCCTGGGCCGCGGTGGCGAGGTCCTCCTCAGGGGTGATCGTGCGCGGCGCGGGGTTCATCAGGTCCTTCACCGGGGTCTTGGAGAGCAGGTAATGCACTTCCCAGGTATCCAGGGAAGTCGCCTTGCCCGGGGTGTAGTCCTTGATCATCCGCTCCGTGATCAGACCCGTGAACCTGCCCTTGGCCATGACGGGCAGACGCCGAACGCCCTTCTCCTTCATGAGGTGGATGGCTTCGATGATCGAGGCATCCTGCTCGATTGTGACGGGGTTCTTGGTCATCCACTTTTCGACGGACGTCATCGTCTTCTCCTCACATGCCCAGGAAGGCCTTCTTAATATGATCGTTGTTGAGCAGTTCGTCACCTTTCCCGGTGAGCACGACCCGGCCGGTTTCCATGACGTAGGCCCGGTGGGAGATGCGGAGGGACTGGTAGACGTTCTGTTCCACCAGGAGAATGGTAACCCCCTCCTTGTTGATGCCAGTGATGATGTCGAAGATGTTCTTCACCAGCAGTGGGGAAAGACCGAGGGAAGGCTCGTCCAGCAGCAGGATCTTGGGGTTGGCCATGAGGCCCCGGGCGATGGCAAGCATCTGCTGCTCGCCACCTGACATGGTGCCGCCCAGCTGCTTCTCCCGTTCCTTGAGCCTGGGGAACAGGTCGAACACCCAGTCGATGTTCTTCTGGCGGTCGGCCCGGGTGGCCTTGACGTAGGAGCCCATGCGGAGGTTCTCCATCACCGTCATCTCTGGAAAGATGCGCCGACCTTCAGGCACCTGGACCAGCCCGGCCTCGACCACGTGATGCGACTGCATCTTGGCCATGTCCTTGCCGTCGAAGGTGATGGTGCCCGAGGTGGGCTTGACCAGGCGGGAGATGTTCTTCAGCGTGGTGGACTTGCCGGCGCCGTTGGCGCCGACGACGGTGACGATCTCGCCCTGGTTCACTTCCAGGTCCACGTCCCAGAGCACCTTGAGGTCGCCGTAGGCGAAATTGAGCTTTTCGATCTTAAGCATGGGCTTCACCCAGGTAGGCGCTGATCACGTCGGGGTTGCTGACGACTTCCTGCGGAGAGCCCTCCGTGAGCTTCTCGCCCGAGGTCAAGACGACGATCCGGTCGGAGATGCGCATGATGGCCTTCATGTCGTGCTCGATGACCATCTGCGTGAGACCCCGCTTTTTGATGTCGAGGATGAGTTGGATGATCTCCTCGCTTTCGGCCGGATTCAGGCCGCCCATCACTTCGTCCAGCAGCAGCAGCTTGGGCTGGGTGGCCAGGGCCCGAGCCACTTCCAGCTTCTTGCGCTCGCCGATGGGCAACCCCCCCGCGATGAAATCTGCCCGGTGCTCCATGCGGACCACCTTGATCTGCTCCATGGCCAGTTCTCGGGCGACCTTCAAGGACGAGGTGCGCGCCAGGGCACCCACCATGACGTTGTCCACCACGGAGAGCTTGGCCAAGGGCCGCACCTTCTGCCAGGTTCGGACCATGCCCAGCATGCAGACCTTGTCCGGATCCAGCCCATTCATGCGCCGGCCATCGAAGAGGATCTCGCCCTTTGAGGGCGGGTAGTACCCGGTGATGCAGTTGAACAGGGTGGTCTTCCCGGCGCCGTTGGGTCCGATGAGGCCCATGATCATGCCCTCTTCCACTGAGAAGGACACGTCTGAGTTGGCAGCCAGGCCGCCGAAGAACTTGCTGACGTTCTTGATCTCCAGGATGGCCATCAGACTGCCTCCTGCTTCCGGCGCTTGGCCAGTTTCTTTATGAATCCCATGAGCCCGTCCGGCATGAAGAGGATCACGACCACCACGAGGATGCCGTAGAGCAGCACATGGGCGTGGGACAGGTTCTCTTTCAGGAAGATCCCGATTTTCGATTCCGCGTTCACCATGCCGACTTTCACGAGCGCCTCGGTGATCATGTTGCTGCGCAGGGCCTCGGAGAGCGGTACCAGCACCAGCGAGCCGAGCACCGGACCCCACAGGGTTCCCATGCCGCCGATGATGCAGATGAGCATGATCTGGACTGACACATCCAGGCCCAGCACGGTCGGCGGATCCACGAAGCCCACATAGATGCCATAGAAGCTGCCGGCCAGCGAGGTGAGCACCGCCGAGATTACGAGCGCGATGTTCTTGTAGAGTGAGATGGAGATGCCCAGCGAGTGGGCCGCGTCCTGGTCTTCCCGGATGGCCTGGAAGAAGTAGCCCAACTTGGAGTGCTGGACCAGGTAGGTGACGGCGATGGTGAGCGCGACCAGGAAGAGCCCGATGTAGTAGAACGGCACCTTGGTGGCGAAGTCCGTGATGATGGTCCCGCCGATCTTGAACGCCGGCAGTTCCGTGGCCAGGATGCCCTCGGCACCGTTGGTCAGGGTGGTCAGGTTGATGGCGGACAGGCGGAGGATCTCCGCCACGGCGATGGAGGCCAGGACGAAGTAGGGGCCCCGCAAGCGGAAGCAGATGCTGCCGATGATCAGAGCCACCACGACCACCAGGGCAATGCCGGCCCATACCCCGTACCAGGGGGCGATCTGCTTGGTGTGCATGAGCATCATGGTGGTGTAGGCGCCCACGCCGAAGTAGGCCGCGTGGCCGACGGAATGCTGTCCGGCATAGCCGCCGAGGATGTTCCAGCTCTGCCCCATCATCACGCTCATGAACAGCAGGATCATCATGTGGAGGGCGTAGGGGCTGTCCACGAACTTCGGAATGGCCAGGAGGCCGCCGAGGACCGCGAGCAGGAGGGTGGCCTTGAGGATGGTCTTGTTCATCGTGATCTCCTCAGGTCCGCGACTTGCCCATCAGGCCCGAGGGCTTGAAGAGGAGCACCAGCAGGAAGAGCACGAAGACGATCACGTCCTTCCACCCGGACGAGATGTAGACCGCACTCATGGATTCGGTGACGCCGATCAGGATGCCGCCCAGCGTGGCACCTACCACGCTGCCCATGCCGCCCAGCACGGTGATGACGAAGGCCTTCAGGGTGAAGACGCCGCCCACCTGGGGAAAGATGTAGTAGGTCGGCGAGATCAGCGCGCCTGCCGTGCCGGCTAGGGCAGAGCCGAGGCCAAACGCGATGATGGACATCCGCTTCACGTTGATGCCCATGAGCTGGGCGGCGTCCCGGTCCTGGGCCGTGGCGCGGATGGCCTGTCCCGTGTCGGTCTTCAGCAGGAACCAGTAAAGCGCCGCCGTGATGGCCGAGGTGATCAGGAAGGAGATCAGCAGGGGCGTGGACACCGAGACACCGCCGCCCACCTGGATCGTGGAGGAGGAGTAGGTCGTGGTGAGGATCTTGTAGTCGGAAGTAAAGATCAGCATGACGGTGTTGCTCATGATGAGCCCGAGGCCGATGGTGAGCAGGATCTGGTTCTGCGCCAAGGCGTTCAGCACCCGGTTGATGAACACCTTCTGGAGGAAGCCCCCGAACAGGAACATCAAGGGGAAGGTGATCAGCACCGAGACGAAGGGGTCGATGCCCAGCATCGTGAAGATGATGTAGGTGAGGTACATCCCGACCATCAGGATGTCGCCGTGGGCGAAGTTGATGACCCGCATCACGCCGAAGATGAGCGTGAGGCCGATGCCGATGAGCGCGTACACCCCGCCGATCAGGATGCCGCTGATAAGAGATTGCATGAAGACAGCCATGGCCGTGAAAACCTCCTGGAAATCAGTCCAAAGTCCGCCTCAGATGAACTTTGGTGCGGCCCAGGGGATGCGCGCAGCGCGCGCATCCCCGGACAGATCGAACCTCACTTCCACTTGGGGAAGGGATAGACCGCCTTCTTCGTGGCGAACTTGGCAGGCAGAATTGTCTCGTAGTTCCCGGAGAGGATCTGCTGCACCAGCATCTGGTGGTCGTTCTGATTCGTGAAGCCATCGTAGTCCGCGAACTTCACCTCGCCCATGACTCCGTCCCACTTGCCAGCCTTGAGGGCGTCACGGGTCTTGGCCCGGTCGCCCCCGGCGTTCTTGGCGGTCTCCGCCATGATCATCATCGAGGCGTAGGCGCAGGCAGCGTGGTAGGTGGGTTCCTTGCCAAACTTGGCCTTGTAGCGGGTGCCGAAGTCCTTCGCACCTGGCCAGCTCACGTCATCGGTCCACTGGGTGCAGGAGATGACGCTCTCGGAGATGGCCTTTTCCTTGGCGAACTCGGTGGTGGTGAACCCGGCGCCGGCGCCGAGGAAGGCCTGGGGCTGGAGCCCCACTTCCTTGGACTGCCGCATCAGCAAGATGGCGTCGGCCACGTAGGAGACCATGAACACCAGGTCGGGATTCTTCGACTTGATCTGGGCCAGCGTGGACCGGTAGTCCGCCGAGCCCTTGGGGTAGGACACATCCGACACAACCTGGATTCCCTTGGTGGCCACGTAGTCCTTGGCGGTCTTCGAGGTGGAGGTGCCAAAGTCGGTGTTCTCATACACGAAGGCGATGGTCTTCGGCTTGCCCAGCGACAGTGCCGCATCGATGAGGCTGGAGGCGTACTTGTCGGCCGGGGCGTTCATGCGGAAGACGTACTTCAGGCCCTGGCGGGTGATCTCCTCCTTGGCAGCGGCCGGGATGAGTAGCGACACCTTGTACTTCTCGGCCAGCTTGGCCACGGCGTTGGAACAGGCTGAGGTGTAGGGGCCCACCACGCCCACCACGTTGTCGCGGGTGGCCAGTTTTTCCATGGCGCTCATGGAGATCTGGGGCTTGCCGGTGTCGTCTTCCCACACAAGCTGGAGGTTGATGCCTTTCTTCTTGAGGTCTTCCTCCGCCAGCTTGATGCCGTTGGTGATGTTCTCGCCGATGGGCGCCTCGGGGCCGCTCATGGAGTTGATGACGCCGATCTTCTGTGCCAACAGGCACGGGGTGAGCGCCAGAGTGGCGCCCAGGGCCAAGAGGTGCTTGCGCATGGCTGCTCCTGAACAAAGAAGATGTGGATGGGTGGTATTGGGAATTCTACACCCATTCGCCCCAAAAAAACCACGGAACTCATGGGTTGTGACCCAGGAGTTCCGTGGTGTTGCGAATAGAAGAATCGACTAACGTAGACGACTTAGTAGGACCACATCAGGGAGGCGACGAGGCTGTTGCCGCCCTGCTCGCCAGTCTGGCCGGCGCGGGGAGCCAGGAAGTTCTTGCTGCGCATGACGTAGTCGAGCTTGATCTTGCCCGCGGACTGCTTGGTCGGGATGAACACGTAGTTATAGCCCAGGGTGATTTCCGTGTACTTGGGGCTGTAGTCGTTCCCCGTCGCCACGCCCGTCGCCACGTTGGTGGTGTAGGGGTTGGTGGCGGTGTACCAGTTGTCGCCGGAGTTGTAGTTCAGCATGTCATACCGGCCGGTGATCCAGTGGTTGCCCATCTTGTAGGCACCGTCCACCACGTAGCCGGTGAACTTCTGATCGAGGTGCTCGCGGAGGGGGGCGGCGGCGGCCGTGAAGAGGGTGGCATAGCGCCGTCCCAGCAGGCCCGTGGCGTACTCGGCGCTGACCTGGAAGTTGCTGGTGTTGAAGGCGTAGTAAGCACCCATGAGGGTGGTCTTATCCTTGTTGTCCTTGATCTGGGTGGCACCGGGGGCGCCGACGGTCCAGGTGGCCGGAACCGTGGCGTTCACCATGCTGGAGTCCTTCAAGCCCGTCACGCCCTCGCGGTAGTAGGCACCGGCCTTGTGCTTGGACAGGAAGGTGCTCTCGAAGCGGACGGTGAAGTCCTTCTGGGCATTGCCGGAGCCGGCCAGGGTGTTCTCGTTGTTCTTGCCGCCACTGCCGTCATCGGTAGTGCCGTTGGAGATGGCGAAGTTCAGCTTGCCCTGGAAGGCCTTGGCATCGCCGTAGGTGTAGCTGAACCAGAGGCCGCGGTCGCGGGCATCAGCGAAGCGGCGGTTGATCTGGTTGCGCTCGAAGAACAGGATCTCGCGGGCGGCGACGAGGGTGGCCTCGTAGCAGGTGGGCATCTTGAACTGGCCGGCCTTGACATTGAAGCCCGGGGCGAAGGCCCAGGTCAGGACGAAGTCCTGGAGCACGGCATTGGGAACGGCAGTAGTGTTGCTGTTATTGGGGTCGAACATGATGTTCCAGCTGATCGTGTCCGTCACCGTGCCGCTCAGGTAGACCTCCGAGCGCTTGACGGCGAAAGTGTTCTCCTGGAAGCGGGAATCGAGCGCGTAGTATTTCGAGGCACCGGCGCTGGCCGTGGTGTTCATGCGCAGGTTGTTGTCCATCATCTGGGTGGCCCAGAATTCGAGGAGGACGCCATCCAGCTTGATGGTGGGGGTCTGGGCCGAGGCAAACCCGGCGGTGAGCAGCGCGGCGATGCCGGCGATGCGGGAGATCTTCATGGGTAGGCTCCTTAGTGGGAGGGTTGGGGGGCGTGGTGAAAGGCAGACAAAGAGCGGTCTGACCAACGGACCAATCTGCCTAGGGTGGGATCTGTCGAGTTCAAGCTAAACGGGCCTCAGAGTGGCGTCCATTAAAAAACCCTGAAGGTTCCCGTCCTTGTGATAGAACGCACATTAGGGTATCCAGAACCCGGTGAAGGCATGGAAACAAGGGTGTTACGAATCGGTGCCCTGACAATTCACCAGCCCTCCAAACGCCTTGTCTCCAGGGCCACCTGCCCCCTTCGACCTTGGAAAAAAATTTTGCATCCACAAGAATCCGGGTAGGTTGTGGAATTCTCGGTCCTGATCCCAAAGGAAAAAACCAGCTAGTCGCCGAAAGCGATGCCCAGGTCCCGTCCGGTCTGGAGGGTGTCGCAGTCCAGGGGCACGGCCTTCATGCGGCCTGCGACCTCTTCGAGCGGGACGTAGTTCACCCCGGCCAGGGCCAGGGCCACCATGATGCCGTTCTGCCCCTCCTCGAGGGCGCGAACGGCCGCCGTGCCGAAGCGCAGGGCTGCGAGACGGTCAAAGCTCGTGGGACTGCCGCCGCGCAGCAGATGCCCCAGCACCACCACCCGGGCATCCTTGCCGGTGCGTGCCTGCAGTTCCTTGGCCACCCACTCGCCGATTCCGCCCAGGCGCTCGGCGTGGCCGATCTCGGCCTGTTCGAGGACCGAGCGGTGTCCCGCGGCAGGATTGGCCCCCTCGGCCACCACCACCAGGGAGTACATGCGCCCGACCTGATCCCTCGCCCGGATCTTGGCAGCGACTTTGTCCAGGTCGAAGGGGATCTCGGGAATCAGGATGGCGTGGGCGCTGCCGGAAATGCCGGAGTTGAGGGCGATCCAGCCGGCGTAGCGCCCCATCATCTCCACCACGAACACCCGCTGGTGGCTCTCGGCGGTGCTGTGCAGGCGGTCCAGGCACTCCGTGGCGAACCCCACGGCCGTGTCGAAGCCGAACGTGGTGTAGGTCTTGTCCAGGTCGTTGTCGATGGTCTTGGGAACGCCCACCACCCGCAGACCCTTCTGGAAGAGGGCATGGGCGATGGTGAGGGAGCCATCTCCTCCGATGGAGATGAGGGCGTCCAGCTCCTTGCGCGCGAAGCACTCCAGAATTTCGTCAGTACGGTCCACGTCCTTCACCGAGCCGTCCGGCATCTTCATGGGGAAGTGCAGCGGGTTGCCCTTGTTGGTGGTGCCGAGGATGGTGCCGCCCAGGTGGCCGATGCCCCGTACCCGGTCCCGCGTCAGGCGGAACACGCCCCCGTCCGGGAAGCGCTCGGGAAAGAGGATGCCGTTGAAGCCCTCCCGGATGCCGTAGGTCTCCCACCCCCGGTTGGAGGCGGCAATGACCACGGCGCGGATGACTGCATTGAGGCCTGGGGCGTCGCCGCCTCCGGTGGAGATGGCGATGCGTCGGATGGGGTTGGACATGGCCGACCTTCCTGGATGGACTGCAAGACGAGGTGGTACGGGCTAGGGTAGCGGGACAGGCACGGCCTCGGCCTTCCAGATGTCCCGGGCATATTCCCGGACGGTGCGGTCGATGGAGAACTTCCCCATGCCGGCCACGTTCAGGATGGACCTGTGGGCCCACTCCGAGGGATTGGCATAGGTGGCCGAGACCTGCTCCTGCCCCTCCAGGTACGAGGCATAGTCCGCGCAGTGGAAGTAGTGGTCCGAATCCAGCAGGATCCGGCCCACGGACTGGAAGCGCCCCCCATCCAGGGTCGAGATGGTGTCAATGGCTCGGCGCAGCTCAGGGTTGCCCTGGATCCAGTCACCGGGGCGATAGCCCGAGTCCCGCAGCCGGACGATGCCTTCCGCCGTGTGCCCGAAGATGAAGATGTTGGCTTCGCCCACCTCTTCCTTGATCTCGATGTTGGCGCCGTCCAGCGTGCCGATGGTGAGGGCGCCGTTGAGGGCCGCCTTCATGTTGCCGGTGCCGGAGGCCTCCGTCCCGGCCGTGGAGATCTGCTCGGAAAGCTCGGAGGCTGGGAAGATCAGCTCGGCCAGGGACACCCGGTAGTTGGGCAGGAAGGTCAGGCTCAGGCGCCCCTTGGTGGCCGGGTCAGCCTGGATCGCCTGGGCCATGGCATTGGCCAGGTGGATGATGTGCTTCGCCACCCAGTAGGCCGGCGCGGCCTTGCCACCGATCATGACGGCCCTGGGCACGCCGGCGTCCCCACCGTCCCGAAGGCGGTTCCAGAGGGTCGCGACGTGGAGGAGGTTCAGCAGCTGCCGCTTGTATTCGTGGATCCGCTTCACCTGGACGTCGAACAGGTAGGTCGGATCCAGAGCGGAGTCCAGGGTCTGCCCCGCCCAGGTGGCGAGCGCCTCCTTGTTGGCCCGCTTGACCCGCGTCCAGCGATCCTGGAACGAGGCATCGGTAGCAAAGCGCTCCAGGCCGCGGAGGGCATCCAGGTCGCGGGTCCAGCCTTCGCCGATGGCCTCGGTCACCAGACTGGCCAGGCCGGGGTTGCACTTGAGCAGCCAGCGCCGGGGGGTGATGCCGTTGGTCTTGTTGTTGAGGCGGCCCGGGAAGAGCTCGTTCATCTCGGCGAAGGTGGAGGCCTTCAGGATGTCCGTGTGGAGCTGGGCCACGCCGTTGACGGAGTGGCTGCCCACAATGGCCAGGTTGGCCATGCGCACGCTGTGGCCGTTGTCCACGATGGCCAGGCGCTGGAGCTTGGCATCGTCGAAGGGGTAGCGCTCCCGCACGGTCAGCCGGAAGCGGCGGTCGATCTCCTCCACGAGCTCCGCGTGGCGGGGCAGCAGATTGCGCCACAGCTCCATGGGCCAGACCTCCATGGCCTCCGGCAGGATGGTGTGGTTGGTGTAGGCGCAGACCTGCTGGGTAAGGGCCCAGGCCAAGTCCCACTCCAGGCCCTCCTGGTCCAGCAGCACCCGCATGAGCTCTGGGACCACCAGGGCCGGGTGGGTGTCGTTCATCTGGACGGCCACCTTGTCCGGCAGGTCCTCCCAGCGCCAGCTGGGCCGCTTCTTGAACCGGCGCACCACGTCCTGCAGGGTGGCCGATACGAAGAAGTACTGCTGCTTCAGGCGCAACTCCTTCCCGGCGCTCTGGTCGTCTGCGGGATAGAGCACCTTCGAGATGTTCTCGGAGATGGTCTTGTCCTCCACGGCCCGGACGTACTGCCCCGAGTTGAAGCGCGCCAGGTCGAACTCGCGGCTGGACTTGGCCGACCAGAGCCGCAGGGTGTTCACCGTGCCGTTGCGGTAGCCCGCGATGGGCGTGTCGTAGGCCATGGCCCAGACGTCCTGGGTGTCCAGCCACTCCACCCGGTAGCGCCCATTGGCGTCGACGTGGCCCTGGGTCCGGCCGTGGAAGCGCACCGGGAAGATGGCGTCAGGGCGCTGTATCTCCCAGGGATTACCGTAGCGCAGCCAGCCGTCGGGATACTCGGTCTGCTGGCCGTCGATGATCTTCTGGAAGAAGATTCCGTACTCGTACCGGATGCCGTAGCCGTAGAAGGGTAGTTCCAGGGTGGCGGCGGCGTCCAGGATGCAGGCGGCCAGGCGGCCGAGGCCGCCGTTGCCCAGGCCCGCGTCCCACTCCTGCTCGGTGATGTCCTCGAGCCGGAAGCCCAACTCCCCCATGGCCCGGCTGTAGGCATCCGCTGCGCCCAGGTTCACCACGTTGTTGAGGAGCGCGCGCCCCATGAGGAATTCCAGCGACAGGTAGTAGACCCGCTTCGCGTCCTGCTTGTAGTAGGCGCTCTGGGTGCTGAACCAGCGCTCCATGAGCCGGTCCCGGACCGCGAAGGCCAGCCCCTGATAGACATCGAAGTCGGTTGCGGTATGCGCGTCCTTGGCGATGGAATACATCATCCGGTGGGCGAAGGCGTCGATGATCTCGGGCACGTGCATGCCCCCGGCCTGGGGCGTGGGGATGTTTCGGGGTCCTGAGCTCATTGGTGCACTCCCCTGGGCAGGTCACTTCCCGAGCTTGGCTGCGCCGGGGCCACGCCCCTGCGCGACGGGCAGGTATCCCGCCTATCGGATGCCGTCCCAGGGAGGGTGAAGAGTGGCATCGGGGGGCGGGACAACCGACCAGACAAGCCGCTGAGGTCCCAAGGGCGGACCTGGCGCTTCAGGGCCTCCCGTCGCCCGGCCACGGTTGGCCCTGACCCTGCGGCTGAGCCTGGCAGGTCGGGCAGTGGCCCGTGCAGGTCCAGGAACAGGCCAGACCGGGGCGGTCCTGCTCAAGTGTTCGGGACTTGGTGGCATCACGGGCGGGCATGACCTACAGGTTACTCCGGCAATGGACGCCCTGGGCGGAGTCGGATGTTCTCGCGGGAGGCAATTGTGCCGCGGGGATGCTCACCTTGAGCTGGCGACCGTGAACCGCTCGAACAGGCAGACGCTGTCCGCCTTCGTCCAAATCCCGACATGTCCGCTGACCGGCTGCTCGAGGGCGTGTTCCAGGAATCGGTTCCCATCCAGGTACCCTTCCAGGGTCCGCCCCCGGACCAAGACCTTGAGCTCATGCCACTGGCCACGGATGATCGTCAGGTTCCGGGCCCACTTCACGGCCTCCCGCTTGCCCTTCACGACGCGCCAGAGGGCGAGGTTGTTCTCCAGGGCGTTGGCCCGCAGGGCGTAGTAGTTGCCGTTCGACCTCAGGTCGAAGAGGATGCCGCTGGCCTGATCCACCCGCCCCGCCATGGCCTTGAAGCGCAGGCTGATCTCCCCCCCCTGGAAGTCGCTGACGTCCCGTGCGACCACATAGGGGAAGTAGGCGAAGGCCTTCACGCTGTCCAGGAACTCCGCGTACCGCTCGCCGTAGAGGGCCTTGGCCCGAGCCGGGAGGTTGGCCAGGCGCTGCCCTTCCCGCCAGCGGGTCCCATCGACTTTCAGGACCTTCCGCCCCTGGTCTTGGGTGATGGTCCACTTCCCGACGATGGGGATCAGGGTTCTGGGCTCCTCGCCGACCGTCTCGGTGGCAAAGTCCAGAACCCTCACGGGCGATTGCGCGAACAATGGCAGTGCCAGGAGGACCAGGGGCAACATCAGGGACCGGAGCATGGTTCCTCTTCAGATGGAGGCGGGTGGAGAAGGCAATGGCCTGGTCAGAGGTTCGAGCACTGGAACCGCAGAAGCAACCGGAACCAGAGGATTGCCAGGCGGAACTACGAGACTCGGCACATGAATCGAGCGCACCAAAAGCCTGCACCATGTTTTTGAGTCCACCCAGGGTGCACCCACCAAGCAAAACGGCCACCGCCAAGGTGATCGTAAGTGTTGGTTCTGTTGGTGGTACCGAGAGAACTCGAACGTCCGACCCTCAGATTCGTAGGCTAGGGTAATTTTCACATTATGAATAGTTTGGAAATCGATCGATGGGTTTCCAAAATTGCCATTCCCAGCTAACACATTTTTTCTACCAGAGAATAAGGTGTGGAGGGCTTCCAGTTTTCTTGGACTGGTTCCTGGGGAGAACGTCACACCGGTTGTGAATAGAATGTGTTATTACCATATGGTTAATCAATTGTTTTTAGCTTCCACCCCTGATACTCTGGCACTTTATTCAATAAATGACTGATTTGTCATCTCTGATATGATTCCTTATTGGTTATCTTTGAATGTAACCGCAAGCCTGCCACGAACCACTCTGAACAGGAGCCTCCATGGATACTCGCAACAAGGGTTTCAATACCAAGCTGGTACATGCGGGAATCCGGGAGGACGCCCATGGGAGCGTGGTGACTCCCATCTATCAGACGTCCACCTTTGCTTTTCGGAATGCCCAGCAGGGAGCCAATCGATTCGCGGGAATCGAGGATGGTTACATCTACACCCGCATCGGGAACCCGACGACGGCAGCACTGGAAGAGAACGTTGCCCAACTCGAAAACGGCTTTGGAGCAACGGCCATGGCCAGTGGGATGGGGGCGGTAAGCACCGTGTATCTCGCACTGCTCAGTGCTGGAGATCACATGGTAAGCACGGACTCGGTGTACGGTCCCAGTCGGGGCCTGATGGAGAAGCACATGAGTCGATTCGGAGTCGAGTCCACCTATGTCGACACATCTGACCTGGAAAACATCTCCAAGGCCATGAAGGTGAACACCAAGATTGTCTACATCGAGTCCCCTTCCAACCCCGCCATGTCCGTCACAGACATCGCAGCGGCTGCGGACATCGCCCATGCCGCCGGCGCCCTGCTGGTGGTGGATAACACCTTCGCCAGCCCCCACCTCCAGAAGCCCCTCGACATGGGTGCAGATGTCGTACTGCACTCCGTGACGAAATTCATCAACGGTCATGCCGACATTGTCGGTGGTATCGTCGTGGCGAAAACGGAGGCTTTGCACAAACAGATCCGCGCCATGCTCATCAACCTGGGCGCCAACATGGACCCCCACCAGTCCTACATGGTGAGTCGGGGGTTAAAGACCCTGGCCCTGAGGGTTGAGCGGGCTGAAGAGAACGCCCGCAAGATCGCACCCTGGTTGGAGGCTCATCCGCAGGTGGCCTGGGTTCGCTACATCGGCCTGCCAAGCCATCCCCAGCATGACCTTGCGAAGCAGCAAATGACCGGATTTGGCTCCATGATCTCGTTTGAACTAAAAGGTGGCATGGAGGCTGGACGAGTCGTCATGGACAACGTGCATCTTGCCGGGCTCGCGGTGTCCCTGGGTGGCGTGGAGACGCTCATCAGCCATCCCGCCTCCATGACTCACGCGAGCATGGCTCGTGAGAGCCGTATTGCCGCAGGCATCACTGATGGGCTCGTGCGCTTTTCCGTAGGCATCGAGGATGTTGAAGACATCATCTCGGACCTAGATCACGCGCTTGGGCATATCGGTGAGATCGAGGTTTTGACGGATCCCCAGTATGCGGGACTGCCCTGAGTCACGACCCCCATTCATCTCCTGGGTTGGAAGTCCCACTCGCCTAGGAATAGAGAACCTATCGTCCTACTTGCCTCCGAAGGGCGGGCAAGTGGCGCTCCTGGCTAGCCCAGCGCAGCCGTTCAAAGACCTCGATCAGATCCCGTTCAGTGACGGTTTTCATCAATCGATCGTAAAGGGACACATTCTCGATTTCGGCAGTGATGCCCGCTTCGCAGGCGGCTCGAAAAGTGCTTGGAGCCTCGACCTTTCTGTCCTTCCAAGGGTTCGGGGGAACGGAAAGACCATGAGCCGTGAATAGGTTCTCCAGAGCGCACTGGTGCCGCCGCTCGGCTTCGATGATGTTCGAGAAGGGACGAACCTCACCATGTTTTAACAGCACAGCGGCATAGAGCGCTTCAGCCCGGCGTTCGTCCTCAAGCACAAGTTGAAGTGCCTCCACGCTTCCTTTCGAAAGGGGTTGGGTTGATGGCGATTGATCTGAAGATGCGGCCCACATGGGGGCCACGATCAGGAGGGCAGAGTATAAGATCGAAGTGAGCATGGATTCTCCTTGTAGGTGTCTGCTCGGATGATGGAATGTGCCATTGCGCGGCGTGCTTCACTGGATTTAATGCTCCTATAGGAAGCCCTACCTCAAGCCCTCCCGGATGACGGCATATAGTTCATGTGGACCCAGCCCGTTGGATTCTGCCAATGCGCGAAACGGTTGATCGACTTTCACATTCAACTTACGGGCTTCCAACAGGGTTCGAACTCGTGCCAGGTCGAGATGATATTCCTTGCACAAATCTTCTAGCGTCTTTCGCCCCAGGCCTGGAGCTACTTCCTCTGGAAGTCCCAGAACAGGCGCCTTGGCGATTTCGGCGGGCTTTATGGCCAGGTAGACCTGCTGTGGGGTGAGGTGATTCTTCTTGGCGATATCCTGAAGGCGCTCTTGAGGCCCTTGATAGGAGATCCCGCGAATGCGGAGCAGTGCCTGGGCCTTCTCCAAATCGATTCCCGTTTTCTGGGCAAACGATTGCAGGCTGCTCTGTTCTGCATGGCCATAGGGGGGTTCACCGTAGGTGCGGCTCCCCTGGTCCTTCGCATAGGTATTCAGATCCATCACCCAACGAAAGGGGGGCCACCCCAGCAACGGCCCTATCACGAATAAAGTGGTCACAACGGCAGAAGCCACAAACTCCGGGGTAACGACCTTCATTTGCCTGGTCCGATCCCGAAGATAGGACAACATCGGCCGCCAGTTCAGGATGATGTGCACGACCCCGGCCACCAAGAACAGGAGGCTGAGAAGAATATGCATGGCTCCCCAGGCTTCCTTGGTGAGGCCCCAAAGCCGCCATTCGGACCAGAAGGCCACTCGACCCTGTGGGGTCAGGAAGAGCACCGCTCCCGATGTGATTAACACCGAGAATGAGAGCAGAGCAGTCAGGGATGTCAGTTTGCGCAGGTTCACTGGGACTCCAAGTCACTCCCATTGATGCATGGCGAACTTGAAGGGTTCTCTGAGAACGCCCAGCGACATACCGCTAGGGCCAAATGACAGATTCAAGGGGCTGGGTGTCAGGGAAGCCCGAGCCTTGCCTTCAGGCCTGGTGCGGCGCCGCGACTCACTTCCACGACAAGCCCACCTTGGAGTCGAACCGTCAATCGACCATAGTCACCGGCCTTGATGCCCAGAACCGCTTCAGGCCGCAGGAGCATGTTCCGATGCCCCTTCACGAGCACATCCTTGGGAAGGGACGCTTCCACTTCGGTCAGGCTCTTCCAGGGGGTCTTGTGGCGCTCGCCACCCACGTAGGCCCAGACGACTTCGTCTTCCACTAGAAAGTGGCTGGTCCGTGCCAATTCCATAAACACTAAGCCTTCACCAGCACGCACGGGGTAGCGCAGGGGGGAAGGTGGGCGATTTGTGGCCAACTGGCCTGCACGTCGATCGCGGATCCGGGCAATAGCGACTGCTATGCGGTCTGCCGTGGCGGGCTTCAATAGGTAATCCAGGGCAGCGGTCTCGAACGCCTTGACCGCGTGCTCGGCAAAGGCTGTCACGAAGACTACAGAGATCGTTTTGGGAAGATCCAGGGCGACTTCCAACCCCGTGGCACCTGGCATTTCGATATCAAGAAACGCGGCATCTACCTGGCCTCCAGATTCCAACCATTCCAGGACAGCAGGTCCATCCCGGAGTTCGGCCACCACCTCGCATCCGGCTTCCTGCAACAACCGGGACAAGCGTTTGCGATTGTAAGGCTCATCCTCAGCCACCAGGACCCGCAAAGTTTCAGCCATGGGTGGGCTCCAGAATCACTTCAGCGACCGTTCGATCACCCTCTGCGCGAAGATCCAAATGGGTTCTGCAACCATCCATGAGGCTCAGCCTCTGCTGGAGATTGGCCAGTCCCACGCCTGTGGCGTCGCCAGGTTCATAGGTCCTTCCCGTATTGGAGACCCAGAGCCTCAGGCGACCTGGCTCACCCCCAAGTCCGATCTCCAATTCTCCGCCTTCACGACAAGGAGCGATGCCGTGTTTGATGGCGTTCTCCACCAGCGGTTGGAGCAGCAGGGGCGGGACTTCGACATCCTCCAGACGCGCATCCCAGTTCCAGTGCACGGCTAGGCGGTCTCCCAGGCGGAACTGCTCCATGGCAAGGAATCCCTCTACCAATCCTCGCTCTTCGTCGAGCGTGACCTTGGCCTGGGCCGAGTGGTTCATCAGACGACGCAACAGTCCCGCCAATGCCACGAGGGCCTCCTCGGTAGCGGCACCATTCTCTCGTGCCAACTCCGCAAGGCCGCTCAGGGTATTGAAGAGCACATGAGGGTTCATCTGCCCCTGAAGGGCCTTCGCTTGAGCCTCACGAGCCAACCGAGTTTGCACCTCGGCCCTCTGCGCCTCGTGATCACGATCCGCCAGGATCCACCCAGCCAACAACCCAAAGGCGCCGCAGGCGACGAGCAGGATCAGCAGCCGCGGAGGAAGATTCGGAAGGAACCACAGGGAGGAAGCCCCCCCGCGCCCACCTCGATAGCCAGGCTCGGGCAACAAGGCGACCAGCAGCAGCAGAAGCAGCGCGTTCCATGGCAGCGCTTGGATGAGGCCTCGTGGCACGGAAGCCATGGAGCGCTCGTCGCCGGTCCACTGCCAGGGGGTAGCCGCAAGACCGAGCAGGAGAATGCCAAAAGCGAAGGGGAGCAGGAACTCCCCCGGGGAGAGGGTCTCGGGCCCGGCCACCCAGCGAAGCACGTTCCATAGGGTGCCAAACAGCACCACGACGCCCCAGGTGCCTGGGCGCCTAAGGCGTTTGCCAATGCTGGCAAGAAGGTGAGGGGCGTTCATGGGTCCAGTCTAGTTCCGAGTTGCTGCATCAGAAGGTGATGAGCGTCTGGAGGCTCGCGCTCCAGACCTTGAATTGGGTTTCCCGCTGTCCCCAGGCCAGATCAGCCCGGAGCGCAAACCGATTGCTGATGGGCACATGGCTGCTGGTACTGATGAGGAATTCTTTCAATTTTGGGTAGTCGTACTGGGTCGTGGTCACCGAATAGGTTCCAGTACCGCCGCTTCCAGGTCCCCGTCCCCTTCCACCACCGCCATACATGGTGCTGGTGGAGTAACTGCCACCAGGTTGGAGCGAATCGATGATTCCCTGGCCCCAACCGACTCGAAGGCTGTGCCAGCGACGCAGGTTGTTGGCTCCCCAGCGAAGATCGGCTAGGTAACCGGTATCTGAGAATTCTCCGGGTAGGTAACGCAGTTGTTGAACCCGGACGGAGGCACTCCACGTCTCGCCCAGCCAACCCGGTCCGGCCTGCAGCAACAAGGTAGAGGACCCATCCCGGAAGCGGTTCCAGCCGGCCTCCAAGCCCATCGACCATGGGCCAGAAACGCCAAGATTGAGGTCAACATTACCCCTGAACGTTGGAATGAAATCCGCCCCGGTTCCAACCCCCACGCTGGCCCAGACCCAGCTGCTTTCACCAAAGGAATGATCCTTGGCCACGGTGAACATGGTGCCCTTTCCTTCGGGTCGCTGGGTGCCGACCGCGGAGAGGCTCCATGGCCCGTGCTCGTCGCGGAACCATTCCCCGGCCAGGGACCACCCTTTCCAGGTGCCGGTGCTATCCGAATAGCTATCGGTGAAGCTCCCCAGGCTCAGGCGCGCTGTCGGACGCTCTGGCGCATCTTCGGCCACCAGCACAGAGGCAAGACAAATCAGAAAGGCAGACTTGATCATCGGCATCCCTCACAAGGAAAACACAAGCGCATTGAGGGGAGGACGCAAGTGCGCCCTCCCCTGCCTTGTTCAGGCCAACTCAGCGGCCCTGTCCCTTCCGGGTCCCTTGGCCTGCGCCGCGCGTCCCAGTCGGATTGGGGTTGCCGCAACTCCCGTCACGCTTGCGAAGCTGGCTCTGGGTGCCACTAGCCTTGCCCATGCCAGTTCCATCCTGCTTGCGCACCTGATCGCGCCTGGGGCCGGTCTCGGTGGTCTGAGCCACCACAGGCAGGGCCAGAAGCAGGGCAGTGGCAGCGACGATAGCGGTAGCCTTCATGGAAACCTCCTTCGTTTCACCAAGGGCACCTTACCCAAGGGGTGGGACAGGGTGACCTGTCGCACCTCCAATGGACCGGCCTTTCCCCGGTGGGGTGATTTCATCCCTGAGAGATGCAGAAGGAGGGGGCTCACCTGCAGATTCGCGGGGCTGAGTGCAATCAGCCGGCCGGTTCGACCCCACCAGTGCCCACCATTCAGAACCGGGCGCCCAGTTCCAGTAGCTCTAGCCAGTCGCAACTCCAGACTCTGTCAGCCGATTGTGAAGGGTCACAAGAACATTCACAGTTCCTGTATCCGGCGATTTTGCAGCACATCATAGACGACCACTGCATAATGCAATAGTGGGGGAAGCATGAAGCGCTTAACCAAAAAAGGGTCCCCAGGGGCCGCCTCGGACAAGCTATCTGCCGACCTCCGAACCATCCTGGACTCAATTAATGACGGCGTATTCACGGTCGATGACCAGTTCCACATCACGTCCTTCAACCGTGCTGCGGCGGAGATCATCGGCATCACGCCTGAGGAGGCCCTGGGAAAGCCGTGCTGGCAGGTATTCAATGCGGACATCTGTGAGGGCGCCTGTGCGCTGAAAGAGACGATGTCAACAGGCTCGCCGCTGATCAATAAGCACGTGAACATCCATACGTCCGCACACCGGAAGGTCTCCATCACCGTGAGCACAGCCCTGCTACGGAACCAGAATGGAGACGTGGTTGGCGGCGTAGAGTCCTTCCGCGACCTGACCCTCGTGGAGGAACTCAGAAAGGCGGTCGAGGGCCGGGCCACCTTCCACCAGATGACCTCCGCCAACCACCGGATGTGGGAAATCTTCAAACTCCTGCCACTCCTGGCCCAGAGCGACAGCACCGTTTTGATCCACGGCGAGAGTGGTACGGGCAAGGAACTCATGGCGAGGGCCATCCATGACCTGAGCACCCGGGCCCGTAAGCCAATGGTCACCCTGAATTGCGGAGCCCTCCCCGACACCCTGCTGGAGGCTGAACTCTTCGGTCACAAGGCTGGTGCTTTTACGGATGCCAAGAGGGATCGCAAGGGGCGTATTGCCGCTGCCGAGGGCGGAACCCTGTTCCTAGACGAGATTGGGGACATCTCCGCCCCTCTTCAGGTCCGCCTCCTTCGGGTCATCCAGGAGCGGACCTACGAGCCTCTGGGATCGAATGATTTGGTGAAGGCAAATGTCCGCTTCATCGCCGCCACCCATCGCGACCTCCGCACTGAGGTCAAGGAAGGCCGATTCCGGGAGGACCTCTTCTACCGACTGAACGTCATGCAGATTGCAATCCCTCCTCTTCGCGAGAGGAAGGAAGACATCCCAGCCCTGGCCCGGCGATTTCTGGCCCGCCAAATTGCCCTCCATGGCAGGCAGGTCGAGGGTTTTGCACCCGAAGTGATGGATCGCTTCATGCGCCACTCCTGGCCTGGCAACATCCGGGAACTGGAGAACGCCGTCGAGCACGCCTATGTGCTTTGCCAACGGGATCAGATCCAGGTTGCAGAGCTACCTTCGACCTTCGAGGGAATGGGTTCAAGGCCCTCGACGAAGGGGAAATCAACCTCAAGCCAGGACCTTCGGAGCCATGAGATTGCTCTGATCCAGGCCGCACTCGACCGCCACAACGGGAATCGGACGGCTGCCGCAAAGGAGTTGGGCATTCACACCACCACCCTTTGGAGAAAGCTGCGGCGAGTGTAGGCCACACTGCAATTCGCAGTGATTATTACTCTGATTGCCAATGCATTTTGCAATCAATCCATTTCGATTTAACTTGGTATTAATTTTTAATTATTGTTTTATTTAATTTTATATGACTTGGCAATGCTTTTGCATTTTGATCCTTTGCTGGATGTTCTCAAATGACTTTCCAGTGCTTCATGGACTGCAATCAGTCGAACGTCTATCCCGCCTAGATCTCGATCACTCGCGGAAGCGGTCCTCAGATCGTCGAATCTGACTCTGCTTTCAGGGAGTTGGTGCCGCAGACATGGGGTGATCCCCAGTCTCCAAAATCCATTCCAGAACAATCGCCACTTCCATCGCGGGCGGGATCCGTCTGCCTGAACACATCCCACTTCCAACCAACAGGAGGTTGAAATGCAACACATCCCATTGAATCAAATCTGGCGCACATTCCTGGCCCTGCTAGTCACGGGTAGCTTCGCTTTCGGCGCCAACCAGCCACAAAAGGAAGGGCGGATGACTGTGGCGGTCGCAGTCACCGACCTCGAGCCCATCGTCAAGGCAGTCGGTGGTGGACAGGTCGACACGGTAAACCTGTTCAAGGGATGCATCCTTCGCAAGGATCTTCAGGTTGAATCGACCTCGAAGGCTCGCCTGGCCACGGCGGAAGCGATCGTCTGGACTGGGTTCATGAACGAATCTGCGGCCATCTCGGATGTCTTTCGCACGGTTGGAAGTACGGCTCGAAAGGGTGGTGAGCCCAAGTGGATCGATGTATCCAAGGGGACTGCGAGAACCAACCAGCCCACCTCAACATGCTTCGGATCTGTCGATCCGGCGTTTGCCTCCGGAGATCCGTTCTTCTGGTTGAACCCGGAAAATGGCGGCCTTATCGCCCGGCACATCGCCAAAGGTCTTGGTGAATTGAGACCCGCGAGTCGAGCACTGTTCATGGCTAATGCGGATGCCTTCCAGAAGGCTCTGGCGAAGGACATTCAGCGATGGAAGACGGCTCTGAAACCTCTGCATGGAGTGAAGGTCTTCACCGCGCAATGCGGTTGGCAGAATTTTTCTTCCATGGGGGGTCCTCAATTCCTCGTATGCAAGGGAACTCCTGGGGAACTCCCCAGCCCGCAGACCCTGCTGCTCCACATCAAGCAGTTGAAGCCCGACCTCGTCCTGGTGGACCCGAACACTCCCGCTGAGTATGCGGAGGCCTTCCGTGAGCAGTCCAACCTGAAGGTCGTTGAGGTTTCTTCCTCCATCGAGACCATACGTGGAGCCACGTCCTATAGCGCGCTCTTCGAGAACCTCATCAAGACCCTCCAGGCCCAGGCGAAGCGCTAACCCCTCTTCCTGGAACCCGGACCATCGAATTGAGGAACGACGATATGAATCATCGATCCGCCCGCCTCAGTGGCAGGGATCAGAAGAGGTGTGTGTCCCACGCAACGCCTCCTGGAGGTGCAGGGTGACTGGCAGCGAGCTAGTAAATCCAACCGTTCTCCCGTTGAGACCGACTGTTGCCTTCACCCTCCGCCCCATCGGCATCGTTCATCTCGCTCCTACCAGGCGTGGGCGCGTCCCGAAGTTTTTTGTGCCGTTGAGGAGGGCCATCCTGGAGTTCTTTCAGCCCTATGTGCCTGGCCTGGCGGGACTGTACGAAGGTGTCGAGCTCTGGGTCATCACCTATCACGCTCCGTCGGGTCGAATGCCAACAGATTCCTGGCAGAGCGTGGATGGTGTCCCCGGTGTATTCGCAACTGACACTGTGCAGCGGCCCAACCCCATCGAGTTCCTCCGGGCAAGGGTCATCGGCATTGATCGGGAGAAGGGCCTCCTTCAGGTCGCGGGCCTCGATGGGGAGGAAGGCGAAGCCATTCTCGACATTCGATTAGCCACCTCCCCCCACCATCGCCTGGCCATCGCTAGCGAATGAAAAGGACTCCACCATGAAAGTTGCCATTCCCCTTGATAACCACTCCGAGATCTCAGCCCATTTCGGGCGGAGCCCCGCATTCCTCATCTTTACCCTAGATGGTGGCCAGATTGAACAACGTGAGATTCGCGCAAACGACCAAGTTTCAGCCGAGGACACCCACGCTCAGGTGAAGGGTCACCCGCATGCCCATTCGCATGACCACAACCGGTTCCTTCGGTTGTTGGGGGACTGCCAGGCTGTGATTGGACTAGGCATGGGGGCGGGGGCACGTGTGGCTCTTGAATCAGCCGGTATTAACGTGAGGATCCTCGCCGATTCTTGTTTGCCCGAGGAAGCAGCCATCAGCTATGCCACGGGTCAGCTGGAGGCCAACCCCGGCATCTCCTGCGTATGCCATGGCCATTCCCAGCACATCCAGCGCTGACACCGAGTCCGGGCCAGTCGCGGCGCCACTGATCAACAACAGTTCCAGCCCATACCATTCCTAGATTTAAGGCGACGAGCCCATCGCTCCCGCCAGTGGCCCATCCATGGTTCCGAGTCCAGGAACCAGGTCAATCCTCTGCATTCAGGAGAACTCATGCATCACAAATCCAGAACCCGAGCGCACTCCTGGCTGTCGCGAATGTACCTGGCGGTGCTCTGTCACATGGTTATTCCATTGACGATGGCCCAGGCCCAGCAGGCGAACCAGCCTGCTCCCCCAGGCCATGGTTCATTCACGGCAGTGCACGCCGCCAAGGGTAGACGCCTCACGGCTGATCACAGCAAATTCTTGATCCTAAAGGGACCGTTCAAGGAGGGCGACGGCCCGGCTGTCACCCGGGCCTGCCTCACCTGCCACACCAAGGCTGCCCAGCAGGTTATGGCTACGTCCCACTGGACCTGGAATGCCTCGAAGGACGGCAAGGACGGCTACGGCAAGGCCACCAGCCTGGTGAACAACTACTGCATCTCGATCATTGGGGGAAACACCGAGGGCTGCGCCCGCTGCCACGCCGGCTACGGCCTCAAGAACAAGGACTTCGATTTCACCCGGCAGGAGAACGTGGACTGCCTCGTGTGCCACGACACCACCGGCGACTATGAAAAGGAGAAGGGAGGCTGGCCCAATCCCGCCGTGCCCCTGGCGGAGGTGGCCCAGAAAGTCGGCGCGCCCACCAACAGGAATTGCGGCGTGTGCCACTTCTTCGGGGGTGGTGGTGATGCCACCAAGCATGGGGACCTGGATGACACCATCCTGAAGGCCCCCCGCCTCGAGGATGTGCACATGTCCAAACAGGGCGCGGGCATGGATTGCGTGGACTGCCATGTATCCGATGCGCACCAGTTGGGCGGCCCGAACTATGTCATTCCGGCGGATCGTCGCGAGCAGTCCAAATTCCCTGGCGAGAACCTGTCCCGGATGTCATGTGCATCCTGCCACTCGGATTCTCCTCACAAGTCCTACATCCTGAACCGCCACTACCAGAAGGTGGCCTGCCAGACCTGCCACATCCCCGCCTTCGCCCGGGGCACGCTGCCCACCAACACCTACTGGGACTGGGCCACCGCCGGTCGCCTGAAGAATGGGCGGGGCTACAAGGAGGAGGATGCCAATGGCTTCGAGACCTACAACAGCATCCACGGGGAGATGGTCTGGCAACGGAACGTCAAGCCGACCTATGAGTGGTATAACGGCAACCTCCAATTCCTGCGGCTGACCGACACCATCACCATCCCCGCCAGCGGGAAAGTCGTCCTCAATCCCGCCGCGGGGTCCTATGCCGATCCCAACGCCAAGATCTGGCCCTTCAAGTTCCATGAAGGCAGCCAGCCCTACGACACGGTCCTGAACCGGTTCGTGGCCCCCTACACGTCAGGCCCTAAGGGCTCGGGCGCCTTCTGGGGCGACTGGAACTGGGACGTCGCCATCAGGATGGGCATGGAAACCGCCGGGTTGCCCTACAGCGGGAAGTACGGCTTCGTGAAGACCTCTATGCTTTGGCCCATCACCCACATGGTCGCCCCCAAGGAGCAAGCCCTTAATTGCGTGGAGTGTCATAGCCGAAACGGTCGGCTCGCCAACGTCCCGGGGTTCTACCTCATTGGCCGTGACCGTGGAACAGGTATCGACAAAATCGGAATCGGCATGGTTCTGCTCACCCTATTAGGAGTGGGTATTCATGGCTACATCCGCTACACCAACGTGCGCCACTAGGAGGCTTCATGCGACGAGTTGTTCTCTATGAAACGTTTGAACGCCTCTGGCACTGGGCCCAAGCGGTGATGATCATCCTCATGATGCTCACGGGCTTCGAGATTCGTGGCTTGGGCATCCACCTCTTCGGCTTCCAGAGTGCGGTGTCCCTCCACAACATCCTTGCCATAGCCCTGATCACGCTCATCGTCTTTGCCATTTTCTGGCACGTCACCACCGGCGAGTGGCGCCAGTACATCCCCACTCGGAAGTTCCTGCGGGAGATGGTCGCCTTCTACCTCACGGGCATCTTCAAGGGCGCACCCCACCCGGTGAAGAAGCACCGGATGGCCAAGCTGAATCCCCTGCAACGGCTGGCCTACCTGGGCTTCAAGGTCCTCATTCTTCCCGTTCAGGCCACTACGGGCGCCCTCTACTACTTCTACCCCAACCTTCAACATGCGATGGGGTGGTCACCCTCTTCGCTTTGGGTCGTTGCAGTCGTGCATGTCCTCGGAGCGTTTGGGTTGGTTGCCTTCCTCATTGGACACGTCTACCTAACGACCACCGGGCATACGCCTCTGACAAACATCAAGGCCATGATCACCGGGTGGGAGGACATCCAGGATGATGCCTATTTCGAAGAGAGCTGAAGCTCCGCGTCATGAATCAATCCATGGAGGGCCATTCTTCCCACTTGGGAAGTCCGTGTTCACCCGGGCTTCCCCTTTGTTGAGTTAAGTAATCAACGTTCTCAATGAAGGGCAACAATGGCTTCCAGCATTAGAGCTGACCTGCCTGATGGTCAGCCTCGTAGGATGGGACATCCCCTTGAATCAGTGCCCATAAATGAGGGCCGCTGTGCTGAGTTCCGGACGCCTCGGGCTCCCTCCACCCAGCCTAGCAACACCAACCAAATCAACCCGGATTCCGCACAGAGACCGGGATAATCTTGGGGGGGGGACGTCAGTTACGGAACCACCGCGACCTCCAATTCCACGTTCGTGAGATTGCCGATGAACATCTCGCCGAGAGGGTTGGACCCCTCAGGCAGGTACCGGAGTCGAGGTCAGGGCCATGAGGCTGCTCCTCAGATCCTGCAGGGTGAATGGTTTCGGCAGAAGGAGCACCTGGGCTGAGTCGCTCACCAGGTCCATGGCAGTCTGGTCGGCCCGGCCTGTGGCCAGCAGGATGGGAAGGCCTGGGCGGAGCGCACGGATCTTCGGAAGGGCGGCAGCACCTCCAAGGCCAGGCATGTTCATGTCCAGGATGACGCAGTCAACCTCCAGACCGCCTGCCAGAGCGGCCAGGGCCTCCTCCGCGCTGGAGACCGTGGTGGCAGAGTGGCCCAAGGTTTCCAGTAGGCTCCCCAGGGCGATTTGGATCAGTTCGTCGTCGTCGACCACCAGGATGCGCAGTATCTTCTGCTCGCCCTGACTGGGACTGATCTCGACCGGCGGGAGGGCTTCGGCGCTTGCCGGAACCAGGATGGAGACCGTGGTCCCGGCGCCTGGCTGGCTCAGCAACTCCATCCGCCCCTGGTGGGCCTTCACCGTGCTGTAAGTGGTTGAAAGGCCCAGGCCGGTGCCCTTTCCCTGGGCCTTCGTGGTGAAGAAGGGGTCCAGGGCCCGGGCCAGGACCTCTGGCGGCATACCCGACCCGCTGTCCTCCACTTCTAGGCGCACCCAGCCCTCCTTATGGCGGGTCCGCAGGCGCAGCGTTCCTCCTTCCGGCATGGCATCCACGGCATTGACACACAAGTTCATGAGCGCATTGCTCAGTGCCGATGGGTCTCCCTTCACCATGGGAAGGTCGGACTCAAGGTCCATGTCCAGTTGCACCTTCTGGAGGGTCGTCCGCTCCAGCAGCGCCACCTGGTCTCGTACCAGAATGTTCAGGTCCAGCAGGCGCGCATCAGCCAGCCCCTTCCGGGCGAAGCCCAGCAGCCCCTTCAGGAGGCTACCGCCCCGCTGGCAGGCCTGGATGATGGTGTCCATCCGCTCCCGGCGCACGGATCCTTGTGGGGCTTCCCCAGCCTCCACCGATGCGAGCCCCAGGATGGCGCCAATCACGTTGTTCATGTCGTGGGCCACCCCTCCCGCCAGACTGCCGAGGCTCTCCATCTTCTGCGCCTGGACCACCTGCTCTTCCAGCCGCCGGGCTTCCTCCTGGGCCTTCCTGCGCTCCACCTCAGCCTGCTTGCGCTCGCTGATGTCGCGGATGATGGCGTTCATGCCCAGGGGATTCCCCGCGCCATCCCGGCTCAGGAAGACCTTCAGCTCGACAGGAACCAACCGCCCGTCCCCGCGCAGGTATTCCTTCTCGTAGACCTCCGAATAGCCCCGCTGCATCACCTGCTCGCGTATGATCTCGCCCTCGCAGACGTGCCACCGGGCCGGGGTAATGTCCTCATAGGTCAGGCGGGTTATCTCCCCCTCCGGGCGTGCGAGCAGGTCCCTGAAGGCCGGGTTGAAGGAGATGATCCGCCCCTGCATGTCGACGGTGGCAAAGGCGTCCGACATGGAGTTGAAGAGAGAGCGGTAGCGGACCTCACTCTCCCGGAGTGCCTCCTCCGCGCGCTTCCGCTCAGAGATGTCGTGGGCCACCCCCATGAACCCCAGCGCTCCTTCCTCGGTCAGGAGCCGGGTGCCATTGGCCCGGAACCATAGCCAGGAGCCATCCATGCGGCGAACCCGGTAGGGCGGGCTGGTGGCGCTTCGTCCGCTGGTCAGCACCTCACCGAGATACTCGGCACAGGGTTTCACATCCTCCGGATGTACGAAGGGGACAAATGGCTTCCCGATAACTTCGCTGGCTGGATAGCCGAAGTGCCTGCCCCAGGCGGGAGACACGAACTGAAAGCGACCTTCGGAATCGAGCGTAAAAATGACATCGCTTGACTGCTCCACATAGGTCCGGAAGCGCTCCTCGCTGGCCTGCAGCGCCATCGTCACGCCGAGCTGCCGCCTCCAGGCGACCCAGAGAAGGGCGACCAGGAGCCAGATTCCTAGGAGAGAGGCTCCGATGACGATCACCGTCATGTTGCGCCCCCGCCGCCACTGGGCGAGGTAGTCCTGCTCTGCTAGGCCCACGCCCACCCTCAGCGGCCGGCCCTGGATCTTGCGTGCGGCATAGGAACGGGGCACACCATCAAAGGGAGTCCGGGTGAAATAGGTCGCCTCGGGGAGCCCGGCCCGGATGATCTCCCGCAGTTCCGGTGCAGGGCTGTGATCTCCTATCCTGTTGTTGGGCCCCTCCGGGGGCATGGGATGTCGCGTGATGAGGCCGCCATCGACATCCCTGAGGGTGATGGTGCCATTGGGGCCGACATCGAACCCCGCCAGCCGTCTCCGGAAATTCTCTACCAGCATGGGCATGACGACGATCCCGCCGAACCGGCCATCTGGGAGGTTGTAGCGCCGTGCGGACCGGACCACCCACTGCTTTGTGAACACGCCAATGGCAGGCTTCTCCAAGAACTGCCCGGCCTCAGGGTGATCCTTCAGGTAGCGAAAGGATTCGATGGTTGCCAGGCTGGCCGAGGGATCCCCGGTGGCATTCCCGAAGAGCACCCTGCCCTGGGCATCCGTCACACGGATCGCCACGGCCTCCGGAACCAGGGCTTCCTCGGTGGCGATGAAGGCCGCCATGCGGGCCCGATCGAATCCAGCCGCATTGCGGTTCCGTCCCAACTCGCCGATCACCGTACTGAGCACCAAGTCGATCCGCTCTAAGATGCCCGTGAGGTTCCGGTCGATGGCCTGAGCGAGGTTGCGGCTCTGGACCTCCGCGAGCTTGGTGGCGTCCCCCCGCCTTGCATTCAGATTGCGGAGGCCAAGGCCCCCGACCAGCAGGCTGGCTGCAAGGGCCACCAGTAAGAGGAGGGTTCCAGGTGCCGAGCTTGTCTGGTGAGGGTTGGGGTTCATGATCCATCCATCAGGTTCGAGTGGACCAAAGTGCCGGAAGCGGTGGATCCGAAACGGGTATGGGGACCGCCGGACACCGCTGGCACCATCCCCCGGCGGGGCATCTTGGCCTGCCTGAATCCCTGGTCGGCATTCAGGACCCTGGAGGTTATTTTGGACACCCCAGGCGCCCGGCAACCTGGGCTGTTGAAGTCGCGGGGCATCGCCGCGAGCCGTAGGGAACCTTCCCCGGCCCATTCCCAGTCCTACGGCGTTGGCGGGCACCTAGACCCAGGAGGCGTGTCCCCGCACTCGTGCCCACTCACCTTTTTGACGTTCTCCCCGTAAATTAGTCCGATTATTCTGTGGAATCCACCTCAATCGAGCAGAGGAGGAGCCATGAGGAAAAGCCGGTTCAGCGAGGAGCAGATCATCCACGCGCTGAAGGAGCATGAGG